>DAOUDG010000055.1:0-29853 GCA_034431435.1 Anaerolineae bacterium | reverse complement strand
TCGAAGGCGCGGAACTGGGCCTTACCTTGCAGCGCCAGCGTCTTGGTGATCGCCGCTGTCAGCGTCGTCTTGCCGTGGTCCACGTGCCCGATCGTGCCGATGTTGGCATGCGGCTTCGTTCGCTCAAACTTCTGCTTCGCCATGGTGGGCGTAACCTCCTAACAGATTGCTGAATTGCCGCTTGACATAGCGCCTACGGACGGAGTTGAACCGCCGCCGCTCCTGGGGGAGCGCTCTGCCCTTGAGCTACATAGGCGCGAAAACTCGTAGTGACTCAGGAGAACCCACGGGGCGACGTGCGACTGCTAGTGAGCGCCCATGACCTCTCAGAGTTCCTACGAGGGAGTGGACGGGGGCGGATTCGAACCACCGAAGGCGTCTGCCAGCTGATTTACAGTCAGCCCCCTTTGGCCACTTGGGTACCCGTCCAGGATATGGGGAAGGAACCAGGTTCCTATTGTTCTTGCGCCGGGCAAGAGCCGCCAATCGGACTTGAACCGATAACCTACGCATTACAAGTGCGTTGCTCTGCCAATTGAGCTACGGCGGCAGGGTCAGTCCGCGACGCCATATTATAACCGGGCAAGAGGCAGTAGTCAACTCTTGCCCGGCTTGTTGCTTTGCCTACGCACCATTGGGATGCGTCGCGGCGGCAAACCTTACGCGCTGCGGCTACGGCTGCGCCAGGCGTGATAGAGGACGATGGAGCCGGCGACGGCGGCGTTGAGGGAGTCGACGTGGCCGCGCATGGGCAGGTTGACCAGCACGTCGCACGTCTCGGCGACCAGCCGCCCCAGCCCCTTGCCCTCGCTGCCGACGACGAGCGCGGTCGGAGTGCGCCAGTCGTAGGTGTCGAAGGGCTGCTGGCCCGCCATGTCCAGCCCGACGACCCACACGCCCTGCGCCTTGAGGCTATCCAGGGCGCGCGTCAGGTTCGTCACCTGGGCGATAGGCAGGTGGGCGACGGCCCCCGCCGACGCCTTGCGGACGGCCGGCGTCACGCCCGCTGCGCGGCGCTCCGGCAGGATGACGCCGTGCGCGCCCACGGCGTCGGCGGTGCGGAGGAGGGAGCCGAGATTGTGGACGTCTTGCACGGCGTCGAGAGCCAGGATGAGGGCTGGCTCGCCCTGGGCCTGGGCGCGGGCGAGGATGTCGTCCACGTCGGCGTAGCGGAAGGGGCGCAGCTCGGCGGCGATGCCCTGGTGGACGCCACCCAGGCGGTCCAGCTCGCGGCGGTCCACCCAGTCGACGCGGACGCGCTGCTCGCGGGCGGCGGCAAGGATGTCGGCGAGGGATCCGCCGGTCTGCGCGCCTTTGGCGACGAGCAGACGCTGCACGCCTTCGCCGGCGCGGAGGGCTTCGAGGACCGGGTGGCGGCCGTAGATGAGGTCAGACATGGGGGGTAGGTGGGCGAAGGACGTGGCTCGCCGCGAATTCCTCGGCGGTCAGGCCGTACCAGTGGACGTCGAGGTAGCGCCCACCGCTGTAGGCCATACGCCGCAGTGTGCCCTCGCGGGTGAAGCCCAGCGCCTCGTGGAGGGCGATAGAGGCCGGATTGTCGGCGTGGATGGGAACCGTCACCTTCTGGTAGCGCAACTCCTCGAAGTACCAGCGTAACACAATCTGAATTGCCGCGCGAGCGTAGCCACGCCGCCGCTGCTCGCGGGCGATGTCGATGCCGTAGCTGAAGGTTCCGTTGCGCTGGCTGCATGAGTGGGTGTCAATCGCGCCTACGGCCGCGCCGGCCAGGGTCTCGATAACCCAGCGGTAGGCGTCGTTGTCCAGCCGCCGCTGGCTTTCTGCCTCGGCCCAGGCGCGCATGGCGGCGTCGGAGGTGGGCGGCCAGAGAAAGTCGAGCAGACGGCCGCGCTCGCTATCCAGGTTCCAGCGAGCGAAGGTCTCCCAGTCGGCTGGCTCGATGGCTCGCAGCCGGACGGTAGCGCCCTGCCAGTAGTTTGCGGTGGCGGCGGCGTCAGAGGCTGTCACGGGCATACGGAGCGCCCTGTGCGCTGGCGATGAAGGCGCGCCTACGCGGCGAACGAGGCCCGCGCGTAGCGGCCGAAGAACCAGACGCCGATCAGGAGCAGCACCAGCCCCACAAGCAGCACCGCGATAGGCGATAGGCCGAACAGGGGCACAGCCATGTCGGAGGCGAACAGGCCAAACAGGCCGAAGAGCAGCCCGAGCAGGCCGAGGAACTCGAGTATCCAGGACAGGAGCAGGGATAGGAACTTCATGGGGCCTCCGTGTTCGTGCCGTCGGCGCGGCGATGGTGGGCGGGCGGATACCAGCGTCTCGCGGCCAGGAATGCTAGCATGGTGACAAGCAAAATGAAAGACGCCAATGCGCGGGTGATGGCCGGCACACCATCCCACCAGCCACCCGAGGCGGCCAGCAGGCCGGGGCCGCGAGTCACGCCCTTGAGCAGGGATGAGACGACCGCCTCGGCCAGCAGCGACAGGACAATGCCGATGCCGATGGTGGCGCCGGTCCAACTCAAGGGGCGGCGCGGCACGTTACGCCCTACGCCAGCTTGTCCCGGCCGGGCTGTCCTCCAGGACGATGCCCAGGTCGGTCAGTTGCTGGCGAATCTGGTCGGCGAGGGCGAACTGCCTGGCCTGGCGCAGGTCGGTGCGCACGCGGATCAGAAGCTCGATGAAGGGCGCGGCCGCCATGTCCTGCCCCTCACCGCTATCGACGCGGAAGCCCAGGATGTGGAGGAACTCGCGTAGCGAGGCCTGCGCGGCCGCGAAGGGCGCGCCCGTCACGCCCTCGTCGCGGGCGCGATTGATGGCGGTTGCCAGTTCGAACAACGCGGCGAGCGCCTGGGGCGTCGAAAAGTCGTCGTCCATGGCGGCATAGAAGGCCGCCCGCGCGGCGTCGACCTGGGCGTTGAGGGTATCGGCGGGTGCGCCCTGGGCATCGGTGCGAGCGGGTCGCAGCGCCGCGTGGAAGCGGTCAAGGCCCTTTTCCGCTGCCGAGATGGACTCCTCGGTATACGTCGAGGCAGTGCGGTAGTGGGACGATAACACGAAGAGCCGCAATGCATCGGCGCTATGGGTCCTGAGGAAGTCGCGGATAGTGACGATGTTGCCCAACGACTTGGACATCTTCTCGTTGTTGAGGCGGACCAGGCCGTTGTGGACCCAGTAGCGAGCGAAGGGCACGCAGCCGGTGTAGGCTTCGGTCTGGGCGATCTCGTTCTCGTGGTGGGGGAAGATCAGCTCCATCCCGCCACCGTGAATATCGATTTGCGGACCGAGGTGGTGGAGGCTCATGGCCGAGCACTCGATGTGCCAGCCGGGGCGACCCGGCCCCCAGGGGCTGTCCCAGGCCGGCTCGCCGGGCTTAGCCGCCTTCCACAGGGCGAAGTCCGAAGGGTCTTCCTTGAGGGTCGAGGTCTCACCCTGCTCCATCTCGTCCAGGGGGCGACGGGAGAGTTTGCCGTAGTCGGGGAAGGAGGCGCGGCGGTAGTAGACGTCGCCGCCGACGGCGTAGGCGTGACCCTTGTCGATGAGGCCCGCAATCATGGCGATGATTTCGGGAATCTCGCCGGACACGCGCGGCGAGATGTCGGCCGGCTTGACGTTGAGCAGGTCCAGCTCTTCCAGGAAGGCGTCGGCGTATTGGCCGGCCAACGCGACCGGGTCAGCGCCGAGCTGGTTGGCGCGATTGATGATCTTATCGTCCACGTCGGTGAAGTTTTTCGCCATACGGACGTGGTAGCCCCGGTGCTCGAGGTAGCGGCGAATAACATCGAAGACCATCGAGGACATGGCGTGGCCAACGTGGGCATCGCTGTAGACGGTGACGCCGCAGACGTACATGCTGACCTGGCCGGGGATCAGGGTTTCGAAAACTTCCTTCTGGCGGGTGAGGGAGTTGTAGATGAGCAGGGCCATGACGTTCTAGCTTTCTTGCGGTAGCTGCGACAGGGTGTCGCGGCGCGTCTCTACCAGGCTGACCACGAGGCGTGCGGCGAGGGCTGTGTCGATACGTAGGCTGTTCAACACAAGGTCGAAATGCACGGGGTCGGTCCAGCCGGCGTTGTAGTAACGGCGGATGTAGTCGGCGCGCGCCTTGTCGCTGGCGCGAAGGCGCGCCAGGGCCTCGCGCGGCTCGATCTTCTCGGCGCTGCTGACAACGGCGATTCGATGGTTCAGCGGCGCGACAATCTGGACCCGCACGACGTTGGGGCGGTCGCGCAGGATGAGATGGGCGGCGCGGCCGAGAATCACCACGTTACGCCCCTCGGCCAGGCCGCGAATTACCTTCTCTAGCACACGCGCGCCCTGATCAAGCTCGAACTGCGTGGGAATGGCGGGCGGCATGCCCTCGTGGCTCAGCGGCAGGGGGGCGGCGTCGAGCAGCGAGCCGCCGCGGGCGCGCGGGAGCATGGGCATGGTACGCACCGCCAGCAGGATTCGATCGGCGAGACTCACCGCCGCGTCGCTTTGAATCTCGGCCAGGGTCGTGGCCGAGACGCCGCTCTTGCGCGCCGCCTCGAAGATGGAGGCCTTGTCGATGAGCCGCGCCCCTAGCTGGCGGGCTACCATCTCGGCCACGGCATCGCCGTTGGCGCCCATCATGCGCGAGATCGTGACGACGGGCATACACGCTCCTTCGCTCGACTACTCTTCCTTCGATTGCCCGTTCACGCTTGTCGGTGCGGCGAAGATCATGCGCCCCTGTACCGTCTGTAGCACGCGGGTGACGGTGACATCGACGGTGTTGTTCAGGTAGCGGCGTCCGTTCTCGACTACAATCATGGTGCCGTCGGGGAGATAGCCGACCCCCTGGCCGACTTCCTTGCCTTCCTGAATAATGCGCACCTTCAGGCCTTCGCCGGGAAGCACGACGGTCTTGACCGCGTTGGCTAGCTCATTGATGTTGAGGACGCGGACGCCTTGTAGCTCGGCAACGCGGTTGAGGTTATAGTCATTGGTCAACACGGGCGAGGAGAGGCGCTTGGCCAGCACGACGAGCTTGGCGTCGACGTCGCGAGCCTCGTCGGCGTCCATGTCGGTAATCTCGATGGGAACCTGATCGTTCTTCTGGAGTTTGTTGAGCACGTCCAGCCCGCGCCGTCCCCGGTTCCGCCGCAGCGTATCGGCCGAGTCGGCGATATGCTGTAACTCGGCCAGCACGAAGCGTGGGACCAGGAGCGTGCCCTGGATGAAGCCGGTCTGCGCCACATCGGCGATACGCCCGTCGATGATGACGGATGTATCGAGCAGGACGGTCTCACTTGCGGTCGGCGTGCGCCCGGCGTGTTGCTGGCGGCGAAGCGGTAGCAGGGCGACGATATCCTTGGAGCGGGTGAGGCCGACCATCAGGCCCATATAGCCGAGGGCGACCGAGATGACGACTGGCGCGACGCTGCCCAACGAGAAGGGGAGGAACTGGGCTGCGTAGGACAGCGGCAGCGAGAGCAGCAACCCCACGGCCAACCCGACGGTCGCCGCGAGCAGACTCTGGATGGGGACACGCCGCAACTCGTGTTGCAGCCGCAACAACGGGTTGAGCACCAGGGGGACGGCGACGAAGAAGCCGATCAGTCCACCCACGGCCGCCAGGATGTACTTGAATTGAACGTAGGGGACAGGAACCTGGGTATCAAGCGTCGAGCCGATACTCCAACCGACGGCAGCCAGGACGAGAAAGCCCAGGATGCGGGAGATCCACTTGACGAGGGTGAGGCTCATAGTACCTCCCACCCGTCTCTACCCTGGAAGGGCCGGCAGCTGACGTGTGTCCAATGAAGAGTATGTCACGGCGCCTGAGGGGAAGGCGCTGCTCGATGTCAACCCATCACCTACTGACGGATGCCTTCAGGAACAAACGATACTGCCTGACCGTGCGACGACTCGAACCAGGATGATAGAGGTACGGGATAAATGCAGATGACGAACGGATGATGGCTTAAGTCTAGCACAGTCAGGCGCAATTGTCAACGGCTCGGCGGTCCCCATGTCTATCCGTCAGCTGTATGGGCCGCCGGTCGCGCTGGGCCGACGTTCTGAAGCGCCACATCGAGGGCTTCGCCCAGCGAGCGGGCGCTGATGACGTGCAGGCCGTCGGGGATCGTGAGGTCTGCGTTGCGGGGGTGACGCGGCATCAGGGCGCGCTTGAAGCCGAGCTTGGCGGCCTCGTTGAGCCGCTTCTCGGTCTGGCCTACGGAGCGTAGCTCGCCGGAGAGGCCAACTTCGCCGAAGATGGCGAGATCGGGCGCGACGGGCATCCCACGCTGTGACGAGGCGACGGCGGCGGCTACCGCCAGGTCAACGGCCGGTTCCGTGATGCGCATGCCGCCGACGATGTTGACGAAGATGTCCTGGATGGCGAGCTTGAGGCCGACACGCTTACTGAGCACGGCGGCTAGCAACAGGAGGCGGTTCATGTCGATGCCGTTGGCGGTGCGGCGCGGCAGGGCAGCGGCCGAGGGGCTGGTCAGGGCCTGGACTTCGACCAGCAGGGGGCGTGTGCCCTCGACGGTCACGGCGACGGTTGAGCCGGGCACGGCCAGCATTCGCTCGGCCAGGAAGGCTTCTGAGGGGTTCGCAACCTCGGCCAGGCCCTCGCGGCGCATCTCGAATACCCCCACCTCGTCGGTGGAGCCAAAGCGGTTCTTGACCGAGCGCAGCAGGCGGTAGGAGTGGAAACGTTCGCCTTCCAGGTAGAGTACGGTGTCGACCGTGTGCTCCAGGATGCGCGGCCCGGCAATGGCCCCCGCCTTCGTGACGTGGCCGACGACGAAGATGGGGATGTTGTCACCCTTGGCGAGCTGCATGAGTCGCGCCGCCGACTCGCGCACCTGGGTGACCGAGCCGGCGGTGGACTCCAACTCGTCCAGGTAGACGGCCTGGATGGAGTCGACGATGAGCAGGCGTGGCTTGAGCTGGCGAGCATGCTCCATGATGACGTTGAGATTCGTTTCCGAAAGGAGGTACAGGTCCGAGGCGTCGACATCCAGGCGGTCAGCGCGCAACTTGATCTGGCGCACTGACTCCTCCCCCGACACGTACAGAACGGGCTTGAGTGGCCGCGACATGAGCGCAGAGACTTGCAGCAGCAGGGTAGATTTGCCGATCCCCGGATCGCCGCCGATGAGCACCAGCGAGCCGGGTACGATGCCGCCGCCCAGCACGCGATTGAACTCCTGGGTGGGCAACTCGATGCGTGTCAGGCCGTCGACGGCGACATCACCCAGGCGCTGCGGCTGGCTACCGCTGCTAGCGCCCAGGAAGACCGTGCGCGCCCGCGCCGCCTTGCTCTCGTCGACGACGATTTCTACCAGGGAGTTCCACTCGCCACACTCGGGGCAGCGACCGCTCCACTTGGGGAAGGCGCTCTGGCACTGCTGGCACTGGTAGCGCGTGCGCAACTTGGGCATGGGGGCGTTCCTTTCCTGCGGCCACCGGCTAGAACGAATGTGCCAAGTATAGCACGGCTGGTCGATGTGGTCCACCCGTCGAACGTGGCCTCCAGGCAAACACGCCCGCGAGGGCGCAGCCCGTCGGCTACGCTCTCGCGGGCGAGTCGCAGGCAGCCCACGACGTCAGTGGAAGGGGAACGTTTGCCGCGCCGCTGTCTCCTCGACCTGGCGCGTTGCCAGCGGGATGTCAGGGGTGATTTCAATCTCGTAGTTGCCCACGCTGCCCGGCTCATCAGGCAGGCGGCCTTCGGTGAGGGCGCGGAAGAGTGGGAACGGGTCGAAGTCGAAGGCCACAACCCGCGGCTGGCCATCCAGCAGCGTCGCCAGAACTGCCCGCTCGAAGCGCAGAACGGTGGCAAGTTGCGGCAGTTGTAGGTCCAGCCGTGTCAGATACGCCGCGAAGGCCTCGGCCTCCATCGAAGCGTAGGGGCGCGGAGGGTGCCGGGACCAGAAGTCCTGCAACAGCGCGCGGAAGACGTCGGGTCCCAGGCTCAGCATCAGGTAGCGCGACGTGAGCCGCAGCACCCCGACGACCATCGAGGCGCGGAACTCCCCGATGAGGCGATGGATGACGCCGACACCTGGGTCGGCGGCCAGCTCGCGGCCGATGAGGCCCTCGGCCTGGCGACCCACCGCCAGCGCCCCGAGCGCGCTTTCCCAGGCCGCTGGTGTCACCACAGGGCCGCTACCGGGTGGCGCTGCTGCTGTGGGTAGGCTTGTCGCCTCGCCTTCCGCCCGTACCACCGGCCCATCGCCGCGTGGCTCGCGCCGCGAGGCCCACAGGCTGTGCAGGCGTTCCAACTCGCGGGCTACCGTGTCGTAGCCTACCGCCGGCAGGAACGAGGGCATCATCTCAAAGATGATCGCCTTGAGGTTGGGCAGCCGTGGAATCAGGCGGCGAGCCATATCGAAGAGGGCGTCGGGCATGGCCCCACTATGGGCATCCAGCCAATAGCCCTCGACTTCCATACCGCCTGCCAGATGCATCTCCCATACCCGGTCGAGGGGTAAGGGCGCGAGGAAATCGTCGATGGCCTGTCGGCCGTTCACCGCGTTGCAGAAGATGTTGTGCAGGTCGAGGAGGATGCCGCAGTCTGCGCTCGCCGCCACCTGAGCCACGAAGACGCCGTCGGGCATCTCGTCGGCGCGGGGACGCAGGTAGTTGACGCCAGTCTCCACGGCGACGGGCACGGGCAGGGCCGCCTGGAGATCGTGGATGGCGCGCGTCGCGGCCTGTACCCCCTCGACCGTCTGACGAGGTGGCAGGAAGAAGCCGGTGAAGAACCCCTCGGCCTGATTGAAGCTCAGGTGCTCACTGAACCACGGCGAGCGCAGCCGCTCGACGGTGTGGGCCAGCAGACCTAACTGATACGGCTCGGGGCGCGGCGTCCCGCCACAGGGAACGCCGACGCTGTGCACGAGCTTCCGGCCCGGCAGCCGCTCGATGTGGGCGAGGACATCGTCCGAGACTCGGTAGGGCTGGGTCGGGTCGCGTGTCTCGGTCCAGGTCGTCTGAGGTTCGACCTCCAGCACAGCGACGAGGTCGGGCCAGCGTTGCAGGATTGGCTCGATGGCTGATGAGTAGGTCAGGCCCACCCCCAACGCCGGCAGGTCGCTAGAAGCTGGGACCGGCATGGATGTTCAGTTGCTGATCGACGATGAAGTCGAGTTCCTGGCGGAAGCGCCAGTCGAAACCCGAGTGGCACTGCCCGCAGCCCAGCAGCCCGGCCACCTTGGCGGTCACCGCCTGGACCTGCTCCAGGTCGAATTGGACGGCGGTTGGCAGGGTGATGGTCACCGGCCGCGCGGCGGCCCACGGCTCCGGGTGGGGACCGGCGGCCATGAACCCGGCCTGTGCGCCCGCTGCCTTGATGCGCTGCTGGGGATCGACGACGAAGTCGCGCTCTTGCATGAAGATGCAGTCGACGCCGGAGAAGCAGCGGGGGTGGCCGAGCTTCTCGGCTAGATTGGCGATGCTCTTGTTGAAGGTATCCAGGTTGTGGATGGCGGAAGCGGGCATCGTGACGCGGACGGTTCCAGAGAGACGGCGGGCCACTTGAGTCCTGTCGGGCATGTCATACCTCCTGGGTGAGACTTCGAAGCCGATGGGACACGAGGCGTTGGCGCAAGCCGAGGGGGATGAAGGCGAGGAAGTGGGAAGGACAGTCATTATACCACAAGTTGTCGCGGCGTAGTGTAACGGTTTTGTGACGACTCGCCGGGCCGACTGGCGCGACGCCGGGCGAGGATATTGTGATTGGTCGATGGTATCGGCGTCGGTCAGCGCTCGCCGGCGTGAACCCCGCCACCGACGCGGACAGCATGGCGGGCGCAGACGTGGCTTGTCGGCGAGGCGGCCATCGAGTATAGTTCGGGCGTCGAACCGTCACTCTGCGAGGTCAGCATGTCCCTGCAACTCTCCCTGGTTTCCATCGAGAAGCCCGATCCCAACCTCAATCTGGTGTTGGGTCAGAGTCACTTCATCAAGTCGGCGGAGGACATCCACGAGGCGCTCGTCAATGCCGTGCCTGGCATCAAGTTTGGCCTGGCGTTCTGTGAGGCGTCGGGGCCGCGCCTGGTGCGCACCAGCGGCACAGAGCCGGATCTTGTGGACCTGGCGGCCAGGAACGCACTGGCGATTGGCGCGGGCCACACGTTCATCGCCTTTCTGGGCAATGCGTTTCCCATCAATGTCGTCAATACCATCCTGGCTGTGCCAGAAGTAGTGAGCCTCTTCTGCGCGACGGCCAATTCGGTCCAGGTTGTCGTCGCCGAGAGCGAGCTGGGCCGGGGTATCCTGGGGGTTATCGACGGCCAGCCGCCGCTGGGCGTCGAAGATGACGCGGCGAAGGCGCACCGTCACGATTTCCTGCGCCGCATCGGTTACAAGCTGTAGCCCGGCGCGAGGGCGCCAGGAAACGACAGCGGCGAGAGGGAAACGCCCTCTCGTCGCTGTGGGATTCTGGTGTCGCCGAAGGTGTGGCGCGCTTACTTTTCGGCGGGCGCGGCGTCGGCGGCGTCGGCGGCGTCGGCGGCGTCGGCGGCGTCGGCGGTCTTGTCGACTACGGTGGCCTCGCTGCCCGATAGCTCGTGGGTCAGGACAGCCAGCGGGTTGGAGGGGGCGATAGCCTTCTCGAACGCCTCCTCCCCGTCGTCGGGCACGCTGGCGATGATGGCGGCCTGGCCGGGCTTCAGGGACTTGGTGAGCTTCTCAATGTACGCCTTCGACTCGCCGCGCTTGTGGAACGCGCCGATGATCAGGCCAAGCCCACCCATGCTTGCGACCGCCGCCGCGCCGACACCGGGCAGCAAGGCCACGATGAGGCCGAGGACGATACCCCACGCCAGGCCCTTGCCCGGCTCGCGCTTGCCCTCGCGATGCTTGGCGAACCTGCCATCCTGCCCCATGACCAGCAGGTCGGCGGCGTAGACCTTCTCGACACTCTTTAGCGCTTCGAGTGCGCCCTCGGCGGCGCCTTCGTCGGCGAAGCTCGCGGCGACAACGGTGTATTTGCTCTTGTTGCTCATGCGTGTGTTCTCCCTGTTGCAATGGGCTGTGGGTACAGCCGCTACTCACCTGGGGCCAGGTCGATTCCATATGGCCGAGTACTGGTGCGCCTGCATCGTTGCGCGGCGCACCTACCCTATGGTAGGCGAAGGCGCCTCCTGGGGCAACCCACCAAAGGGTGTAGTAAGGGTGTATCTGCTCGTCCCAGCGTGACCATGCTATAATCAGGACGCTGGCAGCGAGCCATGCCACGGTATGGAGAACGCGACGAGATGGACCCCGACGTTGCCTTTCGCATCGGCGCGCTGGCCGATGACCACCTGAGCGGGGCGACCGAGCTGGCGGCCCGCGCGGCTGACATCTTTACCCTGGCCGCCCAGGTCAGTCGCGCGCCCGGGGCATCCCAGTTTCTGGCCGACCTGGCGGAGGCGGGCCGCTTCATTGCCGCCGCCCAACCGGCGATGGCGCCGCTGATGCGCCTTGCCAATGCGGCGCTGTGGGCCGCCGACCGCGCGCCCGTCGGTGAGAAGCGCGCCGCCGTTGAGCAGGCGGCGCAGGCCTTCGCCGCAGGGCTGACCGCGAGCGCGGCCCTGGCGGTGGCTGGCGCAGTGGCCGCGCTACCCGCCCACGCCGTCGTTGTCAGCCACTCCGCCAGTAGCGTCGTCGAGGCGACTCTGCGCCATGCCCATGCCCAGGGTCGCCTGAGCCGTGTCGTCGCCAGTGAGGCGCGGCCGCTGGCCGAGGGAGCGGGGCTGGCGCGACGGCTGGCGGCGACAGGCATCCCTGTCACCGTGGTTACCGATGCCCTCGCGCCGTCGCTCGTGGCCGAGGCGGACGTCGTGCTGGTTGGCGCGGACACGGTCGCCCCCAGCCACGTCGTCAACAAGGCGGGCACGTACCCGCTGGCGCTGGCGGCGCGAGAGTGCGAGACGCCGCTGATGGTCGTGGCGGGCAGCGAGAAGCTCCTCCCGGCAGCGTTGTTCGATGCTGGGGCGGCGGTAGGCGAGGCGCGAGACTCAGCCGAGGTGCTGGCGCATCCGCCACCCGGTGTGAGCGTGCTGAATCGCCAGTTCGACCTCACTCCCCTCGACCTGGTGACGTGGGTCGTGACTGAGCGAGGACCGCTCACGCGCGATGGCGTTATTGCCGCCTGCGAGGCCATCGTTGTCCATCCCGCCCTTCTGGGCTAAACTACACCTATGACACTGGTTGAGATTATCGCGGTCGGTAACGAAGTCCTGGCCGGCGACGTGGTAGACACCAATTCCAACTGGCTGGCGCGTCAGGTCACGCGGCGCGGTGGCCGGGTGGCGCGTATCACGACCATCCCCGACGCCCTGGAGACGATTGCCCAGGCCGTGCGCGACGCAGGCGCGCGACACGCCAACCTGATCCTGGTGACGGGCGGTCTCGGCCCTACGGCCGACGATCTGACCCTGGCGGGCATCGCGGCGGGCCTGGGGCGTCCAGTGGCCGAAGACCCAGCCGCCCTTGCGATGGTCGAGCAACGGTACGCAGAACTGGCGGCGCAGGGCTATGTTCAACCGGGCCTGACGGACGCTCGCCGCAAGATGGCCGCGCTACCCCAGGGTAGCCGCCCACTGTGGAACTCGGTGGGCGGCGCGCCGGGGGTGCGCGTCGATGCGGAGGGCGCGACGATTGTGGCCTTGCCGGGCGTGCCAGAGGAGATGAAGGCGATTTTCCTGGAGAGCTTGGCCGATCTGTTGGCCGAGCGGCTGCCGCTGGCGTACGCCGAGCGGGCGGGGCTGGCTCAGGTCCAGGATGACTCGCTGCTCGCGCCCCATCACCGCGCCGTGAGCGCTGCCTTTCGGGATGTCTACGTCAAGACCCGCGTGCAGGCCTTTGGCACGGTGGATACGATACTGGTCACCTTCGCGACGTCGGCCTCGACTGCTGCCGAGGCTCAGGCGCGTGTGAATGCGGCGTTCGAGGCTCTGCGCGACTCCCTGGCCGCGGCCGGCATCGCCTTTGTGGAGGCATAGCATGACCCCGCTGCGCCTCCCACCCCCGCCACCTTCCGTCGTTGGTCGTAGTGGGCGCAACGCTCTGCTGCTGGCCGGTGGCGCGGCGATGCTGTCCGCTACAGCGCCCGCGCTGGGGATGCCACCGGCGCAACGCTCTGCTGCTGGCCGGTGGCGCGGCGATTCTATCGCTCTTGTTGCTGAATGTCCCTGTCGCCACCACGCTCCTCTACCCGGTCCGCCTATTGGTGACACTGGTCCACGAGGGCGGCGGGGTGCAGCAGATCGCGCTGGAGCCGGATGGCTCCGGCCTGACCCTGTCATTGGGTGGCTGGCGGCCGATCATTCTGTCGGCGGGCTATATCGGGGCGGCGGCGGTGGGGGCGTTGATGTTGTACCTGCTACGCACCCCGCTGGGGGGGCGGGCGTCGTTGTACGCCCTGACGATTGTCGTGGGGGCGCTGACGCTGTTCTTTGTGCGCAACCTGTTTGGCTTCGTGGCCGGGGTGGGGCTAACCGTCGCACTGGCTCTGGCGGCGCGCTTCCTGCCCGATCTGGCAGATCTGGCCCTGGCGGCGTTCCTGGCCGTTCAGTTGTGCCTGATGGCCTTGCTCGATTTGTTCAACCTGCTCTTCTCGACCGGGTTGTTCCCGGTAGGCCATAACGACGCGGTCTTCATGTCGCGTTCTATCCCGCTGCCGCCGCTCCTCTGGGCGTTGTTGTGGTCGGTCGCCTCGGTCGGCCTGGTGTGGCTGGCGGTTCGCGGCTTGTGGCGCGGGACACGCGAGTAACGACGCTCGAAGCGGGAGACTGCTATGTCACTCTTTCCCTCAACCTTTTCCATCGTGGCCATCGATTTTGCCAACGGCGATCTGGGTATTGCCGTCGCCTCCAAGTTCCTGGCTGTGGGCGCGGTCGTGCCCTGGGCCAGTGCGGGTGTGGGCGCGGTCGCCACCCAGTCCTACGCGAACACGACCTTTGGCCCTGAGGGCCTGCATCTGCTGTCGATGGGCATGCCCCCCCAGCTGGCTCTGGACAGGCTGCTGGCTGAGGACGACGAGCGGGCCAGGCGGCAGGTCGGACTGATCGACGCCCACGGTAATGCCGCCACCTACACCGGCTCCGCGTGCCACGCCTGGGCCGGCGGCCGCACCGGCCCAGGCTACGCCTGCCAGGGCAACATTCTGACGGGGGCGGGGGTGGTCGACGCCCTGGCCGAGACCTTCGAGGCGGCCAGGGGGCCGCTGGCCGAGCGGCTGGTGGCCGCGCTGGCGGCGGGTCAGGCGGCGGGCGGCGACTCGCGCGGGCAACAGTCGGCGGCGCTGACGGTGGTGCGGGTAGGGGGCGGCTACGCGGGTTTCAACGACCGCTACATCGACCTACGGGTGGACGACCACCCGACGCCCATTGATGAGTTGCGCCACCTGCTCTCTATCCACAACCTGTACTTTCTGCCCGCTCGCCCCGAAGACATCGTGCCACTGGACACGGCGATGGTGCGCGAGCTGCAGAGTATTCTGGCCCGCGCGGGCTATCGCCAGGCAGCGCCCGGTGGCAGCTATGACGACGACACCAAGGCTGCCCTGCGCGCGCTGTATGGCGTCGAGAATCTGGAAGAACGCTGGCGCGATGGCGAGGATATCGACCAGGTGGCGCTGGACTACCTCAGGCGCAAGTTTTTGGGTTGAGCAACCCTCCTCGTAGCCAAGAGAGCATCGGCTATCCAAGACTCTGGAGGCTACCACGATGAACCGGAATACAGCCATGAGCCAGACTTACAAGACGGCCCCGCTCTTCGGTATACCTGGAATCGCGTCTGATTTCTCAACCCAGCGGTCGATTGTCCTCCATCAAGGGGATACATCGAACTTTCTGAGGACGATTCCCGACAATAGTATTCAACTTGTCGTGACATCGCCCCCGTACAACATCGGGAAGCAGTACGAGACACGTCAGGCCATCGAGGCCTATCTAGAGCAGCAAGACCGAGTTATCGACGACCTGGTGCGTGTGCTGTCCCCTCAGGGCAGCATTTGCTGGCAGGTCGGGAATTACGTCGAGGATGGGGAGGTTTTTCCACTCGACATATTCTTCTACCACCAGTTCAAACAACGCGGCTTGAAGCTGCGCAACCGCATCATCTGGCACTTTCAGCACGGTTTACATGCGTCCAAACGCCTCTCAGGACGCTACGAGACGATTCTGTGGTTCACCAAGAGTGGTGATTACACTTTCAACCTCGATCCAATTCGCGTGCCCTCCAAGTATCCAGGAAAGCGGCATTTCAAAGGCCCCAATAAAGGGCTTCCCTCAGGCAATCCCTTGGGGAAGAACCCTTCGGACGTCTGGGAATTCGTTGCCCAGGAGTGGGACAAGCAGCTCTGGGATATTCCCAACGTGAAGTCGAACCATCCAGAGAAGACCATACACCCGTGCCAGTTCCCCATCGAACTTGTCGAGCGCTGCGTCCTCGCCCTGACAGCGGAGGATGATTGGGTATTGGACCCCTACTGCGGAGTGGGTTCCTCTCTCGTTGCCGCTGCCATGCACCAGCGCCGAGCAGCTGGTTGCGATAAGGAAGCTGAGTACATTGAGGTCGCAAGGGAGCGCCTGAATGATTACTTCTCAGGCCAACTGAAGAGGCGACCCTTGGGAAAGCCAGTTCATACGCCCACCGGGCGCGAGAGAGTCTCCCAGGTTCCCGAGGGGTGGAAGGATCGAGAGCCGTGAGAGTGGCTGGCCTGTACTCCTTTAACAGGGGACACGAATTTGTCACCGAGAATTACCCGCACCTACTGACGGAGATACTGGAGATCGTCGAAGCGGTGGACGCCTCTGAATTCATGACCAAGGAGAGCCGTGAGAAGACCATGCCAGGCAGGATGCTCTACAATCCGAGGGCATTGAACGGCGGCTTTTCACGGGAGTTCAAGCCTCGCGGTTGGGTGACAACAAGAGTAAACTGCGACTATCCGACGGGTTACTATACGCCCGGTTATCAGCCGAAACGTGTCCAGCGCGGTGCATTCAGAGAATTGGACTCCCTGAAGGAGCAACTGGGCGTCGAGGTGCAATTCGGGAAGTACGCCTTCATGGTGTACAACGTGTGCGCCAAGATGACCATCTTCCACAACTTAGGGTACATAGCGGCCGGCGTCGAAATTGTACCCGTCAAGGACTTCGCCGATCAAATGTCGACTGGCGTCTCATACTTCGAGCAGTTCGTGTGGGACCTAGAGCAGCGCGGGGTGTCGGACATCGACATCCCGGTACTGATTCTCGGCATCAACGATCACATCTAGAACGGTTCCAGTATGACCAACCTGCTTCGAGAATATCGCATTGGGCATTGGACCGACCATCAGCGTGGCACCGGCTGCACCGTTGTCTTGTGTGAGGCGGGGGCGGTGGGCGGTGTCGATGTGCGCGGGTCCGCGCCTGGCACCCGCGAGACGGACTTGCTCGACCCGGCGAATACGGTCAACGAGGTGCATGCCGTGGTGCTCGGTGGCGGTAGCGCGTTTGGCTTAGGGGCGGCTGACGGGGTGATGCGCTATCTCTACGAGCGGGGCGTCGGCGTCAATGTCGGTGTGGCGCGTGTGCCGATCGTGCCGGCGGCTATCCTGTTCGACCTGGGTCTTGGGCCAGTGGCATGGCCGGACGCGGCAGCGGGCTATACGGCCTGCCAGGCAGCGACGAACGCGGTTCCCGCCGAGGGCAGCGTCGGTGCGGGCACCGGCGCGACGGTGGGCAAGCTGCTAGGACCGGCGGGTATGATGAAGGGCGGCATCGGCTATGCTGCGGTCACCACCGGCGTCGGGGCCACCGTCGCGGCGTTGGTGGCGGTGAATGCGGTGGGGGATGTGGTGGAGCCTAAGGGCGGCCGCATCGTGGCGGGGGCGCGCGCCCCGCAAGGTGGCTTCGTCGATAGTGTGGCTGTTCTGGTGCAGGAGATGGTTGAGCCACCTCTGCCCGGCCTGAACACGACCATCGGCGTGCTGATGACCGACGCCGGCCTGAACAAGGCCCAGGCGCGCGCCGTGGCCCGCGCCGCCCACGACGGTCTGGCGTGGGCGATACGCCCTACCCATACCATGCACGACGGCGATACCCTCTTCGTCCTCGCCAGGGGCGACAAGCCGGTTGATGTCCTGAGCCTATCGACGGCGGCGGCGTTGGCCGTCAGCCGCGCTACGGTGCGGGCCATCGAGGCCGCTGAGGGCTTGCATGGCGTGCCGTCCGCCCGCGACCTGGCGTAGGGGGAGACATGCTCCTGGCCTTCGATATTGGCAATGTCCACATCGTCATCGGCCTGTTCGCCGGCGAACAGATGGCGGGCCACTGGACCATCGCCACGCGCGCCGAGCGCACCCCCGACGAGTACTTCGTGCTGCTGGACAGCCTGTTTCAGATGGGCGGCTACTCGGCCCGCGATGTGGACGGCGTCGTGTTGGCGTCGGTGGTCCCGCCGCTCACCCGCACCTTTGAGCGCGTCGCGGAGGGGCTGGCCTGTACGCCAGTCGTAGTTGGGCCGGGCACGCGCAGTGGGGTGCGCCTGCGCATCGACAACCCGCGGGAGCTAGGCCCTGATCGCATCGCCAACGCCGTGGCGACCATCCGCCAGTATGGGACGCCCGCCATCGTCGTGGACTTTGCCACGGCGACGACCTTCGACGCCATCGCCGGCAACGGTGATTACCTGGGTGTGGCTATCGCACCCGGTATCGACATTGCGGCCGAGGCCTTGTTCCGCCAGACATCGCAGTTGCTGTTGGTAGAGCTGACGCCGCCTCCGTCGCCCATTGGGCGTAATACGGTGCAGTCGTTGCAGTCGGGGCTGGTCTACGGCTACGTGGGGCTGGTGGAGGGGATGGTAGCGCGACTCAAGGCGGAGCTAGGGGCTGAGGCGACGGTCATTGCGACCGGCGACCGCGCTGAGATCATTGCGCCGAATACAACGTGCCTGGACCGCATCGACGCCAACCTGACACTGACCGGCCTGCGGCTCATCTATGAGATGAACCGCCCCGCGTAGTGGCCCGGCTGGCTCCGGCGCTCCGAACGATGAACCTCCCGCAGGGTTAGCCCGGCGGGAGGTTCAGTATTGGGAGGGCCACATGCGATGTGGGTATTAGCGATTCGGGATGCTATCGGCCAGGTCTTCGGCCTTCATGCCCAGGTCGGCCGCCCGCGCTGGGCGCGGCGGCATCTGGGGCGGGCGAACAAGCATAAGGGGCAACTGAGTGTTGCGGAGTACATCCATCGTCACACTGCCGAACAGCATTTCCTGGACGCCGCTCAGGCCGTGGGTGGCCATGGCAATCAGGCCAGTGTGGCGCGTCTCGCTCTCGCGGAGGATGGTGGGCGAGGTCGACCCCGTCTTGATCTCGGTCTGGACCTTCAAGCCCGTGTGGCGCAGTGGGGTGGCAAGTTCGACGAGGTAGCTGACGGCGCGAGCCTCTTCCTCCAGATACGTGGCTGGCTTGATGCCCGACTGATTGGGATCGGGTAGCACGCGGAGCAGAACCAGGGTCCAGCCCAGAGCGCGGGCCAGGTCGGCGGCAAAGGGAACGGCCGCTTCTGCGAAGGAGGAGCCATCCAGGGGGACGAGGATCTCCGGCCCACCGGTCTTGGTCTCAGGGCGGGCAATGGCCTCATCGACACGCATGACAATGACTGGCACTGGACTCTTCGCCAGAACGGCCTGCGCCACCGAGCCGTACACTTTTTGCTCAGGCGTCGGTTTGCGGTGCGAAGCCATGATCACGACGTCGGCCTGGCGTCGCCCGATCTCACGCAGGATGCCGGCGTCGGCCAGGGCGAAGGGGACGCTCAGTTCAGCATCCAGCCCCTGAGCGCGCAACTCATCGCCGACGGCTTCGAGATAGGCTCGTGCCTCGCGGACGGCGCGCACCTGGGCGTCGATGGGGTCCTGGGCCGGCAGACTGGGCATCCAGGCGGCGCGAACCAACTCGATGGTCCCATCCGTTGCGCGGGCGATGGTGGTAGCGAGGGGTAAGGCCCGCTCGCTAAAGATGGACCCATCCAAAGGGACCAGAATCTTGCGATACATGGCGCTCTCCTTACGCGTGAATCAGGAACGGCGGGTCCTGGGCATGCTCTTGTGCGGCGCCCGCGCGCTCTGCCTTTGGGTGGACCAGGAGGAGGGGACGATCGGTGTGGTACAGAATGCCCATCGCCACGCTCCCGAAGACCGCGCGATTCCAGCCGGTGCGGGCGTGAGTGGTCATTACGATCAGATCAGCTTCGCAGGCCTGGCACTCGCGCAGGATGGTGTCGGCCGCGCGCCCGAACTGCACAACGCCGCGAGCGCGTATCCCCTCGGCCTGCAACTGGGCGACGAGGTTCGCCAGATAGGTTTGAGCGTCAATCCCCTCGCGAGTAGTGGCCTCTGCGTTGGGATAGGGCAGGACGACCATGGGGTCAACCCACTGGGGTGGTGGGACGACGACGCGCATGAGCACCAACTCGCCATCGAGAGCCAGCGCGAGTTCCTTCGCACTGCTGAGGGCCGTCTCGGCAAAGGCGGAGCCATCCACGGGGACCAGAATCGTGGGCTGCGGCTTGATGGGCTGGATAGGTAGCTCGGCGCGGGCGACACGGACGAGCAGGACCGGCGCTGGACTGCGGGCGGCAACCGCCTCGGCGACTGAGCCGAACAGCAAACGGGAAATGCCGGAGCGACCGTGGGTCGACATGACGACCAGGTCGGGGCGGTGGAGGTCGATCTCGATCAAGATACCTTCGCCGGCTGGCGCGAAGGGAATGGCCGTGTCCACCACCAGACCGTCGGCCTCGAGGCGCGCCTTGACGGCGGCCAGGTAGTCCTCGGCGACCTCGATGGAGTGGATTTCGGCATCTTCGGGGGACAGGTCTGCGAGGTGCGGCACCCAGGCGGCGCGAACGAGGAGTAGCCTGGCGCCCATGGTGGCGGCGAGAGGCCCGGCAATAGGTAGCGCCTGTTCGCTCAACTGTGAGCCGTCCAGTGGAACAAGAATCGTGCGCAACATGGCTATACCCCTTTCATTCGCCATTGAATGAGGTGCGATATGAGAAGCGGCCATTGGCCGCGAGGCTCTTGAGGCTTATCTATATTGTATGCCTAAGCGGCGAGGGGTGGGGGGGAGAAGACGCTGTGCGAGGTGGAGATTTCTTCACGATGTATTGCGACCACGGGCGAAGGCCCACCACGGGATTCCCATGCGGCCTTCGCCCGTCGTCGTCGCGTTACAGGTAGCGCATCTCGCGCGCCTGGGCGGTCAGGTCATCGCGGAACTCCGGCGCTGCGACCTGGATAAGGGCCTCGACGCGCTGGGCGATGGTCTTCCCGTACAGGTCGGCGATGCCATGTTCGGTGATGACGTAATGCACATGATTGCGCGAGGTGACGACCCCCGCGCCAACCTTGAGGGTGGGGACGATGCGGCTCAAGGGAGGATGACCCTTGCGATGCAGCACGCTGGGAAGGGCGATAATCGGAATGCCGCCCTTGGAGCGGGACGCGCCGTAAATGAAGTCCACCTGGCCGCCGGCGCCGCTGTAGAGGCGCGTCCCGATGCTGTCGGCGCATACCTGGCCGGTGATGTCGACTTCGATGGCCGAGTTGATGGCTACCTGGGCGTGATTCTGGGCGATGACAAAGGGATCGTTGACATAATCGGTAGGATGCAGCTCGACGATGGGGTTGTCGTGGGCGAAGTCGTAGAGGCGTTGGGTTCCGATCATGAAGCCAGCAACCACCTTGCCATTATGGATGGTCTTGCGCTCACCATTGATGACGCCGCGGTTGACGAGGTCGATGACACCGTCGGAGAACAACTCGGTATGCACCCCCAGGTCGCGATGGTTCACCAGTCGCTTCAGCACGGCGTCGGGGACGGCGCCGATGCCGGTCTGGAGGGTTGCGCCGTCGGGGATGAGGCTGGCGACGTGGTCGGCGATGCGCTCGGTGATGGGGTCGGTGGAGGCCATCGATACCTGGGGCAGCGGGTAGTCGGCTAGCACGATGGTATCGAGCTTGGAGACGTGGATGAAGGAATCACCCAGCGTGCGCGGCATGGCCGGGTTGATCTCGGCGATGACGCGGCGCGCGGCTTGAGCGGCGGGCTTGGTGCAGCCTACCTCGACACCGAAGGAGCAGAAGCCATGCTCGTCGGGTGGCGACACCTGGATGAGGGCGATGTCGAGGGGTAGCCGCCCGCTACGGAACAGATTCGGAATCTCCGAGAGGAAGCAGGGTGTGAAGTCGGCGCGGCAGTCGTTGACGGCGGGACGAACGTTGTCGCTGATGAACAGGGTGTTGACGCGGAGGTGACCGGCCAGTTCGGAGGCAACGTAGTCGGCCGGGCCGATGGTCAGGAGCTGGACGATCTCGACGCCCTCGAGCTGGGGGGCGCGGTCGACCAGCGCGGCCAGGACGGTCTGGGGGACTGAGCAGTTGCCGGTCAGGAACAGGCGTGTGTGGGAGGCGATTGTCTTGGCCGCCTCCGGGGCCGTCTTGACTCGGTCGCGGTACATCTCAAGCCAGTTCATAGCGACACCTCAGGCCGGCTGTCGAGGGCGACCACCTCGCCGTCGCGGATGGCGATCCCGCGTTGCAGCGATGGGCTGTGGGTGATGGCCGCGTCGAGTCCATGCTCGGTGATGTGTTGGACGTAGGGCCATGTGGCGATGGCGAGGGCGTGGGACGCGGTGCGACCTAAGACGCCGGCCAGGTTCGGCACGCAGAAATGAATGACCTCGTCGACGAGGTAGGTCGGCGTCTGGTGCGTGGTCGGCCGGGCGGTCTCGATACAGCCGCCCTGGTCGATATCGATGTCGAGGATGACGGCGCGGCGGCGCATGGTGCGGACCATGTCCCGCGTTACCAGGACGGGCGTTCGCGCGCCAGGGACCAGAACCGCGCCCACCACGACATCGGCGAACTTGACAACCTTCTCGACGTTGTGGCGGTGGGCCATCATGGTGGTCACGCGGCGTTGCTCGTAGTCGAAGACGCGTTCCAGGTGGGTGACGTCGCGGTCGAGGATGTAGACCGAGGCGCCGAGGCCGATGAAGGCGCGCGCGGCAGCCATGCCGGCTGTGCCCGCGCCCAGGATGACCACCTCGGCGGGGGGAACGCCCGGCAGGCCGCCCATCAGGACGCCGCGTCCACCCTGATTGTTCTGAAGCAGGCCGGCCGCGATATGGGCCGACATGCGGCCCGCGATCTGGCTCATCGGGCGCAAGATGGGTGCGGAACCGTCGTCATTACGAATCTGCTCGTAGGCGATGGCGCTGATGTGGCGGTCACGCAGCCGTTGCAGCTTCTCGCTGGAGGCTGTAGCGAGATGCCAGAATGCCATGATGGTCTGGCCTGGCCGCAGCCATTGGCCTTCCTCGGCGGTGGGGCGGGCTACCTTGATGACGAGGTCGGCGCGACCGAAGACCTCCTCGGGGGAATAGACAATCTGCGCCCCGGCCCGCACGTAGGCGTCATCCTGGAAGCCTGCTCCCAATCCGGCGCTGTGCTCGACGTAGCAACGATGGCCGGCGCGGGTGAGCATCTCGACGCGCGTGGGGGTCAACCCAACGCGGTGCTCGTCCGACCGTCGTTCGCGGGGGACTCCAATGTTCATGGGAATTCTCCTGCCTGTGGACATCTTCCTCAGTATAGCCTGTTCTGGCCTACCGTCCAGAAGGCTTTGACTACGACGGGTGGCAACATCACCACGGCACGCGACGCGCGGGATACGATCATCCCGCGCGTTGTGGTCAGTCATTCAGAGCATGGTGGGGCATCTCCGCCACTAGCCGTGCCTCGTGCGCCAGGGGCCGCTGCCCAGCAGCCAGGCCAGCACAAAGCCGAGCAGGAAGGAGTCGACGGTGATTTCGATGCCGTGGGTGACGCGCAGCACGGGCGGGAACAACGAGGTGGTAAGCATCGGGACGATGCCACCTAGAATGGCGACGGTCCAGCCCAACATGAGGGCCAGCCCCAGGCGCGACTCGCGCCACAGGCAGACGATGGGGAACAGGGCCAGGACCATCAGCAGGCCACGCACGACTTCCAGGGGGAGGATGACGTCGAAGCCAGGGATGCGCAGGCTAAGGCCCAGGGCCGGGTCGGTGTAGTAGGGGGTGACGATGGGGGCGATGAGCATGCCGATACCGAGGTAGATCGGCACGTAGGCCAGGGCGGCCAGAACAATGCGACCGAGCCAGTTGAGGACTGAGCGCTGCTGCCATGTCTCGCGGGTCGCGGCGCGCATGCGACGGATGGGCAGCTCTGGCGGGAAGAGGTACGCCAGTGCGGCGGCGAGGCCCAGGTAGCCGATAGCCGCGCTGATGAGAGCGGCGGCGATGCCCGTCTCGAACATGGTCGTGAAGTAGAGGGCCTCGATGAGGTTGATGAGGCTGCTGACAACAAAGGTGACGGAGGTCAGGACGAGGATGCGGTTCCACAGAGGTACGTTGAGGCGGATCGCCAATGGCCCCAGCGCCAGGGCGACAAGCGCGCCGCCGACGAAGGAGCTGATCAGCGCCTGGGTAGGGTTCATGCTCTCGAAGATGGGCGGATTGGCGAGACCGAGGACGCTCGTGACCAGGCCGCCGAGCGTGAGGGCGACGAGGTAGGCGACGCCCACCAGGAGGGCGCGCCAGAACGCGCCCAAAGGCGAGATGACCTTTTGTGAGTGGGGTGCGACGTGAAGCATACTCTCACTCCTCCTGGACCCCGGCCGGGGTCAGCAAGGCCCAGCGAGAGGCGCGCTCTAGCTCACCGGCGGCCAATGGCCCTTCCTTGCCTTCGACAAAGAAACTCTCGGGCGGCAGCAGCACTTCCGCGCCTAGCTCCTTGAGGCGCTTGGCGATGGGCGGCGCGGCGGCCCCCGTCAGGAGTTTCATTCCGTGGAGGCGGGTGTCGAAGGCGGCGGCGTGGATGCCGGTGAGGCTAGCGGGCGGCAGGGCGTCGAGCCAGGCGTGGAGACGCTTGCTCATGCCGTGGGCTTGGGTAGGGCCGCCGACAATGAGCAACTTGACGCCCTGCCAGTCGAAGCCGGTCGCATCTTGCACGCCCAGCATCTGCACGGTCTCGTAATGGCTGAGGGCGGCGGCGATGGCCTCGGCGACATGGTGGGTGTTCCCGTACTCCGAGTCGTAGACGATGACAGCCTTCATGTGTCTCTCCTTGTCGGACAACGCAGCCTGGCGGCCCGCAGGACAGGGGACGCCTGTGGAGAGCATACGCCGATTCGCGGTCCGGTGGTGGAAAGGGGCCGCAACGAAGGGCGAACTTTCTACCACCTGGACAGCGAAAGCCCTGACGGTTAACGGGACCGTCAGGGCCTGTTGCGATGGGGTTGGGGCGCCACTCAGCGGGCGGCTACGCCCCGCATTGGCGAGATGTTGCCCTGCATGCGCAAGGCGGTAAGCAGAGCCTGAAGCAGGACCGGCAGGCTAACCGGCTTCTCAAGGTACACATCCACACCCAGGCGGCACAGCGTATGCCGCAGGTTGGGCGTTGGGGCCGAAGCGAGCACAATCACAGGCGCGTTCGGGTTCTCGGCCTTGATGGCCTGGATGAGCCAGGCGCTGGCGAGGTTATGGGGCGCCGGGTCGATGATCAGGGCGTCGGGCCGCGCGGCCTGGACACTCTGCCAGCCATCGTCGACATCAGTGACGACGGATAGGGTTGCCTCAGGCAAAGCGCGGGTCACGCCCGCTTCGGTGACCTGGGCCGCGACGGCGTCGGCGTCCAGGATGAGGATGTGGGGTGACATAGGCTGCCAGGCTAACCCCAGGATTCGATCACCACGTCGCTGAGGTGACGGCGGGGAGTGGGGCGTACATCAGGCCCATAGCCTAGCCGCAGGCACAGCAGCGGGTGACCGACATGACCGACGACGCGCGCGAAGCGCGGCCGCAGCTCCGGGACTTCGATGGGTTGGTTCAGGTATGATGCCCAGACGTTGGACGCGCGTGCGCGCAGCAGGACGCGCTGGAGGGCCTGTCCCGCTGCCAGCCAGGCGGCCGTGTCATCCTTCTCGGTCCCCAGGACGACCAGAGCGGGCGAGCCGAGGGCCAGGTCTCGGTCCTTGGCGGCCTGGCCGTTGCCCAGGTCGAAGGTGCGGATAATGAGAGGCCCGGCATAGGCGGCGGTATCGGCGACGCCCATGGCGTAGCCGGGGATACCGTCACGCCGCAGGTTACGGTTGGGGTGTGTCCATGAGGCCAGTTCGCGGCGGAACTGGGCGTCTGACCACTGAATCCGGTCGCCTTCGGCGATGAGATCGGCAATCGCGTTGCGGACATCCTCGTTTTCGATGACTTCGAGCCAGGCGCCCTCTTGCGTCGCTGCCATCTTCAACCCTTCGAGGAGCGCCTCGGGCAGGGGGCGGTTCTCGTAGGCCGAGCGGTTGGTGCGACGTCTTGTGATGGCCTGGAAGAGCGCGGCCTCGTCGGCGGTGGCCTTGTAAGGGTGACCCAGCTTGACGCGCGCGAGCCAGTCGGCGCGCTTGGCGTCGGGTAGGACCTCGGTGTCGGCCGTATAGCCGAAGTAACGTAGCGCCGCGCGCAAGTTGAAGAGCGCGGCGCCGCAGCTGATGATCAGCTCGCGGTCGTTCGGGTCGACCACGGGTAGGGCCTGGGTGCGATCGGCATACAGGTCGACGTAGTCCTTCTTGACCTGGAACAGCCAGGGCTGGGTGTTGTGACCCGAAGGGGCGAGGACCGCGTAATTCAGGGCATAGGTGAGCTTGTCGGCCGGTCGACCGTCGGCTGGGAATCCCGACTCGCTTACTTCCCAAGGATCCATGATTGAACCCGTTGCCATAGAGGCCTCCTTGCGAGGGCTATGAGTCCCTCTTAGTGTAGCGCGCGTTGTCGCCGGTGGCGTAGCGATAAGACAACCGTTCGCGGAGAATCGGCTACTCGTACCGCTACGAAGCCCTGGGTTGGCTCGGCTGGGCCAACGCGGCATTGATGCGCTCTGCCACGTCCGCTGGCTCCGAAGCGCGGACGACGGCGTGTGGGGTCCGATGCCAGGCGGCGGCGGCCAGCACGGCGGCCGCGATGTCAGCGATAAGGTCGTCGGTCGGCTGAACCCCCGGCTCCAGGTGGAGCGACTTGACCTCGAAGAGGCGGTCTTTGCGATGGGCCCTGGCGTCGAGGCGGCCGATGAGGGCATCGCGGCGTAGGATGGGCAGGCTGAAGTAGCCATAGCGGCGTTGGGGGGCGGGGGTGTAGCATTCGATGCGGTAGTCGAAGCCGAAAACCGCGCTGGCCCGCTCGCGGTCCCACACCAGGGGGTCGAAGGGCGACAGCAGGGTGGTCCGCGTCGGGGCGTGGGCATCGGCGTCGGCGGTGCGGGCGAGAGCGGCGAAGTTTGGGTGTAGATAGGCGGCGTCGCGCCAACCTTCGACGGCGGCGGGGAGAAGCTCGCCGTCGTCCACCAGACGGTCGAGCACTTCGGTCACGCCGCGCTTGGGCAGCCGGTAGTAGTCGGGAACCCAGCGGGCCGTCGTCACGCCCAGATGGCAGACGGTGCGCGCGGTCAGGGTGCGCCGTACCTCGTCCAGCGGCGGCGTGTCGGCGTCGTCCCAGGTGGGTAGGACGCGCTCGCGCAGGTCGTAGACGCGCTGGAAGTTGTGGCGGCGCGCGATCATGACGTCGCCGGTGTTGAAAAGCGCCTCCAGGGCCATCTTTTCCGGCTTGCGGTCCCACCACACGCCGCGCCGCCCGTCAGTACGCTCGAAGGCGGAGGAGAGGACGGGGCCTTCCTCGCGCAGGTGGGTCAGGACGGTGGCGGCCACCTGGGGGTTGGCATCCAGCCAGGGTTGAGCGCGCACCCAGCCTTTGACTTCGTCGAGCATGAGGCGGCGGTAGAGGGGCCAGTCTTCGATGGGCAGGAAGCAGGCGGCGTGGGCCCAATACTCAAAGAGCTGGCCGTTGGCGTGCCACTCGTCGAGCCAGCGCGGCTCGTAATCCCCCAGGCGGCTCCACAGCACCAGGTAAGGGCTGCGGGCGACGACGTGGATGGTGTCGATCTGAAGCACCCCCATGCGGCGGATGGCGGCCAGCACGTCGTCAGGCGTGGCGAGCCGCTCAGGGCGGCGGTCAAGCCCCTGAGCGGCCAGCATCACGCGGCGCGCGCCTGTTTGGGACAGGTGTATCAAGCCGGTCCCCCTTCCAGCCAGGCGCGAATCGAGGCGGCGTGTTCCGCCCAATGTTCGTAGCTGTTGCCAGCAACGTTCTCCCAGGCGGGCGATTCTGTCGCCCAGTTGGCGCGGCCCACGTCGAGCAGGTCATCCTCGCGCGCGGCCCGCACGTAGGTATACAGGCGGCGATAGGCTTGCTGCTCGTCCATCAGGACCTCGTCGAGGGCGCGGTCGTGGTCGCGCTGCTGCTGCCACGCATTGAAGGCGTCGATGTCGAGCGCCACTATCTCTGGCGTGATCCCCGCGCCGTACAGTTCGACATCGGTGGGTGGCTGACCACTGACCAGGCCACCCAGCCGACCCGCGCTTACTCGCTCCCAGAAGCTGATGTGGGAGACGATATCTTTGACCGTCCAGTCGCCGACCACACCCGTCTGGGTCATGCGCTCGTGTGGCACATCGCGCAGGGTCGCCTCCCATGTGGCGCGGCCCTCGTCCAACAAGCGCATGAGGTGGGCCTTGGTCATCTCGGACATGGTTCCCTCCTGGACCGGCTAAGCGGCCATCAATAGTAATGCTACACTGATCAGGATCAGAAGCAAAGCGGCGAGGATGAAGACCGCGCGACCTGTGCCATCCGTGCTGAGGATGGGGCGATCGTGGGGCCGGTCGTAGAAGCTGGGATAGATGCGCTGGGTTGGCTCGGTTCGTCGCGTCACGTTCATGGCTCACATCTCCTTTGTGTCTCGGCTTACCCGGCGGCGCGAGCTGAGCAACGGGCCAGCCCGCGCCGCCCCTGTCCTTCCCCTGGTTGCGGAGCGGCCGGTCGCTGCTCCCTCTTGACACCGTCTGTGTAACCTGCTATAATCGTGATGATGGTTATATTCTATCAGAATGCATATAACCTGTCAAGTAGTTTTTGGTGGTTATTTTGTGCCGGGGGCGAAATTTAAGGTTGGCTCCCGATGCAGAGGGGGAACAATGACGGAGCAACAGGCAGAGGTCTACGTCTTCTCTCCGCTAGGTGGGCGGCTCTGTCTGAACTTTGCCAACACCACGGCCTGGTACCGTGCCGAAGGCGAGGCGCACGGCGACCATCTGGGCAGCTACGCCGATCTGGTAGAGTTCGCGCGGCAGATGGGCGTGATCTCGGATGACGAGGCGGTCGCCCTGGGGGCGGAGGCGGAGCGCCACCCCGACGAGGCGGCGGCGATGTTGGAGCAGGCGCGGCGGTTGCGGGGGGCGTTGTATCGCGTGTTCCTGGCGCGCAGCGACGGGGGTGTCGCCGCCGCGTCTGATCTGGAGGTCGTCAACGCGGCGGTGGTCGATGCGTATGCGCACGCGCGGCTCGTCCAGGGCAGTGACGGGTTCGAGTTGCGCTGGGAGGGCCAGGTGGCCCTGGACAGGCCACTGTGGGCGGTGGCTCAGTCGGCGTTGGAGGTGCTGACGTCAACCGAGGTGACGAAGGTACATGCGTGCGACGGGGAGACGTGCGGCTGGCTGTTCGTTGACACCAGCAAGAACCACAGCCGCCGTTGGTGCTCGATGGCGGACTGTGGGAACAGGGCGAAGGCGCGCCGGCATTACCACCGCGCCAAGACGGGTGAGGTGTAGCGCGCCGGGCGTGGAGCGACTGAGGGATTGGGGAGGGGGGCTGGAGATTGAGGATACAGAAGCAGGGGCGCACCACGCGGCGCGCCCCTGCTTGCATTGACTGGCCGAGGCTTACGGCTTGTAGCCGGTGCTGATCGTGCCCGCCTTGAGGCCTTCGATGGCCTTGGCGACGGCGTCCTTGCACTTCTGGTCGACCTTGCTCTCCCAATCGTGGAAGGGGGCGAGGCCGATACCACCGTTCTTGATGTCAGAGGTGACGATGCCGGCCTTGAGGCCACCCCCCTGAAGATTCTTGATGGCGGTGAAGACCGCCGCGTCCACGTTCTTCATGGCGCTGGTCATCAGGCTGGCCTTGATCTCGGGGTAGGTGTTGTACTGGTCGACGTCGACGCCGATGGCGGCCTTGCCCGCCTGGCTGGCGGCGAGGAGGCCGCCGTTGCCAGTGTTGCCGCCGACGCCGAAGACGATATCGCAACCCTGGCCGATCATCGACGCGCCCGTCTCCTTACCCTTGGCCGGGTCGACGAAGCTAGGGATGTAGGTGTTGAGGGTCTTGATGCTGGCGTTCTGGGCCTTGGCGCCGGTCTGGTAGCCGGTCACGAAGCGGACCACCGGCGGGATTTCCTGGCCGCTGACGGAGCAGACGGTCCCGCTCTTGCTCATGCAGCCCGCGAGTACGCCCGCCAGGTAGCCGACCTGGTCCTCAGCGAACATGAGGCTGGTCACGTTCTTGAGGTCGGTGGCGTAGGGATCAGGGTCGCCGGCCTTGGCGGGGAAGTAGGCGTTGTCGACGATGGCGAACTTGACGTTCGGGTACTGCTTGGCCTTCTTGGCGAGGGCGTCGCCCATGAGGAAGCCGATGCCCAGCACCAGGTCATAGCCCTCGGTGGCGAACAGGTCGAGGTTCTTCTCGTAGTCGGTCTCCTGCTTGGACTCAACGTACTTACCCTCGACGCCCAGCTCCTTCATAGCCTTCTGCACACCGTCCCAGGCCGACTGGTTGAAGCTCTTGTCGTTGACACCACCCTGGTCGGTCACGAGGCCGATCTTGAGCTTCTTGCCAGCCGCGGCGGCGGCGGTGGGGGCGGCGGCTTTGGCCGCGGCGGCGGCGGTGGGAGCTGCCGCGGCGGCGGTGGGGGCGGCGGCCTTGGGGGCCTC
>DAOUDG010000054.1:0-10173 GCA_034431435.1 Anaerolineae bacterium | reverse complement strand
CGAGCGTCGCAGGCGGCGCAGTTGGCTGGGGCACGAGCATGCCCTGGTGGACCCGCGCCAGCTTGCCGTCGTAGCGCACCTGGCCGCCGAGAGCCTGCTGTAGCATCCACGGCGGCAGTTCGCGCCCCTCGTAGCTGCGCCACAGTGCATCCCACGTCATGGGCGCGGGCGGCGCAGCTACGAGGGGGGTCGCCACCACGGAGCCGCGCGAGATACGCAGATCTCGGATGCCGAAGTAGGCGATGCTTATGAGGGCAACAAGCAGCCAGAAGGGCCAGAGCGTGACAAGGGCGCCAACGCCGAACATTAGTCCCAAGATCACCGCAGCACTGGCGATGCATGATCCCCACAGTGTCTTGGCGCCACGGCTTATCTCAGGATTCCATGTAGAGTAGCCATGTCGAACCAGGTCCAGAGATAGGGCGGCGTTGATGAACACAGCGACCACGATGGCGCCGACGATGACGAGGGCTTCCATATCTGTGCTCCACATGGGTCTTTAGAACATATGTACTGCAAGACAGTATAGCGCATGTTTGTTCTTGTGTCAAGGGGTAGATTCATGGAGACTTTGGGACTAGACCTTGATGGCTGGCAAGTCGCTGTCGTGGGAATCATCCTCCTGGGCCTGTGGGCGGTCACCAATGCAATAGCCAATTGGCATCTGCCGGCACTGGGTCAGGCGGGGTCGATTGAGCAACACGAGGGGCGGCAGGCGGTCCGTCGTGGGCGGTTCAACATGGCCACACTCCTCGCTCTCGTGCTGCTGGTGCTAGGGGGTTACGTGTGGCTGCGTCAGCCGACATTGCCCAGGGTCAGCATGCAAGTGAGCGTACCCACCGCCACGCCCATCGTTGAGGGCCGACTGCGGCCGGGACTGCACGTGGAAGTGGTCGCACCCCGGCTCGTTCCCATGTACGCGCCGGACGCCCTGGGCAGGCCAACGGAGACTGTCGTGCTGGTAGCGGGCAACGGGCTGGTGGGTGTCATCAACGGCGGCCCCAACGAGTGCGGCGGGGCGATCTGCTGGCGGGTCCAGCTTGTCAACGGTCAGATCGGCTGGCTGGTGGAGCGGCTGCCCGAGGGGGCGCGGGTACTGGCGGCCGTGCCGTAGACGAGAGGATTGGAGGAGGTCCAGGCTTGTTCAGCGATCCCGTTGTCACGACCGTGATTCTAGCCGTAGCGAGCTTGTGTGTGAGTGTCGCGGCACTCGTCCTACAGTGGTTGCAGATCAAGCGGCGGAGGCTGGTGTATGAGATTGTGGAGTTGGATCAAGGGACCAACGATTCTCTCTCGACGATTCTGCTAAGATTCACCAACTGCGGGAATCAAGCGTTGCTCCCTGAGCACTTCCATCAGCCTGTGAAGGTGTCTTTCATACCAGATTCGGATCTACTGGGCGCCCACGTCCGAATCAGTCACGAACGCGATGTCCCGATGGAAGTTCGGTTGCTCGGCCACACGCTTGTGCTGCAACCGGCACTCTTGAACCCACGGGACACTGTGACCGTGGCCCTTGAGTGTTCTAGGCTACCGCGGGAGCTTGTCGTCAAAGGACGCGTGGCTGGAGTGACGCACATAGAGGAGGTATCGCGTCGGAGACGCCAGATTCGGGTGTTGAGGGCATTCGGCACATGCCTGGGCATAGTCACGCTGCTGGCGGGCGTGTACGTATCTGTCAAGCGTACAAGCATCCCAGGTCTTCCGGTTTGGAGCTGGGCGGCAATAGCGGTCGTCTTCATAGTCCTGATGCTTCTCATTCTCTGGACAACGGTTAGTGCGACAGTCGCACTACGCCGCAGCGCCTCACTTCCTCGTCACTAAGCCAGCATCCCTTCGCACAGAGCTCGTTGGGAACGGCGATACTTGGTACAGCGGATGGGACATCTAGCGTCAGGCGGAGACACAAGGGTACAATATTGACTCCGTTCCCAGAGGTCGCGAGCTAGACAATTCATGCACGGGGCAGCCCGCAGGTGCGGGTTCTGCGCGAGGGGGGCGCGCGCCCGCCCGACAGCCCTGGCAGGCCTTGTCGGCCTGCCAGGGCTGCGCGCTGTGGCCGTGAAGCGCGGGGGGAGATCAGCACGGTCGTGCCCCACGTTGCACGGGTCACGCTTCACCCCCCCGCACTTGCCCCTGCCGCGCAATACGGGTATCCTACAGCCATGAGCCGTAGCCAGCCTGACACCGATCTTGCCGCCCTCTTGCGCGAGGGACCATCCAGCCGCGCGGTGTTCGCCCGCCCCGGCGTCGCCCTCGCCCGCCTGGCCGAGACCCTGACCGCCCTGGCCAACGCCGACGGCGGCAACGTCGTCATCGGGATGGATGAGAAGGGCCAGACAATCATCGGCCTCGACGACGTGCAACTCGCCTTTAACCAGGCCCTCGAAGCCGCCCTCGATATCGACCCACCGCTGGTCATCCCCATGCCCCGCGTCGTCGAGCGTAACGGTGAAGCCCTGCTGATCGTCAGCGTCCCCGAGGGCCTGCCCCACGTCTACAGCGCCAGGGGTCGCTACTACCGACGCGATGGGCGCAGCAACCGCCTGCTGACCACCCCTGAGCTGCGGCGGCTGCTTGTCGAGCGGGGCGAGGTCAGCTTCGAGGCCGAGCCGGCGCGCCTGGCCGTTCGCGCTGACCTCAGCGACGAGAAGGTGCAGCGTTACCTCGACGCCATCGACGCGGGCGCGGGCCTGGGCGTCGACGCTCTCCTGCGCCAGCGCCGCTGCCTGACCGCCGACGGCCAGCCCACCCACGCCGGCATCCTCTTGTTCGGGCGCGACCCGCAAGCCTTCGTGCCCGGCAGCGAGGTCATCGTCGTGCGCTACGCGGGCACCGAGCAGAGCGACACCTACCTGCGCGAGGACATCCGCGACACCCTGCCGGAGCAGATTCTGCGCGCCGAGGCCTTCGTTGTGAATAATATGCGCGTCGGGGCCAAGCTCACCGGCCTGGCCCGCGAGGAGCGCACCGAGTACCCCCGCGAGGCTGTCCGCGAGGCCCTGGTCAACGCCGTCGCCCACCGCGACTACAGCATCCGCGGCCAGGAAACCCGCGTCTTCATGTTCGCTGATCGGATCGAAATCACCTCGCCGGGCCGCCTGCCGGGGCCTGTCACCCTGGACAACCTGGAGGACGAACGCTTCTCCCGCAACGAGGCCATCGTCCAGGTGCTGTCCGACCTGGGCTACATCGAGCGTCTGGGCTACGGCATTGATCGGATGCGCCGCCTCATGGCCGACGCCGGTCTACCCCCACCCCTCTTTCGTGAGACGGCCAACGGCTTCCAGGTCGTGCTGGTCGGCCACGGCGAGCGGCTGTCCCCCGTCGAGCGAGCGCCAGTACGGCTGGGCCAGCTCACCCAGGGCGGCCTCAACGAGCGCCAGGCCCATGCGCTGGACGTCGCCGCCCACAATGGACGGGTCACCAACCGCGACCTGCAAGAGTTCGCCCCCGACGTCAGCGCCGAGACCATTCGCCGCGACCTGGCCGACCTCGTGGACAAGAACCTGCTGCTGAAGATCGGCGAGAAGCGCGCCACCTACTACATCCTCAAGTGAGAACCATGCCCCCCACCTGGCCCGACCTGGTAGTCGCCCCGCAGCCGCTGGCCGTCGAGGTTGGCGCGACTGTCCTCGCCGAGGGCGGCAACGCTGTGGATGCCGCCGTGGCTGCCGCGCTGGTCCAGGGCGTCACCGACCCCCAGATGTGCGGCATCGGCGGCTTCGGCGCGTTGCAGCACTACGATGCCACCAGCGGCCGCCACACGGCGCTGCAATTCCCCGGCACGGCCGGCTCCCTCATCCGCGAAGATATGTGGCAACATCTCCTGCGCGAGGAATACCGCGTCGGCTACGGCTTCCGCCTGGCGGGTTACGAAAACGACGTGGGCTGGCAGTCCGTCGCCACGCCAGGGACTGTCGCCGGCCTGGCCGAAGCCCACCGCCGCTGGGGCAGTCAACCGTGGGGCAGACTGGTCGAGCCGGCCGCCCAGCTCGCCGAGGAGGGCTTCACCCTCACCCCGGCGCTGAGCGACCGCTGGCGACGGCCCGGCACACCCGGCTTCGCCTTCCCCCTGTGGCGGCTCACCCACACCGCCGCCGCCGCGCGCCTGTTCACCCGCGACGGCGCAACCCCCTTGCAGCTGGGCGAGCGTCTCGTCCAGAAGGACTACGCCCGCAGCCTGCGCCGCCTGGCCGACGAGGGGCCGCAGGACTTCTACAGCGGTGCATTAGGCCAGCAGCTCGGCCAGGCCATCATGGGCCACGGCGGTTATGTCACCCCCGATGACCTGGCCGCCTACCGAGTCCGCGCTCCCGCCTCCGCCAGCGGCCACTATCGAGGCCTGACCATCCAGTCCGATCCTCTGCCCGACGGGGGCGCGACCCTTATCCAGATGCTGCACGCCCTGGAACGCTTTGATCTGGTCAGTCTCGGCCACAACAGCCCGCGTTATGTAGACCTCGTGGCGCGCACGATGCAGTGGGCCTTCGCCGACTGGACCACGCGCCTGGGCGACCCTCTCTTCACCGCCGACCTCACCCCCGTCATCACCGACCCCGTCTACGCCGCCGCCGCCGCCGCCCGTCTCGCCGCCGGTGAGAGATTCCCCGTCCCTCGCTGGCAGCCCCCGGAGCACAAGGATACCACCCACATCACCGTCGTCGATCGCGCTGGTAACTGCGTCAGCCTCACCCACAGCCTGGGCGCGAGCAGTGGCGTCGTCGTGGACGGCCTCGGCTTCCAGCTCAACAACACCATGAACTGTTTCCACCCCATACCCGGCCTGCCCAACTCGCTGGCCGTCGGTAAGGCCCGCCTCAGCGGCATCTCGCCCACCATCGTCTACCGCGACGGTCAGCCCGCTATCGTCATCGGCGCACCCGGCGGCACTCAGATCATCACCGGGGTCCTGCAAGTCCTGCTCAACCTGATCGACTTCGGCATGACGCCCACCGAGGCCGTGGCCGCGCCGCGCTTCGACTCCCAGAGCCACGTCATCGACCTTCAGGCGCGCCACCCGCTGGCGACTGTGCGCGCCCTGCAACACATGGGCCACACCGTCTACCGCGAGCCGTACAGTTATGGCAGCTTCGGTCTCGTCCACGTCGCCATCCGCGACCCACAGACCGGCGGCTGGCACGGCGCGGCTGACCCCGGCGGCGCGGGCATGCCGTTGTCGAGCTCGCAGCTGTGATCCGCTCGCCCTGCCACTCCCGTCCAGCCCGGCTCTGGCCGCCGTTCACCATGCAGAACGCTTGTTCGAGAAGATTCAAACCCAACTTTCCCACGATTACCCACGTTTTCCCACCTCCTGGTGGGAAATATCCCACATGTCACCCTGAGACCCTACCGGTCTCCTAGACCTGTAGGGTCTGCCCCAGAAACACCGCCCGCTTGAAGGGAGACGCCATGCCTGTCCAAAGTCCCGCCCCCGCCGACACCTCCACCGACCTCGCCCCCCTGCGCGACCGTATCCGACGCGACGGCAAAGTCCTGCCCGGCGGCATCCTCAAGGTCGACTCCTTTATCAACCATCAGGTTGACCCCGCCCTCATGGCCCTCGTGGGCCGCGAGTTCGCCCGCCGCTTCGGCTATCTGCGCCCTACGAAGGTCCTCACCGCCGAGATAAGCGGCATCGCTCCCGCTCTCCAGGCCGGCGTCGCCCTGGACGTGCCCGTCGTGTTCGCCCGCAAGACCCGCTCGGTCACGCTGCCCCCCGACACCTTCGAGCGTCACGTCCCGTCGCGCACCAAGGGCGGCGAGACCCTGCTCCTGGTCTCGCCAGAGTACCTCGGCCCCACCGACCGCATCATCGTCATTGACGACTTCCTCGCCTCCGGTCAGACCACCGAAGCCCTGGCCGACATCGTGCGCGAGGCGGGCGCGACCCTGCTCGGCGTCGGCTGCGTCGTCGAGAAGAGTTTCGAGGACGGCCGCCAGCGCCTCACCGCATTGGGCGTGCCCATCGAGAGTCTGGTCATCATCACGTCCATGGATGAGAGCGGCATCCACTTCGCCGGAGAGTGACCAACGACGAAGGACCAGGGACCAATGCGGCGTGCCATCTGGTCCCTGGTCCTTCGTCCCCGCCTCGGCGCTGCGCTTTCCGCTCCAGCGGCCCACCCATCACGTCCCCCGCTCGACGTCCCCAATCTCCAGTCTCAAGTCGCCAAGCTCCCGCTCCACCATCTGCCGCCCAAACACCCCCCCAAAATGCCGCGTCAGGCCGGCGCGGATATCATCGTCGGGCGGAGCAACCCCTAGCTCTGCCCGCAGGCTCGTCACCTCCTTATCGCGCAACCCGCACGGCACGATCCAGCCCCAATGCGTCATGTCTGGCTCGACGTTCAGCGCCCAGCCGTGATAGGTGACCCAGCGGCTGATGGCGGTCCCAAAAGCGCAGATCTTCTTGCCCCCCACCCACACGCCGGGGAACGAGTCGTCGTAGGTCCCCACCGCACCATAGTCGGCCAGGGTGCGGATGATCACGTCGGCCAGCTGGCGGTAGAACCACTTCACCTCGGTGCGGTAGCCTCTCAGGTCCAGGATGGGATAACCCACGATCTGGCCGGGGCCGTGATAGGTCACTTTGCCCCCACGCTCGACAGGGACCAGGGGGATACCCTGCTCGGCCAGGAACTCGGCGGATACGAGGATGTCCGCCGCCTGGCTCTGCCGCCCCAGGGTATAGACCGGCGCGTGCTCCAATAGCAGCAACACGTCCTGCGGCCAGCCGGCCTGTTTCGCTGCTACCAGCCGCCGCTGCAACTCGTGCACCGGCCCATACGGCTCCGTCCCCAGGTTCACCACCCACACTGTCTTGTCGCTGGTTCCGCTCACCGTCTCACCTTTCAAGCGACGACCAACCACCGGCCACTGACAAACCTGCCACCCTCAACCCTCACACCCCCTGGCTCTTTGGGGGGCGGCTAGACTGCTCGGCTACGGCGTCGGACAGGGCCGCCTCCAGGAGTCGTAGCCCGGTCTCGGCCGTCGGCTGGTCGATGGTCAGCGCGGGCATGAAACGCAACGTGTTGAAGCCACAACCGAGGACAAGCAGCCCGCGCTCGAAGCACTTCTGCACCAGCGCATCGCGCAGCCCAGGATTCGGATCACCCGTTGCCGGGTCGATCATCTCCGCCCCTACCATCAGCCCAACGCCGCGCACATCGCCGACCGTCTCGTGGCGCGACTGGATGTCCCGCAGGCCTGCCAGGAAAAGCTCGCCCATGCGCGCTGCATTCTCCAGCAGCCCCTCAGTCTCGATGACCTCGATAGTCGCCAACGCGGCCGCGCACGCCAAGGGGTTACCGCCGAAGGTGTTGGCGTGCGACCCCGAGTCCCAGTCCATGATATCGGCGCGGGCCACAATGGCCCCCAGCGGCAGCCCCGACGCGATGCCCTTCGCCAGGCAAACGATGTCCGGCGCGACACCCCACTGATCGATGGCGCACCACGTCCCGGTGCGGCCCATGCCGCTCTGAACCTCGTCCGCTACCAGCAGAATCCCGTGCTTCGCTGTCACGGCCCGCAGCCGATCGTGCCAGCCCGGCGGCGGCACGATGTAGCCCCCCTCGCCCTGTATCGGCTCGACAAAGATGGCGGCCACCTCATCGGCGGGGACCAGGCGGCGGAACAATGTATCCTCGATGTAGTCCACGCAGGCAATATTGCAGCGCGGGTATTCAAGGTTGATGGGACAGCGATAGCAGTAGCCATAGGGCGTGTGGGTGACCCCCGGCATCAACGGCTCGAAGCCGCGGCGGTGGATGGGCTTGCTACCAGTCAGGGCCAACGCCCCCATCGTCCGCCCGTGGAACGAGCCAATGAACGACATCAGCCGCGAGCGGCCCGTGTGATAACGCGCCAGCTTCAGCGCGGCCTCGATGGATTCCGTGCCCGAGTTGGTGAAAAAGACTCGTTTGGGAAAGTCCCCCGGCGTGATTGCCGCCAGCTTCTCTGCCAATTGCACTTGCAGCTCGTAATAGAAGTCCGTGCCCGCCATGTGAATAAACTGTTCGGCCTGCCGGGACACCGCCTCGACGACCTTCGGGTGGCTATGCCCCGTGGCGCATACCGCCACGCCCGCTGTAAAGTCCAGGAATCGGTTCCCGTCCACATCCCACACCACACAGCCCCGCCCGTGGGACATCACGAACGGGTAAGAGCGCGTGTACGACGGCGAAATCAGGACCGCGTCGCGGCTCAGGTTCGCCCGCGCGCGCGGCCCCGGCAGTTCCGTCTGAATGTCCGGCGTATGGAAAGTCTCGCTCGCCAACAGCGTCGTCATGAACTCACCTCCTCGTGAGTGTTATCAGGCCAGCATCAGGCGCCGGCCCGCTCGAATGACCCCTCGCGCCAGCAACCCCAACCCTGGCAGGCGCAGCGTCAGCCACGCCGCCGCGAAACCCACCAGCGCCCCGGCCACCACATCTAGCGGGTAATGCACCCCCGCCATGATTCGCGCCAGGCCGAAGAGCGTTGCCACCCCGACCATCGCCAGCCCCCAGGTTCGGTCGTGGAGAAACACCGCAAAAGCGAAGGCGAAGGCCACTGCCGCCGGGTTGCTCGGCAGGGTCGAGTCGGTCGGCCGGTAGAAGAGCAGGTTCACGTCCAGGTCGGCAAAGGGGCGCGGGCGAAACACCACCAGATTCATCAGCTTGACCAGGAGATTCGCCAACACGACGGCCACCGCGGCGTGGACAACCGCGAATTGCCGACGCCGACGACCGTATAGCCCCTGGCCTGAGAACCACAGCGTCACCAGCGCCAGCGCCAGGATCGTCGGCGCGACGTAGTCATTGACCAGGAAGCGTACCACACCATCGAGCCACGGCCAGCGGCCCATCAGCCCGTTCAGGATGTCGAAGAGGAGGGCGTCCATTTCAGTTGCTCCGTCATCCACGAGGCGATCTCGCGGGTTGCATCCTTGGATGGGCCGAGACGCCCCACCCGCAGGGTCGTCAGACGGCGGCACAACTGGGCCAGGCAACGCCCTAGCTGCTCGGATGGTCCGACATCGGCCGCCGTCACCAGTAGCACCGGCCGCGAGCCAAGCTCGCCCGCATGCGCCAGCGGATCCACCAGGCGCGCCGCTCGCCGTAGGTCGCTCTGCCAGCGCATCGCCTGAGGCCACGTCATGTCGCGGAGCAGGCTCAGCCCTGGCGTCGCCTCCCGCATGTCCAGCCAGGGCGCGACGGCCACCACAGCCCGAATCTGGTGGTCGTGGGCCGTCATCATCAGGGCCACATCGCCGCCCAGCCCCACCCCGGCCGCGCCCACCCGCGCCGCATCCACGTCAGAGCGTCCGCGCAGGACATCCGCAGCGTGGAGCGCACCCGCCAGCGCCAGCGCATCGTCGGGCCGCCAGCGGTCGTCGTCACTCCAGCCCACCGCCAGCGCCACCAGGCCCGCCTCGGCCAGGGCCGTTGCCAACGGCGCGACCGCCTCCGCCCCAGCGCCCGGCGTCCCCACGGCGCACACCGCGCCGAACGGACCCGCGCCGCGCGCTGGCCGATACAGCCATGCCGTCCCGGTCGGCAATGTCACTGCCTCAGCAATCAAGTGACCGGGCTGCGGCAGCCTCCCTGGCTGCACGCCGGTCTGGACAATCGCGGCCCCTGCCAGCGTCACAGCCGACGCCGCCAGGATTGCGCCGCCGAACAGAAGGAACAACTCGAGGCCCGCCGGCCCCGGTCGGAAGATGCCATCACCGTAGCGGGCAAAGAACCAGACCGTGCCCCAGGCAATGAGGATGACGCCAACGAGGGTCCCGCCCCACGGCTGCCAGCGCGGGCGGACCCACGCCAGGCCCACGTAGCCATAGCGCGCTGCCACCACCTGCAGCGTCCCGCCGCACGCCAGCACGGCACAGACGAAAAAGGCTAGAGCCACATCCGGGTTGCCATACTGCTCGCCAAAGTGGAAGACGCCCATGCGGCTGACTCCTACTTGCTTGCCCCCCTGTCGCTTGCCTACATTATACGCCGCCCTGGCCGCCTGCCCAAGAAAACGCCCGCTCGCCGTGATGAAGATTCGATGTGAAGAGTGTAAGAGGGCGGCTCGGCCGAAGATTTGGCGTTGACCTGGACTTATGCTAGAGTTGTTCGGTTGAGAGTGTGTCGCTTTTCGTCATCAGGAGACCGCATGCGTCGCTTCCTTCCGCCGCTC
>DAOUDG010000053.1:0-31450 GCA_034431435.1 Anaerolineae bacterium | reverse complement strand
TCCAGGTCTGCATCGCCCGTATTCAGTTGGGAGAGGCAGAGATCTAGCAGATGCTCCAGGCTCATGTTCCCATACTGTAGGGCGATGGTTGGGCGTCCCTACAGCTCCTTCATATTCCGTCTTGGGCATAATCAGCCAGAACGCGACCTAGCGAGGCGAGAGCGCGATGCTGAAGTGACTTGATAGCGCCTTCGGTCTTGCCCAGAACCGAGGCGACTTCCACATTCGACAGCCCGTCGACAAACTTGAGGATGACGACCTGTTGTTGCTCGTCGGTGAGGAGGGCCAGCGCCGCTTGCAGCTCGCGCTGCGTGAACCCCCGCTCCATCAAGTCCGTCGGACTCTCGTCGTCGGCGACCTGGGTCTCTTCCAGGGGCAAGTGGTTGTTGCGCGGCTTGCGCCGGAAGTGGTCGGTCACCAGGTTGTTAGCGATGCGGTACAGCCAGGCCGAGAAGGGCACACCCCGGAAGGTGTAGGTGTCGATGGCTTCCAGGGCCTTGACGAACACCTCGGCTGCGAGGTCTTCCGCCAACGGTTCATCGACGACGCGATAGAACACGTAGTTGAAGATGCCTTGGTAGAACCGCTCATAGATCTCCGCGAACGCGCCCGGCTCGTAGGCCTGCGCACGCGAGATCAGATCGCGCTCTTCTTCCACGGCGGTACCTCTTTCGCTAGTTACAACGGCTCGATGGGTCATCTCGATACGGGTAGGGTACTAAAAAATGCGGGCATGCGTTATGTTTGCATGCCCGACTGGCGCGGCTACCTGGATTGGTACACCGCGCTGGCTCTGCGACGCCAGTGGGTCGCGATGACGCCAGCTCGGGCAGCTCCATCCCCCCGAAACCGGGGGCAATGATAGCCACGGCGGCGCAATGTGTCAACTACCGGTCGTTACAGGAGAAGACGCTGAGCGCGCCGCGAGGTTACGCGCATCTCGACCAATTTCGACAGAAATTCGTCAGATTCTTCCGGCATGGGCGTCGGGAGCCTGGGACGTCGACAAACAGGGCGACCCTTGCCCCTACAGCTTCGTCGGCGGCGTGAGTAGCTCCCAGGGATAGGCGTCACCGCCCGCGCCCGGCAGCACGTCGAGGTCCGCCGGCAGACCCGCCCCAATCTGCTGCACCCGCTGGCGGTATAGAATCTCCTCCATCAGCCGCCGATTGTCGCCCACCCGGTCGGCCAGGACGCCGAACAGGAAGATCAGCCCGCCGATGGTGAGGCTCGTCGCGCCCAGCACCAGGGACTGGACGTTGCTGCCCCGGTTCAGGTCGCCTACCACAAACAGCCAGCCGATGCGCAGCAGCAGGGCCAGGCCAATCACGAGGAACGGCAGCGCGATGTAGAAGAAGGTCTTCAGCGGCTCATAGGTCGCGTAGGTGCGCACGATGATGCCCGCCTGCCGCTTGACGAAGTTCCAGTTGCCACGGTGCAGCCGCGATGGGCGGGTGTCGGCGTTGACCTCGATGGGCACAAAGGCGACAGTCAGTCGCCGCTGTCGCGCCTGGATAAGGGTCTCGACAGTGTAGGAGAAGGGATTGCCGACGAATAGCCGCAGGGCAGCCCCCCGCGAGTAGGCGCGAAAGCCGCTGACGGCGTCGGGGATGTCGATGCCCGCCGCGCGGCTGACGACCTGGCTACCCAGGCGTTGCAGGGAACGCTTGAGGGCGGAGAAGTGCGGAAGGTTGTGGGGCGCGCGGTCGCCGACCACCAGGTCAGCCTCGCCCGCCAGAATGGGCGTGATGAGGCGGGGGATGTCCGCCCCGTGATACTGGCCGTCGGCGTCGGTGTGGACGATGATGTCCGCACCCAGGCGCAGGCACACGTCGAGGCCGGTCTGGAACGCGGCGGCCAGGCCCTTGTTGCCGTGATGCCGCACCACCCAATCCGCGCCGTGGGCCAGGGCCACGCTGGCCGTACCGTCGGTCGAGCCGTCGTCGATGACCAGGACGCGCACCTCGTCCACGCCGTCGATGGCGCGCGGGATGTCGGCCAGTACGGCGGGCAATGTCGCCGCCTCATTCATGGCGGGGATCTGGACGATCAGGCGCATGGGGTTGTTGTAGCTAGAAGCCGAGCGAGAGTCAAACCCAGGCCAACCAGAGAGGGCTTATTGGTCCTCGGTCCTTCGTCCCTGGTCGCGCCGTGCATGCCACGCGCTGAGAAGCTCCGTCTCGCGCTCGCGGGTCAGGCCCGCGCGGGACGGGGCGGTGGCGTCGCGCGTCGCATCCCAGGCCAGGGTCGCCGCCACGGTGTCAGCCAGTGGGCGAAAGGTCAGCCCGGCGGCCAGCGCGCGGTCGATACTGAACCGGTTGAAGCCCGCCATCGCTGGATCCGACTCCGGCATCCACAACGGTAGCTCCGTCCAGGGCTGGACGCCCTGCTCTAGCAAGAAGCTCTCGTCTACCCAGGTGACGGTGGCGTCGCTGCCGCTGACGGTCCGCGACGTGTCCAGCGCCTCGCCGAGGGTGAGCGGCGTCGCCGGTCCCGTCGCATTATACACACCCACCCGTCGCGCCTCCACCATGTCCAGCGTCCACGCGGCCAGGTCGCGCGCATCGATGATCTGCGTCTTGTAGCCGGGATGGCCCGGCGCGAGCACCTCGCCGCCCTGGGCCACGCGGCGCGGCCAGTAGGTAAAGCGGTCGGTCGGATCATAGGGGCCGACGATGAGGCCGGGGCGAATGACCAGGCTACGGCCCGGCAGCGCCGCCTCGGCGACCTGCTCGCACAGCGCCTTGAGAGGGCCGTAGCTCTCGCCCGTTATCTCCTCCGTGGTCGGGTCATCGATGCGGCCCACGGGCGCGGCCTCGTCCACGCCGGGGCGGCTCGTATCGGCGTACACCGACAGGGACGAGATGAAGGTATAGTGATCGACGCGGTCGGCCAGCGTCTCGGCCGCCAGGCGCACCACGCGCGGCACATAGCCGCTGGTGTCGATGACGGCATCCCACGAGCGGTCGGCCAGCGCGTCCAGACTCACCGTGCGGTCGCCGCGCAGCTTCTCGACATCGGGGAAGAGGTCCGGGTTATGCTGCCCCCGATTGAACAGCGTCACCGCGTGCCCGCGCGCCAGCGCCGCCGCCACCAGATGCCGCCCCAAAAAGATTGTGCCACCCAGGATGAGCAACCGCATCAGCACCCGCCTTCCGCCGCCAATTCGTTGATGACCTTCTGCCACTCATCCTCAGCAATAACCCTGAACCGCACGCAATGCGCGTCCTCCAGGGCCGGATCAAGCTCGCTGCGGGGGTGAGGTGTCGAGAGGCTGTTGCACAACCTGAATAGCTCCATTTTGTACTCGGTGTCCTCGTTGCCCATCAGGTGCAGGCCCTTCGTCTCGAGTACGTACACCGTGGAGAACTCCTTCGAGAGAGCCAGGAAGTCCGCATAGATGATCTGGGGCCGCCACCCCTGCACGCCGTAGCCGCGTTTGGCGTCTTGCCTGTACCACCAGTATATCCAGTCTTGCGCGTCGATATACAGCGCCACCCTCCTCTCTAGCTCGTTGAACTCGTCCTCGCGGTGGTCGAACAGGGAGCGCTGCAATTCTTCGTCGCGGGTCGTACGAAGTTTGCGGGCATCGCCATTCACGCGAATGCGGTCCGGGACAGAGTTGGCGGGGCAGCCTTCGATGAGCACGAACTGAATTTCCTCGCGCTGAATCAGGCTATTGAACACCTCGCGCGCCAGGGCGTCCCGCTGCTCGCGGATAGCTTTCTTCATCTCGTCGAGGATGAAAGCCAGGTTGCGGCGAATCAGATCATCCGCATACCGCTTGCGGAGTCGCCCCAATACATCCTGGACGTACTCGTAGGCCTGCCACGGGCTGGGCACGAGGTCGAGCAACTGGCGCGTCATGAACACCGGGTCCAGTTGCATATCAGGCGCGGGATCGACCCGCAGCGCATCCGGCAAGGTATTCTCGATGCCGACGCGCACGCCCCATGCCCCGGTGGCTTGCGGGTTCAGTTGCAGGCTCTCGAACGTGCTGAAGTCGAGGCTCGCCCACTTCACCCGGCTGAGCAAGTCCATCTCGTAGCTGATGCGCCGCAGTTCACCGTCGGGGTCGCGGATGAGGAAGCAGGGCAGATAGACCTTGCCCACCTCGTCAATGTACTTCTGGCGAATCGCAATGTCCATCGCCTGCCCGTTGCCGCTCGCCTGCACCCGTGACGTCAGGTCACCCAAGCCTTCGTCGTTGAGGCCCTTGCGAACCGCCTGCAACATGGCGTTGGCGGAGTTCTGGAAGCAGAAGACGTAGCTCTCATCCAGCAGGGGCAGGCCGGTCTTTGTTGCGTAAGGTTGGCGCAGGATGCGCCCCACCAGCTGCGTCACGCCCGTCGACGCCTTCGGGTTGGTCAACACCGTCAACACGTAGGCGAAGGCGCAGTCCCACCCCTCCTGAAGCGCCGCTCTAGTGATGATGTAGCGAATCGGACAGTCCCGGCTCAGCAGGTCGATGTTCTCGATCTCGTCCCGCTCGCTGCTCTTAACCGCGATTTGGTAGGGCGGCACGCCGCATTGCGTGACGAGGAACTCGCGGGCGTCCTCGGCGTGAATGAAGCGCCCGTCGCGCTGGTCCTTGCCGGTGCGCTCCACCTGAATGAGATTGATGGGGCGAATATAGACGCCGCTCTCCTGTTCGTTGGTGCGCGCCGTCTCTTCCAGGCTCTGGCGAAAGAGGTGGCTGTCCCGCAGCGTGTCCTTCCAGTCCGCGCTCGGCTTGTTGCGAATGTGCAAATCGAGCTTGATCATGCCCTCCCGCAGCACCTCGGTTCCGGTGATGCTGACGAGAAGGTTGCTGCGGCCCTCGGTGGGCGTGGCGGTGAGTTCCAGCACGAAGCTTGGGTTGAAGCCGAAGAGAGTCCCTTGCGCCACCTCGCCGTAGGCCTTGTGACCCTCGTCCAGGATGATGACCGGGCGCAACAGCCGCAGCGTGTTGCCCAGCGACGACTTGACGACGGGGGCGAAGAAGCCGCTGTCGGCGCCGAAGGCATCCAGGTTCGGCGTGGCGCGGAGCAGGGCGCGGTGGGCGTCGTAGTCGTCCTCGGCCGGGAAGAAGGCCTCGAAGCCGCCGCGGTCCTTGAACAGGCGCAACGTCTCCTTGTTCTGGCGGTTCGCGGAGGGCAGCATCAGCAGCAGGATGCACAGGTTCTCGCGCACGTCCAGCGGCGAGAAGGTATCGTCCTTCTCGAAGACGCGCACCCGGTCCGCGCTCGCCAGGTTCAACTGCTGACGGTAGGGATGCTCGCGGTCCTTGAGGGCGCGCAAGGTCTGGTTGTAGATCTGGGTGGTGGGGACAATCCAGAGGACCAGCCCTGTCTGCGACTGGCGGTAGCCGCTATTGATGGCGTCGATGGCTCGCACGCCCAGCAGCGTCTTGCCGCCGCCGGTCGGCACTTTGAGGCAGGCGAAGGGCACGCGCTCGCCGTCCCCCGTGCGGCGCGGCGCATAGGCGCGGCTGGGCAGCGCGTTCCATGCCCGCACGTCCCAGTCGTAGTCATCGATGTCGATCTCGCGGGCGCGCGTGGCTTTGGCCTGCTCGACGCGCAGCGCCGCCAGGTAGCCCTTCAGGCGGTTGAGCGTCGCTTGTTGGTAGCTCTTGAGCTGCATCTCTCGCCCCCAGCGGGCAGGCACGGGGCCTGCCCCTACGCCTTGAACTTGTAGATGCCGAAGGGCAGCTGACAGTACTCGACGCCGTAATAGGCCATCGCCTCTTCGTCGAGATACTTCAGCGGCGCGATGACCAGCCGCGGCTTGTCCTGGCCGCGCACGAACGTCTCGCCCAGCGTGTCCTTGACGAAGGACAGGTTCAGCGGCATGTTCTTGAGTGTGTCCAGGTCTGGCTCGTACAGCAGGTACACCCGGTAGCGCGCGCTCTCCCCCAGGTAGGAGCGCGCCCTGTCCATCTGACTCGCGTCCCACTGCTCGCCCGTGGCGGTGAAGAAGGTATAGCGCGCCAGGTCCTCGTAGCTGGGGAGGCGGTCGCCGCTGAGCAGGCGCGCCTCGTCGTAGGGTTCACCCAGCTCGACGTAGCTGAACGTGCCGCCCAGACCGTCGCGCAGCGCGGCGTCCTTCGCGCCGGGCACGCCGCGAATCACCCGCCGCACCCGCTCGGCGGTCAGGCTGTCGGCGTAGTCCTCCTGCTCGACCAGGATGAAGCGGCGGTTGCCGCCGTCCTCGGCGTTCAACGCCAGCACCGCGTGGGCCGTCGTCCCGCTGCCCGCGAAGCTATCGAGGATGATGTCGCCTTTGTCACAAGCAAGGCCCACTATACGTTCGAGCAAGCCTGAAGGTTTCGGCGTGACGAAGACGTCCTCGGAGGAATCAAAGTCGAGAAGCGACAGCAGTTCCTTCTTGGCGTCCTGAGTATGGCCTACTTCACGCCAAGTCCATAATGTCTGAGGGACGCGCCCCTTCATGACTTCGGAAAGATAGATCTTGGGGGCAGGAACGCTATTTCCATCCCTACCCCAATATATGCGGCCCTGACGATCCATTTCCCAAAGCTTCTCCTCCGAGAAGCGCCAGTACGAGCCCTTCGGTGGTCCGGGGATTATCCGCCCGCCAGGGCAGGTAATTGCATAAGTGCCCTTACTGTAGAAATTCCGAGCTGCAAGGTTGTTCGGACGCCACGGTCCACGTGGGTCATCATCAGGATTCTCGTAGACAGCATCCTGAGCCTCTGTCCGTGGAAGCATATTCGGACGAAAGTGCGCTATATTTTTTGCGAATACAACGATGTAGTCATGATCTTCAGAAAACAGTCGAGCCGAACTCTTCGGGGCGTAGTTTTTCTGCCACACGACCGTCGTCACGAAATTTTGCTCCCCAAACACCTCGTCCAGCATCATGCGCAGGCGGTGCGCCTCGTTGTCGTCGATGCTGATGAAGATCACGCCGTCGTCACGCAGCAACTCGCGCAGCAGCGTCAGGCGCGGCCACATCATGCACAGCCACTTGTCGTGGCGGGTCAGGTTCTCCTTGTCCACGACCCTGCCCAGCCATTCCTGGTGCATCGGGCTGTTCACGTTGTCGTTGTACACCCACTTCTCGTTGCCGGTGTTGTAGGGCGGGTCGATGTAGATGCATTTCACCCGCCCCGCGAAGCTCGGCAGCAGCGCCTTCAGCGCGCTCAGGTTGTCACCGTGGACAATGAGGTTGTCCTTCAGGCTCGGCGGCTCGCCGTTCGTCACCGACCTGGCCGCGTCGGGCAGCAATTGCCGATATGGTACGGCCAGATGATGATACTGGACGATAGACTTGCCCTTGAACTGGATGGACGGCATGGCGGTGTCTCGGCGCGAGCGATGGGGGTGGGCGGCCTGGTGGGTGTGGCCTCGGCAGAACGGCTGTATTATACCATCAACGGGCAGGAGGGGCCACGCGCGGGATACCTGTCACCCGCGGCGCGAGTCGCGGCGGGTTGCCATTACCCGCCGCGAGCAGAATCCAGAGGGCAGCCACGGGAGGCTGCCCCTACACGGATAACAATGGGTGGTCGGTCGTCACACCCCCAGATACGCCTCCCGAATCTCCGGCTTCTTCGCCAGCTCGCGCGCCGGCCCTTCGAATTGCACCTTGCCCTCGGCGAACACGTAGGCGTAGTCGCTGACGGCCATCGCCATCGCCACGTTCTGCTCGACCAGCAGAATCGTCAGCCCCTCCTCTTTGAGCTGCCGCAGCGAGCCAAACAGATCGACGGTCAGGCGCGGTGACAGGCCCAGCGACAGCTCGTCGATCATCAGGATGCGCGGCTCGGCCATCAGCCCGCGCCCGACCGCCAGCATCTGCTGCTCGCCGCCGCTCAGCGTGCCCGACTTCTGCCAGCGGCGCTCCCCCAGGCGGGGGAACAGGGCGAACACCCGATCCAGGTTCTGCTGCATCATCTGGCGCGGGCGACGGGGGAATGCCCCCATCTCCAGGTTCTCCTGGACCGTCATCTCCGTGAACAACTGCCGCCCTTCCGGCACCAGCGCCAGCCCCTCGGCCGCCCGCGCATAGCACGGGGCATGGGTAATGTCCCGCCCCTGGAACGTCACCTGACCCTGCCACGCCCGTAGCTGACCCATGACGGTCCGCAGCAGCGTCGTCTTCCCCGACCCATTGGACCCCACCAGGGCCGTCAGCCTGCCCGGCTCCAGGTGAAGGCTCACGCCCCACAGAATCTGGACCTCACCGTAGCCAGACGCCACGTCGCGTATATCAAGAGCCGCCATGGCATCACCCTCCTGCCATCAGTTCCTGGGCCAGCTTCGGGTCACCCAGGTAGGCCTCCACCACCTGCGGGTCTTCCACCACCTCGTGGGGCGCGCCCACCGCGATGAGCTTGCCGAAATCGAGAACGATGACGCGGTCTGACACGTTCATGACCGCGTGCATCAGGTGCTCGATCATCAGAATCGTCACCCCCTGGGCGCGAATCTGTCGAATCGTGTCCAGCATGGTCGACACCTCGGCCGGGTTGAGGCCCGCCAGTACCTCGTCCAGTAGCAGGAGGTAGGGTTGGGCTGCCAACGCCCGCGCCAGCTCCAGGCGCTTCTTCTGCGCCACGTTCAGGCTACCCGCGATCTGCCTGGCCCGCTCGCGTAGCCCCACCCGCGTCAGAACGTCGTCGGCAACCTCACTCGCCTTCGCCAGGGAGAGGCTGTGCCGCCCGAAGCAGGCCCCAACCATCACGTTCTCATGCACCGTCAACTCATTGAGGGGGCGGACGACCTGATGAGTGCGCGCCATGCCCGCCCGCGCCACCTTGTTCGGCGCCCAGGCGGTAATATCCACGCCCCGAAAGACGACCTTGCCCGACTCCGGTGGGTAGACACCGTTGATGGCGTTGAACAGGGTGGTCTTGCCGGCCCCGTTGGGGCCAATCAGCCCCAGGATCTCACCCTCGGCCAGCTCGAAAGTCACATCGCTCAGAGCCTGTAAGCCGCCGAAGCGCTTGCTGATGTGATCTACCTGAAGCAGCATCATTCCAGGTACCTCCGCAGGATAAGGAAGCGCGAGCGTAGCCAGCCGACGATCCCCCCCGGCACGAACAGGACGATGAGCAACAGGATCGCGCCCGCGAAGACCAGATGCAGGTCCTTGAAAATCGGCGTCGTGAGCAGCACGCCGCGTAGCCACTGGTAGAGGGCGGCGCCCATGACAGGCCCCGCCACCGTTCCCTGCCCACCGAGCATCACCATCACCAGCATCTCAATGGATGTGTGCAGGCGGAAGGCATCGGCCGGCTCGACGTTGCCGTTCTTGAAGAAGAATAGCACCCCGACAATGCCTGGAAAGAAGGCCGAGATGACAAAGGCCCGCGTCTTGTACCACGTAGCATTCACGCCCATGACAAGGGCAGCATCCTCGTCCTCCCGAATGCTGAACAGGCCCAGTCCAAAGCGCGAGTCCTTCACCAGGAAGCTGACCACCACCACCACCAGCGTCACGACCAACATCAGGATGTACGTCAGCCACAGCGCGTTGGCGGGGCCGCCATACTCGCGATACACCGCAAAGTTGATGTGCAGGCCTGTCGCGCCGCCCCACGGCTCGAAATTGTTGACAAAGGCCCGCGCGGCCTCGTTGATGCCGATGGTCGCCAGGGCGAAGTACGCGCCGCGCAGACGGAGCAGCGCCGCGCCCAGGATGAGTGCCAGGATGGCGGAGGCCATCCCGCCCGCCAGCATCGCCAGATACAGCGATAGACCGTGCTCGGCCAGGAGCCAGAAGCCGAAGTAGCCACCCAGGCCGAAGAACACAATGTTACCGAAGCTGACGTAGCCCGTGTAACCCAGCAGGATATTCAGGCTCGACGCCAGCGCCGCGAACATCAGCAGCGTGAACATCGTCTCGCGCAATGTGTCCTGGCGGACGACCAGCGTCACGACCCCGGCCACCAGGATGGTCAGGGTCAGCAGCCAGAACGCAGGCTTGCGGAGGGTCTTGGCATAGGTAGTCATCGGCGCGCTCCAAAGATACCCTTGGGCCAGATGACCAGCACGAGGACGAACAGCAGAAACTCGACGACCGGCACCCAGCTCACCGGCAGGAACACCGAGCCAACGCCCTCCACCAGCCCCAGGATAAGGCCCGCCGCCAGCGCGCCCAACGGGTTCCCCAGCCCACCCAACACACCGATGACGAACGACTTCAGCTCATACGAGCCACCACTCAGGATGGTAAAGGGGAAGAACGTGGCAATCAAGCCCCCCGCGATGGCCGCCAACATCGTCCCGATGCCGAACGCCAGCGCCAGCACCCGGTTGGAAGGGATGCCCATCAGTTCCGCCGCCGCCCGGTTGTTGGCCACCGCGCGGATGGCCTTGCCCGGCGACGTCTTGTTCAGGAACAGCCACAGCAACCCCGCCACCAGGAAGGCCGCCAGCGCGCCCAACACCCGTGATCCCGGCACGGTGAGCGTCCACAGCGTGAGCGTCCCCAGGCTGAAGTCTACATTGCGCGGCGACGTGGTAAAGGCGGCCGTCCCCAGGCCGATGATGATCATGCTCACGGCGTAGGTCGACAGCAGGCTCGACAGGTGGGGGGCGTTGATGACCCGCTGGACGGCGACATAGTAGATGACGATGCCCAGCGCGAAGCCCAGCCCGGCCGCCGCCACCACACCGACATAGGGGTTCATGCCCAGGGCCGAGAACAGGAAGTAGATGCAGAACATACCCAGGGCCATAATCGGCCCGTGGGCCAGATTGATGACGTTCATCACACCCCAGATGAGCGTCAGGCCCATGGCAGCCACGCCGTACACCGACCCCAGCAGCAATCCATCGATAACCGAAGGCAAGAGTTGATTCAGCACGGAGCCTCCTTACGCCGACGGGTTAGCTGCGCGGGAGAGGCTCTGGGACGCCGACCAACCCCGACGACACAGGCGACACCAGGCGACCTGGCCCCCGTGCGCCGCGCTCGTCCGCGTCCCCCTCTCTGCGCCACCATGACACAGTGGTCTCCAACCCTCAACCCTACCGCGCTGGATACTTGGCGTCGGTAGACTTACCCTCGGTCGGCCATACCACCTGCTTCGTCATCTTGCCGTCGGCGCCCTTCTGCCACTGGATGTACACCATGTCGTGACCGACCTGGAGGCCGTGCTTCTTGTCGGACGTGTCGAACTTGGTATGTCCGAACAGCGTCATCATGTCCATCGCGTCCAGTGCAGCCTTCACCTTCGCCGTGTCCACGGCGCCGGCCTTCTCGATGGCCCGCTGGAGGATGAGGCCCGCCGCGTAGCCGCCCGCGGCGTGGTACGATGGCTCCTCGTTGAACTTCGCCTGATACGCCTTGACGAACTCGTCCACCGTCGGACCGAAATAGTCTACGCCGGCGGACTTCGCGCTCTCCGCGCTATACTTCGCCAACGGCTCCCACTGGCTGGGGCCGATGATGCCCAGCGCGGCGTCGCCCAGCTCGGCGAACTTAGGCTCCGGCGGCGCCACCAGCAGCGCCAGGAACTTGGGCTTGACGCCCTTCTCATTCAGTTGTCGAGCGAAGGTGCTGCCATCGGCGAAGTGACCACCGCCCATGATGGCGTCAACATTCGCTGGAATCTTGTTGATGAAAGGAGCAAAGTCGTTCGTGCCCGTGTCGTAGCCCTCGAACGTCACGAGGTTCAGGCCCTTGCCTTCGGCGTATTGCTTGGCCGCCGTCACCACGTCCGTCGAGAACTTGTCCTTCTCGTGGACGATGGCGAGGCGCTTGGCGTTCGGGTCTAGTTTCTGCAGCAAGTCGACAGCGCCCGTCAGGTAGCGGCTGGCCGGCGTGTAGGCCTGATACACCAGGCTGTAGCCCTTCTCGTGGGTCGAGTCCGAGGCGGCCCCCGCGGTGATCATCGGGCGGCTGTATTGCTCAGCCACCACCGCCACGGCATCTGCCAGACCCGAGCTATAGGGGCTGATGAGAAAGTCGGCCTTGTCGTCGTTGATGAGCTTGGTATACAGCTCCTGGACGCGGTCCTTCTTACTCTCGTCGTCGTAGGATTTCGTCGCGAACTTGACGGTTGTCCCGTCGGCGAGCTTGATGCCGCCCTTCGCGTTCACCTGCTCCACCCACAGGTTGAGGCCATTCGTCTGGCGTACCGACTCCACATTCAGGCTTCCGGTCTGCGATGTCGTGAAGCCGATGGTAGCCGTCTTCTCCCCACCCGCCTTGGCCGCCGCCCCTGGCTGGGTAGCGGTCGACGCCGGCGCACCTCCACACGCCACCATCAGCAGGCTCACCACCAGCAGAACCAGACCCAACACAGCGATCTTGCGCATGGCGCCTCCTCCTCGAGGTATGTGATAGATGGTCACGAAACGCACTACCCCCACGCACACGGTCACAAGCTGTTGGCTCTGTCGTACCGGATGGGTCGGGGTAGTATGTGGAACGGCAATGTAACCCTCATCATAAGATAACATGGCGTCGATGTGTGAAAAGAGGACTCAACAGAACGAGAAGATGTCTCCACCCGCTTGGGACGCAGCGCGCAGTTCCGGTGTGGGCGGCATCCGTGGGAGACGGCGCGCCGGCTCCATCAACTGGCTTCTGGCGGCGGTTCGTGGTATAATGAGCCGTTCAAATGTGCTAGGTATGACGCGAGGGGGTCGTTACATGGAAATCGGCATCGTTCGTCCAGTCGATATTGAAGACGAGATGAAGGGCGCGTATCTCGACTACGCCATGAGCGTGATCACCGCTCGCGCCTTGCCGGATGTGCGCGACGGCCTCAAGCCCGTCCAGCGGCGCATCCTATACGCCATGTTCGACATGGGCCTCCGCTACGACCGGCCCCACAAGAAGAGCGCGCGTATCGTCGGCGAGGTCCTCGGCAAGTACCACCCCCACGGCGACAGCGCGGTCTACGATGCGATGGTGCGTCTGGCGCAGGACTTCTCCATGCGCTATCTCCTGGTCGACGGCCAGGGTAACTTCGGCAGCGTCGACGGCGACCCGCCGGCCGCCATGCGCTACACCGAGGCCCGCCTGGCCCGCATCGCCGAGGAGATGGTGGCCGACATTGGCAAGAATACCGTCGACTTCTACCCCAACTTTGACGAGACCCTGAAGCAGCCCAGCGTCCTGCCCGCCAACCTACCCAACCTGCTGCTCAACGGCACGGCGGGCATCGCCGTCGGCATGGCGACCAACATCCCGCCCCACAACCTCAACGAGATTGCCGACGCCTGCATCTACCTCATCGACAACTGGGAGCGTATCGAGGATGTCAACGTGGACGACCTCCTGAAATTCGTCCACGGCCCGGACTTCCCCACCGGCGCCACGATCCTGGGCATCGAGGGTATCCGCAACGCCTACGCGACGGGGCGCGGGCGTGTTGTCATGCGCGCCAAAGCCCACATCGAGGACATCAAGGGCAACCGCCAGCGTATCGTCATCACCGAGCTGCCCTACCAGGTCAACAAGGCCACCCTCATCGAGCGCATCGCGGAGCTGGTCCGCAATCGCAAGATCGACACCATCTCCGACCTGCGCGACGAGTCCGACCGCCGTGGCATGAGCGTCGTCATCGAGCTGAAGCGCGGCGCGAACCCCAAGACGACCCTCAATCAGCTGCTCAAGCACACCCAGTTGCAGGGAACGTTCGGCGTCAATATGCTGGCCCTGGTGAACGGCGAGCCGAAAGTGCTGCCCCTCAAGCGCGCCCTGGAGCTGTGGATCGAGCACCGCCGCGAGGTCATTCGCCGCCGCACCGAATACGACCTGGAGCGCGCCCGCGCCCGCGCCCACATCCTCGAAGGTCTGCGCATCGCCCTGGAATACCTGGATGAGGTCATCGCCATCATTCGCAAGTCCCAGACGCGCGATACGGCCCGCCAGAACCTCGTCAAGCGCTTCAAGCTCACCGACATCCAGGCGACGGCTATCCTCGACATGCAGCTGGGCCGGCTGGCTGCCCTCGAGCGCAAGAAGATCGAGGACGAATACAAGGAAGTCATCCAACTCATCGGCTACCTGGAAGACCTGCTGCGCAACCCGCGCAAGGTTCTCCAACTCATCCGCAACGACCTGAAGGACCTGAAGCAACGCTACGGCGACGCCCGCCGCACCCGCATCCTGGCCGAAGAGGGCGAGAACTTCTCCGACGAAGACCTGATACCCAACCAGGATGTGCTGATCAGCCTGACCCAGCGCGGCTACATCAAGCGCGTCGCCGCCGATGCCTACCGCACCCAACGCCGCGGCGGCCGCGGCATTACCGGCATGGTGACCCGCGAGGAGGATGTCGTTCAGGACATGCGCCTGGCTAACACCCACGACAATGTTCTGTTCTTCACCGACAAGGGCCGCGTCTTCCAGATCAAGACCCACCTGCTGCCGGAGGCCGACCGCACTGCTAAGGGCATGCCCCTGGTCAACTTTATCGGCCTCGACAAGGGTGAGGCGGTGACGGCCATGCTGTCCGTGCCCAGCCAGAATGGCGCGCACTACCTGGTCATGGCGACCCGCAAGGGCAAGATCAAGCGTACCCAACTCAGCGAGTTCGAGGCGGTGCGCCCCAGCGGCATCATCGCCCTGACCCTGGAGGACGGCGATGCTCTCGGCTGGGTGCGTCTGACCGACGGGACACAGGATATCCTGATGATCAGCGCCAATGGCCAGGCGCTGCGCTTCAGCGAGGATGAGGTGCGACCGATGGGCCGCACGGCGGCCGGCGTCAACGCCATGCGCATCGATAGCAAGGACGAGATCGCCTGCATGGCGATTGCTCGCCCCGATCATGAGCTGCTCATCGTCACCCGCGACGGCTACGCCAAGCGTACCCCCATCGCCGAATACCCGACCAAGGGCCGCGCCACCGGCGGCGTGCGCACCCTGGACGTCAACAAGCTGGCGGAGACTGGCCCCATCGTGGCGGGTCTCATCGTCAACCCCGACGACGAGATCGCCATCATCTCCCGCGACGGCGTGGTCATGCGCACCGAGATCAAGGGCGTCAAGCAGGCAGGTCGCCCGACCCGTGGCTCGAAGGTAATGACTCTGAAGAAGAGCGACGTGGTAGCGTCAGTCACGAATCTGACGCCGCGCTTATCGGAGGAGAAGACCGCCGCCGAGGCCCCGACCAACGGGCAGGCGAGCGCGGCCGGGGCGAAGGCAACTACCTCCCCCCCTCCCCCCGTAGACGAGGGGAGCCAGAGGCGGGCGACCACGGCCAAGCCGAAAGCGACGGCCGAGGCGGCGACCAGCAAGGCCGCGCCGGATGCGGACGCGGTGCTGACGAAGCCGAGCGCGACGCAGCAGGTCAAGTCCATCGCCAACCCCAAGCAAGCGAAGCAGGCCGAGCAGCAGGCGTTGGACGCCCTGAAGGCGACCACCGACGACCGACCACCGACCACGAGGAAGGCGGCGACGGCCAAGACCTCGCCGGAGGCGACAACGACCAAGAGCGTCAACGCCGTCAAGCTCAGCCGCACGCCCAAGACGCCGCCCAGCGAGTCGCCGCCCCCGGCCAGGCCCGCCCCCAAGAAGAAATAGCGGTTGTGGAATGCGGCAGCCATGCTGCCGCAGCCGCCCCCGCCAACGGCCCCCGGCCCGGCGTGTCCCGACCGCCATACCGAGCGCAGCGAGGCCGCCTGGCCCTTGCTGCCCTGCCAGAAGCCCTTCCGATCGTCGGGGTGACACCGGGAAGCCGCGCCCAGGTGGTCGGTGGTCCGCCGTTGCTGGTCGGTGTATAATACCCGCATGTCTCCCCAGCGCCTGCCGGACCACTACGCCGCCCTCCAGGTCGCGCCGACGGCCGAGGCGGTCGTCATCGAGGCGGCCTACCGCCAGCTGGCGCGACTCACCCACCCCGACCTCAACGCGGCCCCCGACGCCCACGCCCGCACCCAGGCCCTCAACGAGGCCTACGCCGTGCTGCGCGACCCGGCCCGCCGCGCCGCCTACGATGCCCAGCGCGCCCAAGAGCAGCGCGCCGCCACCCACCTCGATGGCCTGGCCCTGGAAGGCGAGTGGTACACCTTCCGCCTCGGTCCCGCCGCCGACGCCTACCATGTCGTCGCCCTGCTGGAGACGCTCGTCCCCGCCGAGGCCCGGCGCTGGGACGCCCGCCGCCAGGTGTGGCAGGTCCACGCCGACCACGCCGCCACCCTGCGCGCCCTCTTCGGCGACTTCGCCCGCCCCGCCCCGTTGGCCTTTGCCCCGCCGCCGCCCCAGGCCGAGACGGCCGCCGGTCCCCTGCTGACGGCGCTGGCAGTATGCCTGGTCGCCGCCGCCATCCTCCTGTATCTCGTGCAGACGCCGAGCCTCGTCGCCTGGCGCAGTGATGTCGGCGTAAGCATCACCGACGCCTTTGCCCGCCTCGACCCAACCGCCGCCCTCAGTCTGACCCTGATCTTCCTGGCCGCCATCGGCGCGGGTGTCATCGGCTCCATCGCCTACATCCTCGGCCGCCCCTCCCGCTAGACCTCTTCCCGTCGCCCGCCGAGTGTGATACAATTGACCTAGACGACCACGATGAGGATGGCCCGTGTCTGCTGAGCTTGCCCCGCGTGCGGCCGAGCTGCGCCGCCAACTCGCCTACTACGCCTACCGCTACTACGTCCTCGACGCGCCGGTCATCAGCGACGCCGCCTACGACTCCCTGTACCGCGAGCTGCGCGATCTAGAGGCAGTACATCCTGAGCTGGTCACGCCCGACTCGCCCACCCAGCGCACCGGCGGCCCCCCCGTCAGTGGCTTCCGCAAGGTGCGCCACCCGGCGGCCATGCTATCCCTGGACAACGCCTTCTCCGCTGACGAGGTGCGCGCCTGGGGCGAGCGCATGCGCCGCCTGCTGGGTGATACGCCCACCGAGTTCGTCGTCGAGCCGAAGATGGATGGCCTGACAGTGGTCCTGCACTACACCGATGGCCTGTTCAGCCTGGGCGCGACGCGCGGCGACGGCATCGAGGGTGAGGACGTGACGGCCAACCTGCGCACCGTACCCAGCGTGCCGCTGCGCATCCCCCTCACCGACGACGGCCCGGCCCCGCCGCCGCGCCTGGTCGTGCGGGGTGAGATCATGATGCTCCACGACGCCTTCGCCCGCCTGAACGAGCAGCGCGTGGCCGACGGCCTGGAACCCTACGCCAACCCGCGCAACACGGCCGCCGGCGCGCTGCGCCAGCTAGACCCGCGCATTACCGCCACCCGTCCCATGACTCTGTACACCTACGCCGTCATTGTCGGGCCGGACACGCTACGCAGTCAGTGGGAAGCCCTCACCTACCTCAAGAGCCTGGGCTTCCCCGTCAACGCCGACAGCCGCCTCACCCATAGCCTGGATGAGGCCATCGAGTACAGTCTCGATTGGCTGGCGCGCAAGCCTACCCTCAACTACGACGCCGATGGTATCGTCCTCAAGGTCAACTCCTTTGCCCTCGTCGAGGAGCTTGGCGTCGTCGGCAATGCCCCACGCTCGGCCATCGCCTTCAAGCCTGCCCCGCAGGAGGCCGTGACTGTCCTGCGCCACATCGCCGTCAACGTCGGGCGCACCGGCGTTCTGACCCCCCAGGCCCTGATGGACCCGGTGCGGGTGGGCGGCGTGACCGTCAGCCAGGCCACCCTGCACAACGCCGACTACATCGCCGAGCGCGACCTGCGCGAGGGCGATACCGTGGTTCTCAAGCGCGCCGGTGACGTGATTCCCCAGGTGCTGCGGCCCGTGCCCGAACTGCGCCCGCCCGACGCCGTGCCGTGGGCCATGCCGACCGTCTGCCCCTCGTGCGGCGAGCCGGTCGTTCGCCCCGACGGCGAGGTGGCCTATTTCTGCGTCAACGCTGCCTGCCCTGCCCAACTGGTGCGCCACGTGGAGCACTTCGCGGGGCGCGGCACGATGGACATTATCGGCTTCGGCGAGAAGGTCGCCGCCCAACTGTGCGAGGTCGGGCTGTTGCGCGATCTCGCCGGCATCTACCATCTCAAAGAGCGCCGCGACGACCTGCTGGCTCTGGAAGGCTACGGCGAGAAGAAGGTCGACAATCTCTTGCAGTCCATCGAGGACAGCAAGGACCGGCCCCTGGCGCGGCTCATTTTCGCCCTGGGCATCCGCCACGTGGGCAGCACCGTCGCCGAGGGGCTGGCGCGGCGCTTCGGCTCCCTGGATGCCCTGATGGCCGCCAGCCCCGCCGATATCCAGAGCATCCCCGGTTTCGGGCCTCAGATTGCCGAGAGCGTCGTCGAGTTCGCCGCCAGCGCCCACAATCAGGAGGTGATTCGGCGGCTGAAAGAGGCCGGCGTCCGCACCGCTGAGGCGGTGGTTGCTGCACCCCGCGACGGGCGACTGGCGGGCAAGGCCTTCGTGCTGACGGGCCGCCTGCCCGGCCTGACCCGCGACGACGCCAGGGGCCTCATCGAGGCCCAGGGAGGCCGCGTCACCGACTCGGTCACCCGCAAGACCGACTACGTGGTCGTCGGCGAGGACGCGGGCAGCAAGCTCGACAAGGCGCGCCATCTTGGCGTCGCCACCCTGGACGAGGCGGGCCTGCGCCGCCTGCTAGAGGAGTAGACCCATGCGCTATGCCCACGGCGTGCGGCTGATGCTTGCCGCCCTGGCGCTCCTGCTGGCTGTCACCCTGTGGCCCGCGCCGGGCTATGCCGCCAGTTGCACGTACACCGTTCGGTCCGGCGATACGTTGGGCGGCATCGCCGCCCGCTATGGCACAACCGCTGCCGTGCTGGCCGAGGCCAACGGCATTGAGAACCCTAACCTGATCGAGGTGGGACAGAATCTCATCATCCCTGAGTGCGGCGAGCAGCCGGAGTCACCCGCCCCATCGCCCGCGCTGCCGCGCCCCGCGCCACCGTCTGCCACCCAGCGCGGCGGACCGACGGTGCGCGCCATCAGCCTTGACAGCGTGCCGACGCCCGGCGACATCGACGCCGACCTGCTCAACCGCGCGATGGGCGCGACTATCAATCTCCAGGTTGACACCGGCCTGGGCTTCATCACCGGCGGCACAGGCACAGTCGTCGGTGGCGACGGGCGTACCTTCCTGACCGCCTTCCACGTCATCGGCGACTCGGACACGGGCTGGGTATATCCAATCCGCGAGATACGGGTCGGCCCCTTCAAAGACTGGACGCTGCGCGCCGAGGTCGTCGCGGTTGCCCCAGAGAGCGACCTGGCCGTGCTGCGCGTCGAGGAGGCCCCCGACTTCGGTGGCTTCGCCTTCGTCCCCCGCGGCGACTCGGATACAGCCCACCTGGCCGATACCGTCTATACACTGAGCTATCCGGGCGCGGCGCGGGGCGGGCTGGTCACGACGCGCGGCAGCGTTCTGTCCCTGCTGACAGCGCCGGGCGACACCAGCCCAACCTATCTGCTCACCGACGCCTCCGCCAGCCCTGGCTCTAGCGGCGGCATCGCCATCAACGATCGCGGCGAGGTCATCGGCATCGTCTCAGCCGTCATTCTGCGCCGCTCCGTGCTGGAGCGGCTGGGCCTGCCGCAACTGGCGCGAGCGACAGTCATCGTACCTATCAACCAGGCAGCGCCGTTACTCGGCGAGTAGCCTCTCATTTGGGGAGTCCTCCCATGCCCAAGGGATCGCGGCGCGTCGGCGCGCTGCTTGCACTGGCCCTGCTCATCATTGCCCTTGTCGCGCTTCCGACCGCGCGGGCGGCCGACTGCCTGTACACCGTGCAGCCGGGGGACACGCTGACCAGCATCGCCTCGCGCTATTGTATCTCGCCCGAAGATATCGTCGTGACCAACAAGCTGCCCGACCCCAACTACGTGGCGCCCGGCACGGTGCTGGTCATTCCCAACTGCGGTTCGTGCCCCGTGGCCGCGCCGACCGCCACGCTGCCCCCGTCGGTCCCTACGCCTCTCCCCCAACCGCCACCCACCGCGACTCCAGCCTCCAGCGACGCGGCCTTCACGGCCTACATGGCGAGCTGGCCCCGCGTCGAGATTCCTATCTACCAATATACCTTGCTCGGCCTGTTGGGCAGCCCACCCGCGCCGCCGCCTCTCTCGCCCCAAGTGAGCGCGATGGTCGACGCCGCGACGGTGCAGGTTCTGGTCGCCTCTGGCTCGACGACCGCCACTGGCTCCGGCGTGGTGATCGGAACCGACGGCACAACCATCCTGACCACGTACAGCCTGGTGGGCGATCTGGCGACCGGCCAGCTCAAGTCGCCGGTGGCGATCTACGTGGGACCCTACCTCAACTATACTCTACGCGCCGATGTCATCGCCACCGACCTCGCCAATGACCTGGCGATCATCCGGGTTCTGCCGACGGCGGGTTTCACCGGCTTCGCCTACCTGACCGTGACGGACTCGAGCACGGTCGGCCTGACCGCCCCCACCTACCTGTATGGCTACGGCCAGGGCCAATCGGCCGCCCTCAACCGCGCCACCGGCCTCGTGACCGGCATCTTCACCGTGACGGCGAATGGTCAGGTGGCGGGCTTCGCGACCAACGCCGCGTTGCCGTCAGCCGGCACGAGCGGCTTTGCCGTCAACAGTGAGGGCCAGGTGATCGGGGCCATCTCCCTCGCGCCGCAGGTGACGGCCGCCATGAACCAGTCGGGGCTGCCAATGCGGACGCTCCTGATTCCCAGTAACGTCGCCCGCACCCTGTTCGAGCCAGTGATGCCCTGAGTCGATAGCGCCTTGACACGGCTGGGCTGCGGTCTATACTAAGCTCATGTTGTATCCCGAGGCCGCGCTACAACGTCACTTCGGCTTCTCGATCTTTCGGCCCGGCCAGGGCGAAGCCATCGAGGCTGTTCTCCGTGGGCAGGATACGCTGGTCGTCATGCCCACGGGGTCCGGTAAGTCGCTCATCTATCAGCTGCCGGCCCTGGTGAGCGAGGGCGTCACCCTGGTCTTCTCGCCGCTGTTGGCGTTGATGAAGGATCAGGTCGATAGCCTGGCTGCCCTCAGCGCGGCCGCTACCACCATCAATAGCTCGCTGCCCACGGAGGAGCAGGAGCGCCGCATCGAGGCGATGGCGCACGGCGCATATCGCCTTGTGTTTGTCGCGCCGGAGCGAGTGCGCAACGCGGCCTTTCGGCGCGCGCTGTCGCGCACCCGTGTCGACCGCGTCGCCGTGGACGAAGCCCACTGCATCTCGCAGTGGGGGCACGACTTCCGCCCCGACTACCTGAGCCTGGGCCGCTTCATCGAGAGCCTGGGTCACCCGCCGGTCGTCGCCCTGACCGCCACGGCCACCCATGCGGTGCGCAGCGATATCGTCGCGCACCTGGGGTTGCGCGAGCCGGTCTCGATCGTGACCGGCTTCAATCGCCCCAACCTGAGCTTCGAGGTCGTATCTACCCCCGACGATGCCGCCAAGCTGCGCGCGCTGCGGGGCCTGATGGCAGCCGTCCCCGGCGCGGCGGTGGTATACACAGGAACGCGCAAAGAGGCCGAGGAGGTGGACGCCTTCCTGCACGGCCTGGGGGTCTCGTCGGCCCACTACCACGCGGGCCTGCCCGCCGAGAGCCGCCGCGAGGCCCAGGAACGCTTCATGGCCGACGAGACGCGGGTCATGGTCGCCACCAATGCGTTCGGCATGGGCGTGGACAAGCCCGACATTCGTCTGGTAGCCCACTATGCCTTGCCAGGTAGTATCGAAGCCTACTATCAGGAGGCGGGCCGCGCCGGGCGCGATGGGCAACCCAGTCGCTGCGTCCTGTTGTACTCGCCGCGTGATCGCGCGCTCCAGGAGTGGTTCATCGACAACGACGCGCCGACGCTGGCCGAGCTGCGCGGCTTGCTGGCGACTCTGTCGCGGCTGGCGCGGGACGGGCGGGTGCGAGTGTCAGAGATCGAGCTGGCGCGGCGGGCGCGGTTGAACGAGGTGAAGCTGCGGGTCGGCCTGAGTCAGCTGGCCCAGGCAGGCGCGCTCACTCACCTGGGCGACGAGCAGGGGCAGATGGGCATTGAGATGGGGCCGCGTCTGGCCGCCGAGCGCCTCACCGAGACGGCCGAGGCCGTCGAGCAGCGGCGCGCCTACAAGCGGGAGCGGCTGGGCCAGATGATCGCCTACGCCGAGGGCATGACGTGTCGCCGCCAATTCATTCTCGGCTACTTCGGGGACACGGATGCCACCCCCGCTGAGCGGTGCTGCGACGTCTGCCTGGCGGGCGCAGCCCCCGCCGCAGCGCCGCGCGAGGCCGAGACGACCGCCGAGTGGAGTATCTTGCTCGTACTGGAGGCGGTCCGCAGCCTGGCGGGCAGCGCCAGCCGCCCGCGACTGACGTACATGCTGCGCGGCGTGCGGGCCGCCTCGCTGGGGGCGCTGGCGCGGCATCGCTTGTTTGGCAAACTGGGCTACCTCAGCCAGGCCGACCTGGACGGCATGCTCGACCAGTTGGCGGCGCAAGGCTACGTGCGCCTCGTGGGCGACCCGGCCGCCGTGACGATCACAGCCAGGGGCAGCGCGGCCCTGCGCGCCCACGCGGCTATCCACCTGTCTCTGCCGCCAGATGCGCCGGCCGTGGGCCGTCGCCCTATTTAGGTCCACTTGTCGGATTTGCCTGGCGCAGCCAAATTGTGTAGAGTCATCCCCAGCATTGACCCGCGCCGTCGGCGGCGAGGTCAAGAACCCCCTCGAGCGCGCCTCACGCCTCACAATCTTAAGGAGAGCACGGATGACATCACTGAAAGAGATCAAGGGCTTGCGGGATCTGAACGCTGAACAGTTGCGGGCGGCGGGGGCAACGTCAGTCCAGACCCTGCGCGAACGCGGCGCGACCCCAGCCGGGCGTAAGGAACTCGCCGCTACGTTGGGCGTCAGCGAGCAGCAGGTTCTGGAATGGGTGAACCGCGCCGATCTGCATCGCGTCAAGGGCATTGGCGAGCAGTATTCGGATTTGCTGGAGAACGCGGGCGTCGACACTGTAGCCGAGCTTGCCCAGCGCAACCCTGCGAACCTGTCCGCCAAGCTGGTCGAGGTCAATGCTGCCCACAATCTGGTGCGCCGCCTGCCGACCGCCAAGCAGGTCGAGAACTGGGTGGCGCAGGCCAAGGCCCTGCCGCGCGGCATCAACTACTGAGCAAGACTCGGCCGGACACACGCAAGACCCTGAAGGCCGCCCCGGCCTTTAGGGTCTCTTGCTGCGAGAACCATATGCGCCTGACACCGGCTTTCATTTTTGATATGGATGGCACGCTGGTTGACAACATGAGTCTGCATGCCGAGGTGTGGGCGGAGTACCTGGCCGACCTGGGCATCGACCTGGACGAGGCGCAATTCCACGTCCAGGCGGGCGGCAAGACGAACCCCGATATCCTGCGCCTGTTTGTCGATCCAACGATGGGCGACCAGGAGGCGGCCGCCCGAGGTGAGGCGAAGGAAGCCCTCTACCGGGAACGAGCGCGAGGGCATGTGCGGCCCGTGGCGGGGCTGGCGGTGTTTCTGGCTCAGGCCGCGACCATGGGCGTGCGGCTGGCCGTGGCGACATCGGCCAGCCGTGCCAATGTGGACTTCATCCTGGGCGAGTTGGGCCTGGTTGATACCTTTGCGGCCATCGTCATCGGGACGGATGTGGCGCGGGGAAAGCCCTTTCCCGACCTGTTCCTGGCGGCCGCCGCGCGCTTGGGCGTTTCGCCCTCGGCGTGCGTGGCGTTTGAGGACTCCCTGGCCGGCCTGGAAGCCGCTCATCGGGCCCGGATGCGCGCCGTCGCTCTGGCGACAACCCTGCCCGTCGCCGACCTGGCGCGACAGCCAGGGGTCATGCGCGTTGTGGCTGACTTTACGAAGTTGGATGCTGCGGATCTGGCGCGGGCGGTGCTATAGCCCACCCGCGCCCCCAGGAGGCCTCATGCGCGTCACCCTCTACGGCGCGGCCGGCGGCGTGACCGGCTCAGCCTATCTCATCGAGACGACCACCGCCCGCCTGCTGGTGGACTGCGGCCTGTTCCAGGGCGCCGATGAGGACCGCTACCAGAACAGCCTACCAGCCGCCCTCGATCCCAGGCGGCTGGACGCCGTGCTGCTCACCCATGCCCACCTGGACCACGTGGGGAGGCTGCCCTTGTTGGCGAAGGCGGGCTTCCCCGGTCCCATCTATGGCGCCGAAGCCACCATCGAGTTGGCCGATCTGGTGCTGCGGGACTCGGCCAGGATTCAGCGGCAAGATGCCGAATACGAGAACAAGCATCGCCAGCGGCGGGGGCAGCCACCTATCGAGCCGCCCTACGACGACGAGGATGTTGCCCACATCATCCAGCAGTGCCAGGCGGTGAGCTACGATCGCCCGGTTCCCGTGGCCAGCGGCGTGACCGCGCGCTTCGTTGAGGCCGGGCACATGCTCGGCTCGGCCAGCATCGACGTCGTCATCACCGAGGACGGCCGCCACAAGCGCGCCATCTTCTCCGGCGACATCGGCCCCCGTGACGCGCCCATCCTACGCGACCCCGTCCCGCTGCAAGAGGGCGATCTGGTGTTCCTGGAGTCGACCTACGGCGACCGCGACCACCGCCCCATCGACCAGACTGTCGATGAGTTCCGCGAGGTAGTGAAAGCCGCCGTCGCGCGTCGGGGCCTCATCCTGGCCCCGGCCTTCGCCATCGGCCGCTCCCAGACCTTGCTGTATCTGCTGGCGGTCATGTTCCGCCGCGATGAGCTGCCCAAGTTCCCAATCTATCTCGATAGCCCGATGGCGCTGGAGGCCACCCGCATCTACCTGGATCACCCGGAACTCATCGACGAGGAGGCGCGTCGCTTTCTCCACGATGCGCCCTTGAGCGAGGACACCGAGACGATGCATCTGGTCGCGAGCGTCGCCGAGTCGCGGGCGTTGAACGACATACACGGCCCGGCCATGATTATCGCCCCGTCGGGCATGGCGACGGGCGGGCGCATCGTCCACCACCTCAAGCACCATGTCTGGCAGCCCACTGTCTCGGTACTCATCACCGGCTTCCAGGCGCAGGGCACGCCAGGGCGGCAACTGGTCGATGGGGCGGAGTATCTCACCCTCATGGGCGACCGGGTCCCGGTCCGCGCTGCTGTCCATACCCTCAATGGCTTCAGCGCCCACGCCGGGCAGAGCGACCTGGTACGCTGGTTCGCGCCCTTGGCCGACGACCGGCCGCGGCTGGCGCTGACCCACGGCGAGCAGCCGGCCCGCGAGGCCCTGGCGGCCGTCATCGCGGAGAGGTACGGCATCCACGCCGCGCTGCCCGGCTATGGCGCGCGGTTTGAGATGTAGCGCCTGGAGGTGAGGCTCGCGGCGGGTGTGAGCACCCGCCGCCGACGGATGCGGCCACCCGTCGGGAGCGCAAAAGCATGTTGCCAACTGACTTGCCGCCCCGTTTCGCCCGCACGATGCTGGAGATGTACGGCGAGTGGGGCGAGGCGTGGCTGGGCGTCCTGCCCGACCTGCTGGCCGACCTGGCCGCGCAGTGGGGGCTAACCCTCGGCCCGCCCTTTCCGAACCTGTCGTACAACTACGTTGCCCCGGCCACCCGCGCCGATGGCGAGGCCGTCATCCTCAAGGTCGGCATTCCCAACCGCGAGCTGCTCACCGAGATCGCCGCCCTCGAAGCCTACGCTGGTCATGGCATCACCCGCCTGCTGGCGAGCGACGCCGACCGGGGCGCGCTGCTGGCCGAACGGCTGCTGCCCGGCGTGCCCCTGGCGAGCCTCACCCCCGACGAGGACGCCCGCGCCACGTCCGTGGCCGCCAGCGTCATGCGCCAGTTGTGGCGGCCCGCCCCCGCCGCTGGCCCCTTCCCGACCGTCGCCGACTGGGCGCGGGGACTGGAACGGCTGCGCGCCGAGTTCGACGGCGGCGTCGGCCCCTTCCCACAGCGGCTGGTCGAGCAGGCCGAGACCCTGTTCGCCGACCTGCTGCCGTCCCAGGCCGCGCCGGTCTTGCTCCACGGCGACCTGCACCACGAGAACATCCTGAGCGCGACCCGTGACCCGTGGCTGGCCCTCGACCCCAAGGGCATCCTCGGCGAGCCAGCCTACGAGGTGGGCGCGTTGCTGCGCAACCCGATGCCGTATCTGCTGGCGTGGCCCGACCTGGCGCGCATCCTCGACCGCCGCGTCGACCAACTCGCCGACGAACTGGGCCTCGACAAGGCGCGGCTGCGTGGCTGGGGCATCGCCCAGGCCGTGCTGTCCGGCTGGTGGAGCTACGAAGACCACGGCCACGGCTGGGAGGGCACGCTGCGCATCGCAGCCTTGCTGGCCGGCGACGAGTAGACGACGACGCGGGCGGCGCCGGCCCGCTACGGCCCGGCGGGGAACGGGCCGCTGCCGAACGGCCTCATCCTACGCCCCTACCAGCGCCTTGACTGCCTGTAACGTGTCGGCGGCCGGGGCGAGAGGCCAGTACTCCAGGCCGACGAAGCCCGGATACCCCGCCGCGTCGATGCGGCGTAGCACATTGGCGTAGTGAATCTCGCCCGTGCCCGGCTCGTGGCGACCGGGCACGTCGGCCAGGTGGAAGTGCCCGATGAGGTCCAGGTTGGCGAGGATGTTCGCCAGCAGGTTGCCTTCCATGACCTGCTGGTGGTAGATATCGAAGAGGAGCTTCACCGCCGGGCTGTCGACCTCGCGCACGATGGCGAAGCCCTCGGCCGAGGATGTCAGATAGTAGCCGGGGTGGTCGACCAGGGTGTTGAGGGGCTCGAGGACCACCGTCACGCCGGCCGCCTCGGCCAGCGGCGCGATGAGTCTGAGGCCCGCGACAATATGGTCGTGCTGCGCGTCGCGTGGCACGCCGGGCGCGGCGTCACCGCCGTTGGGCGGCGCGACGGTGCAAATCAGCGTGCGGCACTCCAGGGCCGCCGCGGCCGCGATGGACGCCCGCGCCGCCTCACCGATGGTGGTGGGGTCGGGTGGCAGCACCAGGGGCTGGCCGGTTTCCAGGACCAGGGCGGCCGCCGTCAGTCCCAGGGCGCGCTGCCGCTCGCGTAGCGCCGCCAGGTCCTTGTCCCGCCAGCTCAAAAACTCGTAGGCGCCCAGGCCCGCCGCGCGCACGGCGTCGAGCCGCTCGACATGGGGGCGGTCGGTGAACATAGCTTCGATGCAGACTGAGAAACGCATAGGACCTCCGAGTGTGACTTTCCGCGTCCAGGACAGTATAATGGACACGCATCCTACCCGCCAGAATGGTCCCCCATGATTCACGACCCCAGAACGGCCCACGACTACTTCCACTCCCGCTTCGTCTACGACAGCCAGCGCGACGCCCTGTGGCAGCCGGTGTGCGAGTACCTCCAGCCCTACATCCCCGTCAACGGCCGCGTCCTGGACATGGGCGCGGGCTACTGCTCGTTCATCAACCAGGTGCGCGCCCGCGAGCGCCACGCCCTGGACATCTTCCCCGACTTCGCCCGTCACGCCGCGCCCGGCGTCACGCCCCACGTGGGCAGCTGCGACGACCTGAGCCGCTTCGCCGACGGCTGCTTCGACGCCGTGTTCGCCAGCAACCTGCTGGAACACCTGACCCGCGACAGCCTGGCCGCGACGCTGGCCGAGGCGCGGCGCGTCCTCAAGCCGACGGGGCATCTCATCCTCATCCAACCCAATTATCGCTACGCCTATCGCGAGTATTTCGACGACTACACCCACCTGCAAGTGTTCAGCCACGTCAGCCTGGCCGACCAGCTGACGGCCAGTGGCTTTGATGTGGTGCGGCTGGAGCCGCGCTTCCTGCCCTTCTCCCTCAAGAGTCGCCTGCCCAAGTCGCCCAACCTGGTACGCCTGTACCTGCGCCTGCCGCTGCGCCCCCTCGCCAAGCAGATGCTGGCCGTGGCGCGGCCGGCCCGTTGAGCCGAGGTCCGCCGATGTGGAACGGAAAGACCGTCTCGGTCGCGCTACCCACCTACAACGAGCAGGCGTCCATCCGCGCCTGCATCGACGGCTTCTTCGCCACGGGCGTCGTCGACGAGGTCGTGGTGTGCAACAACAACGCTGCGCCCGGCACCTCGGAGGAGGTCGCCAGGACCCGCGCCCGCGAGGTGATCGAGACGCGCCAGGGCTACGGCTGGTCGTGTCGGCGAGCGATGGCCGAGACAACCGGCGATTTGATTGTCCTCAGCGAGCCAGACGGCTCCTTTGAACCGAACGACATCCACAAGTTGCTGGCCTACGCCCACGACTTCGACGTGGTGCTCGGTAGCCGCACCAACACCGAGCTGATCTGGAGCGGCGCCAACATGGGCTGGTGGCTCAAGTGGGGCAACTGGGCCGTCGCCAAGTACATGGAGTTCCTGTTCAACACGACGACCCTGACCGACGTCGGCTGCACGATGCGCCTGGTCACGCGCGACGTGCTGGGGCGCATCCAGCCCCACTTTACGGTGGGCGGCTCCCAATTCGGCCCCGAGATGATGATGCTGTGCATCTGGAGCGGCGCGCACGTCATCGAAATCCCGCTGAACTACAAGCAGCGCGTGGGCGAGAGCGCCGTGACCGGCGACCGAGGCAAGGCCATCGCCCTGGGCTTGCAGATGATTGGCCTCATCAGCCAGTTCCGCGCCCGCACCGCCCTCGGCCAGGGGCCGGACCTGTCGCGGGGCGGCTTCGCCAACCCGCGCCGCGCTGGTGGCGCGCTGACGCCCGGCAAGCCCGACACGGCGCGGCGCTAACGCGACATGACCCGCCGCCTGGACCGCCGAACCGCTGATTCGCGCCTCAGCCCGGCCTGGGTCGTCGGCCTGTTCGCCCTGGGCCTGGCGGCGCGGCTGCCCGGCCTGCTGTTCAACGGCATGGCCGACCTGGATGAGATTGTGGCGGTGTGGGGGGCAGAGGTCAGCCACTACGGGCTGGCCGCCGCCTTCAGAATCAACTACGGGCTGTTGTCCTACGCCGTCTACGGGCCACTGTACGACCTGGGCGCGCAGCTGCCGCGCTTCTGGTGGGCCCCCTACAAGGCGGCCGAGATTGGCTCCGAGGCGCTTGTCCTGGCGGCCCTGGCCGCCCTGCTGCCGGCGCGCCAAAAGTGGGCCGCGCTGATCCTCTACTGGCTCAACCCCTGGTTCATCCTGCACGGCGCATATCAGGGTTTCTGGGAGGGACCGCACCTCTTGCTGGGGCTGCTGGCCGTGCTGGCCCTGCGGAGCCTGCGCGACGAGCGACTGGGGTGGCTGGCGGCGGGCGCGCTGCTCATGGGCAGCGCCCTGTTCAAGCCCCAGGGCCTGGCCTACTTCGTTGTCCCCCTCTTCATCTACCTCTTCTTTCAGGCGCTGCGTGGTCGCTGGGCGGCCCTGCTCTGCTACGCCGCGGGTGTGGCCGCCGTCGTCATCGCCGGCAGCATAGCCATCGTCGCCCTCGGCGGGCGATGGACCGCGCTATACACGAACTATTTCAGCGCGGTAGACGTCATGCCCAACCTGTGCAACGGCTGTGTCAATGTCTGGCGCACCGTGGTCGTTGCGCTTCAGTATCGGCTGAGCGCGGGCGGCCCCACCTACCTGTTTACCGCGCCCCCCTGGCTCGACCGGCCGCTGCATGCCCTGGCCGCCGTCGCGAGCCTGACGCTCCTGGCGCTACTGACCGTGCGGCTACCCCTGGGGCCGACGACGCTCCGCGCCGGGTGGCTGGGCCGGCCCGCGCGGGCGATGGCCGCCGTCCAGGCCGTCATGGCGCGTGGGCTTGGCGCGGAGCCTTCGGCGGTGGCGACCCACAGCGTGCTGCTGGTGGTGATGGCTTACGCCAGCCTGGTCATCGCCCAGGTCGGCACGCGCGCCCATATCAATCACACCTATACGGCGATGGTACTGCTGATTCCCCTGGTGGTGGGCCGGCCGCGCTGGCTGGCGGCGTGGCTCATCATGGTCGGCATCCAGTTCTACGCCCACGTCGTCACCTACCGCCTGGGGCGCAGCCTCGTCGCGCCGGAGTACGTCGCCAATCCGGCGGCGGCCCGCGCCCTGCTTGACAACCTGGGCGCGGCGACATCGGCCTACCCGCGCCTGCTGGCCATCCAGGCGCGGGTGAACGACCTCATCAGCGGCCATCTGCCCGCCGAGCCGCTCCTGGCGGCGCTGGCCTTCGTCACCTTCCTGTGCGCCGTGTACCTCATCGTCGCCATCCTGCGCGACCCACGCCCCGCCCCCGACCGGGAGTCACCCGCTTGACGCAGGCCCCCGTCTGGGTACACTTGACGCTAGCTGTCGATGTGGGAGGCACATATGGGTTATCAGGACCGCATCACCATCGAGCCGGGGAAGCGCAGTGGGAAGGCGTGCATCCGTGGCATGCGCATCACTGTCACAGACGTGCTTGAGTATCTGGCGTCTGGGATGACCGAGGCTGAGCTTCTGCGGGATTTTCCAGAGCTGGAGCCGGAGGATATTCGGGCGTGCCTGGCGTTCGCCGCTGAGCGCGAGCGCCGGCTTGCAGTAGTCGCGGCATGAAGCTGCTCTTCGATCAGAACCTGTCCTATCGCCTGGTTGATGCGCTGTCTGATGTGTTTACATCCTGTCAGCACGTGCGGGAGGCTGGCCTGTCGACAGCCAATGACTGGGAAATCTGGGAATACGCGCGACGAGAGAATCTCATCATTGTGACCAAGGATGTTGACTTCCATCAACGCAGCTTCCTCCTCGGCTTCCCACCCAAGGTTGTCTGGCTCCGGCTGGGTAACTGCTCGACGGCCGACGTCGAGGCTGTTCTGCGAGGCCACGTTGAGGACATCGAGCGGTTCGCGGCAGATGAAGTAGAAGCGCTCCTTGTCTTGGCGCGAGGCTAATGTGCCGCCCATCCCCTCGGCCCTAATAAAGTTGTAGCCAGGAAGGCGATACCGACAACAAGGCATCCTCGACAGCCGAGACGACTTCTTGAGCGCCTACGAGAAGGCGTAGTCGTCCGCCGCGAGCCATGCCGGCCGGGGGAACACCGAGGCTGCTCTGGTGACCTCAGGTGGGCGTCCGGCCGCCACGCACGAGATGCCCACCTGAGGAGAGCAGTCGTCAGAGAGGCTGCGCCGGGGAACAGGGGGGAATAGGCGACGCCTCCCACGACCGACACCATTATAGAAGCCGCGACTCGGCCTGTCAACCGCTCAGCGGACGCCGGGTAGCCGATTTTGGAAATTCGCGCCCGATTTGCGTATCCAAGCGGCCCGCCCGGCGTTTTGTTGTGCAGAAGCCAGCGTGCTTTCCCGCACGCCACCTTACAGGAGGTGCCTACTGACGGAGCAGATCGACTGCCGAGGCCGCGCCGGTGGAACTGAGAGGCCATCGACCGGCTACACAGGGTACCCATCAATGACTGTGAATACAGGGAGGTTAGACACATGCGACGCATCGTCGTCCTAGGCATTCTGGCGTTGGCCCTGGCACTGGGCCTGGCGCTGGGGGCCATGCTCAATGACAGTGAGACGGCATTGGCCGATCCCACGCCAGGCTCGTACATTCAGTTGCCTGTGCTAGGGTATGTCGGCAACTCCAACAGCGGGGTAGACTACGTGATCGAAGCCCAGAACGTGGGCGAGACATGGACGAAGATCGCCCTGCTGCTGTTCGCTGAGG
>DAOUDG010000052.1:0-17882 GCA_034431435.1 Anaerolineae bacterium | reverse complement strand
CCCTAAGGCGGCCGCCCCGGCCGCCCCGACCGCGGCTCCGGCGGCCAAGGCTACCGACGCGCCGAAGGCGGCGGCCCCGACAGCGGCGGCCCCGGCCGCCGCCGCGAAGGCCCCCGCTCAGAACATCGTCCGCATCAATGCCGGTACCTACCCTGACAACCTCGACCCGCAGCAGATGTCCTTCCTGGTCGAGATTGGCGTGGCGGGCATGCTCTACGAGGGCCTGGTCAACCTCGACGCCAATCTGACGCCTATCCCCGGCGCCGCCGAGAGCTGGAAGGTGTCGGATGACGGGTTGACCTGGACGTTCAAGCTGCGCCCTGGCGCGAAGTACAGCGACGGCAAGCCGCTGACCGCCCACAACTTCGAGTACGCCTTCAAGCGCGCCGCCGACCCCATCGTGGCCGGCCAGTACCAGGCCAGCACGTTCATCATCGAGGGCGCGGAGGAGTACGGCACGGCTGACCCCAAGTCGGACCCGGCCAAGCTCAAGGAACTGCGCGACAAGATGGCCGTCAAGGCTATCGACGACACGACCCTTGAGATCAAGCTGACCCAGCCTGCCGCCTACTTCCCCTACATCGCCTACCAGTGGTTCGGCTACCCGGTCCGCGAGGACATGGTGGCCAAGGGTGACGACTGGTTCACCAAGGGCGAGAACCACATCGGCAACGGCCCCTTCATGCTCAAGGAGCTGAAGGACAAGGAAATCGCCCGCTTCGTGCCCAACCCGAACTGGCATGGCCCCAAGCCCGCCGTGGATGAGATCGTCTACCGCTTCATCACCGACACCAAGGTGTCCTTCGAGGCCTACAAGAACGGTGAGCTGGACATCATCGGCCTGTCGGCCGAGGACCTTGAGACAGCGATGAAGGACCCGACGCTGGCTAAGGAAGTTCTGCGTTACGCGGGTTCCTGCTCCCAGGGCTTCAGCGTCAATCAGACGCGCCCGCCCTTCGACAACCGCGACGTGCGCCTGGCCTTCGCCAAGGCGGTCGATCGCGAGGCGTGGGTGAAGGACGTGCTGCGCGGCATCGGGCAGGTGTCCACGCAGTGGATGCCGGATGGTATCCCCGGCTTCAACAAGCAGTCGGGCGCGGTCCAGAAGTTCGATCCCGCCGCCGCCAAGGAATTGCTGGCCAAGGCCGGCTATCCCAACGGCCAGGGCCTGCCTGAGATCAAGCTCACCTACGGCTCGTCGCCGCGCAACAAGATTCGCAACGAGTTCCTGGCCGCGCAATTCCAGAAGAACCTGGGTGTGAACGTGGTCCTCGACCCCGTCGAGCCGACGACTCTGACCGCGCTGAGCAAGGACGTCAAGACCGCTCCTGCCATCTCGATCCTGGGCTGGTGCTCGGACTATCCGGACCCCCAGAACTGGCTGACGACCTACTGGGACTCGAACGCCTTCGCCAAGCGCTACGGCTACAGCAATCCTGAGAACGACAAGCTCATGATGGCCGCCGACGCCGAGAAGGACACCGCCAAGCGCCTCCAGATGTACCAGGAAGCCGAGAAGACGATCCTGGACAAGGATGTGGCGTACATTCCGCTGTGGCTGACCGAGAACGTCTTCATGGTCAAGCCCTATGTCCAGACGGGCAAGACGACGTCCCACGACATCGACTTCCCTGGCTGGTTCGAGCCGCTCAAGCTGGCCATCAAGCGCCAATAACACGGACCGCTGCTTGACACCCCCCTCTCCCCGCGAGAGGGGGGTGTCCTTTGGCGCAGCCCCCGGATGACCTGCGCAGTCCCGTGGCCGGTGGTCGGTGGTCAGTCGTCACCCCCGCGCGGTTCTCGAATTGCCAGGGCCGATGAACCATCCGCCCCGCCCGCGCATATCGGTGTTTGACAGGAATCCGCCAACGAGAATATAATCTAACCCCTAGCCCATCCCAGGCCATCGGCGTCGGGGCGTCGTGAAGGTGCGGCGTCACGGTAGGAGGAGAACAGGCATGTTAGCGTTTATCATCCGTCGCCTCTTGTGGTTGATTCCGGTCTTGTTGCTGCTATCCTTCATCACCTTCGGCCTCATGCACATCGCCCCCGGTGGCCCCTGGGACACTGACCCCAGCCGCAAGCAACTCGACCCACGCACGGAAAAGGCCCTGAACGAGAAGTTCGGCCTCGACAAGCCAATCTTCTTCAATCGCAACGGCAACATCCAGCAGCCGTGGACATACCTGGATAGCCAGTACTTCAACTACGTCTGGAAGATTGTGCGCTACGGCGACTTCGGGCCGTCCTATCGGCGGCGCGGTGTCGACGTGGTGGACATCCTCAAGCAAGGCATCCCGTACTCGCTGAAGCTGGGCCTGATGGCCTTTGCGTGGTCGGTCACCTTCGGCATCTTGATCGGCATCACCGCCGCCCTCCACCAGAATACCTGGGTGGACTACGTCAGCCTGTTCTCGGCGACGATTCTAAGATCGACGCCGACCTTCGTCTTAGGTATCCTCCTGATAATAATCTTCGCCAGTACCCTAAAATGGGTAAGCGTCATCCAGGAGGATTGGAGCGGTATCAAGCCCTTCATCCTGCCGTCCATCTGCCTCGGCGCGGCCACCGCCGCCTTCGTCGCGCGCCTCACTCGCTCGTCGATGCTGGATGTGACACGCCAGGACTACATCCGGACCGCCCGCGCCAAGGGTGTCGGCGAGCGCTCGGTAGTCTACGGCCACATGCTCAAGAATGCCCTCATCCCCGTGGTGACCATCCTCGGCCCCGCGCTGGCGGGCCTCGTCACGGGGTCGTTCATCATCGAGAACCTGTTCGGTGTGCCCGGGATTGGCCGCCTGTTCATCGAGGCCATCAACGCCCGCGACTACTCGATGATCATGGCGACCACCCTCCTGTATGCCTTCCTGGTCGCCATCGGTAACCTGCTGGTCGATATCACCTACGCGTTCATCGACCCGCGTATTCGCCTGTCCTAGTGGGAGCGGAGGACCAAGATGGCTGCAACCGGTACAACGCCCGCCACCACGGCGGCCCAGCCCTCGCATCAGTTGAGTCTTGAGGCGCAGAAGATTCTGGCGAAGCCGCCGCGCAGCCTGTGGAGTGACGCCTGGCTGCGTCTGAAGCGGAACAAGGCGGCGATGGTGTCCATTGTGTTCATCGCCCTCCTGGCCTTCGTGGCCATCTTCGCACCGCTGATCTCGCCGCACAATCCCCTGGAGCAGAACACGAGCAACTCGTTCCGCCAGGCGGCGTGGATCAAGACCGATGGCAAAGACACCGGTAGCTGGGAATGGCCGCTGGGGACCGACAACCTGGGGCGCGACGTGTGGAGCCGCCTCATCTACGGAACCCGCGTCTCGCTGGCCGTGGGCCTGGTTCCCATGATTATCATCGTGAGCGTGGGGATGGCGGTGGGGTTATCGGCCGGCTTCGCGGGCGGCATGATCGACAACCTATCCATGCGCGGCATCGACATCGTGCTGGCCTTCCCCGACCTGTTGCTATTCATCATCGCCACGGTGGCCCTGCGCGATACGCCCCTGGGTCGTATCTGGGGTGGATTGCTGCTCTTGTTCATCGTGCTGGCGCTGCTGGGCTGGGCGGGTCTGGCCCGCCTGGTGCGCGGCCAGGTGCTGGGCCTGAAGGAGAAGGAGTACGTGGAGGCGGCGCACTCTATCGGCTCCTCCCACCGCCGCATCATGTTCCGCCACCTGATGCCCAACACCCTGTCGCCCGTCATTGTCTCGGCGGCCTTCCTGGTCCCGACTGCCATCCTCGCCGAGGCGACCCTGGGTTACCTGGGCCTCGGCGTGCGGCCGGCCACCGACCCCAACGCCCCCTTCCCCACCAGCTGGGGGTCCATGCTACTCGAAGGCAATGTCGCGCTCAGCAACCAGCCGTGGATGATGCTGGCCCCCGCCCTCGCGGTGGCCCTGGTGCTGCTGGCCTTCACCTTCCTGGGTGACGGCCTGCGTGACGCTCTCGACCCACGTATGAAGCAGTAGTTTGGAACCACTTTCGGCTGGAAGGTATCGACGGATAATGCCAGACCTGGGGACGGAGCACGCCCCGCCGTTCGCTGAATCCGCTCCGACCAACATTTCGCCTGACGCTCCGACCGTCACCGCATATTCTGACTGTGCAGGCCGCCTCCACGCCATCGGAACCTTGTTCTCGGCGCGGGCGCGGCCTTGTGGCGTGATCCAGAGAATGGGACGCGGACGAGTCTCCCAAGAGGGCAGGCACGGGGGCCTGCCCCTGCGGGTGGTGGCGGTATTGATGGTCGTCCTCGTCGCGCTGGCCGGCTGCCAGCAGCAGGGGGGCAACCCGGCGGGCGGCGCGGCGACCAGCGCGCCCCCCGCCGGCGGCGCGGCGGTGGTCCTCAATATCACGCCGGGCACGCCGCCCGCCCCCGCCACGTCGGCGCCGGGCCTGAGCCTGCCCCGCCTGGGCGCGCCGCCCACAGCGACGGTCGCACCGTCGCCGACGCCCGTTCCGCCCACGCCCACGGCCACCCCGAACGCCACGGCCACCGCCGAGGCTCGTATCGTCACCCTGGACTATGGCCTGCCACGCGACCCGGCGACCCTCGACCCGACGCTGGCCGAGCCGGGCGACATCGCGGCCCAGGACGTGGCCGGTATGCTCTTCCCGCGCCTGGCGCGCACCGATGCCGCCAGCGGCCAGGCGCGGCCCTGGCTGGCGCGGGAGTGGCAGACCGACGGCCTGACCACGACCATCAAGCTACGCGACGACGTGCCCTGGGTGCGCGTCAACCCGACGACGAAGCAGGTCGAGGCGGTTCTCGACGAGCAGGGCAAGGCACGCAAGGTGCAGGCGTCGGACGTGGTGTTTGCCCTGCGCCGCGCGCTAGACCCCAAGCAAGGCGCGGATGCGGCGTGGCTGCTGTACGACATCGTGGGCGCGCAGGATTTCAACACCCGGCCCGGCCTGTCGCCGGAGAGTGTGGGCGTGCGCGCGCTGGACCCGACGACGGTGGAGATTCGGACCACGAGACCCGCCGCCTATCTGCCGTCGCTCCTGACGCTGCCCATGCTGGCCCCGCTGCCGGAGTGGGCGGTGCGCGCCAACGCCGACACGTGGGCGAAGGCGGAGAACCTCGTCACGGCTGGCCCCTACGTCCTGACGGAGTGGACGCCAGGCAAGCAGATCACGCTGACCCGCAATCCTCTGTATCCCGATCGCGACAAGGTCGCCATCGAGCGGCTGCGCTTCCCCATCGTCGCCGACGCCGTGCAGGCGTACACCCTGTTCAGCAATGGCAACCTCGACTCGGTGATCGTACCGGACAGCGAGCGCGCCACGGCCCAGGCCGCCACGAGCCAGGGGCGCCGGCTGCAAACGATCCCTACCGGCTGTACCACCTTCGTCGGCTTCACCCCCGACAAGCTGCCCATCGACCGCATCGGGGTGCGCAAGGCGCTGGCGTCGGCCATCGACCCGCAGGCGCTGGTGGACAAGGTGGTGACGGCGGGCCTGCCGGCCTCCGCCTTCGCCCCGCCGGGCGTCTTCGGCGCGGTCACCGACGGCAGCGCGGACCTCAAGTACGACTCGGCTGCCGCCCGGCAATTCCTGGCCGAGGCGGGCTTCCCGGACGGCAAGGGCTTCCCGCCGCTCACCTATGCCTACAACACGTGCGACTCGCCCACCTGTAAGGCGAACCAGACGGCGGCCGAGGCTGTGCGCGACATGTGGCAGACAACGCTGGGTATCCAGGTGCGGCTCGAAAGCCTGGAATGGCCTGCCTACCTGGAGCGCATCAACCGCCGCACGCCGGTGGACCAGATGCCCCACGCCTGGCGCATGGCCTGGTGCCAGGACTTCCCCGACCAGCACGACTGGCTGTACGGCGCGTTCAACGTGGCGGCGTCGGGTAGCCTGAACCGCAGCCGCCCCGGCCGCTTCGATCAACTGACGGCGCAGGCGGCCGCGGAGGGGGACCCGACCCAGCGCGCTGCCCTCTACCGCGACGCCGAGCGCATCCTGCTGAGCGACAACCCGCTCATCGCGCCCCTGTTCAGCAGCGCCGACCTGGTGGCCAGCCAACCCTGGCTGACGCGCCAGTTTCCCGTGTCGCCCGCCCAGAGCTTCGACGAGTGGAGGCTGGACTGGGACGCCAAGCGCAAGGCGCTCGGCAAGTAGCCAACGCGGATTCGGCGTCCAGCGCGCCGCGCCTCCACCATGATCAACCATCAGCCCCAGGAGATGCGGGCGCGTCATGAAGAACCTGTTCCCTGTTGGTATTCTAGTGGGTGTCCTGCTCGTGGCGGCGGGCTGTCAGCCCGCCGCGAACCCATCGCCCCCGCCCGCCGTGACAGTCATCACCAAGACTGAGACGCGGGTCGAGACGCAGCAGGTGGTGGTGACGGCGACCCCTGCCCCCAAGAAGGGCGCTGACACCATCAGCATCGGCCTGGGCCAGGAGCCGGACACCCTGCACCCGTTCCTGGCGACCACGGCAGCCGCCCACGCGGTTCAAGCGGCCATCTGGGAGCCGTACCTCACCACGTGGGACTACGACTTCCAGCCCAACCTGGTCGAATCGATACCCACGCTGGAGAACGGCGGCGCAAGGCTCGACGACAGGGGCACGCCCGACCCCAAGGACGACGTGCTGTCGGTGACGTTCAAGCTCAAGCCGGGCGTCAAATGGTGCGATGGCGAGCCGTTGAAGGCGAGCGACTTCGCCTTCGCCTTCAACCTCGCTGCCGACCCGAAGTCGGGCCTCTCGAATCGCAGCATCGTTGATAGAATCGATAGGGTCGAGGCGACCGACCCGCTGACGCTGACGGTCACCTACAAGCCGGGCGAGCGTTACCCGCTGTACTACGCCACGCTGACCCCAGGCGGCAATATCCCCATCCCCGCGCATCGCTTCAAGGGCAAGACGGCGGAGGCGCTGCAGAAGGACCCCGACCTGGCGCGCAAGCCCCTGGGCTATGGCGCGTATTGCATCCAGGACTGGCGGCCAGGCGACCGCATCAGCCTCGAGGCCAACCCCCACTACGTGCGTAGCGGGTTGCCCAGGATCAAGAACCTGACCTTCCGTATCGCGACGGACACCAACCAGGCGCTGGCCCTGCTGGCGTCGGGTGAGATAGACGTCGCCACCTCGGACGCGCTGCCGGCCACCCAGTCCGCGCTGTACGAGAACTTCGAGAAGCAGGGCCTCATCAAGGTCTACCCGCTACCCTCGGCCACCTGGGAGCATCTCGACTTCAACCTGTTCGCCCGCACCAACAGGGACGCCACGGAGCGCAAGACGCCCCACCCCGTCCTGGGCGAGGTGAAGGTGCGCCAGGCGCTGGCCCAGTGCATCGACCGCCAGGCGTTGGTAGATGCCCTGTACGGGGGCAAGTCCACGATAATGAGCAGCTTCATACCGGCCGCCCACAAGGTGTTGGCTGCCCCCGACGCGGAATTGAGCGTCTACAAGTTCGACGTGAACGCGGCCAACAAGCTTTTGGACGAGGCCGGCTGGACCAGGGGCGCAGACGGCATCCGCGCCCGGAATGGTGTGCCCGCCCGGCTCAGCCTGCGCTCGACGGCGGGCAATGTCCTGCGCGAGCGGGCCACCCAACTCATCAGAACTCAGCTGGCGAAATGCGGGGTCGATGTCCAGGTGGAGCTGCTGCCGACCACCGTTCTGTTCGGCGCGGACAGCGGCATCGCCGTGGGTGACTACGACATGGGGTTGTTCGCCTGGGTCGCCCAGGCCGACCCAGGCAGCCAGGCTCTGTACGCTTGCAGCCAGATACCGACGCCGGACAACAAGTGGACCGGCCAGAACTACATGGGCTGGTGCAGCGACGCCGCCACCAAGGCCCTCACCGACGCTACGACCGGGCTGAGGCTCGACGAGCGCAAGGCGGCCTACCTGGCCCTCCAGAAGGAGTTTACCAGGGACGTAGTCAGCCTGCCGCTGTTCCAGCGGTTGGAGGTCTACAGCGCGACGCCCACCCTCAGGGGCCTCAGGCCCAACGCCACGGCCGCCGTCACGGACAACGTTGGCGAGTGGGAAAAGTGATTCATAGGAGCCAACTACCGTGCGCGACCTCGCTCGCATCCTGACCGCCCTCGCTGGCGGCGCGCTGGCCGCCCTCGGCGTCGTCCTGGGGGCCGTGTGGCTCATCTGGCCGTTCCTCAATCGCGCCGATCGGCTCGCTGGTGCGACTCTCCTGGCAGGTGTGGCCGCCCTGGCCGTCCTGTACGGTGGCATCCTCATCGTTCGCGCCGTGCATCGCGGCGACGGTGCGGGCTGGTGGCCGCCGGCCTGGGTCACCCTCCTCGCCTGGGTCATCGTGCTGGCGTTGGGGGCCGCCGTGCGGGGCACGGCCGAGACGAGCGTCTTCGCGCTGTGGCTCCTCTCGATGCTGGCTGTCCTGGGCATCGGTCTGCCTGTGCTGGGTATTCTCGCTTTCGCCATGCGGCGCAGCTGGCCGCCGGCTGGCCCCGTGATGGGCCAGCTTGTCTTTGGCGGCACCATCGCTGTGTTGGTCAGCGTCCTGGTGCAGTTGGGCCTGCTCCTGACGCTGGGCGCGTTGACCCTGGCGCTGGTGGGCCAGAGTGTTAGCCTGGGCGACTGGCTGGCGGCGCTGCTGCGCGGCGATCTCGGCGCGTTGGGCGACCTGCGGGCGGCCCCCCTGCTCCTGGCGGCCACGTTCCTGGCGCGGGTCATCATCGCGCCACTGGTCGAGGAAGCTACCAAGGCTATGACCCTGCCCCTGTGGTCGGGCTGGCAGCCGACCCGCGAGCGGGGCATCGTGTGGGGACTGGCGGCGGGGCTGGGTTTCGCCCTGACCGAGGGACTGCTGCTCGGCGCGCCGCTGGCCGTGGCGGGTGCGTGGTGGCCGGTCATGATCGGCTGGGCAGGCACGGCCGTGGTGCAGGGCGTGGCGACAGGGATGGTAGGCCTGGGGTGGTGGCGGGCCAGGGAGCGCCGCAACCTCTGGCAACTCGTGGGCGCGTATCTGGCCGCCGTGTTCGCCCACGGCTTCTGGAATCTGACGGGCCTGGCGCGCACGCTGATCGCCGACGTGCCGATGGGCACGGTGACGACCACCGAGCCGGCGCTGGACGTGGTATTCGGTGATCTGGTGGGCGTCCTCGGCGCGCTGGCGCTACTGGCCGTGCTGGCCGGCGTTCTCATCCGCGTCACCAGCCGTAGCCGCGGGGCGGAGATTGGCTGACGCGACGGCCATGCTGGCTATCGCCCTTAGCGCCCTGGCGGTGGTGGCCCTGGCCTATGGGCTGGTCGCCTGGGTCGGCGCGGAGCGGCTGACGCGGCGTCGCCCACCGGACCCGGCCGCGACCCCCGCCGACTTTGGCCTGCCTTTCGAGGACATCCGTCTGGCGGCGCGGGACGGCGTCGCCCTGGGTGGGGTGTGGATTCCGCCACCCGACGGCGCGGCGGGGCAGACAGCCGTGGTCATCTGCCCCGGCTACAACGGCAGCCTCGACGCAGACATCCCTTACGCGGCGCCGCTTCGCGCGGCAGGTTACGGGGCGCTGCTCATCGACTTCCGCGCCCACGGGCGCAGCGGCGGCGATTGGGTGACGCTGGGCGACCTGGAACGCTTCGACGTGCTGGGCGCGGTAGACTGGCTGATGGCGCGGGGCGTGCAGCGCGTCGCGCTGTTGGGTTTTAGCATGGGCGCGGGGGCCGCCATCAACGCAGCCCCCGATCATCCGGCCATCGTGGCGATCGTGGCCGACGGCGCGTTCGCCCGCCCCCTATCCATCGTGGCCGGCGGCCTGCGCGAGCGCCTGCGCCTGGGCATGCTGACCACGCCGCTGGCCTGGGGCATGTTGCGAATGGCCGCCTGGCGCATTGGCATCGACCTGCGGGGCGCAGCGCCGCTCACCCACGCCCCGCGCGTGACGCCCCGCGCGCTGTTCCTCATCCATGGCGGCCGCGATGCTTACGTTTCGATGGCCGAGATTCGCGCCCTGTATCAGGCGGCCGGCCCCCCCAAGTCGCTGTGGGTGTTGCCGGAGGCAGGCCACCGCGAGACCGACGCGCGACGGCCTGAGGAGTGGTGGCAGCGCGTGCTGAGCTTTCTCGCCGTGCATGCGCCTGTGAAGGACGAGGGATGGACACCAGGCCCCGTCGAGTCAACCTCAACCCCCTCCTGAGCCAGAATCGCGCGCTGTTCTGGCTCGATGGCGGGTCGGTGGGCGTGCTGCTACTGCACGGCTTCACCGGCCGCGCCGCCGAGATGCGCCCCCTGGGCGACGCGCTGCACGCGGCGGGCTACACGGTGTATGGTCCGCCTCTGGCCGGGCACGACGGCCATTTCCCCGATGGCCTCAAGCATCTGCCCTGGCAGGCATGGCTGCGCGGCGTGGAGCGCGCCTTCGATACCCTGTATCATCGCGCGCCCACCGTGTTTGTGGTCGGCCAGGGCCTGGGCGGCACGCTGGGCACGCTCCTGGCGCACAGCCGCCCCGTGGCGGGCCTGGTGACGCTGGCCGCGCCCCTGACCATCCCCGCCTGGATTCGTATCGTGGCGAGCGTCGCGCAGCCCCTGATACCCTGGTTCTACCCCTTCGGCGTCGCCAATCTCGACGACGCCAGGACTCAAGCGCAGGTCCGCACGTTTCTGCCTGACGCCGAGCTTGCAGACCCGGCGACGCGCGCCGCCATCAAGAAGCAGGTTCGTATTCCCGTCGGCGCCATCGCTGAGCTGGGCCAGACGCTGCCCTACGCGCGGCGGCGCGTGCCCTACGTGACGTCGCCCACCCTCGTGCTGCACGGCCGCCACGACCCCGTGACGAGCGCCACGGACGCCAACCTGCTGTTCGGGCTACTGGGCAGCGCGGACAAGCGCCAGCTGTGGTTTGAGAGGTCGGGACACCGGTTGCTGGAGGGGAGCGAGCGCGAGGCGGTCATCGACGCTGTCGTGGACTTCATCGCTGCGCGCATCGGTTGACTACCCTCCGCCGCCGACCTATACTGCCCCTCGGTGATTCTGCCAGGAGAAAGAGACTCCGGCCATGGCGAGCCACGCTCCAACGATGATGCAGGCGCTGGTGTTCAGCGCATGTAGACTGTCGTCACCCGTGAGTCACGGGCACAGGGTACACACGCCATGAACGACCTGGACTTCGGGCGGACTGTGGCGATGCTGGCCCAGGAAGCCATCGCCGTCCGGCCGCCTATCTCGCGGCGGGCCTGTCTGGCGGAAGGCGAGACGCTGTGCGACGAGTTGATTGACGCGCCGCAGGTCATCACGTGCCTCATCACAGCCTGACCGCCCGCCTCCGCCCGCTGCCGAAGCTAGAGCTACACCTGCATCTGGATGGCTGCGCGCGGCCCGCGACACTGCGCGAGCTGGCCGTCGAGCGCGGGCTGCCGCCGCCGGATGATACCGAGGTCATCGCGCCGCCGCAGTGTGACGACCTGCGCGGCTACATCCTGCGCATCGACCGCGCCCTGGACCTGATGCAGGATGCGCCCGCCCTGGCCCGCATCAGCCGCGAGGTGGTGGAGAGCCTGGCCGACGACGGCGTGGTGTACGCCGAGCTTCGCTTCGCTCCCCAGCTGCACACGCGCCTGGGCCTGTCGGTACAGACCGTCCTGGACACCGTGGCCGAGGCGGTGGCCGAGGCGGCGGCGGCCACGGGCGTCGAGACGCGCCTGATCCTGTGCGCGTTGCGCCACCAGCCCGTGGCGGTGGGTGAGGCCATCGCGGAGCTGGCGGTGGCAAATCGCGTACGCGGCGCGGTGGTAGCGCTGGACCTGGCGGGGGACGAGGGACGCTTTGAGGGTGCGCCCTTCGCTCGCGCCTTCGATCTGGCGCGACGCGGCGGCCTGCGGCGTACTGTCCACGCCGGCGAGGCGCGCGGGCCGACCAGCATCCGCGAGGCGCTGGATGTTCTGGGCGCGGAGCGCATCGGCCACGGCGTGCGCATCGTCGCCGACGCGGCGCTGGTGGACGAGGCGCGCCGGCGGCGGCTGCCCCTGGAGACATGCCCAACCAGTAACATCCAGACGCGGGCTGTCCGCACCCTGGCCGACCACCCGGCTGACGCGCTGCTGCAGGCGGGGCTGCGGGTAACGGTGAACTGCGACGGCCACACCGCCACGCCGACGAGCCTGAGCCACGAGTGGGCGCTGCTGGCGGGACAGTTCGGCTGGAACCTGCCACAGTTCGCGGCGGTGACGCGCCACGCGCTGGACGCCGCGTTCATCGACGAGGCGGCGCGCGCGCGCCTGGAGAGGCGGATAGCGGACCGCTGGCCGTCAGGGGGAAGGCTATGAGCCTGCCAGATTGCGACCTGTCGGGGATGAGGGCGCTGGTGACGGGCGGCGGCGGGCATCATCATCGGCAACTCGGCCGTCGGCTACACGCCCGGCGACTGGGACTGCCTGATGAGCATCAACCTCGAGGGGCGCTACTTCACCAAGAACGATTGGAGATTGGGGAACAGTGATTCTGGTAATCACTATTCCCCAATCTCCAATCGCTGCCCGAATGAGTCCCCAGGGATTCGAACCCTGAACCGTTGGCTTAAAAGGCCACTGCTCTGCCATTGAGCTAGGGACTCGGAATGCTGTGATTCTAGCATACCTGCGGCCGCGCGTCGAATGACCGCCTGCCCGTTAGATACGCACGCCGCGCATCACCTTACGTTGCGGGGCGCGACTCACTCCCAAGGCACAACCTTGTGCCCGGGGGGGAGGAGCACAAGGTTGCGGCAGGCCAAAGCCTGCAAATGTTATACGCCGAACCTGCCTCAAAAGTTGCACCTGGCGATGAGGGTAGCGTGAAAAACGCGCCCCGTTGATAGGAGTCACATCCAATGACCCGTCCAAGCGCCCCCGATTCCGTCTTTGGCTGGGTGAATGCCGACAACATGGCCTGGCTGACGGACCTGTATGAGTTGACCATGGCCGACAGCATGTTCCGCCAGGGCCGCAACGACTGGGCGACGTATGATCTCTTCGTGCGCCGCCTGCCCCACGGCCGCGCTTTTCTGGTCGCGGCGGGCCTGTCGCAGGCGCTGCTCTACCTGCGCGACATGCGTTTCAGCGAGGAGGGGCTGGCATTCCTCGGTCAGCATCGCTGCCTGACGCCCGGCTTCATCGACTACCTGCGCCACTTCCGCTTCAGCGGTGACGTGTGGGCCATCGCCGAGGGCGAGGTCTACTTTCCACCGGAGCCGCTGCTGCGCATCGCCGGCCCACGCATCGAGGTCCAGGTCGTCGAGTCGTTCCTGCTCAACACCTTCAATGCTCAGAGCATGTGGGCGAGCAAGGCCGCGCGCATCACCCTGGCCGCCCAGGGGCGTAGCGTCATCGACATGAGCCTGCGCCGCGACCACGGCATGGACGCCGCGATGAAGGTGGCCCGCGCCAGCTACATCGCGGGTGCGGCGGGTACATCCAACGTGCTGGCGGGCATCACCTATGACATTCCCAGCTATGGGACGATGGCCCACGCCTATATTATGTCGTTCGACACCGAGTTGGCCGCCTTCCGCGCCTTCGCCGAGGATTGCCCGACGAACGTCGTCCTGCTCATCGACACCTACGACACGCTGCGCGGCGCGGACCACGCCATCATTGTCGCCAAAGAGATGGCCGAGCGCGGCGAGCAGTTGCGGGGCGTGCGCCTCGACAGCGGCGACGTGGGCGAGCTATCGAAGGCGGTGCGCGCCAGGCTGGATGCGGCGGGTCTGACCGATGTGATGATTCTGCTGAGTGGCGACCTGGACGAGTACAGCATCCAGCGGCTGCTGGCTGAGGGCGCGGAGGTCGACTCCTTTGGCGTCGGCACCAACCTGGGCACGTCACCCGACGACCCGTCCCTGGGCGCGGTGTACAAGCTGGTGGAGGACGGGGCGGGGCCGCGCGCCAAGCTCAGCACGGGCAAGGCGACGCTGCCAGGCAGCAAGCAGGTATGGCGTTTCCACGACCCCCAGGGCTACATGTCCCACGATCTGCTCGCCCTGGCCGACGAGACGCCACCCGCGGACGGCGAGCCGCTGTTGCAGCACGTCATGCACGCGGGCGATCTGGTCGGCGAACTGCCGACGCTGGACCAGATGCGCGAACGCTGCCTGACACGGCTGAACGAATTGCCGCCGGAGCTGCGCAAGATGGAAGGCTTCTGCTCCCACTCGGTGTACATCAGCCCGGCGCTGGAGGCGCTCAAGGAGCGCGCCTACGCCCTGGCCGTCCGCGCCGAGGGCTGACGACCACCAACCTCGGATCACCGACGACTGTCGCGGCACACCTACGACGGTCAGCCGCCGACGGCGAGGCGAGCGCGGGAACCTTTCCCGCGCTCGCGGCGTCTGGATGGGCAGAATGCTCTGACACAGTAAGGAGGATTGGGATGCAGCGAGCAATGTATGCGGTGGGCGCGGTGGCCCTGGGCGCGGCCCTGGTAGCCGCCCTGTCCCTGGCGACGCAATCGAACCCGACCCCGTCAGCGGCGGAGGCCGCCCAGACAGCGACGCAGCCCAACAGTCTGCCCCGCGCCATGACCATCGTTGGCATCGGCAAGACGGCCGTGAAGCCCGACATGGCGGAGACGACGCTCGGCGTGCGCGCCAACGCGCCGACGGTCAGTGAGGCCACCGGCAAGGTCAACAGCGACATGGACAAGGTCCTCAAGGCGCTGAAAGGCGCGGGTATCGCGGAGAGCGATACCCAGACGACCGGCTTCAACGTCCATGTGAGCCAGGACCGCGAGGGCAAGCCATCCGGCTACGAGGTATCGAACATGGTGCGCGTGCGCGTGCGCGACCTGAGCAAGATCGGCCCGACCATCGATGCGGCGCTGGCGGCGGGCGCGAACCAGGTGTACGGTATCCAGTTCAGCCTGGCCGACCCTACCGCCGCTCAGACGCAGGCCCGCGCCGCCGCCGTGGCCGACGCCAAGGCCCGCGCCACGGAACTGGCGGCCGAGGCCGGTGTGGCCCTGGGCGACATTGTCCAGGTCAGCAATGTCGTGGGGGGCGGGCCGATGTTCGCCGAGGCGGCGATGAAGGGCATGGGAGCAGCGTCGGCCATGCAATCGGTGGCGGTGCAGAGTGGCGAACTGGAAGTGAGCGCGCAGGTGCAGGTCATCTACGCGCTGAAGTAGGGGGCCACGTGGGGTTGTGATATAATGGGCGTGGCGGTGGGCCACTCTATCGCCACGCCAAGGATCAGACCTTCATGACATGGCGCGTCCGCACCAGCCCCGGGTCAACGTCCAGGGAACGCATCCTTCTCATCGTCGGTATCGTCGCCCTGGCGCTCCTGCTGTTTCTGGCGTTCCTTCTCCTGCGTCGCCCCAGCGGACCATCGCTGGCGCTCACCCCGTCAGCGGGGCCGCCCGGCACGGCCATCATCGCGCGCGGCGAGCGGTTCCCCACCGAGCAAGCCGTCACGCTGTCGTTGGCGCGACCCAACGACAGCAGCATCGGCGAAGAAGTGGGCGCGACGTGGACCGGAGCGGACGGCGTCTTCAGCTTCGATTTTACGTTCCCGCAGAGCGGTATTTGGGCGAGTCTGGCGGCCGTCGATGTGGTGGCGCGCAGCCTCGACGGCCGCACGGTCGCCCGCGCTCCCTTCACCGTCCAGCCCGCCACGCCGTCCAGCATCGTGCTGCAACCGACGGGGACGCCGCCCGCCTCGCCGACGCCCGCGCCAACACGGGTGTTGGGCACGGCGCCGCCGGTGACCCTGCCGCCCACCACGCCGCGCCCCGGCGGTGGGACGCCCGGCGCGGGCACACCTGGCCCTGACAGCGGCCCCGTTGGCGTCGCGACTGTCGCCGGGGCGACGCCAACGTTGGCCAGTGGGATCACGCGAGTCAGCGGACTGGTGGAGCGCGTCGCGCCGGAACTGGGCATCATCGGGCTGACGCCGCTGGCGGGCGCGATTCGCATCATCCAGACGAGCGCGGGCACGACCATCGTCGACTGGACGGGGCAGGCCATCAACCTGGCGGACATTCCGCCCGGCAGCCTGGTGGAGGCTATCGGCGAGGCAGCCAATAACATCTTGCAGGCGGCGCAGGTGACACTGCGCGCCCTGCCCAGCGTCCAGACGGCGACGCCCGGCCCGCCGCCACCCGCCACCCAAACCCCCGTCGTCATCGTTGTCACGGCCACGCCCTTGCCGACCAACACGCCCCGCCCCGGCCCCACGCGCACCCCGGTGATCATTACGGCCTGGCTGGGCGAGTACTGGGCCAACCGCAACCTGACGGGTGAGCCGGCCTTTATCCAGAACGACAACGATATCAACTTCAATTGGGGCACGGCCGCCCCGGTCCAGCCCAATGGCGAGATGCTGCCCGTCGACGACTTCTCGGCGCGCTGGACCCGCGTTGTCTATCTCAGCGCGGGCATGTATCGCTTCAGCGCCCGCTCCGACGATGGCATCCGCGTCTGGGTCGATGGCCTGATTGTGATGGACCGTTGGGGGCCGAACGACGGCAGCGAGGTATTCCAGAGCGACGTATCCTTGTGGGAAGGCAACCACAGCCTGCGCGTCGACTACTACGAGGGCGGCGGCCTGGCGATGGTGCAGTTCGGCTGGCGGCGTCTCGACCCTACGCCCACCGTGACCCACACGCCCACGCCTACGCGTACCCTCATTCCCACCTGGACGCCCACTCGGGGCGTCATCGTCCTGCCGACGGCGACCTTCACCCACACCCCCACCGCCACGAACACGCCAACACGGACCGCGACACCGACGGTGACGATCACGCCGTCGCCCACGCTGTCGCCCACGCCGACGGCCACGGCTACCAGCAGCCCGCCCACCGTGACGGCGACGCTCACGCCGACCCCGACCGTCACGGCGACGCCGACACAGACGCTGACACCGAAGCCACCGACAGCCACCCCAACCGTCACGAGCACGCCGCCGGGCTTCAGACCGACACCCACCGTGCCGCCGGAGAGCTTTGTCGCACCGTGGGCGGCTGACGACTTCCCCCTGGCCGCACCGGGCGCGCAGCTGGAGACGCTGACGGGGCGTGTCGAAGACCTGGCGACCTACGGCACGGTTCCACGCTGCTTCGCCTTTACCCTTGTCGGCGCGGGCAACGTGACCACGCCAGTGGTGGGCTTCGGGCAGGCGGTGACGGGGGCGAACGGCCTCGACCGCCCACCGTCGCAGATCATCAGCCCTAGCGCGTGCGGCGCGCTGCCAACGGACGGCCAGACCCAGGTGCGTGTCTACGGCGTGCGCGAGAACGGCGTCCTGGTCGCCTTGCGTATCGAGGAAGTCAGCCAGGCGGTGGAGCCGACCATCCTCTACGAGCGCGGCTTTATCAGCGGCGATGAGTATGAGAAGGCGCTGCCCTCCGTGCGCGACGTGACGCTGTGGGTGCGCACCACCGCCGCCGAGGCGACCGGCTTCGTGCAGGACGCCGACGGCCTGGCCCAGGCGTTGAACAGCCAGGGGCTGTCACCCACTGCCCAGGTTCTGCTGCGTGGCGAAGTGCCGAGCGGCCCCCAGACCAAGCTGGTCAGCGTCACCGCCTGGTACTACAGCGGGAACGAGTCCTACGTCCAGTTCTATGCTGGACCCTGAAATTTGCCCTACGCTCAGGCGGCGTGGGTGGATCGTCAGGCAAGGATAGCCCTTTCGTCTAGGCGCGAGGCGGCGTCTCAATTACGATAGAGATGGAGGCAGGATACCCGTGATGCGCGCATGGCTTGTTGTGGCATTCCTGATCATTGGCTTCGTGGCTGTCGGCTGCAACCAGGCGGCGACCCCGCCAACTACCGCACCCACGGGGGCGATGGCCGCGCCGACATCCGCCGCACCTGCGGCCACGGCCGAGGCTGCCCCCCCGCCAAGCACGGCCGCCGCTCCGACCACCGCCCCGGCCGTCGCGACGACGATGGCGCCAGGCCCGACGGCGGTCGTACCGCCGCCCACC
>DAOUDG010000051.1:0-36677 GCA_034431435.1 Anaerolineae bacterium | reverse complement strand
GCCGACCACCGACCACCGACCACCGACCACCGACGGGCCGACCACGGAACAATCTCTAATCTCTAATCCCCAATCTCTCTCCACGCCCCTCACGCGCCCCTACACCCTGGCGCTGCGCGCGCTGCTGATGATCGCCCTGCCCGTCGCCGCCGCCACGACCTTCATGTCGCCGCAGTTGATTCGGCTACTCGGCGGCCCCGCCTACCTGCCCCCCGGCGCGATTGCGCTGAGCATCATGATCTGGTTCCTGCCCTTCAGCTTCGTCAACGGCGTGACGCAGTACGTGCTGGTCGCCGTGGATGAGGCGAAGTGGATCACGCGCAGCTTCGCCGTGGCCTTCGCCTTCAACATCGTCTTCAACCTCATCTTCATCCCGCGCTACAGCTACCCGGCCGCCGCCGTCATCACCATCCTGTCCGAGATCGTGCTGATGGTCCCCTTCATGTGGGCGGTGCGCCGTCGCGTCGGTCCCGTCAACCCGCTCGCCCTTGCCTGGCGGCCCGCCCTCGCCAGCGCGGCGCTGGCCGTGGTGTTCGCCCTGCTGTGGGGGCGCGGGCCGTGGCTGCTGGTGCTGCTCCTGGCGGCGGGCGTCTACCTGGGCATCCTCGTCGCCGTCGGCGGCCTCACCGCCCAGGACCGCGCCCTGGCGAAAAGACTGTTGCCAGGCCGTAACCCGGTGACAGCACAAACGTCATCTATAGTGGCGTTGGAATCTGAATCGCAAATCGAAATCTGACCCCTCGTCCCGATTCCCGCCTGAAATGGCAATCTCCATGCGACGCCTGCCAATGGCGGCTGGCCTGCTCGCCGCGCTGCTCCTGCTTGCCACTCTCCTGGTCCGCCCCACCCGTCCCTCGGCCAGCCACTGGCCGACGCCACCGACACCGTAACGGCAACGCCGACCGCGACCGCCACACCGTCGCCAACCGACACGCTGACGCCCACGGCGACCGCCGAAGTCACCAGCGAGCCAACGGCAACCGCGACGACCGACCCAACGCCCACGGCGACCCCGGCCGGCCAGGTGTGGCTGCCCCTGCTGGTGCGCAACCCGCTGGCGGTGCGGCCCGGCGCTGAGCCGTAGGGCAACCCACCCGGCGGTGGTCGCTGGACGGCCATCACAGTGTTGTCGGTGTCGGACGGGTGGTTGGGCGACTCGGCGGGCCGCCTGTATTCCCTCGATGCCCTGGGCTACCACGAGGTTGCTTCGCCCACCACGGCGGCCATTACCGATCTGGACGCCACCTCACCCGCCGATGCCTGGGCGACCACGGCGTCGGGGCAGGTGTTGCGATGGGATGGAGCGGTGTGGCGCGTGGCGGCTGTGTTGGGCGATAAGTTGGTCAGTGTGTCGGCGCTGTCGCCTGCGGAGGCGTGGGTAGTGGGTTACCCAGGCGTAGTCATGCGATGGGACGGGGCGACGTGGAGGGCGATGCCGCCGCCCGAGATGACGGGGCGAGAATCCCCTGCTCGCGTGCTTGCCCTGTCGTCGTCGTCGGTGTGGTTGGCGACGAACTGGTATTGGTCGCCAACGGGCTTCGGCTACGCTTACGAATGGACAGGCGAATTACCGGGCTGGCAGCGTCGCGGGCAAGATTTCAATGGTGTTCGCCTAACCGATTTAGCCGCGTTGTCCCCCAACAACGTTTGGCTAAGCGGCTTCACCTTCGACACACGCTATGGGTATGGACCGTGGCTTAGTATTTGGTCTGGCTCAGGGTGGCGGCTGATTGTGGCAAGCCAGTCGGGGGGGGCCCGATGTACATAGACGCCGTAGACGGCGTGATATGCACTGTGCCTAGCCCGAGGGGCCTCTCATCGGTTGAATGCGACGAGAAGAACCTTGTCAGGGTTCCCATTAGTGGCGCTACTCCTGCGCGTGCCATTGGTATGATCTCCAAGTACGATGGGTGGGCCGTCACGGACCAGCTTTACCGCGTGCGTCTGTCCGTGCCAACACCAACGCCCACGCTCCCCGCGCCTTAGCCGCCAGGCACGAGGGCGGCCACGGGGGGCCACCCCTACCCCGACCGTCGCACTCTCGTAGGGGCAGGCCCCCGTGCCTGCCCTCTGCCCCCAGGCCCCCGTGCCTGCGCCGGGGAGTTGACGCGCCGCCCAAATGACCTACAATCAGCCCATGTCCTGTGTCACGAGATAAGGCTACTCACAGAACGGTAAGGTAGAATGTCCGTCTCCGTGTTGCGCCACCTGCCCAGCGTGGACCGCCTGCTCCATTCGCCCGCCCTCGCGCCCCTCATCGCCGCCCACGGCCGCCCCCTGGTGACCGACGCGGTGCGCGGCGCGCTGGCGGATGCCCGGGCGCGGCTGCAAGCGGGCGGCTCCCCGCCGAGCGAGGCCGACCTGCTGGACGCCGTGCGCGCCAGCGTCGAAGCGCGAGTCGCGCCGACCCTCGTGCCGGTCATCAACGCCAGTGGCGTCATCATCCATACCAACCTGGGCCGCGCCCCGCTAAGCGCCGACGCCTGCCAGGCCATGCTCGACGTGGCCGTCGGTTACTCGAACCTGGAGTACGACCTGGCGGCCGGCGAGCGGGGTTCCCGCTATAGCCACGCGGCGGGCCTCGTCGCCGAGCTGACGGGCGCGGAGGCGGGGCTGGTCGTCAACAACAATGCGGCGGCCGTGACCCTGATCCTGGCGGCGCTGGGCGCGGGGCGTGAGGTGCTCATCGCGCGGGGCGAGCTGGTGGAGATCGGCGGCGGCTTCCGCATCCCCGACGTGCTGCGCCAGAGCGGGGCGCGGCTGGTGGAGGTAGGCACGACCAACCGCACCTACGCCCGCGACTACGAGGCGGCCATCACCCCCGACACGGCGGCCATCCTGACCGTCCACGCCAGCAACTTCAAGCTCGTCGGCTTTACCCACACCCCCGACCGCGCCGACCTGGCCGCGCTGGCCCACGCCCACGGCCTGTGGCTCATCGACGACATCGGCTCCGGCGCGCTGGTGGACACGACGGCGTATGGTCTGGCCGCCGAGCCGACCCCCCAGGCCAGCCTGGCGGCGGGGGCCGACCTGGTGGCCTTCAGCGGCGACAAGCTATTAGGCGGGCCACAGGCCGGGCTGATTGTCGGCCGCCATGAGCTGGTGGAGCGGCTGCGCCGATTCCCCCTGACCCGTGCCCTGCGCGTCGACAAGCTGACCCTCGCCGCGCTGCACGCGACGCTGCTCCACTATCAGCGCGGCGATGTCGAGCGCATCCCCGTGTGGGCCATGATCGGCGCGTCTCGCGACACGCTCCACGCGCGCGCCACGGCCTGGGCGGCGGCCCTGGCGGCGCGGGGCATCGATGCGGCGGTGGTGGCGGCGGAAAGCACGGTGGGCGGCGGCGCGCTGCCTGGGGAGACGCTGCCCACGTGGGCGCTGGCCCTGGCCGCCACGCGACCCAGCGACGTGGCCGCGCAGCTACGTCGCGGCCGGCCGCCCCTCGTCGCGCGCATCGAGAACGACCGCGTACTGTTCGACCCGCGCACCGTCCTCGCTGAGCAGGATGCCGCCGTGCCGGACGCCATCGTGGCGGCCCTGGCGCGCGCTACTTCCCCCGAATAAAGAGTTACAACGTCACATCGCGTAACCCGGATACGCCGCCGGGCGTCGTATTGCACGAAAGCTATTGGTTCGGCCCGTGAGTCAGCCTCGGAGGGGTGGCCTCATGCCTTATTCAGCGCGCCGCGCTCGCGGTCGCTTATTGCTCAAAGTCTTCGGCGCGATTCTTCTCGGTCCCCTGGTGTGGGCGCTGGCCTTGCTGGCGCTGCCGCGCCCGACCGCCCTGGCCCGCCTTCAAGCGGTGGGGGGCGATGTGACGCTGGGCAAGAGCGTCGCCCAAACGAGCGTCGGTCCCGGCGGCGCGCTAACCTATACCCTGGCCGTCACGGCCAGCGGCGCGCCCGCCACTGACCTTCGGCTGACGGACACGCTGCCCAGCGGCCTGACGTGGATCACCGATACCGCCGAGGCGGCCGGACTGAGCCGCCTGTCCACCGTGCCGCCGGTCTGGAGTCTGCCCCAACTGATCACCGACAGCGTGGTGAGTTTCACTCTGGCGGCGCGCGTCCCGGTCAGCGCGGCGCTGGGCACAGGGCTGGTGAACCAGGCCGCCGTGAGCGCGGCGACGGGCGACACCGAGGCCTCGAACAACGCGGCGCAGGCTGGGCCGGTGACCGTGGTCGGCGTCGATATGCGCCAGGGCCTGATTGGCCCTGATACGAGTCCTCCCGGTCGCACCATCAGCTACCGCCTGCCCTACACCAACAGCGGCAACCTGGCGGCAGCCGGTGTCGTCGTCACCCAGTCGCTGCCATCTTATGTCAATTTTGAGACGGCAACGGGGAGTGGCGCGTGGTCGCCCGCGACGCGCAGCGTGACGTGGAACGTGGGCAGCGTCGGCGCGGGCGCGTCGGCGACCCTGGCCGTCACCGGCACGGTCAGCGCGACCGCCCCCCGCGACGCGCTGCTGACCAGCCTCGCCCACGTCTCAGCCCCTGGCGATGTGGACCTGAGCAACAACGACGCCGCGCGCACCACCACGGTGGTCTTCCCGCCCGCGCAGACCGGCACGCTGGCCCTGGCGGGGGCGGCAGTGGTAGGGCGACCCATCACGATCACCGCTAGCCTGCGCGATGCCCAGGGCCTGTTCGTGCCCGACGGCACGGTCGCCACGTTCAGCGTTCCACCGCCGGCGACGATTACCCCGTCGGCGGTGACGACGGGCGGGCAGGCCACCGCCATCCTTCAGACCACCCGTAGCGGCCCGGTCACGGTGTCGGCGGCGGCAGGCAACGCGAACCCGACCCTCAGCCTATCGGTTGACCCCGGCGCGGCGGCGCAGTTGACCTTCGGCGGCCCCGGCGGCGCGTCGGTGGGCCAGAGCGTAACCCTGACGGCGTGGGTGAGCGATACCTACGGCAACGCCGTGGCTCCCACGGCCCTCCAGTTCACCCAGAGTGGCGTCGGCCAGTTGAGCGCGACCAGCGCGACCACGGTGGACGGCCGCGCCACGACAGCGGTGGTTTCGCAAGTCAGCGGGCAGGCCCAGGTCACGGCCCGCGTCGGCGCTCGCCAGGCCACCGCCAATGTACAATTCTCGCCCCTGGCCCCGGCGACACTGGCGCTGGAAGCGCTGGGCGCGCCGACGGCCAGCGTCCCGCTGCCGGTGCGCGCGGTGGCCCGCGACCAGTATCAGAACCGCGTCAGCGCGGGGCATCTCGTTAGCTTCAGCGTCCTCACCGGGACAGCCAGCCTGGTCCCCACCGCGCCCACCACGGACGCCACGGGCACGGCGACCACCACCCTCAACACGACGGTCGCCGGCCCGCTGACTGTGCGCGCCCAGGCGGGGCAGGCCTGGGCCGACGCTCCTCTGGACGTAGTCGCCGGGCCGGTGGTGGCGCTGCGGGTGACGGCCAGCCCAGGCAGCGTGTCGGTCGATGGCGGGCAAACGACGTTGACCATCCGCTCGGTGGACAAGGATGGCAACTGGGTCAAGACCTACTCCGGCGCGGTGAACCTCAGTTTCACCAGCGCCCTGACCGGCGTTCTCAGCTCGACGGCGCCCGTTCTCAGCGGCGGCACGGCCAGTGTCACGCTGACCGCGCCGAACAGCTACTCGTCCCAGGGGCTGGTCGTGCAGGCCAGCCGCCAGGGCCTGACCTCTGGCTCGGCGACGATTCCCCTCTTGCCGGCCGACGTGACGGTGCGTCTGGACACGTCGCCCCCACTGGGAACGGGGGGCTATCGCACGCCGGGCGACCAGGTGACGTATACCATCATCTACAGCAACACCGGGCAGGCGACCGCGCGCAACGTCTTCGTCGAAAATACCCTGATGGACCACTTCCTCAACCCGCAGGTGACGCTTCCCTCTGGCGTCACGACGGCACGAACACCGGGCAGCCCTGGCGAGGCGTGGCGCTGGGTCATCGGCAGCCTGGCTCCCGGCCAGCGCGATGTGATCACCATCCGCGGCCAGATCGACCCCGCCTACCAGTGGCCGTCGGCGGTGACCCTGCAGTCGGACGCCACGGTGACCACATCGACGGCGCAGCGCGCACCGGGCGGCAACCCCGACAGCGCGTCCCTGCTCCTGCCCGTCTATACCGTCGATTTGCGGGTCGATGTCACACCGCCCGACGACCTCAGCCAGCCCTGGTTGCCGGGCAATACGGTCAACTACAAAGTCTTCCTTGCCAATGCCGGGCTGGCCGAGGCGCGCGACGCCCGCATCACCGTGACGCTGCCCATCAGCACCGCTTTCGTAAGCTGGGAGGAGTATTGGCCGCTGAATCCTGGCGCGCCGCCCGGCTACCTCAAGCTCATCAACCCGGCGACAGGGCAGCCAACGTCCACCTGTACGGGCGAGTGCGTCTGGACGTACAGCGTCCCCGCGCCCAACCCACCCATCGCCAGCGTCAACTCTAACGCCTCGATCCGCCTCACCCTGCGTATCGCCACGGGCGCGAAGCCGGGCGCGGCGGCGCTGCGGTTCCTGGCGCGCATCAGCGGCCCGTTGTACGACAGTAACAGCAGCAACAACCTGTTGATTGTAACGTCCGATCTGTGGGGAATGAACCTGACGGCGGAGGGCAGCTCGCCGGGCGCGGTGACGCCCGGCCAGACAGTGACGCTGGCCGCCAGCGTCGTCAATCGCGGCCGGCAGAATCCCTACGACTTCAACCAGAGCAGCGCCACCGCCAATGGCTCGACGGTCATCGTCAACGCGCCCGCGCAACTCCAGTTCATTGACGCCAGTCCGGCCGGCTTCAACCGCAACGGCAACGTCGTGACGTGGACTTTCCCCGAAGACCTGCCGCCCGACGGCGCGCGCTCGGTGACCGTGCAAGTGCGGGTTCCCGACAATCCGCCACCGCCTATCAACACCATCTACACCACGACTGTTCAGGTGAGCAGCCCAACGGCAGAGTCCTTCACCGCCGATAACCGCAAGGATGTGGCGACGCGGGTCATCGCCGCCCCACCCAATCGCATTGCCCTGGACCCGTCCCTGTTGACGCTGGCGGTGGACCAGAGCGCGGTGATCAGCCTCCAGGTCTTTGATCCCTTCAACAACCCCGTGCCCTCGTGGGACGTGGCCTTCGCCGCCTCGCCCAGCACCAACCCACCCCCCTTTACCATCGCCCCGCCGGCGGGGCGGACAGGCGCTAACGGCACAGTCACGACGACAGTGACGGCCGGCATGCACCCCGGCGACGCCACTTTCATTGCCAGTATGACCTCCAACGGGCAGGGCTACACCGCATCGCGCCCGATACGCATCGTACCCGGCTCGCCCTTCACGACCACCGTCAGCATCAACCGAACGCTGCCCGCTGGCGTCAGCGCCCCCTTCGTCGCCACGTTCACCGACCGCTACGGCAACTTCGTCACCGACGGCACAGTCGTAACCCTGACCACCACGTTGGGCGGCTTCGACGTGGGGGGCACGCCCCAGCAGGTGCTGGTGGCGACGACCCAGGGGGGGCGCGTCGAGCGCACCTTCGCCTCCGGTACCCGGGCCGGGCTGGCGCGCGTGTCCGCCTGCGCCGACGCGCACTGCGACGCCCGCCCTGTCTCGATCCTGCCGGGGCCGCCGACCCAGGTGAGCCTGAGCCTGGACCGTATCGAGGTGGCGGCCGGTGACACGCCCATCGAGGCCACCGCAACCGTGGGCGACGCCTACAACAATCCTGTCCTGGACAACAACATCGTCCAGTTCAGCCTGAGCGGCTGCGCCTCCGCCTCCCTGCAGGCGACCAGCGCGGAGACGGTGGGGGGGCGGGCCACGGTGGGCGTGATCGGCGGCACGCAGGTGTGCCAGGGCCAGGTCACGGCGACGATCGCCGCCGCGTCCAGCAGCCGCACCTTCCGCGTCGTGCCCGCCACGCCGCACCAGCTGCGCGTGACCGCGCCGGCGACCCTCATCGCCAGCGGCGCACACACGGCGACGATTCAAATCGAGCTGTTCGACGCCTACGCCAATGGCATTAGCAGTCCGGTGACCCTGGGCCTGAATCCGCCGCTGGGCAACCTGGACCGCGAGGTCGCCCTGACCGTCAACGGCATCGGGACGGCCATGCTGACCGCGGCCCACAGCCTGGGCACGACTCTTGTCACGGCGCAGGCAGGCCCGCTGACAGCGTCGACCCCGGTGCAGTTTATCGCGGGGCCGCCCGCTGTCGCCACGTTGTCGCCGGCGAAGCCCAGTCTGGCCGCCGACGGCCAATCCCAGACGGCGCTGGTCATCTCAGCGCGCGACGCCTACAACAATGTCGTGAGCAGCCCTATCAGCCTTGCCAGTAACCTGGGCACGAGCCTGACGCCGAGCGTGGGCGCGCTCACCAACGGCATCTTCACGACGCTGCTTCGCTCAGGGACCGTGGCCGGGACGGGTGTCCTCACCGTAAGCATCGGCAGCCTCGTCACCACCTATCCAGTACGCCTGCTGGCGGGGCCGCCGGTGGTACTGATACCCAATACGAGCCGCGTACCGCCGCGCCTGGTGGCCGACGGTCAGGATCACATGACAGTCTCGGCGCGGCTGCTGGACCAGCACGGCAACCCGGTTGAGAATGGCACGCCGGTCGACTTCTCCCTGGTCGCGCCACTGGGGACGTTCTCGCCACCCCAGGCCGGAACGGCAGACGGTGTGGTGACGACGACGCTCACCGCCAGTACGACCATCGGCGTGACCGATCTCATCGTGGCGGCTGGCGGCCGCCAGGTGCGGCGCTCGGTGGAGTTCACCATCGGGCCGCCGGCGCGGGTGAACGTGGCGCTTGCGCCGAGCGTTGTCACAGGCACGGGGGAGATCTCGGCGACCGTCCAGGTAACCGCCGAGGTACTGGACAGCGTGGGGCGGCCGGTCGCCGCCGGGACGCTCGTCACCTTCACCACCGAACAGGGCAGCTTCGACGGGGCCGGTGCGAGTATCACGCTGGGCGTAACCGCCGAGGGTAAGGCGGGCGCAACCCTGCGCATCCCGCCTACCCGCTCTAGCGTGCGGGTGACAGCGGCAGCAGGCGGCGTGACCGGTGCGGGGATGGTATTCATCGGCTCGTCGCCGTACCGTATCCACCTGCCGCTGCTGCAACGCGCCACCGACTTGCGCTCGCCGTAGCGCGAGTCGGTGGCAATAGTGCAGGCCCACGGGAAGTCCGTGGGCCTGCGGCTGCGCCTGGTCGGCGGGGCTATTCGCTGGCGGATGGGGCGGGGCGCGACCGACGCGGGGTAGGGCGGGGCGGGCTGCTCGACTCGCGTGCCCGCACTACGGGGATGTCGGCCACCACGCGATGGTAGCCACGCCCCTGGGAGACGCTCAACTGGATGCCCGAGCGGTCGATTTCGACATGCTCCGAGATGCTGCGGATGATGTCGTCGCGCATGACTTCCAGCAGCGCGGGCGTAATGTTGGTGCGGTCCGAGGTCAGTACGAGCTGGAGGCGCTCCTTGGCGACCTGGCTGCTGGACGGTTCGGCACGGCCGAAGAGGCGGTCGAGGAAACTCACGTCGGCCCTCCTTCACCTCGCAACCAGCGACTAAGCCGCGCCATGAACCCCGTCTGATCTACCGGCTCCACGATGGGCACATCCTCGCCCATGATGCGGCGGGCAATGTCGCGGAACGCTGTTCCCGACGGCGAGTGGTTATGCAAGGCCACCGGTGTGCCCTTGTTGGTGCTGACGATGATGGTCTCGTCGTCAGGCACGATACCGATCAGGTCGATGGCAAGGATGTCGAGGACATCATCCTTGCTGAGCATGTCGCCGCGATTGACCATCGAGGGCCGCAGGCGGTTGATGATCAGGCGCGGCGTGTTCTTCTCCTCGGCTTCGACCAGGCCAATGATGCGGTCCGCATCGCGAACCGCCGACACTTCCGGCGTGGTGACGATAATCACCTCGTCGGAGGGGGCGACGGCATTCTTGAAGCCTTGCTCGATACCCGCCGGGGAGTCGATAAGGATGAAGTCGAAGTCGGGGCGCAGGTCGTCGGCCAGATGGATCATCTCCGCGGGGGAGAGGGCCGACTTGTCGCGGGTCTGGGCGGCAGGTAGCAGGCTCAGCTCGGGGAGCCGCTTGTCGCGGATCATGGCCTGGCGCAGGCGCGCGCGCCCCTCCACCACGTCCACGATGTCGTAGACAATGCGGTTCTCCAGGCCCATGACGACATCGAGATTACGCAAGCCGATGTCGGCGTCAATGCAGACCACACGCTGGCCGCTGTTGGCGAGGGCGACGCCCAGATTGGCCGTCGTCGTCGTCTTGCCGACCCCCCCCTTTCCGGACGTGATGGTAATGACTCTGGCCCCCATTCGCGTCTCCTTTAGTTCGTCTCCCAGGCTTCAACGACGATGTTGTCATCCTCGATACGCGCAACTTCCGGCGACCAGCGACCGGCTCGCCCCGTGGAGTCGGGGGGGCGGGTGATGCGGTCCGCGATGCGTAGTTGCGTTGGCGCCAATTGGAGCGCGCACACCCAGGCCCCGCTGTCCCCCCCCGCGCCCGCGTGCACCAGGCCGCGTAGCCGTCCCCAGACAACCACATCGCCGCTGGCGACGATTTCCGCGCCGGGGTTGACGTCGCCAATGACGACGACGTGGCCGGCATGGCGGATGGTCTGGCCGGAGCGCAGCGTGCGGCGCACCACGATGCCGCTGGTCGTCTCTAGCTCGGCCCGCACGGGGCGCGCCTTGCCGCCGCGCGGCGCGCTGGCCGCCAGGCCCAGGCCCCGCGCCGCGGCGCGGGTCGGGCCATCCTCGGCGATCACGGTGCGCAACTGGCCCCCGTGAGCCGCGAACAGCTCACCGAGCTGGGCCAGCTGAGCGGCGTCCAGAGACCGGCCATCGAGCCTCACCGCGGCTTCCGCACCAGCGAAGAAGGTAGGCGAGGCCGCGAGGCGCTCCGCCAGGGAGGCCACAACCTCATCCCAGTCACCCTGGCGGAGGGTCACGGTCAGTCCGTCGGCGGTTCCTTTGATGACGACAGTCACTCGCTCTCCGACCACAAGATATAGTGGTATGTCCGCCTAGACAGGCTCTTATGTAGTATACCCGCATTTGGGTCGCTTGTCAATCGGCCTTCCGCGCCGCCTGGCGCGCGATCTCGGCCTCGTGGCGGACAACATCGAGGAGGGTTTGCAGGGTGGGGTCGCCGGCGGGGTCGGTGAGGCGAACCGTGTGGCAACGCTCGCCTTCCTCGACGGTGAGGCAATAGCGCCACATGTCAGGCAGCGTGCGGGTGGCCGTGCGGGTGGCGGAGGGGAGGTCGAAGAACCCGGCTTCGTCGACGAGGCGTTGCAGTTCCTCGGCCTCCTGATCGGATAGTTCGCTCGTATCGATGGTCACGGGCTGGGCGAGACCGGGGAAGTACGCCACACCCGTACTCTCTGCTACCAATCGAATGACCATGGCAGCCCTTCCTCTCTACTTGGGCTGGACGCCGACCTGACGCCAGGCCTCGTTCACAGCCTTCTGCTCTACACTCCCTACACCAAATAGGACGCCGGCGTTGTGGATAGTCTGACGGGCAAAGGCGGTGAAACCGCTGTTGCGGCGAATCTTGGGGTCACGCAGGGTTTCGTACCAGATACGGCCTGCCTTCTCCCAGGCATAGCCGCCCAGGGCCACGGCGAGGCGGTAGAAGGCGTGATTGGGGATGCCAGAATTGATGTGCACGCCGCCGTTGTCATTGAACGTCTTGACGTAGCCTTGCATGTGGCCTGGCTGGGGGTCCTTTCCGAGCACCGGGTCGTCGTAGGCTGTACCAGGCGCTTTCATCGAGCGCAGGCCGACGCCGTTGAGAGTGGTTCCCTTGAATAGCTCGGCGCCAATGATCCAGTCGGACTCGTCGGCCTTCAGATTGCGCACCCGCTGCTTGACCATGATGCCGAACACGTCGGAGATGGACTCGTTGAGAGCGCCCGACTGCTGGAAGTAGTTGAGACCGGTCTCGTAGTGGGTCACGCCGTGGGCCAGCTCGTGGCCGATGACGTCCACGGCGGCGGTGAAGCGCTTGAAAAGACCCCCATCGCCGAAGACCATCTGGCGCGTGTCCCAGAAAGCGTTGTCAAACTGCTTGCCGAAGTGCACCACGCCGAGCATGGCCATGCCCCGATCGTCGATGGAGTTACGGTCATAGACGTCGTTGTAGAACGTCCAGACCGCGCCGAGGCCATCGTAGGCTTCATCGACCGCCGGGTCGCCGGTCGGCGGCGCGCCCTCGGTGCGCACCAGGCGGCCGGGAAGCTCGGACTTATGATCTGCGTCATAGATACTGCGCATCATTGTCGCCTGCGCCATTAGGGGCATGCGCCGCACGCCTGACGGCAGGGTAGGCAACTGGGCGGCGCGGTAGGCCCGGAATGACTCGCCGATGCCGAGGGTGTGGATAGCCATGTCGCGCTCACTGGAAGTTCCGTTGCGCGCCACGTTTTGCATGATAATGGGCGGGATGATGCTGGCGAAGGAGAAGGGAGGGCGCGAGCTAAACGGCATGGAACGCTCCATCAGTGTGTGGGTGGAATGGGTCGTCCTGGGCCGATGGCCCAGGCTCCGCCGGCGAATCTTGAGTTCTAGCGGCGCGGCCCCTAGTCACCGCCGCGCGCGGCGGGTACATTGCGCTCCGGGATGGGCAGCTTGAAGATGGCGCGCAGGATGTCGGCGGCGATGGGGGCGGCAGCCTCCGAACCCTGGATGACGGTGGGCGGCCCTGGAATAGAGGAGCCGTCGACCATGACCAGCAGGGCATACTGGGGATTCTCAAAGGGCGCGAAGGCGGTGAACCAGGCGTGGGTGGGCAGATTGCCGTCCTTGTCGAGACCGCACTTCTGCGCCTGCTCGTCCCACAGGCAGAACTCGGCGGTACCGGTCTTGGCGCCCATCGTGATTTCGTCGGGCAGCCCCGCCCCCGAGGCCGTTCCCAGGGGCGGCACGGTGGCGCGGCGCATGCCCTCGCGCACGTAGCCCAGATTCTCTGTGCTGACGGGAACCTGATGAATCGCCTCTGGCTGGAAGCCGCGCACCACCTGGCCGTCGGCGGTCACTTCCTGGTACATGATCTGGGGACGGTACAGCGTCCCGCCATTAGCGACGACGGCCGTGGCGTTGAGCATTTGCAAGGGCGTGGCGTTGAAGAACCCCTGGCCGATGGCCATGTTGTAGGTATCGCCGACATACCAGCTCTCGGCATAATTGAGGCGCTTGAAGCGGTCCCAGGTGTCGCCATCCTGGGCCATCAGGCCCTTCGCCTCGCCGGGCAGGCCAATGGCCGTTGGCTGACCGAAGCCGAAGGCGCGGGCGTACCTGGTGAAGCGGTCGAGGCCCAGGCCCGCGAACTTGGTCGGCTCGAAGCCGCCGGTCGCCACATAGAAGAAGACATCGCAGGATTGGGCGATCGCGTCAATGACGTTGATCTTACCGTGGCCCGGCTTCTTCCAGCAGTAGAAGGGGGTGGCCTTGCTCTTGTCATCGGGGAAGAAGCGGTTGGGCAGGAACAGGATGCCGTCACACTCGACCTGGGTCTCAGTGCTGACGACGCCTTCCTGGAGCGAGGCCGCCGCAGAGACGATCTTGAACACGGAGCCGGTGGGGTAGATAGCCTCGATGGCGCGGTTCATCAGTGGCCGGTCGCTGTTCTCGCTGAGCTTGACGTACTCCTTGACGTTCTCGGCGTTGATGCCGTCGCCGAACACGTTGTTGTCGAAGCCTGGAATCGACACCATCGACAGAATCTCGCCTGTCTGCGGATTCATCACGATGGCCACGCCTCGCGTTGCCCTGGCGCGCGCCAGGCCCTGCTTCAGAATGTCCTCGACCTGTTTCTGCATCGCCAGGTCCAGAGTGAGGACGACATTGTGGCCCGCTATCGGTGCGGTCGGCTCACCGACGGTCTTGACTTCGCGGCCGGCCGCATCGACCTCGATAATCTTGCGACCCTTCGTCCCGCGCAGCGCCTTCTCGAAGGCGTACTCTGACCCCGCCAGACCGATCTTGTCGCTCGGCTCGTAGTCAGCGCCTGGTCGCACGTACTGGTCGCGCTGTTCGGCGGGGATATTGCCCATGAAGCCGAGCAGGTGGGCGACGGAGTCGCCGGCCAGATATTGGCGGATGGGCGTCACCTGGACGGTCACGCCCGGCAGATTCAGGCGATCTTGCTCGATGGTAAAGGCCAGGTCACGGGCCACGTTGGACTTGACGCGAATGGGCGTGTAGGGAGCGCGACACGCCTCGGCCAGATATTCCTTGATGCCATGGGGCGCTGTCGGGCCGGGCGGGACGTACTTCGAAGTAATGCTGCACACGTCGGCGGCGGTGGCGGCGATTCCGTCCACGCTCGGCAGCCCCTCGCCGCCCGCCTCACCGCTACTGGCAAGGTCGAGGCGCTCGGCCAGCCGCGCCAGCACCTCGGCCTGCCGCTGCTCATCGTCGGGCAGGTCGGCGTAGGTGATGTAGACGGAGAAGCTCGGCTGGTTACGGACCAGAATCTCGCCGTTGCGGTCGTAGAAGATACCGCGCACAGCGTCCACCGTGCGCGGCCGCAGGCGGTTCACGTCGGCCTGCTGGCGATAGGTGGCCGACTCGACGATCTGTAGCCGCCACAGCTGGGCCAGCAAGAGGGCGAACACAGCCACGACAGCCACCTGCAACAGCGCGAGGCGCATGCGAGACGAGGGGGGCGGCGGCGGCGGCGGGGCGGGGCGCTGCCCCCAGTGCTGGGTCTTGGGGTCGTCAGGAATAAAGTCGTACAAGGACGCTTACCACTCCAAACTTTCGGCGGCGGTCTTGCGATTGAGCCACGCCAGCGGGCGCGACAGCACGATGAAGAGAAGGATGTTGAGGAGGAGGGACGGGCCGAGATTGCGCGCCAGGAGACTCCAACTCGCTGCGTGGTCCGTGGTCGCCAGCGCGGTCAGGTAAACCGCCTCATAGATAAAGGTAGACAGAGCTACCACACCGACCTGGAGCAGGCCGACGTGGAACGCCGCGCGGTGCACGGCCCCCGCCAAGAGGGCGGCGGCCAGCAGCGCGATGGTGAACGCTCCGAAGGGGCCGCCGGACAGCAGATCCAGCAGGACGCCGCCCGCAAACGCCCACAGCAGCCCCTCGCGCAGGCCACGCAGCAGCGACCACGTGACGACGAGGACCAGCATCACATCCGGCCGCCACGGCAACGTCGGGATCAGTGTCCCATGGAGCAGCACGGCGGCCAGCAACACCAGGGCCGCCACGTAGACGTTGGCCTGCGTCGCGAACAGGCCACGCTGACGACTGCGCGCGCTCACCTGGCCGTCTCAACTGGCGTCGCCTCGAAGCCGGTGATAACCAGCACCTCCTCGAGACGGCTGAAATCGACGATGGGTCGTACGTCGGCGTCCTGGAACAGGTCGATGTCCTTCTGGCGGACGGCCGTCACCTGGCCGATGGGCTGGCCGGCGGGAAAGCTGCCACCCAGGCCTGAGGTCAGGACAATGTCGCCCACCTTTAGCTCCGCGCCCTGCTCGACGAACCGCAGCTCGAGCCGACCCTCTTCCGCGCCCTCGACAACGCCCGTGACCCGCCCCCGCATGGTCTTGGCATTGACGGCGCTGGCCGAGTCGGTGAGCAGCAGGACTTGCGCCGTGCGATCACCCACGCGCGAGATACGTCCTACCAGCCCCTGGGGTGTCACGACGGGCATCCCTTCCTGGATGCCATCCCGGCGGCCGACATTGATGGTCAGCTGCGACAGATAGGGGCTGGGATCGCGGCTGACCACGCGACCCGCCACCAGCCCCTGCCCGCCGCGCTCGATGACCTCCGCCCCCAGAATCTTCAGGGTCGGGTTGGCTTCCTTGAAGCCCACCGCCTCGCGCAGGCGCACATTCTCGGCCGCGGCCTCGGTCAGGCGCAGGTTCTCCACCGCCAGGCGCGCCACCTCGGCGCGCAGGTCGGCGTTCTCCTGGTCCATCGCCTCGAAGCGCCGCACACTGTCGATGACGCCTGTCGCGCGCGTGGACACCGCCATGAGCGGCCCGTGGGCCACGGCGAACACGTCGGAAGCGGCGCGCTGCACCGGCGTCAGGCGGCCGGCCTGATGCAGGCCGTAGCCAGCGAGAGCCAGGCCGATGAGCACGACGAACAGCCAGGAGCGTTCAACAAAGCGCAGCATAATTCGCAACGATACCCGGGGCGGATGGCCGTATCCACCCCACGCAGGGCGCGACGCCTAGCGGCCGATGCTGGCCCGCTGTGTCGACGCCAGCACTTTCGAGTAGGCGTCGAGGTTCTCCAATACGGCCCCCGCGCCCTTGGCGACGCACGCCAGCGGGTCGTCGGCAACGTAGACGTGCATCTTCGTCTCGTCGGCCAGCCGTTGGGCCAGGCCGCGCAGCAGCGCGCCGCCGCCTGCCAGGGCGATGCCGTGCTCCAACAGGTCGGCGATCGGTTCGGGTGGGGTGTCGTCCAGCGTGTCGCGGACCACCTCGACGATAGCGTTGACGGGGCCAGACAAGGCCTCGCGAATCTCGACCGAGCTGACCTCGACCTGCTGTGGCAGGCCGGTGATGAGGTTGCGGCCGCGCAGCACGCGCGTCTCTTCCCTGTCCAGCGGGTAGGCCGAGCCAATCGCCATCTTGACCGTCTCAGCCATGCGCTCGCCGATGAACAGGTTGTATTTCTGGCGCGCGTACTGGATAATGCCCTCGTCCATCTCGTCGCCCGCGATGCGGATGGAATTGCTGACGACGATGCCGCCCAGGGCGATGACGGCGACCTCGGTGGTGCCGCCGCCAATATCGACGATCATGCTACCCATCGACTCGGTGACTGGCAGGCCCGCGCCGATGGCGGCCGCCATCGGCTCCTCGATCAGGTAAGCATCCCGCGCGCCCGCCGCGATAGAAGCGTCGCGCACGGCGCGCTTCTCGACCTCGGTTACGCCCGACGGGATGCCGACCACCACGCGCGGCTTGCCCGCCAGGCGCATGCGGTCGTTGGCCTTACGGATGAAGTATTCGAGCATCTTCTGGGTGATGTCGAAGTCGGAGATGACACCGTCGCGCAAGGGGCGAATGGCAACGATGTTGGCGGGCGTGCGGCCGACCATCTCCTTCGCCTCGGCCCCGATGGCGAGCACGCGGCGACTCTTGCGGTCGATGGCAACAACCGAAGGCTCGTTGATGACGATTCCCTGGTCGCGGACCATCACGAGGGTGTTAGCCGTGCCGAGGTCGATGCCGATATCGCGGGACATCATGCCGCGAAAGGGGTTGTAGGAGCTAGCCACAGGATACCCTGCCTCACTTGGATGGAACCATGAATGCCGAGCAATTATACCACACGTTGTCCATAGACACGATGAAGGGCGGGGGGCACGAGCGCGAAGCCGCGCGGCTTCTGCCAGTCCCCCGCCCCTGATTCGCTGTCGCTGGCTTCCCCACCCCGGCGCTGAGAAGCCGCTAGTCCTCGTCCTCGCGCTCGCCACGGCGGCGCTGGGCCTCGGTCTCCGAGATGACTTCCGGCTGAGGCGATGCGGCCTCGGCCTCCTCGGCCTCTTCCTCGGCCTCGGTCACCGGCGGTGTCACCTTGGCGATCAGTTCGTCGCCGCCAGCGAGAATCTCCACCGTCGAAGGCACCACCAGGTCGCGCACGTACACAGCGGCATCGTAGTCGATCAGGCCGCTCACGTCCACCGTGATGGACGGGATGAGGTTGGCGGGCAGGGCGCGAACCTCGACCGCATCCAGAGCGTGCAGCAACATGCCGCCAGCCTCCAGGGCGGGCGGGACGCCCTCGAGGAGCAGGGGCACGGACGTGACAATCGGCTCGTCCATGGACACAGCCTGGAAGTCAACGTGGGTAATCTTCTGGGTCATGGACTGACGCTGAATCTCGCGCACCAGAGCGACGACTGTCTCCCCGCTGCCCAGATTGAGGGTCACCAGGCGGTTCTGCCCGGCGCGAAGGATGGTCTGGTCCAGGGCGCGGGCATCGATCTGCAGCGGCGTCGAGGCGACGTGGTGGCCGTACACGACGGCGGGAACGATGCCGTCACGACGCAGCTGGCTGACCTTCTTGCCGGTGACGGCGCGCCGTTCGGCCGTCAGGTTGATTTCGTTTGCCATCGTGTAATCTCTCCTCGTGGAATTGCAAGCGGGTATTATATCACCGGGTTGGGGAAAAGGCAAGACTGTGTGGTATCATCCTGGGGCATGCGCTCATCATCCACCAACCCCTGGCTACGCCATCTCCTCGCCGCCCTCGTTTTCGGCGCGCTCGCCCTGGCCGCGGCTGTAATGCTGGCGCGCAGCATCCGCGCCACCCAGGCCGCCGCGCGCGGCATCGAAATCGCCCCCGTCGCCCACTCGCCGCGCCTGGGCGCGAATGTTGATCTACTGACCGTGGACGACGCGGAACTGGCGCGGCAACTGGACGCGGCCCGCGCCGCCGGGCTGACCTGGCTACGGCAGCGCGTCGAGTGGGCCACCGTCGAGCCGCAGCCGGGTGTCTATCACTGGGAGAGCCTCGACCGCCTGCTAGACGCGGCCCAGGCGCGCGGGCTGGATGTCGCGCTGACTGTGACAGCGGCTCCGGCCTGGGCGCGGGACGCCCGCGAGCAGGGCGCACCCCTGGCCCCGCCCGCCGATGCGGCGACCTTCGGCCGTCTCGTGGGCGAGCTGGCCCGCCGCTATCGGGGACGGCTGGCCGCGGTGCAGTTGTGGGATAGCCCCAACCTGGCGGCGCGGGCCGTGGGCGAGTACATCCCGCCGCGCCGCTACGTCGAGCTGCTACGGGCAGGCTACCAGGCCGCCAGGGCAAACGATCCTGCGCTGACCGTCCTGGGTGGCGGGCTGGCCGCCACCAGCGAGAACAGCACCCGCAACCAGAGCGACATCCGCTATCTGGAGTGGATCTATCGCGCCGGCGGTGGCCCCTACTTCGACGCCCTGGCCGTCAAGCCCTACGGCTTCTGGAGCGGCCCCGAGGACCGCCGCGTCGGCGACGCCATCCTCAACTTCTCCCGCGCTGTCGCCATGCGTGAGACCATGCGCCAGTACGGCGACGGCGACAAGCCGGTGTGGGCCGTCGAGTGGGGCTGGAACGCGCTGCCCCCCGACTGGCAGGGTCGGCCCTCGCCCTGGGGTACGGACGACGCCACGTTGCAGGCGCAGCGCACCGGCGACGCCATCCACCGCGCCCAGGCCGAGTGGCCGTGGCTCACAGCCATGTCGTTGATGACCTTGCGCCCCGCCGCACCCCCCGACGACCCCGTGTGGGGCTTTAGCCTACTGTCTGACGCCGGACAGGCCCGCCCCGCACTGACGGCGGCCGTGGCGGCGGGCCGCTCGCCGGCGCCGCCCGCCAACCCGGCTCCCCCTCCCGCCACCGTCGCCCTGTGGCTGGCCCTGACTGTCGGGGCCGTTATCTGCGGCGCGCTGGCCCTGGCAAACACGATTCGCCTGCCGTGGTCGGCGGCCTGGCGCGGGTGGGACGGCCAGGCGGCGCGACTGGGGGAGGCCGGGAACATCGCCGCCCTGGCCGCCGCCGCGCTGGCCCTTGCCTACACGCCGTGGCCGCTGAACCTCGCGCCCCTGGCGCTACTGGCGCTCCTCGTGGCGCGACGGCTGGACCTGGGCCTGGCGGCGATTGTGGTCGCGGCGCCCTTCTACCTGCAAACCTTCCGCCTCGCCAGCACGGGCGTCTCTCTCGTCGAGGCGCTGACCCTCCTTACCGTCGCCGCGTGGGCCGTGCGCCGTGTCGCGGAGGCAGCCCCCTCCCCACCTCTCCCTGTAGGCGGGAAGGGAGCCTCTGCCCTTCCCCCGTCTATGGGGGGAGCAAGGGGGGTTGGGGCCTGGTCACGCGATGTGGTGCGCCGCGTCGTCGCTGCGCTGCGCGCGCAGCTGCCCCTCGACCTGTTGGACGTGTCGGTGCTACTCCTGCTGTTCCTGGGGGCCATCTCGCCCCTGGTCGCGCTCATGCCCGGCGTCGCCAACCGCGAGTTCCGCCTGGTCATCCTGGAGCCTGCGCTGTTCTACCTGGTCCTGCGCGATGCGCGCCTGAGCCGGTCCCAACTGCTGCGCCTCGCCGACGCCCTGGCGCTGGCGGGCGTTGCCGCCGCGCTGGCAGCCTTCCTGACCTACAGCGGCTCCGGCGGCATCGCTGCCGAGGGCGTGCGCCGCCTGCGCGGCCTGTATGGCTCGCCCAACAACCTGGCCCTGGTCCTGGGGCGTATCGTGCCCGTCGCCCTGGCTCTGCTCGTGTGGGGGTCGTCGCGGGCGCGGCGCTGGGCCTATGCCGCCGCCTTGCTGCCCATCATCGCCGCCCTGTTCCTGACCTTCTCCACCGGCGCGTGGCTGGTGGGTGTTCCAGCCTCGTTGCTGTTCCTGGGCCTGATGCAGGGATGGCGAGCCTTGGGCATCGTGGCCGGGCTGGTGGCCGTCGCCATCCTCGCCTTACTGCCTTTCGCTCGCACCGAGCGCGTCGGGCGACTGCTGCGCCTCGACGAGGCCCAGACCCTGGAATGGCGGCGGTTGCTATGGCAGTCGGCGGTGGACATGATTCGCGACCATCCCTGGCTGGGCGTCGGGCTGGACAACTTCCTCTACGAGTACCGCGAAACGTACATCCGCAGCAACGCCCTGGCCGACCGCAACCTATCCCACCCCCACAACATCGTCCTCGACTACTGGACGCGGCTGGGTATCTTCGGCGTGCTGGCCCTGGCCCTGGGGCAGGTCGGCTTCTGGGTCGCGGGCCTGCGCCTGTGGCGGACGCTGAGCGGCGACCTGCGCATCCTGACATTGGGCCTGATGGCGAGCATGGTCAACTTCCTGGCTCACGGCCTGCTGGACAACTCCTTCTTCCTGGTCGATCTCGCCTTCATCTTCATGCTCACCGTCGGTATCATCCGCCACATGCGGCGCTTCGAGACAGTCGATGGCCGTCCGCTTCAAGAGGAATACAGAGATTGACCCGCCTGGCACACTTGTTCGATCTCGACCATTGCGGTATACTGTGACCAGCGGGTCCATCGCGCGTGGGAGGGGATATGTCGGCCGTCGGCTACGTGGTCGGTGAGGTGCGCACCGACGAGTTCACCTTCGTCACCAATAGCGAGATCACGCCACCCCGCCTGGAATACGTCGTCCTGCGCGACGTCCTGGAGCGCGTCGGCGATGACGTGCGCCGCATGGATGTACTGGCCCAGGTGACCGGGTTGAGCGTCTCGTCGCGCCTCCTCAACACCGGCATGAGTTATAGCGAGGTCGAGGCCATCCTGGCCCGGCTGCGGTCCGCCCCGCCCATCATCATCGGCACGGCCAAAGTCCTGGGCTACCTGGACCCTCACAACGTCGTGCGCTACCCGCGCGGCGCGGCCGCCCCCGGCGCCGAGGTTCACAAGGCCGAGGACGCTCTGTTGGAGCGCTTCTTCTCCAAGGTCGAGTCGGGCATGAAGATTGGCTCGCTCATCAACCGCCCCCAGGTCGGCGTCGACTGCGACCCCAACGGCCTGCGCCGTCATCTGGCCGTCATCGCCCAGACGGGCGCGGGCAAGAGCTACACCGTCGGCGTGCTCTTGGAGCAGTTGCTCACCCTGGGCGGCACGGTGGTCGTCTTCGACCCCAACTCCGACTATGTGCTCATGCGCCGCGACGACGCCAACCACCCCACACCCTTTGCCGACCGCGTCGAAATCTACCGCCTGCCGAGCCAGAAGAAGGGCCGCTTCACCGACGCCGATACCGGCCCATCACGCAAGTTCGAGGTCAACTTCGCAAAGCTCGACTTCGAGGAGATCTGCACCCTGTGCGGCCTGCCGCCCGCCTTCGCCAACATCCGCCAGGCTATCCAGGTTGTCTACAACCAGCTGCGGGGCCGTGACTATGGCCCCGAGCATTTTCGCAAGGCCCTGGAACGCATCGCCAACCGCGTCGAGGGCATGGACGACGACGGCCTCGACGCCGCGCGCCGCACACCCCTCAACCCCTCGGTGGGCGACGGCGACGAGTTCAGCCGCTTCGCCCGCCGCCGCTGGGCCGACAAGGCGGGCCTCGGCAGCGACGAGGCGACCGATGCCGACGACAGCGCCGAGGGCGACCTGTGGGACAGCATGGGCCAGGACCGCGACGCCGAGCCGCCCGCCTCGACCCCGCGCAGCGCGCCGGCCGGCGGCGACGGCGGGGCCAGCGGCGGCCAGTACTCGCCTGACGTGGTGAGCGGCGCGCAGAAGGCCGTCAAGTACATTCAGGCGTTGGAGCGCATGGATATCTGGGGCTTCGGCGACATTCCGCTGCCCGAGATGCTGCGGCCGATGACCCTATCGGCCATCGACCTGGCGGGCATGGATTCTACGGTTTCTGACTACGTGGTGTGGAAGGTGCTCAACGACACCTGGCGCAGGGCCGTCACCGAGGGCCTGCCGCGCCCGGTGTTCTTCGTCCTGGAAGAGGCCCACAACTTCATCCCCGGCGGCGCGGCGAAGGGCGAGGCGGGCCAGGCGGCCAGCATCATCCGCCGCATCTCGGCCGAGGGTCGCAAGTTCGGTATATTCCTGGTGCTGGTGACGCAGCGGCCCTACAAGGTCCACTCCGACGTGCTGAGTCAGTGCAACTCGCAGATCATCATGCGCCTGACCAACCCCCAGGATCAGCTGGCCGTCAAGCAGGCCGCGGAGGGCATCTCCGAGGGCCTGCTGGCCGACCTTCCCGGCCTCAACGTCGGCGAGGCCGTCATCCTGGGGCCGCTGGTGCGTGTGCCGGTCATGGTGCGCATCAACCCGCGCCTATCGCGGGAAGGCGGCGCGGACATGGATGTGGTCAAGGCGTTGGAGCGCGCCCGCTCCGAGGTCGTCACCGTGGGCATGGCCGCCCGCGCCAAGGCCGAGCGTCAATCCCGTCCCCGTACCGAGTGGGAGGAAGAGGTCTGAGGTTGAGTTACTCGTAGGCCAGCACGTCGCGGACGGTGAGGCGGGCAGCGTGCCAGGATGGCAACAGGCTCGCCAGGGACGCCAGCACGACAACAATGAACAGCCACAGAATCGCGCCCTGCCACGAGAAGATATACTCCAGCGGCGAGCGCAGGAACGCCTGACCCACTGCCGCGCTCAGCAGGCGGCTGATGGGGATGGCGACGATGGCCGCCTGTACCCAACTCAGCAGTCCGACGAAGATGCCTTCGGTCAGGAAGATGCGCATCACTGAGCCGTCGCTCGCCCCGATAGCGCGCATCACGCCAATCTCGCGCGTGCGCTCGATGACGTTGATGCTCATCGTGCCCATCAATCCCAAGCCGCCGACAACCGCGATCAGCGCCGCCATGATGGTCAGGAAGACCACCAGAAGGTTGAACTGGTACTCGATCTGCTGGCGCAGGTCGCCGATGGCCTGTGTGCCGCTGACATTGATGCCCTTGTCCTTGAAGTGGTCCTTCAACGCCTCGGCAGTCTGCGTCTGGAAGGCGCGGTCGCTGCGCTCGGTGATGACCTGGACGCTGCCCGCCCGCCCGATACTGTTGGTGACTTTCTCCATGTAGTCACGGTCGGCGTAGACGAGCGGGCCGGTGAGCATGGCCCGCGCCACCCCGACGACCTTGAAGGTCTCATCGCGGCCGTCAATCTTGAAAGTCACGTCGTCGCCGAGCTTGATGTCAGGCTCCATGTCCGGCTCGCGCACCGCCGTGTTGATGACGATGGCGTTCTCGTCCTCTGGCAACAGCCAGCGACCTTCGAGCAGCTTGGGTTGAATCATCGTCGTATCCGGCGGCACGCCCAAGAGCGTCAGGGCGCGGCCTTCCTTGCCGTCGCTGCGCACGCGCCCGCCCTGTGCGGCGGCCCACGTCTCGGCGCTGACCACGCCCGGCACACTCAGCGCCTCGGCCGTCACCTGGTCAGAGCGGTAGGCGCGACTGAAAGTGATCTCTGCGTCATAGCGCCAGTAGTTGAAGAAGGTGTCCAGGGTATTGAGCAGCGAGGCGTGGACGGTCAACACGCCGATAAATACCGCGCCGCCCAGCACCAGGGTAAACATTGTCAGCGCCAGGCGCGCCTTGCGCCGAAAGGTGTTGCGCAGCGAGATGAGGGTCGGCCGCGAGAAGCCCCGCACCCGCTCCATGATGCGGTCTACCAGGTGCGTGCCGAACCGGCCGCTACCCAGGCCGTAGGAACTGAGCGCCTCGCGTACCGACACCCGCACGCCGCCCCAGATGGGAATCAACGAGGCAACCAGAGGCACCAGCAGGCCCACGGCGATCTGCAACAGGAGCGAGGGCAGGGGGATGCGCAACCCTTGCATGTCAAAGTTGATCAGGCTGGCTACGAAGGCTGTCAGCCCCCACGCCCCCGCCGCGCCGAGGGGAATGGCGACCAACAGCGCCAGCGCGCCGAAAATGAGCACCATGCCCAGGTACAGACCGGTAATCTGGTTGGCCTGCGCTCCAACGGCCTTCATGATGCCGATCTGCCGCCGCTGCTGCATGAGTAGCGCCGACATGGTGTTGACCACCAGAAAGCCGCTCAGAAACAGCGACAGGCCGCCCAGCACGGCGAGAATGAGCAGCAGCGGCTGCACCGCGTCGTCGGCGGGGTGCTTACCCGGTGTGGGCACCCAGATGAAGTACACCTCCTGGTCGCCCTTCTCGACCTTCTTCCGAATCTCCTCGGCGGCGGCTTCCACCTGCTCGCGGTCCGTCAGCGGGCCGTTGAAGGTCACGCGCAACTGGTCGTAGGTCTTGGGAAAGCCCAACCACTCCACAGTGTTGGCGCTAACGTAGCCGTAGGGCGAGCCGGTGAACGCGGCGGGCACTTTGTTCATGTCGTGGGCAATGCCCGAGACCTTGATCTCGCGCGTCTTGCCGTCGGCCATCTCCACCGTCACCTTGTCGCCCACCTGGGCATTCAGCATGGCGAGGGAGGCGCGCTCGACCAGCATGCTCTTGTCGGGCGGCGGCCATGCGCCACTGACCGGATCGACGCGGCTCAGCTTCTGTTTGTTGAAATCGTCAATGACATCCAGATTCAGCGTTCGCCACTCGTCGGGGCCCACGTTGACGCGCACATTCACGGTGCGCCGCCCCTCGGCGGTGCGGACGCCCTCCGTGCGCGCCACCGTGTCCACCAGATCGTTGTCGAAGCTCGACATCATCAGCACGGCATCGGCGGGGTTCGTCGCCGCGTAGGTCGTCGCCAGGTCGTGGCCGAGTAGTAACTGGGTGCTAACGATCACGCCAACGGCGAAGACGCCGACGGCGATGGACATGACCACCAGCAGGGTACGCATCTTATTGCTGAGCAGGTCGCGGGCGACCTTACGCCAACGTGGACTAAGCATAGGAGGCCTCGACAGACCCCGACTCTGGCAAGGGCGTAGGCGGGCGACGGTTGATCACCTCATCGACGATCAGCCCATCGGCCATGACCACCGCGCGGGTCACCTGGCGCTCCAGGTCCTTGTCGTGGGTGACCATGACGATGGTCTTGCCGCCGCTCACCAGGTCCTGGAACAGGCGGAAGATGGCCTCGGCGGTGCGCGAGTCCAGGTTACCGGTCGGCTCGTCGGCCAGCAGGATGGGTGGGTCGTTGGCGAGGGCGCGGGCGATAGCCACGCGCTGCTGCTGGCCGCCCGACGTGGCCGAGGGCAGCTTGTCGGCGTGCTCGGCCATCTCCATCTGCTCCAACAGGTGCATGGCGCGGTCCTGACGCTCGCGCGGCGTGTACATGTTGCAGAAGTCCATCGGTAGCATGACATTCTCGACCACGGTCAGCGTCGGTAGGAGTTGGAAGAACTGGAAGATGACGCCAACGTTGCGGCCGCGCCATTGGGCGAGCTGGCCCTCATTGAGGGTATGCACGGCTGTGTCGCCGACCAGCACCTGCCCCTGCGTGGGGTGGTCGATACCGGTGACCATGTTCACCAGGGTGGACTTGCCACAGCCCGACTTGCCCACAACGGCGACAAACTCGTGGGGATTGACATGCAGAGTCACACCCTTGAGGGCCGTGAACTGGCCGGCCGCGCTCTCGTAGACCTTGATGACGTCCCGTACCTCGATGAGATGCTCGTTGCCATGCTGATAGCGGCCATTGCTGTCATTCTTGGGCTTGTTGCGGTTGAATAGGCGTCCAAACACAAAACCTCCGCGCTAGGGGTAGTCTACTGATGTAGAGACATTCTTGCCCACATACATTACGCCGGGCGAGCAGTCAGGTTGCACAAGCTGACCACCGACGACCGACCACCGACGGTTGCAGGTTGACAGTGAACGAATGGCTTTGCCCTCCCTTCAACGTCCAACCTGCACCTTTCAACCCCTCCGTGGTCGGAGGCCGTTCCCAGTTGCCCTCCGACCGGGTTCGGACTATCATCTAGGCTAATTCACCGCGCCTGCAATACCGAAAGTCGAATTCCCATGAGCGTCATCAATACCAAAGTCGGAGTGTACGTCGATGTGGCTAACCTGGCCCGCAATGGCGGCTACGGCCTGCGCTATGATGTGCTGCGCGAGTTTGCCTGTCGCGGCGGCGCGGAGCCGGTGCGCCTCAACGCCTACGTCAGCTACGACGCCGACCGCGCCGAGACCGACCCCCTGTATCGCGACAACCAGTATGGCTTCTATGATGTCCTGCGTGACTTCGGCTACAAGGTCATCCAGAAAAACGTCAAGTGGTACACCGACGAGAACGGCAACCGCTTCGGCAAGGCCAACGCCGACCTGGACCTGGCCGTCGATGCCCTGCTGCAATCGGAGAACATCGGCCGCGTGCTGCTGGCGACCGGCGATGGTGACTTCGTCCAGGTCGTGCGCGCGCTGCAGAATCGCGGCTGCCGCGTCGAGACGGTTGCCTTTGACAACGTCTCCACCGACCTGCGCCGCGAGGTGGACCTGTTTATGTCAGGCTATCTGATTCCCAACCTGCTGCCGACCCAATCGGGCCGCAACGGGGGGATGGCCTGGGGGGAAATCGGCTCGCGGGTGCGGGGGGTGTGCTACCACCATACCGGCAAGGGCTACGGCTTCCTGCGCTTCATGAAGCACGTCGCACCCGAACTGTGGAAGCTCGACTCGCGCCAGGCGGAGTCACCCTACGGCAGCGTCTTCTTCCACGACTCGCAGCTGCCCGAGGATGTTCACTATACGAGTCTGCCCAGCCGAACCCACGTCTTCGAGTTCGAGCTGGCGAAGTCCGAGGCGCGCGAGGGCGGCCTGCAAGCCGTGAACCTGCAACTGGTGACACAGCGTCGTGGCGGGCGGTCACCTGCCCCCCTACCAACGCCGCCAGTGGCCGTACAGTAGGGGCAGGCCCCCGCGCCGGCCTGCGTCGGCTCCGCGCTCGTCCGCGTCGTTATCGCCTGGGCATCGACCAGAGGCAACGTAGCCTCCAAACACCAGGGCGGCCACCGGGAGCCGCCCCTACACAAGCCATCCATCTGAGGAGACGCGCATGCGGATCCTGGTTATTGACGATGAACCAGAAGTCATGAGCCTCGTCCAGCGCGGCCTGGTCTACGCAGGCTACGAGGTCGACACGGCCTTCGACGCCGAGAGCGGCCTGGTGATCGCCCGCGACCGGCCGCCCGACCTGGTGGTCCTCGACCGAATGCTGCCCGACCTCGATGGCCTGGAGGTCTGTCGCCGACTGCGCACCGCCTCACCCGATCTGCCAGTGCTAATGCTGACGGCCAAGGACGCCATCCCCGACCGCGTGGCGGGCCTGGAGGCGGGGGCCGACGACTACGTCGTCAAGCCCTTCGCCTTCGACGAGCTGCTGGCGCGGATCAAGGCGCTGCTGCGCCGCTCGCGCTCCCAGCCTCAGCCGGTGCTCCAGTTCGCCGACCTGTCCCTGGACACCTCTACCCGCGAGGCCCACCGGGGCAAACGGGCGATCCACCTCACGCCCAAAGAGTACGAGTTACTGGAATTGTTCATGCTGCACCCGCGCCAGGTGCTGACCCGCGAGACCATCTTCGACCGGGTGTGGGGCTACGACTTCGGCGGCGAGTCCAACGTCATCGAGGTCTACGTTCGCTACCTGCGCAAGAAGCTCGGCGAGCCGAACCTTATCCAGACGGTGCGCGAGGTGGGCTACATCATGCGAGAAGAGTAGGCCGTGTCCCTGCGCCTGCGGCTGACCCTCGCCAACGTCGCCCTGGTCGCCGTCAGCCTGATCCTGTTCGCCCTCCTGTCCTACCTGGCCCTGGACCGTCTCGGCCTGCGCGAGGTAGACGACACCCTCCAGCAGCGCGCCGAGAGCGTTCTCGACAGCCTACACGTGCGCCCTGAAGCGGGCGTGGTCATCGCGCCCGCCGAGAAGTTCGCTACGCCCGATACCTACGTCCAGGTGCTCGGCCCCTCCGGATCCGTCGTCAGTCGCTCCGACAACTTGGGCGCGCGTTCCCTACCCATCGACCCGACGCTGGTCGCGGACAACATGGCCGGCCGCACCGGCTACATCACGACCCTGGTCGATGGCGGGCGCATGCGCATCTACAGCGTGCCGTCAACCCTGGCAGTCGGCGGTCGGCCCCTGGTCATCGTCCAGGTAGGGCGGCTGCTGACGGAACTCGACCGCACCCTCGCCAACCTGCGTCTCATCTATGCCCTGGGCACCGCCCTGACGCTGGTAGTCGCGACGCTGCTCAGCGCCGGCATCATCAGTCGCGGCCTGCGTCCGATTGCCGAAATTACGGCGGTCGTGGAGCGCATCGAGCGCGCGGAAGACGTCAGCCAGCGTGTCGTGTACGAGGGGCCGATGGACGAGGTAGGCCGCCTGGCCGCCACCTTCAACGCCATGTTGGGACGCCTGGAGCGCGCCTTCAAGGCGCAGCAGCGTTTCGTCGCCGATGCCTCCCACTCCCTGCGCACGCCCCTGACGGCCATCCAGGGCAATGTGGAACTGCTCCTCAACGGCATCCATGATCCGGCTGAGCAGCGCATCTCGCTGCAAGCCATTCGCCAGGAGACAGGCCGCCTGTCGCGAGTCGTCAGCGACCTGTTGCTACTGGCGCAGGCCGACGCCGGGCAGAGCTTCCAGCACGCGCCGGTGGAGATGATGACCATCGTTCTCGACGTGTATCCGCAGGCCCGCACCCTGGCCGATGGCGTCACGGTGAGCCTCGGCCACGAGGACATCGGCCTGGTGGCGGGGGACCCGGACCGCCTCAAGGAGGTGGTGCTCAACCTGACGGACAACGCCATCAAGTACACGCCAGCTGGAGGACAGGTCACACTGTCTGTCTACGAGGATAAGGATTGGGTGCGGGTGGAGATCGCCGACACGGGGCAGGGTATTCCCCCGGAGCATCTGCCCCACATCTTCGAGCGGTTCTACCGCGTGCCGGGGGTAAAGGCACGGGCGGGCCGCCCCGCCGGCACCGGCCTGGGGCTGCCCATCGCCCAGTGGATCATCGAGAGTCACGGCGGCCGGCTGACAGTTGCCAGCGAGGTCGGCCGCGGCACGACTTTCACTATCTGGCTGCCGCGTCTCAAGATGGAGTGAGGTTCTTTCCCCATTCGACCAGCAGACTGGGATAGACTGGCTCGGTCAACAGCCGACTGAACACGGCCAGCCGGTCGGGGCCTTGCAGCAGGGGCTGCATCAGCCGCTTGCCGTAGGCGTAGGTGAAGGTGTAGGCGCGCCACAGTGGCGACTTGAGAAAGTCGAGCGCCTTGCGGGCGCGCGCCTCGTTCAGGAGACTGTACCGCATCAGGTAGGCGACCACGTCGTCATCGGAGCGGCCCTCGACGTGGAGCATGAAGACAGCGTTGCCGCGCACCCCCGCCAGCATCTCGCCCGCCCGACGCAGCGCCTCGGCGTCAACGGGGTCGGGGGCAAGGCCGACGACGGGGAAGATGTTCGCCTCGGTCCAGGCGCGCGCCTCGCCGGGCGCAAAAATCATCTCCGCCGCCATCGTCGCGATGCCCTCGGCGATGACGCATTCAGGGGTGTTGATGAGCAGGATGCTGTTCTCCAGATGGCCCTGCTCGCGGTACAGGCGCACCTCCTTGAGGGCGTGCTCGGTATGGTGGCCGGGGTAGCCCTCGTGCGCCGCCGTGTCGAGCAGCGCGGCCAGGCTCGTCGGTAGGTCAATATTCAGCTCGATCCGCGAGCGGGCCTCCCCCAGATACCAGTTGTACGCCCCCCACGGCTGGTTCGTCACCGTCGCCACGTCGACACCTTCACCAGCGGGTAGATCGACGAAGGCCGCCGTGCGCCGCCGCACCTCGGCCATCGCGTCGGCAAGCAGGCCCAGGACCAGGGGCGTCTTGTCGCGGGGCAGCTCCTGGCTACGGCGATGGGCCTCCATGCGCTCGGCGAGGGAACCAGCGCCAGGTAGGGTAGCGTCGTAGATGGCAAGGGCCTCCTCAAAGGTGGCCTCCGGCGTGCGCGCGACGTGGATGTCGAAGCAACGCTCGACCTCGTCTGCCAGGTCGAAGCGCTCCCCCGCTAGCTGGCGACCGACGGTCTCCATCGCCCGCACCTGCCGCGCCAGGTAGGCTGCGCGCATCGCGTCGTAGCCCTGGGTCGGCAGGGTGTCAGCCAGGCGCATCGCCATCCGCACCAGGTCGGCGGGCGCGGGCGGCCCCGCCCCGTCTACCTCCGCCTTCAGCATCGCTGGCCCGAAGTAGCCATCCACGAAGCCGGGCACGGCCTGCTCCAACCGCAGACCAAGCCGCACATAGTCCTCGCCCCACACGTCGCGCATGCTCACCCTCCGTAGCGCCATCGATTAGGTTGATTATACACCGAAAGAAACCCGCCCCACGCCGATGGGGCGTGGGGCGGGTCATATGGGGAGACGGAGCTGCCAGGCACAGCTGCGTCCGTTGTCGTTCAGCGCGCGGACGGGCAGCGCCCCTTGGTCGGGCGATGCCCCAAACATCCACGCACCTTGACTATAGTATAGGCAACTCGCCGCTCGCAGGCTATGATATATGTCACAGATTGGGTGTGGAATGAATCACAGGCCGCTTTCTTGGCCGAATGCCCACCTTTGACTAGACTTCGACTACACGGATCGTTGGCGGCGCGTCCTGGGAGGGCAACCCTCGGGCGTGCCAGGTATTAGCGGCCTGGGCGGCCCAGGTTACGGCTAGCCGAGGAGGGCAGCGTGACCCACGACGCGACAGACCTGCGCCCCGAAGCTTTCTTCGACCTGTCTGACTTCGCTCATCGCGCCTTGTTCGACGGCAAGACTTACGTGTGGGAAGCCCTGGGTGCGATTCCCGCCTATATAGACGCTTTCTGCGCGGACCTGGATTTCAACGCTGGTGTGGCCGGCAACGTGGAGCCGGGCGCGCTGATTCTCGGCGAGCGAATCGCGGTCGCGCCGGGCGCGGTCATCGAGGCCGGCGCGCAGATTCGCGGCCGTGACATCTACGTCGCGCCGGGCGCGGTCATCGAGGCCGGCGCGTATATCAAGGGCGAGCGCATCTATGTCGGCCCTGGCGCGCTTGTGGAGCGGGCCTGGCTCAAGGGGCAACGCATTCTCATCGACCGCGACGCAAAGGTGCTGGTCAACACGCGCCTGCGCGACAACGTCATTCTCAGCGAGGGGGCGGAGGCGGGCTTCGCCGCCGACATCAAGAATGCCGTCTTCCTGCCCCACGCCGCCGCCGCCCACTTCGTCTACGCCGGCGACAGCCTGGTCGGACGTCGCGTCAATCTGGCCGACAAGACGACCCTCTCCAACCTGCGCCATGACGGGCAGGCGCCCCGGCTTCGCGTGGGCGACGATCTCATCGACAGCGGACTGCGCAAGTTCGGCGCGATCATCGGCGACGGTGTGCGCACCGGCTGCGTGACTACCACCAATCCGGGCACGCTGGTTGGCCCCGGCGTGTGGACCTACGACCACAGCGTGTTGAGCGGCATCATCCCGCCTGACACTATTATCAAGCACCGCCAGGCTAACGAAACTGCCCGGCGGCGCACGGATGGTTGAGGCCGTTGCCCATGACCAGCCTCTCGCCGGCCGCGCCCCCCCGCGCCGCGCCCTCCCTGACCCGCCGCACGTTCGCCGGTCTCGACCTGGCAACGTGGGTCGCCCTGGGCCTGCTCATCCTGGCTGGCCTGCTATACTCGCTGAACCTCACCGGCCACCTCTACACGGATGACGAGGAGAGCTACCTCTATCAGGCGTGGCGTGTCAGCCTCGGCGAACTCCCCTACCGCGATTTCCTCACCCCCCAGCTACCGGGCTTCCTCGGCCTCGGCGGCCTCGTGATGCGGTTGACCGGGCCAGACCTGTTCGCCCCGCGTCTGCTCGCCATCGCCATGACCCTTGTGGCCGGTTGGTTCGTGTATCGCATGGGGCGACGCCTGTATGCCCCCTGGGTGGGCGTGGCCGCGCTGACCCTGTTCCTGGCCTACCCCCGCGTCGTGGACATGGCCCGCCTGTACCGCCCCGAGGCCTTCATGCTGGCGATGCAGACGGCCGGCCTGTACACCTTCATCGTCGCCTATGACCGCCACCACCGCTGGGGGTTGGCCGGGGCGGGCGTCGTGCTGGGGCTGGCCGTGCTGATGAAGCTCTTCGGCGCGTTGACTCTGCTGGGCGTGTTCCTCTTCCTCGCCTACGAGGGGGCGCGCCGCTTCCGCCCCTCGCACGAGGTCATCGTGGACGGCGCCGTAGTGGGTGGCGCGGCGGCCGGGACCGTGCTGGGCGTGCTGGGCGTGTTCATGCTCATCGCGCCGCAGACCTACGCCGCCGTCCTCGGCCATCACCTCATGCAGGGCACGGGCCTGAGCCACTGGGAAACCGCCCAGAAGGGGCTGGAGTTCCTGGTCAGCTACTTCCACGAGTACACCAGCGTACTGGTACTGGCTCTGGTGGGCGCGGCGCTGGCCCTCCGCGAGCGCGGTCTGCGCGCCGCGCTGGTGTGGCAACTGCCGACAGCCTTCGCCTTCGTCCTCCTTAGCCGCGAGCTATTCCTGCGCCACACCGTCTACCTGGCCCCCGCCGTGTGTTTGCTGGCGGCGGGGCTGCTGGAACCCTTGTTTGACCCGGCCCGCGCCGGCCGCTGGGGGCGCGTCATCGCCGTCGCCGTGACGGTGGCCGTGCTGGCTCCCTGGCTGCGCGACAGTTACGACGACAACAAGAGCGTCGATGATAGCAGCTGGCGGCTGATCGCCTATCTCGACGCCGTCGTGCCGCCCGGCGCGCCCCTGGCCGCCGACAACTCCGGCGTCAACTTCTATATCCAACGTCCCACGACACCCACCGCCGCATCCCTGTCGAAGGGCGCAACGGAGAGTGGTCAGATCACGGCAGCGCAGCTTGTGCCGGAGCTGGAGCGCCAGGACGTCAACTGGATTCTGCTGGCGACGGACGGGCCGGGGCAGACCTTCCAGAAGCTGCGGGACCGCGACACGTTCCTGCGCTACGTAGAAGAGGGATTTGAGCCGGTTACCGTGCTGGCCCGCGACAGGCAGCTTCACACTCTGTATCGGCGCAAGGGCGCGACCCCGGCTCCGCCGTCGGTGGTGGTAGGCCCGCTGAACGTGATGCTCCTGGATAGCCCCTCGGCGCAACCGGGTGGGACGACCCCGCTGACCCTCGCCCTCGCGATTGCCGCCAGGCTCGAGCCTGGGCTACGCGCGCGCCTCACGGCCATCGACGAGCAGGGTAGCGCGGTGGCCGAGACGGGCCTGGACCTGGACACCTTCGGCCTGACCCCGCTCAAGGACTGGTCGCCGGGCACGACCACCATCGGCCACCAGCCGCTGACGCTGCCCACGACCGCGCCGACGGGCGACCTGGAGCTGTACCTGGAGGTGGAGAGCCACGACGGCAACATACTGGGACAGGCCCCCATCGGGACGCTGCGCGTGGCGCGCCGTGGGGGCTAAGGTATGGACGGCACGGGTGGACATAGCCACCGCCAACCCCAGGCTGGACAGAATGGGGCGAATCGGCGACAATAGGGAGTGTGGCGGCCAGCGGCCGCCCCCACCTTGCTGAGACGCATGCCGATGAGCGACGCACCTCTCCCCTCGCTAACTCCCCGCCACGGGCGTATTCTCGACCTCGCCCTGGCGCTGCTTGTGTTGGTCGTGGCCCTCGTGCCGCGCGTGCAGGCGGCCCAGAGCTACGACACGCCCATCCAGAGCGAGGAGCGGCTCTACGACCGCTACGCCTGGCCCTGGTCCCAGGGTGAGGGCGCGGAACCGCGCGAGAAGTACTTCCCCTGGCATCCCCTCGGCTCATTCACCCACCGCCCGCCCCTGTACGTCCTGTTCATGGGGACCATCTACTACTTCGAGGGCCGCGATTTCGAGGCGGTGCGCATGGCGCAGGCCGTCGTCGGCGCGCTCATCGCCGTGCTGACCTTCGTCCTGGGGCGTCAGTTCGCCAATCGCTGGGTGGGCCTGGCCGCCGCCCTCATCGTCGCCGAGTACTCGTTCCTCATCGAGTTCGTCACCCGGCTGATGTCGGAGACCCTGTTCATCTTCTTGATGCTGGCCGCCCTGGCCCTGCTGCTATGGGCGCGCAACGGCAGGCTCTGGCTGCTCTTCGCGGCCGGCGTGGTCCTCGGCCTGGCGAACCTGACCCGCCCGGTGCTGTTGCTACCTTTCCTGCTCTTCCTGGTCATCTGGCTATGGTTCATCCCCGGCTTCCGCCGCCGCCCCCTCCAGGCCCTCATCGCGTTGGGCCTGGGCCTGCTACTGACCATCGGGCCGGTCGTCGTGCGCAACTATCAGTTCCACGGCAAGCTCGTCCTCATCTCGTCCAACAGCGGCTTCACCTTCTATCACGGTATCGACCGCACCGGCGACCTGACCGACCCGGCCTTCCTGCGCAGCAAGGAGGAGATTCAGGACCTGGGGCTGGGCGAGCTGGAAGAGCAGGCGCTCTTCCGCCAGATCGCCATCCAGTACCTGCAACGCTACCCCCAGGATATCCCGCGCATCGTGGCGACCCAGGTCGAAGAGTTCACCGCCGCACTCCAGGGCTACAAGGTGTCCGACGTGGTGATGCCCACGCCCGAAGACCCGATCCTGTGGCCGCTGCTGGGCTGGGGAACCCTGCTCAGCCTGATCCTGTTTCCCCGCCGCGCCCTCCACGCCCGCTCCCTGCTGTACCTGACCATCCTGGCCCAGGTGCTCATGGGCCTCGTCTTCCATATGGAAGTGCGCTACCGGCTGCCCCTCGTGCCGCTGATGGCCCTACTGACGTGCTGGGTGGCCTGGGAGAGCCTGGCCTGGCTCATCACGCGCCTGACGGCTCCCACCGCCTCGCAACCTGCTCCGGCCGAGCCGCGCGCTGATTAGCGCGTCGGCTGGCCTCGCTCCCCACCTAACCGCAAAACTCGGCGCTCAGGGCCTTGACAGGCAAGCGGGACTGCTGTACAATGCTGTATGAAAGTGCTTTCATAAAATCACTTTCAGCCCTCCCGCAGCCGCCAGGACGGCGGCCCATCGAGAGGCCGGGGATGCCTGAAGTAACGGTCTACGATGTCGCCAAGAAGGCCGGGGTGAGTATCGCCACAGTGTCGCGTGTGCTCAACACGCCCGACAAGGTGAACGCTCACACGCGCCAGCGCGTCATTGCCACCATCGATGCCCTCGGCTTCGTGCCCCGCGCCGACGCCACGGCGCGAGCGCGCAAGACCAGCGGGCGCATCGGTGTCCTGGCCCCCTTCTTCACCTACCCCTCGTTCGTGGAACGGCTGCGCGGCGTCGCGGGCGCGCTGGCAGGCTCCAACTATGAGATGGTCATCTATGCCGTCGATACCGCCATCCAGCGCGACGGTTACCTGACGAGCCTGGCCGTCACCCGTCGCGTCGATGGCTTGATCGTCATGGCCCTCCCCTTCGACGACACGATGGCCCGCCGCCTTCTAGAGGCCCCCATCGAGACCGTCCTGGTCGAGTTCACTCATCCTGGCTTTAGCAGCATCGAAATCGACGATACCCTCGGTGGCTGTCTGGCTGCCCAATATCTCGCGCAGCGCGGGCGAATGCGCTGTGCCTACGTCGGCGACAGCGACCTACCCGACTACGCCATCCACACCAGCGATCACCGCCTGGCAGGCTACCGCCAGGCCCTGGCCGACGTCGGACGGCCCTTACTGGCTGAGTACATCGCCCTCGCCCCCCACGGCCTGGAAACGGCGCGCCAGTCGGCCCACCGGCTGTTGAGCCTGCCGCAGCCGCCAGACGCCATCTTCGCGGGCAGCGACACCCAGGCCATCGGCGTGCTACGCGCCGTCCGTGAGCGCGGCCTATCCGTACCCGGCGATGTGGCCGTTATCGGCTTCGACGATTTGGAGGTGGCCGAGTATATCGGCCTGACCACCATTCGGCAGCCGCTTCAGGAGTCGGGACGCGTGGCCGTCGAGTTGCTGCATAGCCGCCTGACCAATGACTCGCGCCCGACGCAACACGTTCGTCTACCACTGACCCTGGTTCACCGCGAGACCGCCTGAAAGGAGGTGATGCGCGCCGTAACCTTCGACGCCCAATGCTGGCGAGAGCCTCGTTGCAAGGGCCTCGCTCTGGTCCTGGTGATGTATCAACTGCCGATTTCCTAAGGAGGAGATCAATGCCTCGTCGTATGTTGTGGATCGTGTTCCTGGCCATCGCCGCGCTGGCGGTGGTCATCAGCGCGTGCAGCCCGGCCGCCCAGCAGGCGGCCGCCCCGACCGCTGCCCCCGCCGCCAAGGCCGCCGCCCCCACCACGGCCCCGGCCGCCCA
>DAOUDG010000050.1:0-41323 GCA_034431435.1 Anaerolineae bacterium | reverse complement strand
TGGCTACTGGTTATGCCTTAATTACCATCCACTAGCCACCCCACCCACTTTCCACCCTTCGCCTAGAAGGAGCCGTGTGTGCACGACCTCGAAATACTCTGCCCCCCCGGCATGCCCTGCCGCCCTATCTTTTGGAATATCCCCCCCTGGGCGCAAATTGGCCTGTACATGACCATGGCCCTGGCGACGCTCATCCTGATTCTCGGCCTGCTCTGGCGCATTCGCCTGTGGCGGCGCGGCCAAGGCGAGTTCAGGCTCGACCGCCTGCCGGAACGCCTGGGACTGCTGTTGAACTATGGCTTCCGCCAGGACCGCATCAACCGCCAGCCCTACTCCGGCCTGATGCACGCCTCCATCTTCTGGGGCTTTGCCACGCTGTTCATTGGCACCATTCTGGCGACCATTGACGCCGACATCGCCCTGCCCCTGATGGAGTTCAAGCTGCTCAAGGGCTGGTTCTACCAGGGCTACAAGGTCGTCCTCGACCTGGCGGGCCTGTTCTTTGTCATCGCGCTGGGCTTGGCTATCTACCGCCGCTACGGCGCGCGCTTCCCGCGTCTCGGCAGCGAACGCGCCTTCGCCTACTCGCTGTGGCTGCTGTTTGGCATCAACCTCAGCGGCCTGCTCATCGAGTCCTTCCGACTGGCGGTGCAGCGCCCGGAGTGGGCCGCCTACTCCGTCGTCGGCAACACCCTAGCCGGGCTGTGGACAGCCCTGGGCGCCAGTGAGCCGCTCCTGCGCGGCCTGCACCTGACGACCTGGTTGACCCACTTCGGCCTGGTCGGCGTCTTTATCGCCGCCCTGCCCGCCACCAACCTGTTCCACATCATCACCTCGCCTCTCAACATCTTCTTTACCGACCTGCGGCCGCGCGGCGCGTTGCGCCCCATCCCTGTCGAGGATGTCGAGAGCTTCGGCGCGGGCAAGCTGGAGGACTTCACCTGGAAGCAGCGCCTCGGCTTCGACGCCTGTACCTACTGCGGCCGCTGCCAGTCCGTCTGCCCGGCGATGGCCTCCGGCGCGGCCCTGTCGCCCAAGAACGTCATCGTCAAGCTGGGCTTTGCAATGGGCATCCCGACGCTCAACCAGGCCGACATGGCCCTGGCTGGCGCGGGCAATGGCCACAGCAACGGCCACGCCCCTCTCCAGGTCCAGGCCGACGGCTATGTGCGCCCAGCCCAACTGCATGGCGATGTCATCCAGCCGGACGAACTGTGGGCCTGTACCACCTGCGCCGCCTGCATCTACGAGTGTCCTGTCTTCATCGAGATTGTGGACGACATCGTGGACATGCGCCGCTACCTCACCATGTCGGAAGGCGCGATTCCCAGCGGCGGCGCGAGCGCGTTGACCATGATTGAGCGCACCGGCAACCCCTGGGGCTACCCACTGGCCGAGCGCCACGCCTGGGCCGCCGACCTGGGCGTAGAGTTCCTAAAGCCGGGCAAGCCGGTGGACCTGGTGTTCTGGGTCGGCTGCTCCATGGCCTACGACGCCCGCAACCAGAAGATCGCCCGCGCCATCGTCAAGATTCTCCAGCAGGCCGGCGTCTCGTTCGCCTTGTTCCAGGAGGAACGCTGCAACGGCGACCCGGCCCGCCGCCTGGGGAATGAGTATCTCTACCAGGCCCAGGCCAAGGAGAACATCGAGGGCCTCCAGCAGTACCAGTTCAAGCGCATCATGACCGGCTGCCCGCACTGCTTCAACACCATCAAGAACGAGTACCCCCAGTTCGGCGGCGATTTTCAGGTCGTCCACCACAGCCAGGTGATCGCCGATCTCATCAAGGCCGGGAAGATTCCTCTGGACGCGGGGCTGGCGGAGCAGATCACCTTCCACGACTCGTGCTACCTGGGTCGCTACAATAACATCTTCGAGGCCCCGCGCGAGGCCCTGGCCGCCACGGGCGCCCAACTGCTGGAGATGCCCCGCAACCGCGAAAAGGGCTTCTGCTGCGGCGGCGGTGGCGGCCAGATCTGGATGGAAGTGCCCGCCGCGCAACGCATCAACCACCTGCGCATGGACGAGGCGCTGACTCTCAACCCCAGCATGGTGGCCACGGCGTGCCCCTTCTGCATGACGATGATGGACGACGCGGCAAAGGTCAAGGGCGTCGAGGAGACCGTTGCCGTCAAGGACTTCGCCGAGATTATCGCCGAGCGCATGAAGTAATAGCCGCTCGACATCCAATAGGACGCCGCCTCCGTTGCGTGGGGCGGCGTTTTGTTGCATACTTGATGGGATGACTCGCGTGGGGAGGGAGGTGGCATGACCCTCGCTGTTAGCGATGCGTTGGTATTCTTCGGTGCGACCGGCGACCTGGCCTACAAGAAGATTTTTCCCGCCCTGCACCACATGGTCAGTCGCGGCGCCCTCGACGTGCCGGTGATCGGCGTCGCCAAGTCGGACTGGACGCTGGACGATCTGCGCAAGCGGGCACGGGCCAGTGTGGACGAATACGGCATCGAGGACGAGCCTGCCTTCCGCAAGCTCATGGACCTGTTGCAATACATCGATGGCGACTACACTGACCCCGCCACGTTCGACCGACTGCGCCAGACGCTGGGCGCGGCCCAACACCCGACCCACTACCTCGCCATTCCGCCAAGCCTGTTCGCCCTGGTCATCAATGAGTTGGGACGGTCCAACTGCGCTGACGGGGCGCGCGTCGTCATCGAGAAACCCTTTGGCCACAATACCGCGTCGGCCACCGCCTTGAACGATACCGTCCACCAGGTCTTCCCCGAGTCGGCTATCTTTCGCATCGACCACTACCTCGGCAAGGATGCGGTCGAGAACATCATGTACTTCCGATTTGCCAATACGTTTCTCGAACCCATGTGGAGCCATCACTATATCGACAGCATCGAGATCACCATGGCCGAGAACTTCGGCATCAAGGGACGCGGTAAGTTCTACGATGAGACGGGTGCAATCCGCGACGTCATCCAGAACCATCTGCTCCAGGTGGTGACCCTGTTGGCGATGGAGCCGCCGTGGTCGATCTCGGAGGCGGAGGCGATTCGGGACGAGCAGGTCAAGGTGCTCCACACTGTCGTGCCCCTCCAACCCTCGGACGTGGTGCGCGGGCAGTTCCGTGGCTACCGTGATGAGCCAGGCGTCGCGCCCGAGTCGCAGGTCGAGACCTATGCCGCCGTCCGCCTGTGCATCGAGTCGTGGCGTTGGCGCGGGGTACCCTTCTTGATTCGAGCCGGCAAGCAGCTACCCATCACGATGACCCAGGTCAGGGTGAACCTCAAGGCGCCACCTCTCGTCACGCTAGCCGGCCGACCCAACTTCATTCGCTTCCGGCTTGGGCCGCTCGTGTCGATCAGCATCGGCGCCGAGGTCAAAGACTTCCGCCAGGACGGCAAGACCGACAGCGTCGAGCTATCCATGGTCAGGCGACCCGACCCGTTGGGCGAAGTGGACGCCTACGAGGGGTTGCTAAGTGATGCCATGCATGGCGTGCAGACGCGCTTTGTGCGCGAAGATGCCGTGCTGGCCCAGTGGAGGATCGTCGAAGCGGTTCTCGACACCGCCACTCCGCTACATCCCTACGAACCCGGCACGTGGGGACCGGCCGAGGCCCAGGGCCTGGCGGCGGACCCGGGCGGCTGGCACAACCCACACGTGGAACACCCATGAGTCTCTCCGTCTTTGACCTGTTCAAGATTGGCATCGGGCCGTCGAGTTCCCACACCGTCGGCCCCATGTGGGCGGCGCTCCGCTTTGCTCGCGACCTCGATGCCCAGGGCTGGCTACCCCACGTTACCCGCCTCCAGATTGACCTCTATGGCTCGCTGGCCTTGACGGGACGCGGCCACGCTACCGACAAGGCCGTGCTGTTGGGCCTGATGGGGCAGCAGCCGGACACCATTGATCCAGATGCTGTAGAAGCGCTGGTGGGTCGGGTGCGGGGCGAGTACGTCCTGACGCTGGCGGGCCGTCGCGATGTGACCTTCCACGAAGCGACTGACCTGCGCTTCCACCGCCGCGAGAGCCTGCCGCGCCATCCTAACGGTATGCGCTTTGCAGCCTTCGACGCCGTGGGGATGCTGGTCACGTCGGCCGTCTACTACTCGGTTGGCGGAGGCTTCGTCATCAGCGAGGCGGAGGCCGCCGCGGGCGAGGCAGGCGCGCCAGACCCCCCCAGACCTCTACCGTATCCCTTTACCTCGGCCGTCGAGTTGCTCACGCTAGGGAGGCGCAACGGCCTGTCCATCGCAGGGGTGGTCCGCGCCAACGAGGCGGCATGGCGCTCGGCCGAGGCGACCGACAGCGGCCTCGATCGTATCTGGGCCACGATGGAGGCGGCCATCGAGCGCGGCTGCCATGCCGACGGTGTGCTGCCGGGCGGGCTGGGCGTCCGTCGCCGCGCCCCCATCATCTACCGCAGCCTCCAGGCGCGCTCTCGCGCCGGCGATCCGCTGGCCGCGCTCGATTGGGTGAGTCTCTTCGCCCTGGCCGTCAACGAGGAGAACGCCGCCGGTGGCCGCGTCGTGACCGCACCTACGAATGGCGCGGCCGGTGTCATCCCCGCTGTCCTCGCCTACTATCGGCGCTCCTTCCCCGACGCCGATGCCGAGGGCGTGCGAACCTTTCTCCTGACGGCGGCGGCCATCGGCATGTTGTACAAGCGGAATGCCTCGCTGTCGGCCGCTGAGATGGGTTGCCAGGGGGAGGTGGGCGTCGCCTGCTCGATGGCCGCCGCCGGTATGGCGGCCGTCATGGGCGGCAGCAATGAGCAGATCGAGAACGCCGCCGAGATCGGCATGGAGCACAACCTGGGGCTGACGTGCGACCCCATCGGGGGACTGGTGCAGGTTCCCTGTATCGAGCGTAACACCATGGGCGCGGCGAAGGCCATCAATGCCGCGCGCCTCGCGGTGCTGTATGGTGACGGCGCGCATTTCGTGCCCCTCGACCGGGTGATCGAAACGATGCGCCAGACTGGTATTGATATGATGGCTAAGTACAAGGAAACGTCGCTCGGCGGCCTGGCCGTGAACGTCGTCGATTGCTGAGCCGGCGGGCCTCATGCCAACGGACGATGTCTCCATCAGTCTTTCGGGCCTTGACCCTGGCCTGGGGTGAGGCTATAATTGCCACCACAGGCTGAGACGGAGAGAGTAGGCGCGGGAAAGCGGGACAGGGAGGCGTGGCCACAGACTGAGAACCACGCTCCGCGGCAGCGCGCCGAAGTTCACTCTTGAGCCGGACGGGGGAAAGGCGCACGCCCAGTAGTTCGTCCCGGAGGCCCACCGTTATAGGGGCTGCTATTCAGCGCGCGGCCTGGCCGCAGCGCTCGATGGTCAGCAAGCGGCCGCCGGTCGACCGGCGGCAACCGGGGTGGTACCGCGGGAGCTTACGCTCTCGTCCCCAACGGGGGGCGGGGGCGTTTTTGTTTTGGCCGACGGACGACCGACCACCGAGTCGTCTGACGTCGTAGGAAGTCCACGGTGGTCGGTGGTCATGCCAGAAGTGAAGCCACTCCTTATCTGGAGGTGTTATGACTGTGATTTCCCTCAACGAGCTTGACACTCTCAGGGCCGACGCGCTGGCGCGGCTGGCCGAGGCGCACGACGAGGCCGCCCTGGCGGCGTGGAAGAACGCCGCGCTGGGCCGCAAGGGCTGGCTGGCCGAGGCCATGAAGAGCCTGGGCCAACTGTCCCCTGCCGAGCGGCCCGCCGCCGGTCAGCGCGTCAACGACGTCAAGGCGGCCCTGGAGGCGGCCTATGCTCAGGCCGAGAGTCGCCTCAGGGACGAGGCTCTGTCCGTAGCCCTGGCCGGTGAGGCGGTTGACGTGACGCTGCCGGGCCGCGCGCCCGACGTCGGCGGCCTGCACCTGACTACCCGGACCCTGCGCGAAATTCGCGACATCTATGCCGAGATGGGCTTCCAGGAGTACCGCAGCCGCCTGGTCGAGATGGACGATCTCAACTTCGGCCTGCTCAACATGCCCAAGCATCACCCGGCCCGCGACATGCAGGACACCTTCTACATCGCCGACTGCAACGGTCAGGCCAGTGGCGACATCGTGCTGCGTACCCACACCTCGCCCGGCCAGATCCACGCCATGCGCGAGATGTACCCGAATCCGATACGCATCATTCTGCCGGGCCTGGTCTTCCGCTACGAGCAGGTCACGGTGCGCTCCGAGATGCAGTTCCACCAGGTCGAAGGGCTGGCCGTCGGCAAGCACATCACGATGGCCGATCTCAAGGGTACCCTCATTAACTTCTCGCGCCGTTTCTTCGGCGAGCAGTATGCCGTTCGCTTCCGACCCAGCTACTTCCCGTTCACCGAGCCGAGCGTTGAGATGGACGTAGAGTGTATCGTGTGCGGTGGGCAGGGCTGCGCCATTTGCAAGCGCAGCGGCTGGCTGGAGATTCTCGGCGCAGGGATGGTCCATCCTGTCGTGCTGAGCAATGGCGGCTACGACCCCGATGTCTATAGCGGCTTCGCCTTCGGCATGGGTGTCGAGCGGCCTGCCATCCTGAAGCACCGCATCGATGACATCCGCCTGTTCTACAGCAACGACCTGCGCTTCCTGGAACAATATCGCTAGCACGTGGAGTGGAGGGCGGAGAGCGTGGAGTACCTTAGCAATCGCTCCACGCTCCATGCTTACCCCGACTCCATTGAGGAGCAAGACCATGTTGATACCTCTCTCCTGGCTCAAGGACTACGTGGACATCACTCTGCCCGTGGATGAGCTGGCCTACCGGCTCACTATGGCCGGGCTAGAGGTAGCCCACATCGAGCGGCTTGGCGCGGACTGGGAGCGCGACAAGATTTTCGTTGCCGAGATTGTACGCATCGACCGGCATCCCAACGCCGACCGCCTCGTGCTGGCGACCGTCAACTACGGCGGCCCCGCTCCCCAGACCGTCGTCACCGGCGCGCCCAACCTCAAGGTGGGCGACAGCGGCCAGCGTGTGCCCTTCGCTGTCGTGGGGGCGCGCGTCATCGACGGGCACAAGGACGACGGCAGCTATCTGGTCATCAAGCCTGCCAAACTGCGTGGCGTCGAGTCGGCGGGCATGGTCCTGTCCGAGAAGGAACTCGGTCTGTCCGACGACCACACCGGCATCATCATCCTGCCGCCCGATGCCCCTGTCGGCGCGCCTCTGGCCGATTACCTCGGCGACACCGTGCTGGACATCGAGCTGACGCCCAATCTCACCCGCGCCTCCAACATCCTCGGCACGGCGCGCGAGGTGGCGGCCATCACCGGTCAGCCACTGCGTTACCCCAACGCCGATATGACCGCCGAGGGGCCGCCGGTCGGGGGCCTGGCTCACATCGTCATCGACGACCCCGACCTGTGCAATCGCTACACCGCGACGGTTATCGAGGGCGTCACCATTGGCCCTTCGCCCCAGTGGTTGCAGCGGCGGCTGACTCTGGCAGGCATGCGCCCTATCAGCAACATCGTCGATGTCACCAACTATGTCATGCTCGAGCTGGGTCAGCCCCTGCACGCTTTCGACTACGACCGCCTCGTCGCCCGCGCTGGGGGCCAGCCGCCGACTATCATCGTCCGCCGCGCCCACCCTGGCGAGGAGATGACCACCCTCGATGGGCAGCGCCGCAAGCTGACGCCCGACATGCTTCTGATCTGCGACACCGCCGGTCCCGTCGCCATCGCCGGCATCATGGGCGGCGAGGAGACCGAGGTTGGCCCCAACACAACGCGCATCCTGCTAGAGTCGGCCAACTTCAACAATATCAGCACCCGCCGCACCTCAGCCACCCTCAAGCTCATCAGCGAGGCCTCGTCCCGCTTCGGGCGCGGCATCCACCCCGCCCTCCCCATCCAGGCCGCCGGCCGCGCGACTGAGTTGATGCGCGAGCTGGCGGGCGGCGTCGTTGCCCAGGGCATTCTCGACGCCTACCCGGTCCCGGCGACCACCGTCGTCGTCGATCTGGCGACCTCCGACGTGCGGCGCATCCTGGGCATGGACATCGCCGCCGAGCGTGTGGTCGAGATTCTGCGCGCCCTGGAGTTCGACGTGCAGGTCATCGGTCAGGCCGCCGATGTCTGGCGGGTGCGCGCGGTTGCCCCGCCCCACCGCCTCGATGTGTCCACGTCCTACGATCTGCTCGAGGAGGTCGCCCGCATCGAGGGCTACGACAAGATTCCTGAGACGCTGCTGTCGGACGAGCTGCCCCCGCAGCGCAACCGCCCCGCCGAGGTTGTCGAGGACCGCATCCGCGACGTGCTGGTCGCGTCGGGCCTCCAGGAGACCATCGCCTACATGATGACCGCGCCGGAGCGCGAGGCGTCTCTGACTCCGGCCACCGCGGCCGTGGTGGCCGCGCGCCCCTACGTGATCGTCGCCAACCCGATTCGCCCCGACCGGGCTGTGCTACGCCAGAGCCTGCTGGCGAGCGCGCTGGAGAATCTCGCCAACAATGCCCGCTATCGCGAGCGCCTCGCCCTGTTCGAGATCGGCCCGGTGTTCCTGCCCGTGGCCGGTGAGCTTCTGCCCCACGAGCAGCGCCGCCTGTCCATCGCCCTGAGCGGCCCACGCCACGCGCCCGGTTGGGACGGCGGCGACGCGGCGGCCTTCGATTTCTTCGATCTCAAGGGTATTGTCGATACGTTGCTGGCGCGCCTCGGCCTTCAAGCGGCCTGGACGCCGGAGCGCGAGAATCCAACCTTCCATCCAGGGCGCACGGCGGTTGTCAGCCTGCCGAGTGGGCGCTCGCTGGGCATCGTGGGCGAGCTGCACCCCCTGGCCCGTGATGCCTTCAACGCCCAGGGCAGCGCGGATCTGCCCGCCACACCCATCCTGCTGGCCGACCTGGATTTCCAGGCCCTGGTGGACGAGGCCGTGGCCACACCGCAGCACGTGCTGCTGCCCACGCGACCGCCGGTCAAGATGGACCTGGCGGTAATCGTCGATGAGGCCGTCACTCAGGCTGATGTGCGTCGTGTCATCGTCGGGGCTGGCGGCGAGCTACTGCGTGCCCTGAGTCTGTTTGATGTGTATCGCGGCCCCCAGATTGGCGCGGGCCGCAAGAGTCTGGCCTACGCCCTGACCTTCCAGGCCGCCGACCGCACCCTCAGCGATGACGACATCGCCCCGCTGGTCCAGCGCATCATCGAGCGTCTGGGCGTGGAGGTGGGTGGGACGATTCGGTCGTAGCGCGCCGGGCCAAAGCGAAAGGACCAACGACCGACGGGTAACTCGCCATGAGAGTCGCGCCGTTGGTTGTTGGTCCTTTGTTGTTGATCGTCTGACGACCCCTAGCTCTTCGTCCCCTTGCCGCCCAGCCTTCGCAGCGCCTCCTCACGCGCGCGGGCCTGGCGTGCCCGCTCCTCCGCCAGTTGTGCGCGCAGCGCGCTGGCCTCATCGCGCACCCGCTGCTGCTCCGCCAGCAGGCTCTCGTCAACGGGTGTCTCCTCCGCCTCGGTCTCGACGTGGGCAAAGGGGTTGTAATCTACGGCGCGAGCGGCCCGCGAGGCCGCGAGATCTGCTTTGAGGGCGGCTGCGAGGGCGTCATCCTCCGTGTGGCTGCTGGCGGGCCGCCAGGCGGGAGCCTGGCCCGCACGCTCCACCGCCGCGCGCTCGTCGTCGGTCAGCGCGATGCGCGCCTCCTCCAGCGCACCCAGCGGGTCGCTCTGAAACACTCCCCACAGGTCCGGTCGCTTTGCCAGCAGGCGGTTGATGAGATCGCCAATCAGGGCATCATCGTGCATGTCGCGCTCTCCTTCCCGTCGTCCGCGCCTGCCAGCATTGTACTCCGCGCGTCGCGGATGGGCAAAGCGCGTCCACACAGCGCTGTCGCCGCGTGACGTTCGCCGGATGACCACGCACCGTAGCCGAGGAGAGACTGGCCTCTCCCCGGCTCTGATTGGCATGCGGACGTGGGATGCGATGGTGACGGCGGCGTCGGGTGGGGATACGGGGACCAGCGGGCCGGTGGCTCAGGGAAGCTGAGCCATCGTGGTCAGGACGGCCATCAGGCCGGCGATGAGCAGGGTCAGGAACAGGAGTGCAACAAGCTGACCCGTCTTCTGGTTGACCACAACCAATCCTCCGAGACGGTGGAGCGGGCCGAGGGATTGCCCGCGACGTGAATATGGGCTACAATGCTATCGCTTGCAGCGCGCGCTGCCAATTCTAGATAGATTCCTTACAACTGACAAGTTCCAATCGCCCTGCTGAGGTCTCATGATCGATACGCTAATCTTCGACCTGGATGATACCCTCCTGTTCAACCCCATCGATTCATTCCTGCCTGTCTATGTCGGTGCGCTGAGCAAGTACCTGGCTGACTATGCCCCGCCCGATCGCCTGGTCCCGCAATTGATGCGCGCCAGCCGGTTGATGGTCGAGAATCGCGATCCCTCGCGCACGAACGAGCAGGTTTTCGCCGCCGCCTTCTACCCCGCCCTGGGACTGGATGCCGACGCGCTGGCCCCCCTCCTGGCGCGCTTCTACGAGGACGTGTATCCGACGCTCGGTGGTGGCACGCGGCCCTTCCCCGAGGCGCGCCCCCTCCTGGCCGCCGCCCAGGCGCGCGGCTACGGCCTGGCCGTCGCCACCAACCCCTTGTTCCCGCGCCGCGCCATCGAGCACCGCCTGGATTGGGCGGGCGTAGGCGACATCCCCTGGCTGTACGTGACCAGCTACGAGAACATGCACTTTGCCAAGCCCCACGTCGAATACTACCAGGAAATCCTCGACCATATTGGGCGCGAGGCGAGCCGCTGCCTCATGGTCGGCAACGAGGTGCAGAATGACATCCTGCCGGCGAAGGCGGCGGGCATGCGTACCTTTCTGGTGATAACGCCCGATGCGCCGCTGCCCGGCGACCACGATGCCGACTACCACGGCACGCTGAACGCCCTCCGCTTGCTGCTTGAGACCGGGGGATTGACGCGAGAAACATGACCCTCCCCTACCCGCCTGAACAAGTCGCGTTGCGCGACGGAACGCCCGTCACGCTACGCGGCATTCGACCCGACGATGCGCCACGCCTCCAGGCGGCCGTCGCTCGCCTCTCACCGCAGACGGTCTATCTACGCTTCCTCATCCCCCTCCACGACCTGTCCGACGCGGACGCCCAGCGCCTCGCGACCGTGGACTACGATCGCCGCATGGCTTTCGTGGCGTCGATCATGCAGGATGGCGAGGAGCACATTATCGGGGTCGCTCGCTACGCCATGACGGATGTCGATGGCGTAGCGGAACCGGCCATCGTGGTCGGCGACGCCTACCAGGGGCGCGGCCTGGGCGCGCTGCTCCTCGCCCGCCTCGCCCGCTACGCCCGCGCCCACGGCGTGCACACGTTCACCGCCAGCATCGCCGCCGAGAACACCCGCATCCTGCGCGTCATGGAGCACGTGGGCTTACCCTTCGCGGTCCACGATCTGGGTCACGGCGAGCGCGAAGTACGCATCGATCTCAGCAGCGTGATACCCGCTATGCCAGCAAATTGACCGAACCCCCGCCGGTCTCTATAATTCCGCGCGTTCTGTGGTCTTGCCAGTGGCTTTTCCGCGATCCGCCTCGATGAGAACTGTGTATCATGCCTCGCCATCCCCTGGCCCGCGCCGCTCTCCTCCTGGGTATTCTCGCTGCCCTCGGCATTCTCGCCGTGGGCGCGGTGGCTGCGACGCCGACCGCCATCGGTGAGCGCCTGCGCAACGCACCGACCCGGATTCAGGCGCGGTTCTTGCCCCATACGCCGCCGCCGGTGGCCTTCATCGCCACGCCGGTCGTGCCCGCTGAGGACCCGGCCAAGGCCCTCGCCTTGCTCGCCACGGCGACACCTGTGCCGCCTACCGTTGTCCCAACCCCTGCGCCGACCCGCGCGGTTGACGGGGCGGCCGCTGGCCCCCCGACGGCCACTCGCATCAGCGCCACGCCCACCCGCGCTGCATCGGCGACGCCGGTCGCGCCGCTCACGCCCGTGCCGGGCCGCGTCGAACTGGTTGGCCTCAACCACGAGTACCAGGGCTGGAACAACTGCGGCCCTGCGACAGTCGGCATGAACCTGACCTACTTTGGGCAGCAAGTCACCCAGAAGGAGTCGGCGCCGATTCTCAAGCCCGACTCCAATGACAAGAATGTCGGCCCCGACGAGCTGGCTGCCTACGCCCAATCGCGCGGCCTGGGCGCAACGTACCGGGTCAATGGCAACATTGATACCCTCAAGAAGCTGCTCGCTAACGACCTGCCCGTCATCGTCGAGCACTGGTTCATCCCTGAGCCGAACGACGAGATGGGCCACTACAAGCTGATGCGCGGCTTCGACGACGCCAGCCAATCCTTCATCGCCCACGACTCGTATAATGGGCCGAACATCCGCATGACGTACGCCGAGTTCGACCCGCTGTGGAAGGTCTTCAACCGCACCTACGTTGTGGTCTACCCGCCGGAGAAAGAGGCCCAGGTCAAGGCCATCCTCGGTGACGACCTCAACGACAAGACGATGTGGGAGAAGTCGCTGGCGGGCGCGCAGACCGACGTCAAGGCCGACCCCAACGATAAGTTTGCCTGGTTCAACCTCGGCAGCAGCCTGGAAGCCCTCGGTCGCCACGAGGAGGCCAGCCGCGCCTTCGACCAGGCCCGCCGCCTCAACCTGCCCTGGCGCATGCTGTGGTACCAGTTCGCCCCCTTCGAGGCCTACCTCGCCATGCAGCGTTACCAGGATGTCTTGTCCCTGGCCGATGCCAATCTCAAGGCGGCCAACAATCTGGAAGAGTCCCATTACTATCGAGGGCTAGCCCTCAAGGGCCTGGGACAGCCGGACCAGGCGCGCCAGGCATTGGAGCAGGCCGTCAAGCTCAACAAGAACTTCCAGCGCGCGCAGGACGCCCTCTCCACGCTGGCCGTGAGTCGATGACCTCACCGGCCTCTACCGCGCCACCCACCGCCAGGATGAGCGTTGCCCGCCGCGTCGCCGGGGCGACGGCGCTTATCATGCTCGCTTACGGCCTGGCGAAGGTGGCAGGCTTTGTGCGCGACATTGTCGTGGCGCGGGCCTTTGGCACGGGTTGGGAGTACGACGCCTACCGCGCCGCCTTCGAGGTTCCGGAGCAGATCTTCGTCCTGGTCTCGGCCGGCGCTCTCAGCACTGCGTTCATTCCCGTATTCAGCGACTTCCTCCAGAAGGGTGACGACGAGGAGGCTAACCGCCTCGCCAGCGCCATCCTGACCCTGGCCTTCATCATTTCCATCTTCCTGGCGGTGTTCGTCGCCGTCTTTGCCCATCCCCTCGTCGCCCAGACGGTAGGGCGCGGCTTCGATCCCCAGCGCCGCGAGTTGACGGCCAACCTGATGCGCGTCCTGCTGTTTAGCTTCGTTCTTTTTGGCGTCGGCGGCGTCTTCCAGGGGATTCTCAACGCCCGGCAGCACTTCTTCGTGCCGGCCGTCGCGCCGGCCCTTTACAACGTCGGTATTATCCTCGGCGCGCTGTTCCTCGCCCCGCGCTGGGGCATCCAGGGGCTGGCGTGGGGCGTTGTCGTCGGCGCCTCCATGTACTTTGTGGCGCAGCTGCCCATGCTGCTGCGCGGCGGCCTGCGCTATCGCCCCACCCTGGGGCTGCGCGACCCGGCCGTCCATCAGGTCATCAAGCTCATGATACCGCGCGTCATCTCGCTGGGCCTGTTCGAGCTGAACACCCTGTTTAACGCCATCCTGGCATCGAGCCTGGTCGTTGGTAGCGTCTCAGCCCTCGGCTACGGCTGGTCCATCATGCAGCTACCGGAGACGCTCTTCGCCACGGCCCTCGCCACCGCCGTCTTTCCCACCCTGGCCGAGATGGCGAATCGCAACCAGATGGATGCGCTGCGCGCGACGATGGTGGGTACGTTGCGGACCATCTTTTTCCTGACCATCCCCTCCGCGGTGGGGCTGATTATCCTCGCCACGCCGTTGATTCAGACGGTCTTCGAGCGCGGCGCATTCAACGCCGACTCGACGGCGCTGGTGGTGTGGGCGCTGCGTTTCTGGTGCGTGGGCCTGGTGGCGCACGCCTCGCTAGAGATTGTCGCGCGCACCTTCTACGCCATGAAGGACACGATCACACCCTTCCTGGTGGCGGGCCTGGCCCTCATCACCAACCTGGGGCTGGCCCTCTACCTGCGCGGCCCGCTGGGCGTCGGTGGGCTGGCGCTCGCCAACGCCATCGCCTTCACGACCCAGGTTCTCATCCTGCTCGTCCTGCTCAGCCGCCGCATCGATGGTGTCGACGGCCGGGGGCTGGCGGACGGGCTGCTGCGCATGGGAGCCAGCGCGCTGGTCATGGGCGCGGCGCTACTGCTCGTGCTGAACGCGCTGGCGGGGCAGCGGCCGGTCGTGATCGCCGCCGTCGGGCTGGTGGTGGGCGCGGGCGTCTACCTGGGGATGGTCTATCTGCTGCGGGTGCGCGAGGCCCGTGAGGTGCCGCGTATCGTGCTGCGCCGCTTCCAGCGCGGCGCGATGGTTCCCAGCGGCGATTGAGACACAACATATCTGCTACTGAGAGTGTCCCCGAATCCATGTCCTCCCAACGACTCCTGGTCGTCATGGCCCACCCAGATGATGAGTCCTTCGGTCCCGGCGGCACGCTGGCCCGCTACGCCCACGGCGGCGAGGTACATCTGCTGTGCGGCACGCGCGGCGAGGTGGGCGTCGTCGATGAGCATCTACTCGAAGGCTACGCCGACATCGCCGCGCTTCGGACCGCCGAGCTGGCCTGCGCAGCCGGGCATCTCGGCCTTCAGGCGGTCGAGTACCTGGGTTACCGCGACTCGGGCATGGCGGGCAGCGACACCAGCCGCGACCCGCACTGTCTGGCGATGGCCCCCGTGGCCGAGGTGACGGCCAGGATCGTCGCCTATACGCGCCGCTTTCAGCCCCAGGTCGTGCTGACCTTCGACCAGTACGGCGGCTACGGCCACCCCGATCACCTCGCCATCCACAACGCGACGGTCGCAGCCTTCCATGCGGCGGGCGACGCGACCCAGTTCCCGGACGCCGGGCCACCCTACACGCCCCAGAAGCTCTACTATGCCGTCTTCTCCAAGCGCCTGATGCGCGGTATGGTGCGCGTCATGCGCCTGATTGGCCGCGACCCCAGCAAGTTCGGCCGCAACCAGGACATTGACCTGGCTGAGATTGCCGGGTGGGAAGTGCCAATCACCGCCCGCATCGACGTTTCCCCCTGGTACGAGGCCAGGCTGGCCGCCGCCCGTTGCCACCACAGCCAGGGTGGCGGCAGCGGTATGTGGCGGCCGATTCCGGGCCCGCTGCGGCGACGGCTACTGGGCACGGAGACCTTCTTCCGCGCCTACCCGGAGGTTCCACCGGGCGCCCGCGCCGAGACCGACTTGTTTGCGGGTGTGTGCCGCTAGACGCCCTTCGCCATGTCACCGCCCCCACCCAACGACCGCTTCATGATAGTCGCCCGCCTGGCGGGCGAGGCATTTGGCGGATTGTTGCTTGGCCTCTGCCTCGCCGCCCTGACCGTCCTTCTCCTCGTTCCCCTCGATCAGCCCGCGGCCGTCGGCCGCGACGGTCTGGCTCACGCTGCTCTACTGAGCCTGGCCGGCTTCTTCCTGGGCGTGCCGGGCGGCATCGCCCTGGCCGGCCGCCTCATCGGCTCACCTGGCTCCTTCGGCGGCGCGCTCCTCGGTGGTCTGCTGGGCGGCGGCCTTGTCGCCCTGCTGACCATTCCCACCGGCATTGCCCTCTCTCTGCCGGGCATCGTGTTCCTGTTCGCCCTGGCCTCTCTGCTGCCGGCCCTGCTCGGCTATCACTGGCGACAGGCGCGCACCCGCCGCTGGGACGGCTGACCCGGTCGAGACGCACGCAAGGCGAGGGGGGTGGATGACCGAGAACGGTCATTCACCCCCCGTGGGTGTCGCGCGCTGGATGAGTGCGCGGCTAGTACGCGCGGGCGAAGATGGCGACCTGCGTCGTCTCCTGGCCGGTGTAGAAGCAGCGGCCAGGCACGGCGGGCTGGTCGAAGGGGATAGCGCGAATCGTCGCGCCAGTGTCGCGCTTGATGGCCGCCTCGTCCTCGTCGCTGCCCGCCCAGTAGGCGCGCACGAAGCCAAAGCCGCCTGTCTCCGGCATCTTGCCCTTGAACTCCTCGTAGCTCTCGACATCCCATGTCGCCAGGGCCAGCTTCTCCCTGGCGCGGGCGAACAGGCTGGCCTGGATGTCGTCCAGGCGGGCGGGCACGACCTCGGCTAGCTGGTCCCAGCCGACGAACTCCTTACCCGACTTGTCGGCCACATCGCGGCGAGCCAGGACGACGTGGCGCTTCTCCACGTCGCGCGGCCCCAACTCCAGGCGGATGGGCACGCCGCGCATCTCCCAATCGTTGTACTTGAAACCGGGCGTCAGCCCCTCGCGGTCGTCGACCTCGACGCGGATATCCTTCGGCAGGGCGGCCCTGACCTGGCCGGCGGCGGCCATGACCAGGGCGCGCTCGTCGTCCGACTTCCAGATGGGGACGATGACAACCTGGATGGGGGCGAGGCGGGGCGGGAACTTGAGGCCCTTATCGTCGCCGTGGATGCCGATGGTCGCGCCGAGCATGCGCCAGGATAGCCCCCAACTGGTGGTCCAGCAATACTTGAGTGTATTGTCGCGGTCCTGGTACTGGATGTCGAAGGCCCTGGCGAAGTTCTGCCCCAGGTTGTGGGACGTGCCCGACTGCAAGGCGCGCCCGTCGGGCATGAGGGACTCGATGGTGTAGGTGCGGAGCGCGCCGGCGAACTTCTCGCTGTCGCTCTTGCGCCCCGTCAGCACCGGCACGGCGGCCCACTCCTCGGCGAAGGTGCGATACACGTCCAGCATCTGCAAGGTCTCGGCTTCGGCCTCCTCCTCACTGGCATGGGCGGTATGACCCTCCTGCCACAGGAACTCGGCGGTGCGCAGGAAGGGGCGAGTGCGCTTCTCCCAACGCAGCACGCTGCCCCACTGGTTGATGAGCACGGGCAGGTCGCGATAGGTGCGAATCCACTGGGCGTACATGTGGCCGATGACCGTCTCCGATGTGGGTCGGACGACCAGCGGCTCCGCCAGTTCCTCGCCGCCGCCGTGGGTGACGACGGCCAGTTCCGGCTTGAAGCCCTCGACGTGCTCCTTCTCCTTAGCGATGAAGCTCAGGGGGATGAGGACAGGGAAGTAGGCGTTCTTGTGGCCGGTGGCCTTGAACATGCCGTCGAGCGCGCTCTGGAGGTTCTCCCACAGGGCGTAGCCGTAGGGGCGCAGGACCATAAAGCCGCGCAACTGCTCCGGCACGCGGGGCGGGACATCGGCCAGCTCGGCGCGCATGATAATCTCGCTATACCAGTCGGAAAATGCCTCGCTGTACGAGGGAAGTTTCTGCACGGACATAGAAGGCTCCTGGGCGGGGTAGTGAGGACGCCCAATTATACGCCGTTTGGGCCAGACCTGTCAGGTTTTCGAAGCCTGATAAACCTAGAAGGGAAGCCGCGTGAAGGTAAGCTGGTTATAGGCAATCTGGAGGCCGCGTCGTTCCATGTTGTTCTGGCTGGTGGTGGCGAAGCGCGCCGTGTGACCCATGAGCAGGTCGCAGCCCGCGTCCAGGGCGTCGAGCACGCGGCGGCGGGTCAGGGCGGCGTGGATGCCGCGCCCACGGTAGGGCGGCAGGGTGGCCGCCACATTGAGGAAGCCGACGTGGTCCTGCACGTAGAGGGCGGCGATGGCGGCGGGCACGCCTTCGGCGTAGGCGACATAACGTCGATTGGCCGGAATCTGGAACGAGCCGCGCCGCATCAGGCGGGCCAGGTCGCGCTGTGGACCCTGGATGCCGAAGCCATCGGTCCACAGGTCGGCGGCCAGGTCGGCCTGGTCTACCCCCACCTCGCGAATCACCACGCCGTCGGGGTCTGCGCCGCGCGATGGGGTTGGGCTTCCGACCAGGATGGTACTCACCTCGTCCAGGTAGAGACCGCGCGCCGCCAGGAGGTTGCCCAGCGCCGGTGTGTAGGCGACGGGGGACAGGTCGATGTTGGGCGTGACGCCGTGGTCGGCGAAGAAGGCGAGGCAGGCGTCGAGGATGGCCGGGTCGTCGGTCGTCAGCCCGATGACCCGGTTCCACCAGCCATCGCCGAGGGTGGCCGCCAGGTGGCACGTCGCGCCGCCGATCTCGGCGATGGCGACCCCCATCGGGTTGCCGGGTAGGGCGGCAACATTGCGCCTGGCCGCGAGGGCGCTGCCGCGGAGAACGCCATCGAGCCGATCTACCAGGTCGCGGGTGATAACGAGGTGGGACATCGGCTAGAAGTAGATGACGCCCTCGGCGGCGCGGGCAACGCGCCCGCCGACCTGCACCTGGAGCGTCTCACCGTCCTGGGTGACGTCGACGAGAATCAGGCTAGGGCGGCCGACGGCGTAGCCCTGCTCAGCGGTGACGCGAACCGTGGGCGCGTTGGGCACGACGCCGAAGCGCACCAGGTAGGCGGCCAGCGCAGCGTTGGCGCTGCCGGTGGCGGGGTCTTCGTCGACGCCCAGCAGGGGGGCGAAAACACGCACGAAGACGGTACTCTCAGGGCGCAGGGTGTCCAGGGTGTAGACGGCCGTGACATCTGCGCCCACGTCAACACAGGCGATGGCGAGGGCGCTGCGGTCGAGGGCTATGCTGCTCACAGCATCGCGGGAGGCCACCGGGACGACCAGGGTCGGCAGGGTGGTGGTGACGACCTGGGGCGTCAGGCCCGTGGCGGTGATGTGGCTGGGGTCGAGACGCAGCGCCTTCGCCAGGGGGAGGATATCCTCCACGCTGTCTCCGAAGCCGGGCGGATTCTCTGTCACGGTGACGCGGCGCACCTCGCCGCCCTGAATCTCGGCGTTGACGGGGAAGACTCCTAGCTCGGTCTGCACCAGGATGCGGGCGTGAAGCTCCAGCGGACCGCCCGACTGGGTCATCAGGACATAGGCAGCGCCCAGCATGAGGTGGCCGGAGAAGGGAACCTCTGTGGCGGGGGTGAAGAAGCGCAGGCGGACGTCCGCCCCGTCAACCGTGGGCGGCACGATGAAGCCAGTCTCGGCGAAGCTCATGCCGCGGGCGATGGCGAGCATCTCGGCATCGCTCATGCCCTGAGCATCGAGAATGACGACGACGGGGTTGCCCCCAAAGGGGCTATCGCTGAAGACATCAGCCTGGACGAAGGCGGCACTCTGCATGGAACGCCTCACGGTTAGCCAGGGGCACGGGGCGAGTACGCGCCCAACAATAGCACCACAGGCGGCGACTCGTCAACCGCGCCCTGCTCATCACGGCCGAGGCGTGGGCGCAGGCTCACCCTGGGCGACGAGCGGCAGATAGATCTGGTGCGCGGCCAGCCCCAGGGTGACGCGGCGCACCTCGAAGGAGTGGCCGTAGCTGCTGGGCCTGGTTCCATCCTCCAGAATGAGCTGCCACAGGTAGACCGCGCCGGGACTGAAATCCGGAATGTCCGAGGCCTCGCGAATCACGACCTTGCCCGGCGTCTGGCTGAGGTAGGGCGGTCCGACGCTGACGTCCGAGCCGGGTAGGGCGAGGTCGACGTAGTAGGCGGTGTTCGACGTTGGGCGCGGTGTGTAGGTGAAGGTGATGGGAAAGGTGGGCAGCACCGCGCCCGACGGTGGACCGAGCAAAGGCGCATCGGCGATATCGAGAATACCCGCGTCGGCCGCACTGCCCTCGGTGTAGCCAACGATGTCGGGGCCGAGCCAGTCGAAGACGTATGCGGGGTTGGTGACGTTGGGGCCGTAGTAGGCGTAGTACGTCCACCCCTCCGGCGGTGTGGCCGGGTTGGCGAAGACGAAATGGCCGGTGATGGTGGTGGTGGTGGTCAGGACAGGGATGTTGATCCCGGCCTGGTACTGGCGGAGCTGGATACTCACGCCGGCCACCGCGTCACCGTTCGCCGTCACCTGGCCGCTGATACCCGCCGCCGCTGCCCGCGCTGGATCGGCCGCCGCGCCTGTCGTATCGGTAGCGGAGCCTACCTTGTGGCCCGCGCCCGGACGTGGCCGGGCGTCATCGGCCTGCGCCGGGGATATCGGCGCGAGTAGCCATGTAGCCACCAGGATCAGGGTTGCTGCGATGATGACGGCGACGCTGCCTGTGAAGGGCCTCATGTTCACCTCCGGATTGGTTAAGAGTCGATGGGTTCGGTTCTGCATGGGAATATTAGCACATTTGAACACTTGAGACCTTGACATAGAACATGTGTGTCTGGTATAATGGTACAAGTGTTCAAGGGGATCGACCAGGAGGCAGTATGGCTAGCAAGAAACCACTCTCGGAGCGGCAGCAGCAGATGCTGGGCTTCATTACCCAGTTTAGCGATGAGCATGGCTATCCGCCTACCATTCGCGACATTGGGACAAAGTTGGGTATCTCCTCGACGTCCGTCGTCAGCTATAATCTTAAGATTCTTGAGAAGGAAGGTCTAATCCATCGCGACGAGACGATCTCGCGGGGATTGAAGGTCGTCCAGGGTGAGAAGGGCAACGGCGTGCTACGGCGGGGGATGAAAGTCCCCATCCTGGGCACGATCGCCGCCGGCCAGCCCCTGCAGCTACCCGACGCGGGGCAGTACTCGCCGGAGGACTTCATCGAGCTGACGCGCGACATCTGCAGTGAGACGCAGGGCATCTACGCGCTGCGCGTCAAGGGCGACTCGATGATCGACGCCCTGGTGAACGACGGCGACCTGGTGATCATTCGCCACCAGGAGACGGTCGAGAATGGGCAGATGGCCGCCGTCTGGCTGCCGGAGGACGGCGAGACGACCCTGAAATACTTCTACCTGGAAAACGATCAGGTGCGCCTACGGCCGGCCAACCCGACCATGAGGGACTTTTTCCGGCCTGCCGCGCAATGCCAGGTGAAGGGCAAGGTGATCGCGGTCATTCGCCAGATGTAGCGACGATGGCGGCCGCGCCACACTCGCCACGACTCACAAGGCACATTGCCCCTGATCCGGGCTGAAATTCACGTCTCCTTCCCTTGACACCGAACGCCTGTTCTGGTACAATACGACCAGAACGGGCGTTCTGATTCTCTCAGACGGAACCTCTCCCCTCGCTACCGTCTGTACCCCGCCTCCTCATCCCGACAGTGCATCGCGCCGCCTCGCCGGAGCCGTCATGACGCGCTACACGCGCCTGGAAGCCCAGGCGGATCACCTGGAGACCGTTCTAGCCAGTCACAAGATTCACGCCACCGTCGAGGGCGGCACGGTCACGCCACGCCTGGTGCGTTTTCGCCTGGCGCCCGCGACCGGCGTGAGAATCGCCCACATTGCGCGCCTGTCAGAGGAGCTGGCGATGGCGTTGGGGGCGCGCTCGTGCCGTGTCATTCGCCAGGGCCAACACATCCAGCTGGAGTTCCCTCGCGCCGGGCGACAGACGGTGCGGCTGGACGGCGTTCTCGCGGCGCTGCCCCAACTGCCAACGGCGACAGCGGCGCTGGGGCTGGATGCCGACGGTGCGCCCCTGCTCCTACGCCTGTCCAGCCCCGATGTGGCCCACGTCCTTATTGCGGGCACGACCGGCTCCGGGAAGACGGCGTTGGCCCAGACCATGATTGCGTCTCTGCTGCGGGGCAATGGCCTGAGCGAGTTGGGCCTGGTATTGATCGACCCCAAGGGTCGCGGATATCGCCCTTTTGCCGACGCCCCCCATCTGCTACTGCCCATCGCCGACCATGTGGATGCCGGATTGGCCGCGCTGGAATGGCTGGTCGATGAGATGGAGCGCCGCGACCAGGAGGGGGCGTCCTTGCCCCGCATCGTCGCGTTCATCGATGAGTTGGCCGACCTGGCGCTGGTGGGTGGCAAGGCCGTCGAGCAGTCGCTGACGCGGGTGGTGCAGCGCGGGCGCGAGGCGGGTCTCCACGTGGTCGCGTGTACCCAGAAGCCGTCGGCGAGTGTCATCGGCAGCCTGGTCAAGAGCAACTTCCCGGTGCGAGTGGTCGGCGCGGTCGCCTCGGCCGACGATGCCCGCGTGGCGACGGGCTTGGCCGGCAGTGGCGCCGAACGTCTCGCAGGGCGTGGCGATTTCCTGGTGGTCGCGCACGGCGTCCCCCATCGCCTTCAGGCGGCGTACATCGCGCCCGCCGACATCGAGCGGTTGGTGCGACGCCTCAACGAGGGTGAGGGGATGGCGACTGCGCCGCCGCCGCGCCCCGTCGGGGATGCATGGGGGACAGGTTGGCGTTCGGTGGCCGAGCGGGTTCGCCGGGTTGTGAACGGCTAGCGGTAGCGTGCCGCGCGGCGCAGCCGGTGTGAGGTGACGTTGATGAACAGCGTGCGAGTCCTGGTCGGGGCGTGCCTGGCGGCGTTCGCCGTGGGCCTGGGCGTGACGGTTGCGTATCGGATGCAAGCCGAGGCGATGGCTGTCGTGGTGGGCGTGCTGTGCGGGGTGGGCGCGAGCCTGCCGGTGAGCCTGCTCTTGCTGTACGCCGTCCGCCAGGGACAGCGCGCCGCGCCGTCGCCGTCGCCCAGCGCCCTCGCTCCGTTGGCCCCGCCCCCGCCTCAGCAACCGTCCATCATCGTGGTCGCGCCGGGCTTGCCCAATCAACCTGGGCAGCCCTGGTCCTACCCTGGCCTGTCGGCGGGGACGCCCGTCACGCCCGCCCGCCCGCCGCGCGACTTCACCATCATCGGCGATGACGAGCCGTGAGGCGCGCCATGTGAGCCACATCGAGCGTTCTCACGCTCCCCGCTTCACGCCGTCTGGCGCTCCCTTCTTTGCCGCGGCGACCGCCGTATTCCCGGCAGCGGAGCGCGCCGCACCGTCCAACCCCTGATCGGCCCACGATATGGGATCCTCCAGCGGCTCGATGTGGGTGAAGACGGTAGCGCCGGGCAGCGCGGCCCGAATGGCCGTCTCTAGCTCGTCGGCCAGGGTGTGGGCACGGGTAACAGTCCACATGCCGGGGACGAGAATGTGAATGGACATGAAGCGCCGCGAGCCGGCCATGCGGGTGCGCATGGCGTGGAACGAGATGCCCCGGCGGCGATACTCTGCCAGGATGGCGCTGATGACCTGCTGATCCTCGACGGGCAGCGCGCTGTCGATGAGGCCCAGGCCGGTACTGCGCAATAGCTTGATGGCCGTCCAGACGATGTTGGCGGCCACGATGAGGGCGATGAGGGGGTCGAGCCATAGCGCGCCCGTGAGTTGGACCAGCAGCAGGCCGAGGATGACGCCGCCTGTCGTCCACACGTCGGTCAGCAAGTGGTGGCCGTCGGCGTTGAGGGTGGGGGAGCGCATAGTCTTGCTGGCCCGGATCAGGATGAAGGCCACGACGCCGTTGATGGCGGCGGCGGCGGCGGCGATGAGCAGGCCGACGCCGAGGGACTCGAGGGGCTGGGGATCCATCAGCCGCCGAATGGCAGTCCAGGCGATGCTGGCCGCGGCGACCAGGATCAGCGCGCCCTCGAGGCCGCTGGCGAAATACTCGACCTTCGTGTGGCCGTAGGCGTGCTCCTCGTCGGGCGGGCGTTCGGCGACGGTCAGCGCCCAGAAGGCAAACAGGGCGGCAAACAGGTTGACCAGCCCTTCGATAGCGTCGGACAACAGGCCGACCGAGCCGGTGACCAGGTATGCGCCGAACTTCATGCCGATGGTGATGATCGCCGCGCCGATGGATAGATAGATATAGGAACGCGCCGACTTGAAGTGAGGCATACAACTCTCACGTTTCCCCGATGCATTCGCCGAAGGCTGACTGTCTGACGCGCCGCGTTGCGCCCAAAGTATACTCCCGTTTATGGCGGGCGAGTAGCAAGGGGCGCGCGATAGCGGCAAAGCAGCGAGGCGCACCCTGGTGGGCGCGCCTCGGCGTCTGTCGGTGGTGAGTTGGCTAGGGCATCGATGCCAGGCGGTCGCCGGCCTCCGTGTAGGGGCCGTCCATGCTGACTGCGCGCTGGTAGGCGGCGCGGGCCTCGGTGAGGCGTTCCAGGCCGCGCAGGGCGTCGCCGCGCTGAAGCCACAGCGAGGCGCTGCCCCAGGCGCCACTGCTGGACGCGACGCCGCGCGCCAGCGCATCATCAGTGGCGGCCAGGGCCTCGTCGTACCGCCCCAACTGATTGAGGATGCGCATGCGGGTCGTGCTCTGGGATGAGGAGGACTGGAAGGGGGCCGCGCCGCCCGCGTTACTCTGGGTCGCGACAGGCGTGCTGCCCCGCCGCGCGGTATAGTAGTCGTGGGTGTCGAGGGCTTCCTGGAATCGCTCCGCCCCGGTGAGCGCCTCCACCAGGCGGCTCCACGCCTGCCAGTCGGTGGGATTAGTCTTGACCTGAGCCTTCAGGTCGGGGATGCGGCGAGCGAACATGCCCTTGTCGTCCCAATCAGGGCCGAGAATGGCGGCAACGGTGGGAATCTGGCTGGGGTGGTAGACGGGAATATAGCGCGACCAGTTGTAGTCCCAGCGCGCGTCGAAGCTGTCGTAGGGGATAGCGACGTTGGGGCCGAGCAGCGAGTCGTTGACGTAGAAAACGCCCAGGGCGTCGTCGTAACCTTGCACGACACGGAAGTGACCGAGACGCCAGTTCTCGCGAATCCACTGCAAGACGATGACCGGTACGTCGTTGGCGACCAGGGCCTTGATGACATCACGATTGCCGTCGACGCGCACCCTGGCATTCAGGCCAAATTCGCCGACGTAGTAGGGGATGACGGTCTGCGACATGCCACGGGTCTCGGCGTAGGGGCGCAGCACGCGCCGCGCTGTCTCCTGCGACACATCTAAGCCCCAGTAGCTCAACGTCGACACGATGGCGGCTGGACCACAGTTGTTGAGGGTCTGGACCGAGTGTTTGAGCTGCCCAATGTGGTAGCGGGTAGGAACGGCGCGGACGGGTGCGGCGGCGGCTGACGCCGCGTCGTTGATCTGGTCGGCGGCGGCTGGCCGCGCCACGGCGAGCAGCGTGGCGAGGGCGATGAGAGGCATCAGCCAGAGAGCGCGTAGCCGGGGCATGCAGTCACTCCTCTAGACAGGCACAGGGCGTGGGCGCGGCGAGATGCAGACCTACAGTGTACGCAAGGCGCGGATTGGATGCAAGCCGCTTCTGAAAGTATACGCACCGTGGCAAGAAATGGATGAACGTGTGGCGGGGGCCGATGAGTCCGCTCGCTGCTGCTGTGGCCATCCACAGGCCCGCTGGTGCGGGATGCGGTCATCCCGCACCAGCGGCAGGCGAGCAGGGAACGCCTGCGCCTATTCGTAGCGCAGGGCCTCGATGGGGTTGAGGCTGGCGGCGCGGTTCGCCGGATAAGCGCCGAAGAACAGCCCCACGCCGATGGAGAACACGGTTGCCAGGAGGACCGAGTCGAGGCCGATCATCGGCGATAGGGTCAACGTGCCGAGATTGACGCGCGACACGACCTGGGCCAGTACGAAGGCCAGCCCAACGCCGAGGAGGCCGCCCAGCACGCTGAGGAAGGTGGCCTCCACCAGGAATTGCGCCATTACATCGCTCTTGCGCGCGCCGACGGCCTTGCGCAGGCCAATCTCGCGGGTGCGCTCGGTGACGCTCACCAGCATGATGTTCATGATGCCGATGCCGCCCACGAGCAGGGAAATGGCAGCGATGGAGCCGAGGAAGAGGGTGAACACGCCAGTGGTCGTGGCCGCCGTCTCCAGGATGTCCTGCTGGCTGATGACGGTGAAGTCGTCCTGGTAGGATGTGCGGTGACGCTGGCGCAGAATCTCGCTCACCTGCTCGATGGCCGCATCGTTCTGCGCCGCGTCCGTCACCTGGATGTTGATGACGCTGACGTTGTTGGAGCCACGGAAGCGGTTACCGCCGAACAGGCGCGTGTAGACCGTCGTCAGCGGGATGAAGACCTGGTCGTCCTGGCTGCCGAAACCCGTGCCCCCCTTCGCCGTCAAGACGCCGATGACCTTGTAGGTCGAGTTGTTGATGCGGATGTTCTGGCCCACCGGGTCGGCGTCGCCGAACAGGTTGGCGGCTGCCGTTGCCCCCAGCACGGCCACCTGGGAGCGACTCTGTACCTGACTGGCGTTGATGAACTCGCCGTCGGCGATACTCATGTTGCGCACGTCCAGGTACTCAGGTGTCACGCCGGTTACGCGCGAGTTGATGTTTGTGCCCTGGTAGACAACCTGGCCGCCCGCGCCAAACTCCGGCGCGACGGCCGCCACCGCCGGGGCCGCGCCCGGCTCGGCCAGGGCGCGCGCGTCTTCGTAGGTCAGGGTTGGCGCTGTGCCCTGGCCCTGGGCGACGCCGCCCTGCTGCTGGGAGCCGGGGCGCACGAAGAGCAGGTTGGTTCCGTTGGCCTGAATCTGCGCCTCGATCTGCGCCTGCGCGCCGCGGCCGATCCCCAACATGGTGATGACGGCGGCGACGCCAATGATGATGCCGAGCATGGTCAGGATGGCGCGCAGCTTGTTCGCCACCAGGCTGTCCAGCGCGATCTGGAAGGACTCAAACAGGTTCATGCGTGGACCTCCACGGCCTCGACACCCGTGGCCAGGGGATCGTAGTCGTAGGCGCGGCCATCAAAAATGCGGATGATACGCTCGGCTTGCGCGGCAATCTGGGGGTCGTGGGTAACGAGGATGACCGTAAGCCCGTGCTCGGCGTTCATCTCCTTGATGATGCGCATAACCTCCGCGCCGGACTTGGAGTCCAGGTTACCGGTAGGCTCATCGGCGAGCAGAATTGAAGGCTGGGTGACCAGGGCGCGGGCGATCGCGACGCGCTGCATCTGGCCGCCCGACATCTCGTTGGGGCGGTGGTTGATGCGGTCACCCAACCCGACCGCCTCCAGCGCCGCCACTGATCGCTCGTAGCGATTCTCGCCCGCCCCGTAAATGAGGGGCAGGGCCACCTGCTTCCACGCCGGCACACGGGGCAGCAGGTTGAAGCTCTGGAACACGAAGCCGATCTTCTGGTTGCGAATCTGGGCCAGCTCGTCATCGTCCAACAGGCCAACGTCGATGCCATCCAGAAGGTAGGTTCCGTCCGTTGGCTGGTCCAGGCAGCCAATGATGTTCATCAGGGTGGACTTGCCCGACCCGCTGGGGCCGATGATGGCGACGAACTCACCCTGGTTGACATGGCAGTTCACGCCCTGTAGGGCCTGGACCTCGACATCGCCCATGTGGTAGACCTTGGTCACGCCCTCGATGTCAATAACCCGGTCTTGCATACAGCCTCCTGTGCGACCGCGTCACTAACGACCTGGGCCGGGACCGCCGCCGACGATGACGGGGCCGGCGCCGGGACCAAAGCCGCCGGCGCGCGCGCCGGTCGTTGGGGTCAAGACGACCTGATCGCCTTCCTTGAGGCCGCCGCCGGTGATCTCGGTGTTGGTTCCGTCGGTCATGCCCGTCTGCACGGGCACTGAGATCTGCTGGCCCTCGACCATGACGGTGACGGCGCGCTGGCGGCCGTTGTTGCGGAGGGCGCGGTTGGGCACGAGCAGGACGTTGTCTCGCTTGTCGATGATGATGTTGAGGTTGGCTGTCATGCCGGGGGCAATGGCGGGGTCAGGATTGACCAGCTTGATCGTCACCGGGAAGTTCACCACGCCCTGGGTCGTCACGCCTGCCGTGCTGATGGCATCGACGATGCCCTCAACGTTGACACCCGGCAGCGCTTCGAGCGTCATCTGTACTTCCTGGCCGACCTTGAGGCGGGCGCGATCCAACTCCGAGACGTTCGTGACGACTTGCAACGTGCCGAGGTCCGACAATTGAACGGGATTACCGCTCGCGCTCATGTTCTGGCCCGGTACCAGGGTGACGGCCGTGATGACGCCATTGAAGGGGGCGGTGAGGGTGCTTTGCTGGAGCTTGAGCTGCGCTTGTTTGAGGTTAACCTGCGCCTGCTCCACGCCCGCCTGAGCAACCTGGACGTCGATAGGATCGGGACCGGATTTGACGGCCTCGAGGGCTGCCTCGGCCTGGGTGATGCTCGACTGGGCCTGGGTGATGTCGGCGGCGGTGGGGCCCTGGCGAAGCTTGTCGATGGCGGCCTGGGCCTGGGTCACCTGCTGCTGCGCGGAGATGACGTCATTCTGGTTGGGGCCGGCCAGCAGTTTGTCCAGGTCGTTTTGGGCGATTGCTACGTTGCCTTCGGCCGAGTTCACCTGGGCGCGCGCCTGTTGACACTGCGGGTCGGTGTCGCCGCCCTTGGGGCGGCCACAGGTAGCGTCGCGGGAGGCCTGGCTGGCCCACAGGGCGTTCTTGGCGTTCTCGACCTTCTGACGCGCGCTGGCGGCGTCCTGATCGGTTGGACCGGCCTGGGCCTTGGCTAGATTGGCCTGGGCCGACGTGAGCCGCGCCTGGGCGTCAGTCATGTCGGCGGCGGTCGGACCCTGGCGCAGCTTGTTGAGGGCCGCGACCGCGCTGTCCACCTTTGCCTGGGCCGAGGTGATGTCGGTGTCCTTGGGGCCTTGCTTGGCCTGCTCCAGCTTGAGTTGCGCGCTCTTCAGGCTCGACTCAGCCGCTGCGACCTGCAGCGCCAGGTCGTCAGAGACGAGACGCGCCAGGGGCTGACCCACCGTAACCTTGTCCCCCTCCTTGACCAGGACCTCCTTTACCACGCCGCCCGACGTAAAGTTGAGGTTGACCTGGGAGGCGGGCGTGAGGTTGCCGGCGGCGTTGATGCTGGCCACAAGGTTGCCGACGGTAGCCGGGCGTGTGTCAACGCCTGTCGTCGCCGCCGCCCGCGCGCCCTGGATGCGCTGCCAGCCAAACAGGATAGCGGCGCCAACCACCAGGAGGACGATCAGTGGCGTCAGCCAGCGTCGCCAACTGCGCTTGCGCTTGGTCTTGGGGGTGACGGCGCTTGCTTTCGTGCCGGAGGTAGCCGTGGGGCCTGTGGTAGTGGTCATGCTCATGGTGTTGTCTTCCCCTTGCGCTCACTGGGCGAGCGCGACTGTTCACTGTTCATACGATCCAACTCGTTCTTAGGCACGATGCGAATGATTCGCGCAATCAACTGACCTTCGTCGTCAGGCTGACCAATGGCGACGAGGCGCACGCCCGGCTTCAACTCCGCAATATCGCTGATGTCGCCTCCGTCCAACGGCGTTGCTGCCACCGAGCGGTCACCAACAGCCACCAGGGTGTCGGTCGTGACGAGCACAACCCGCGGCTGCCCCTCGCGCCCTACCAGCTCGACGCGGGGCGGCGCGACAAGGGTCACGATGCCGACTGCGCCGTGGCCGTCCGCCGGGTGCGGCCCCAGCCGTCGCTCGCCGAGCAGGCTTAGCCCGCTCGCGTCGCTCGCCGTCTCGACGAGACCGGCCTGACCGACACGCATCCCCACCCACAGCGTGACACCCAGGATGAGGAACAGGGCCGCCGCGACAGCCGCCGCCCCGCGCCGCGCCTGTCGGCTCACGCCTGACCTCCTTCGGGCAGCGCGGCGACGATCTGGGTCAGTAGCCAGAGGCCCAACGCCAGCGCGACCAGCGTCAGCGCCACCTCGACGGCCGGAATGCTCTCTAGAATGGCGGACAGGGCCTCGGATGGATAGCGCGTCACCACCTGGGGATGGAGGCGCGCCAGTTCGGCCAGATCGCCCAGGCCACGCCGGTACGCAGAAAGCGCCGTCTCGCCCACCAGGATGACAAGCAGCGTCCAGGCGACCGTTGCCGACAGGCCTGCCGCCAGCCACTGGCTGGCCGTCCAGCGTGGTCTGACAGGGGGGACGGGTGCGGGGGCCAACTCAGCCAGGATACGATGGCTCAGCTCTGGCGGTGGGGCCTGGCGTGGCTGCTCGCGCAGCAAGTCACCCATTTGAGCCAGAGCAACGAGGCCCAGCCGACAGTCGGGGCAGGTCGCCAGGTGGGCATCGGCTGCGGTGCGCTCGCGGGCGCTCAGCTGCCCCTCGGCGTAGGCATCCAGAATGACGTCATTCAGGTGGCTCATGCCTCGTTCCCCCATTCCGCTTGCAGGCGGGTTTGCAACAGGCGCTTGGCGCGGGCCAGATGGGTTCGCACGGTGTTGAGCGGCAGGTCCAGAGTATCCGCGATGTCCTGGTACGACATCTCTTCGCTATAGCGTAGCACGATGGCCGCGCGGTAGACCTCGGGCAGGCCGTCAATGGCCTGCTGGAGGACGCGCCGCGTCTCCTCCGTCTCCAGGCGGTCGGGTGGCAGCGGCTCGGTATCTACCACCATCTCCACGCGGTCGGCCGCCTCGTCGTCTTCCGCTCCGCCCAGGGCCGCGAAAGGCAGGGGGCGGCGGCGGCGGGCCAGATCGCGGCACAGATTCAGCGCGATCTGCATGGCCCACGGCTTGAAGGGCAGGTCGGTGCGGGAGGTGGGCAGCGCCTCGACGATGCGGCGAAACGCCTCCTGGGTCACATCGGATGCCTCGTCGCGGTCGCCGGTCATGTGATAGGCAAGGTTGTAAATGGGCGGCGTACTTCGCTCCACCAGGCTACGAAACGCGCTTGAATCGCCATCCAGATAGCGCCTCACCAACGCTTCATCCGTGTCCACTCGGCGACGTTCCCCTTTTGCTATAGAAACACGCGATAGACACTGATAAGTTTCGCCCTGACCACGCCAGAGTACGCTTACATGGAATGGATTGGTGCTAGACGAAGCATCTTACGGTCAAGTTGCCGTCCTTAGCCAACTCTTAGACTCCTCTCAGTGGCCGCGCCGCGCGCTCATCTACTCCTCAGCCGCGCTTAATGGCCGCTTCATGTCGCGGACGCATACTGTACACCAGAGCATGTGACAACCTTCCCTCTCAGGGACATAGGCCTGAACACCGCGCGGCGGCGGTGCTCAGGCCATCGTCTTTTTTGACGACCGAGGCCGAAGGGCCAACGACGATGGGTTAGCCTGTTCGTCCTTCTGCCTCGGCCGCGGTCATTTCACTTCGTGGGTCGCAGCCACCCACTCGTGTTGGCGGCGGGCTTGCTCGGGCCGGGCGAGGCCGGCGCGGCGGCCGGTGCGCGCGACGCGGCTGCAACCGGCGGCCGGGCGGCGGCTGGGGCTACTACCTGGGCAGGGGGGCGGAGGGGCAGCCGGGACACCGGCTTGCTGAAGGAGCCGGCCGGCGCGGCAGATCGGGCGGCGGCGGCTGGAGCTACCACCCTGGCAGGAGGGCGGGGGGACAGCCCAGACACCGGCTTGCTGAAGGAGCCGATTGGGGCAGAGGGTCCGGCGGTGGGGGCCGCCGCCTGCGTGGGGGGGCGAGAGGGCAGTCCCGACACCGGCTTGCTGAAAGACGCCACCGCCGTCGGCTGTGGCGCCGTTGGCGGGGTGGCGGCGGAGGGGTTCGTACCCGGCGCTGGCGATGCGCCCGCATCGCCAGGACGGGACTGATAGGGAGGCGCGAGCGACGCGATGGAGGGCGCAACGGCCGGGGCGAAGGCCCCAAGGCGCGATAGCCGTAGTGATGCCCCAGAAGGCGTTGCCAGGGCTGTGGGCGTGTCGGCCGCCGTGGGCGTCTCCACGACGATCGACGTGGCGGCTTCGACGACGGCGACGGGCGCCGACGCGCGCCCCGAGGGCGAGAAAATCGACAGGCGATGGAGAACCGCGTCGCGGGCCGCAGCCAGGGTGGTCGACACCGGGTCGTCGTGGGTGGCGGCGACCTGGCCCCAGGCGTGCAGGCCACCCACGATGACCAGCATGAGGGCGAAGGCGGCCGCGAAGGGACGCGCGCGCACCCAGACCGACGTGAGCGGCAACGCCTCTGGCCCGGCGTCGCTAGAATTGCCGGGCTGCTCAGGCACGCTGTCTGTTGTGGGCCGACACGGGGCGTCGGGCCAATCCACTGGTGGCTGTTCAGCCATGCCTTGCCTGCCGTTCTTGCCTGTGCCCCTCACTAACAGACAACGGGCATGCCGTCCGCTGTGTTACGGGTCGCGCCAGCGCATTAGGCGTTGCGGCCGGTTCGTGGTACACTTCGCGCCTGTCGGCGCTGTGGCGTCGGCACGCCATGAGTCGAGGAGGGATGCATGCCTGGGATGGAGGATATCCTGCTGTCGGTGGTGATGCCGGCGTACAACGAGCGGGCGACCATTCAGGAAATCGTCGCTCGTGTGCTGGCGGTTCCGGTACGGAAAGAGCTGATCATTGTCGACGATGGCTCGGTGGATGGAACCCGCGACGTCCTGCGCGATATCGAGGCGCGGTACGGGGATGTGCGGGTCATCCTCCAGCCCCGGAATATGGGCAAGGGGGCGGCCCTGCGGACTGGCATCCAGGCGGCGCGTGGCGACTATGTGGTCATCCAGGACGCCGACCTGGAGTATGACCCGCGCGACTACCCCAAGCTGCTCCAGCCGTGCCTGGAGCATGGGGCGGATGTGGTTTACGGCTCGCGCTTCACCGGCGGCGACCAGCGGCGGGTGTTGCTGTACTGGCATTCCGTGGGCAATAAGTTGCTGACGACCCTCAGCAACATGTTCACCGACCTGAACATGACCGACATGGAGACGGGCTACAAGCTCTTCCGCCGCGAGATCATCCAGGGCGTTCAGCTACAGCAGGATCGCTTTGGCTTCGAGCCGGAGGTGACAGCCAAAATTGCCCTGCGCAACCTGAAGATCTACGAGGTCGGCATCTCCTACGCCGGTCGCACCTACGACGAGGGCAAGAAGATCGGGTGGAAGGACGCCTTCGAGGCCGTGTACTGTATCATCAAGTATGGCGTCGAGCAAAGGGCGAAAGTCGGCCAGGAGCGCAAGGCCCGCAGCGCGGCGCACGTCCGCCCGCCGACCAACGGGCCTGTATCCGCGACTGAGTACAAGCGTTAGGGCTGTTACACCCTGGGCGATAGCGGATTCCGGGCTGATGCCTGAAGTCCTCACGAATCAGCGGCAGCGTAAGCTCCTGCCAGACGAGTGGTCTGGGTAGCGCTGTTGGCGTTGCCGCGTGTGGTTCCCTGCCAGACCTTCCATCGAGGCTGGCGGTTTTTCATGTCACATGGGGGGAAAGGGATGGAACTCGGCCCCTTGCTGCGTGGTCTCGTGTTGGGCTTCTCCATCGCCGCGCCGGTCGGTCCCATCGGCGTGCTGGTCATTCGCCGTAGCCTGGCGGAGGGCCGTCGGGTGGGCTTCGTGTCGGGGCTGGGCGCGGCGACGGCCGACTTCTTCTATGGCGCGATTGCCGCCTTCGGGCTGACGGCGGTGGCCGGGCTGATGATCAGCCAGCAGATGTGGCTGCGCCTGGTAGGCGGCATCTTCCTGGTGTATCTGGGCGTGCGCACCTTCCTGGCGCAGCCTGCTGACAAGGCCGCCGAGGTGGGCGGGCGTGGGTTGCTAGGGGCGTATGGCTCGACCCTGTTCCTGACGCTCACCAACCCGGCCACCATCCTGTCCTTCGCCGTCATCTTTGCCGGTCTGGGGCTGGCGAGTTTCGACGGCGGCGCAGGGGCGACGCTGGCGCTGGTAGTGGGGGTGTTCCTGGGGTCGGCGGCGTGGTGGCTGCTGCTAAGCGGCGGCGTTAGCCTGTTCCGGGGGCGGCTGACGTCGGCCGGGCTGCGCTGGGTGAACCGCATCGCAGGCGGCATCATCGTTGCCTTCGGCGTCGCCGCCCTAGCGAGCCTGCTGCTGCGGTGAGCCTGGCAGGCGCGTAGCAATGACCAGACAGGTTTCTGAAACCTGTCTGGTCTGGGCGTCCCCGGCGCGCCGCGCTTGCCTTGCTGGCCCGGCGTGTGTACCATACGCCTGCGACACGACGGCGCAGAGGAGGGTACAGCATGCAAGTCATGGGCATCGACATCGGCGGGTCGGGCATCAAGGGCGCGCCGGTGGACCTGGAGAGGGGCGCGCTGGCCGTGCCGCGTCAGCGCACCGCCACGCCCCAGCCGTCCACGCCTCAGGCGGTGGCTGAGGTGGTCGGGCGGATGGTCAAGGGCTTCGATTGGCAGGGGCCAATCGGCGTGACCTTCCCGGCCGTCGTGCAGCACGGGGTTACGCTGAGCGCGGCCAATGTGGACAAGTCGTGGATCGGGGCGCATGCCGAGGATCTGTTTCGCCAGGCGACCGGCCTGCCGGTGACGGTGCTCAACGACGCCGACGCGGCGGGGATGGCCGAGATGCGCTACGGGGTGGGGCGCGGCGAGACAGGCGTCGTCCTGCTGCTCACCTTCGGCACGGGCATCGGCAGCGCGCTGTTCACGGATGGCGTGCTCGTGCCGAATACCGAGCTGGGCCACCTAGAAATCGGCGGCCGCGACGCCGAGGACCGTGCGGCGTCGTCGGTGCGCACCAATCTGGACCTATCGTGGAAGCAGTGGTCGCGGCGGGTCAACCGCGTGCTGGAGCATCTGGAGATGCTGTTCTCACCCGACCTGATCATTCTCGGCGGCGGCATCAGCAAGGAGCACGCCAAGTTCTTCCACTACCTCCAGACCCGTACCCGCCTCGCACCCGCCCAACTCTACAACGATGCGGGCATCATCGGCGCGGCCCTTGCCGCCGCGGAGCGCGTCGAGACGGCCTGATGGCATCGCTGGTTCTAGAACCGTTGACCTGGCCCGAATCCTCATCCTCAACACGGGTGTCAGCGTCACTGCGCCGCTGATCATCGCCGCCAACAACCTCGTTGGGCGCGGCATTCCGGTCGCTCGGGCGAACATCCTCGACCTGGGCCACAGCGCGGCGCACGTTCTCGAAAGCCGCATCGGTTCGCATGCCAATGAGCACGAGACGTCGCTGCCCCGAACGAAATTCGCTACCCACACCCCTCCCCTCCCTGTCAATGAATCTCATACCGCCGGATACGTCCCTGTATTTGATATATTCGGGATTTACGTGATGATACCGAATATCCGTTGACAAATGGCTCGACTCGTGATATAAGATTCACATATGCCATTGGACGACATCGACCGCGACTTGCTGGCCGCCTTGCAGGCGGACGGGCGCATGAGCAACGTGGACCTGGCGCGGCGGGTGAGCCTGTCGCCGCCCGCCACCCACGCCCGCCTGCGCCGCCTGGAGGAGGAGGGTTACATTCGCGGCTACGCGGCCCTCCTCGACCGCGACCGCCTCGGCTTCGACCTGTTGTGCTTCATCGAGGTCAACCTGGAGTTGCACCAGCCGGAGAACGTCGAGCGCTTCCGCCTCGCCATCCAGGCCATGCCCGAGGTGCTGGAGTGCCACCACCTGACGGGCGAGCACGACTACCTGCTCAAGGTTGTGCTGCGCAACCGCCGCGACCTGGAGCGCTTCGTGGTGCATCGGCTGACACCCCTCAAGGGCATCGCCCGCATCCGCACCAGCGTCGTGCTCAACGAGGTCAAGGCCACCACCGCCGTGCCCCTGTCGTCCACCCCAGAGTAGACCGTCACTGCCGACGGAAAGGACACCGACGATGACAATCCCCGCGCCCCAGACGATGGGCCAGCAGTTCGGCCGCCGCTCGTGGGCCGAGCCGTGGAAGATCAAGATGGTCGAGCCGCTACGGGTCATCACCCGCGAGGACCGCGCCCGCGCCCTGGCGGCGGCGGGCTACAATACCTTCCTGCTGCCCTCCGACGACGTGTACATCGACCTGCTGACGGATAGCGGCACCAACGCCATGAGCGACCGCCAGTGGGCGGGCATGATGCTCGGCGATGAGGCCTACGCGGGTAGCCGCAACTTCTACCACCTGGAGGAAGCGGTCCAGACCACCTACGGCTACCAGTACCTCGTGCCGACCCACCAGGGACGCGGCGCAGAGCACCTGCTGAGTCAGGCGGTTATTAAGCCGGGCGACGTCATCCCCGGCAACATGTATTTCACCACGACGCGCCTGCATCAGGAACTGGCGGGCGGAACCTTCGTCGATGTCATCATCGACGAGGCCCACGACCCGACCAGCCTGCACCCCTTCAAAGGCAACGTGGACCTGGGCAAGGTCGAAGCCGTCATCCAGCGCGTCGGCGCGGGCAAGGTCCCCTATGTGTCTCTGGCGGGCACGGTGAATATGGCGGGCGGCCAGCCGGTGAGCATGCAGAACGTGCGCGAGTTGCGCGCCCTGACCGACCGCTACGGCGTCAAGGTCTACCTGGATGCGACGCGGATGGTAGAGAACGCCTTCTTCATCCAGGAGCGTGAGGCAGGCTACGCCGACAAGCCCATTGCGACGATTCTACGCGAATTCTGCGACTATACCGACGGGGCGTGGATCAGCGCCAAGAAGGACTCGCTGGTGAACATCGGTGGCTGGCTAGCCATCCGCGACTTCGACCTGTTCGAGGAGTTGCGCAACCTGGTGGTCATCTACGAGGGGTTGCACACCTACGGTGGCCTGGCCGGGCGCGACATGGAGGCGATGGCAATCGGCATCGCCGAGTCGGTGCAGGATGAGCACGTGCGCGCCCGCATCGGCCAGGTACGTTACCTGGGCGAGCTGCTCACCGACTGGGGCATCCCCATCGTGCAGCCCGTCGGCGGCCACGCCATCTTCCTGGACGCCAGGCGCATCTACCCCCACATCCCGCAGGACGAGTTCCCGTCGCAAACCCTGGCCGCTGAGCTGTACCTGGACTCGGGCATCCGCTCGATGGAGCGCGGCATCGTCAGCGCTGGCCGCGACCCCAAGACGGGCGACCACTATCGACCGAAGCTGGAACTCACGCGGCTGACCATCCCGCGTCGCGTCTACACCCAGGCCCATATGGATGTGGTCGCCGAGTCGGTCAAAGCCATCTACGATGCGCGGGAGACGACGCGCGGCCTGCGCATGGTCTACGAACCCAAGTATCTGCGCTTCTTCCAGGCCCGTTTCGAGCGCCTATAACGACGCGCGTCGTCTCTGGCGGAGTGTATCGGTTTTGGCAGTCAGGGCTGCGTAGGTGTATACTTAGGCTGCAAGTTATAGCAAGTGGAGGCAGTCATGGCTGGCGATAGCAGGAAGAGCGACAACAGCGCCGACGCGCTCATCATGGAGAAGATCAACCGCCTCGCCAACGAGCGGCAAGCCATTTTCCGCAAGGGCAACCTGGGCGCGATTGAGCGCCGCCGAGTCGAGGAGATCACCCGCGAGTTGGAGCAGCTGTGGATGGACCGCCGCGTCGAGTTGGCGGCCCGCCACCGCGCCGCCCCGCCGGGTGAGGGCGAGCGACCGGGGCTGTAAGGCCACGACCGACGACAAAGACGAAGGACCAATGGGCAAATCCCGTTGGTCCTTCGTCTTTGCTCTTCGTCCGCTTCACGCCCCCTTCAATTCACGCCAGAACGAGAGTTGCACGACGCGCGGGCCACGACGGACGAGGGCGTCGTCGCGGCGACCGGGGCGACCGGGGTCGTCGGGGTCGATGCCCAACTGATTACACAGGGCCTGGCGGGCGCGCCAGCGGTCGGGCAGGCGGTGGAGCAACTGATACAGGGTGATGACGTCGCCGTGCGCGCCACACCCGAAGCAGTGGAAGCGCGTCCCGTAATCCTGCAACGAGGGGTGATGGTCGTCGTGGAACGGGCAGCGCGCCTTACCGGCCGCGTTGACAGCGATGCCCTTCTCGGCCAGTAGTTGCCGCACGCTGAGGCGCTCGTAGATGGCGCGGGTAACGGGCGAGACGGGCAGCGGATCGTCACGGCGGGCGGGAGCCGGGCGCGGAGCCTCGGACGCCAGGGCAACGGTGACGGAACGCGGGGCCGCCGCGAGCAGCTGCGCCAGGTCAACGGTCGGCGTCGCCAGCAGGACGGGCAGGCCGCCGCTGTGGTAGCGGCCCGTCGCGGCGTCGTAGCGGACTACAGGGAAGATTTCTCCCCCCGCCCGTCGATGCCGCCCTAGCGGTCCCCGAATCAGGGAGCCAAACCCGTCGGCGTCGATGCTATCGTGCTTGGGGAAGATTTCGACTGCGCCTGGCTCCGGCGGCCAGCCCAGCTCAGTGACAATACCGTGCAGGGCGCGGCGAATGGGCGCGGCGGCTGTCGGCGTGGTAAAGAACAGCCACAGGTGACAGCGGCCACCCGCGCTACGCTCCACCAGGGCCGGCACGTCGCGCTCGGCGAGCCAGCGCTGGAGGCGGCGGCCGCGGTCCTCGCCGTCGTCGGTGTCGAAATCGACGCAGGCCCAGCGAGTGCGGCCATCGTGATCGGGGCCGTAGTAGCCAATGGTCACGAAGCCGCGCAGGTGGGCGCGCAGGATGTCGTCGATCAGGGGAGCCGGTACGCGCACCCACCCGCCGCCGTCGTCCCACTGACGACCGAAGACGTCGTCACGGTTGACGAAGCGCGCGCGATACGCGGCCAGGTCGGTCTCGGCAATACGAGCCAATGGCTTGAGCATGGTGTCCCTCCGCTGCAAACAGGTGATGGGTAGCGTCGGTGGCGATGGTATGTGGTTGTATCCTTCAAGGAGGCGTACCAGGCGAGGAACCTGGCGCACCCCACTGAGTCTAGTATACTCTAGAACATGCGTGCTGTCAAGGGGTGGCGAGATTGTCGCGAGCCGTTCTGCCCTCGCCACAAGGAGGGGGCCACCCCGTTTGGAGCAGCCCCTAGGCCCGTGGTCGGTGGTCCGTTGTCGCTACAGTGGGATATTCCCGTGCTTCTTGGGCGGGTTGCTGTCGCGCTTGTTGGCGAGCATCTCTAGGGCGGAGATGAGCTTGGGGCGCGTCTCGCGTGGCTCGATGACATCGTCGATGTAGCCGCGCTGGGCGGCCACGTAAGGGTTGGCGAACGTCTCGCGATACTCCTGCACCAGGCGGGCGCGGGTCGCCTCGGGATCTTCGGCGTCCTGAATTTCCTTGCGGAAGATGATATTGACCGCACCCTCCGGTCCCATGACCGCGATCTCGGCGGTAGGCCAGGCAAAATTCATGTCGCCACGCACGTGCTTGGAGTTCATCACATCGTACGCGCCGCCGTAGGCCTTGCGGGTGATGACAGTGATCTTGGGGACGGTAGCCTCGCAGTAGGCGTACAGCAGCTTGGCGCCGCTGCGAATGATACCACCGTGCTCCTGGGCCAGACCGGGCAGGAAGCCGGGCACATCCTCAAAGGTGATGATCGGGATGCTGAAGCAGTCGCAGAAGCGCACGAACCGAGCCGCCTTCGTCGAGGAGGCGATGTCCAGCACGCCCGCCAGGACGGCTGGCTGCTGGGCGACGATACCGACCGAGCGTCCGTTGAGGCGGGCGAAGCCGACAATGATGTTCGATGCCCAGTGCGCCTGCACCTCCAGAAACTCACCGTCGTCCATGACGAGCCGGATGACCTCGTACATGTCGTAGGGCTTGTTGGGGTTATCGGGCACAATCGTGTCGAGGTGCGCCTCCATCCGTAGCGGGTCATCCGCCGTCGGCGCGCGGGGTGGCTCGGCCATGTTGTTCTGGGGCACGTAGCTGACGAGCTTGCGAATCGTTGACAGGCAATCTGCCTCATTCTCGGAGGCGAAGTGGGCCACGCCGCTGATGCTGTTGTGAACCATCGCGCCGCCCAGCTCCTCGAAGGTCAGGTCCTCGTGAGTGACGGTCTTGACCACTTCCGGCCCCGTCACGAACATGTGACTGGTATCCTTGACCATCAGGATGAAGTCGGTGATGGCCGGGGAGTAAACCGCGCCGCCCGCGCATGGCCCCATGATGGCCGATATCTGGGGAATGACCCCCGAGGCCATCGTGTTGCGCAGGAAGATGTCGGCATAGCCGCCCAGGCTGACTACACCCTCCTGGATGCGTGCGCCGCCCGAGTCGTTGAGGCCGATCACGGGCGCGCCGTTCTTCATCGCCAGGTCCAGCACCTTGCAAATCTTCTCGGCGTGGGCCTCCGAGAGAGACCCGCCGAAGACGGTAAAGTCCTGGGAGTACACAAAGACGAGGCGACCCTCGATCGTGCCGTAGCCCGTCACTACGCTGTCGCCCAGGTACTTCTGCTTGTCGAGGCCGAAGGCATCGGTGCGGTGGGTGACGAACATGTCCAGCTCCTGAAAGGAGTTCTCGTCCAGGAGCAGATCGAGGCGCTCGCGAGCGGTGAGCTTGCCCTTGGCATGTTGCGCGGCGATACGGCTCTCGCCGCCACCCCGCCGGGCCTGCGCGCGCATCTCGCGGAGCTTGCCAATTTGCGGCGTGGCCGCCCCAGCGCCATTGTCGGTTGGCGCGCTGCCTGTCACGCTGGGGTTATCGGTCGTGGGCTTGGTGGGTGTCGTCATGGGATCTCCCATCCGCGACGCGGCCGGCGGCGCGTCGGTTGCTAGGCCAGGATCGCGCGGGCGATGACCAGACGCTGAATCTCGCTGGTGCCTTCGTAGATCTCGGTAATCTTGGCGTCTCGGAAGTAGCGCTCGATGGGAAGCTCCTTGCTGTAGCCGATGCCGCCATGGACCTGGATGGCTTTGGTCGTCACCCACATGGCCGTCTCCGAGGCGAACACCTTGGCCATGGACGCTTCCTTGGAGAACCGCTCATGGCGATCTTTCATCTGCGCCGCGCTCAGGGTCAGCAGTTGGGCAGCTTCGATCTTCGTCGCCATGTCGGCCAGGGTGAACTGGATCGCCTGGAATTCGGCGATGGCCTGGCCGAAGGCGTGGCGCTCCCTGGCATAGGCGACGGAGGCCTCGTAGGCGGCCTGGGCGATGCCGATGGCTTGGGCGGCGATGCCGATGCGGCCGCCGTCGAGGATGGTCAGGGCGATCTTGAAGCCATCGCCCTCCTCGCCCAGCCGCATGGCGACCGGGGCGCGGTAATTGTCAAACATCAACTCGCACGTCGCCGAGGCGCGGATGCCCAGCTTCGGCTCGGTCTTGCCACGGGCGAAGCCGGGCTGGCGGGTGTCAATGATGAAGCAGGATGTGCCCCGGCTGCCCCGGCTGGCGTCGGTGGTGCAGAACAGCAGAATCCAGTCGGCGACAGGCCCGCTGGTCACCCATGACTTGCGGCCGTTGATGACGTAGCCATCGCCCTCCCGTCGGGCGACGGTCTTCATGTTGCCGGCGTCGGAGCCGGACTGCGGCTCGGTCAGCGAGTACGCGCCGATGGCCTGGCCGCTGGCGAGGGGCGTCAGGACGTCGCGCTTCTGGGCATCGCTGCCGAACTTCTCCAACCCGGCGCACACCAGGGAATTGTTGACCGACATGATGACCGAGTGGGAGGCGCAGACCTTAGCGATTTCCTCCATCGCGAGGACGTAGGAGACCGTATCGGCGCCCGCGCCGCCGTATTCCTCGGCGGTCATCAGACCTAACAGGCCCAACGCGCCCATCTGCTTGACCGTCGAGTAGGGGAACTCGCCCGTCTCGTCGATTTGGGCGGCAATCGGGGCGATAGCGCGGGCGGCGAAGTCCCGCGCGGTGTCGCGAACCATGAGTTGCTCAGGCGTGAACTGGAAATCCACGATGACCTCCGAATTCAGGTGGCCGTCCGAATTTGGGTAATGTTGGCTGGGGCAATTGGCATTGATTATAGCACG
>DAOUDG010000049.1:0-22611 GCA_034431435.1 Anaerolineae bacterium | reverse complement strand
ATCCGTTCCCGCACCGCCTTGCTGTCCAACTGCCAGCGCTTCAACGTCGCGTGGATGTCGTCCATCTCAACCCTCCGTCGCGAGTTCTTAGCTCTGGCAGTATACCACACCCGCTCTGCGGGTTTCACCTTGGGATTAGTTTAGTGGGTCGTACCGCCTCAACGGCATACAGGGTCCCCTGCTGGCCGCCCCGGTGAACGCGCACCACGCCAATGGTTCGCTCGGGATGGCGGCGAATGTCGCGCAGTCGCTTGCCCGTGCCGGTGATGATGACCCAGCCATCGGCCAGGGTTGGCGCAGGCACGGGCAGGTCGATGACGCCCTGGGGCGCAAAGCTGGCGTCCATGCCCGACAGGTTGCGGGCGAACACCGAAATGTTGCCCGCGCCGCCTTCGCTCGCCCCAATCTCGGCGACCCGCTGCCCCACCTCCCCCATCGCCTCGAGAATTACACCAAAATCGGCCGCGCCCATAGTCCCCTCGCTGCGCCAATCGAAGCCACCTCTACTGGAAGCCGCCGCTGGCGTGGGCCATCCCGCGTTCGGCGCGGACCCTGTCCTCGTAGCCACTGGCGCGATAGGCCGCCATAGGGTCGGTCGGTACCCCCATCTCAGCCCGCACCTCGGCCAGCAGCGGACGCACATCCACCCGGTACGCATCGGTCAGCAGCTGATGCGCCAGCAGCGTCTCACCGGCTGCCTGCGCCTCGGCCAGCGCGGCGCGCGGCACGAGCAGGGCTTTGGCGTAGGCTTCCTGGCAGTTGAGCACCGAGTAGATCATCGGCAATACCTTGCCCTCAATGTTGTGGCACTGATCGATCATATACGCCACCCGGCGAGCGGTATCGGCGGCGGCTGGATCGCTACCTTGCTCGGCGGCCACCAGCTCGTTGTAGATAAGGAACAATTCGTAAGGATTGACGCTGCCGACAATGAGGTCGTCGTCGGCGTACTTACGATTGTTAAAGTGGAAGCCGCCCAGTCGTCCCTCGTCCAGCAGCACGGCCACGATTTGCTCGATATTGACGCCCTGGGCGTGGTGGCCCAGGTCAACCAGCACCTGCGCCCGCTCGCCAAGCTTGAGGCACAGGGCGTAGGCCGTGCCCCAGTCGGGGATGTCGGTGCTGTAGAAAGCCGGCTCGAAAAACTTATACTCGACCAGCATACGCCCCGTGTCGGGCAGATGCTCGTACACGACATGCAGCCCCTCCTCGAAGCGTCGCTTGCGCTGGGCCAGGCTATCCTGCCCCGCGAAGTTAGTACCGTCGGCGAACCACAGGCTGAGCAGATCACTGTCTACGAGATACATGATCTCGCAACACTCTAGCAAGTGGTCCAACGCCTGTGCGCGCACCGCCGCGTCGGGGTTGCCCAGCGAGCCAAGCCGGTATGCGTCATCCTGGAAGACGTTGGGGTTGACGGCTCCGATGCGCACACCCTGGGCCTCGGCGTACTGGCGCATGGCGGCGTAGTCGTCGTTCGCCGGCTTATCCCATGGAATATGGATGGCGACCGACGGCGCGATACCCGTCATGCGCTGGACCATGGCCGCATCGTCCAGCTTCTGGCGCGTCGTCGTCGCCGCACCGGGCCAGGCGAACGCCTTGAAGCGCGTGCCACTGTTGGCGTAGCCCCAACTGGGCGTCTCGATTCTCTGCGCCTTGAGCGCAGCCTTGACGGCGTTCACATCGACGCCCTGAGCCGTCAACGTATCGGCCAGGGCGGCGTAGGCAGCATGATGCTGACTCATAGCATACCTCCTCAATCCAGATGGAAGACCTCTTCCAGTTCCAGCATGGCCTGGTCGGCGCGGCGACCCGGCTCAATTTCAAAGAAACCGTCCATGTAGGCCTGCCAGCGGCGGTTGACGTCTTCCCCGTCCATGCCGGCCAGGGCAGCTTCGAAGGTGTCATCGACCTCGACGTAGCCGAACAGTGTACCGTCGGCTCGCATGAAGAGCGAATAGTTGCGCCAGCCGTGGCGCGTCAGCGCGTCCCGCATCTCCGGCCAGACAGCGGCGTGGCGGGCGCGGTAGTCATCGATGAGTTCAGGCTTGACCTTGAGCTGGAAGCCAACGCGACGCATAGTAGCTCCTGGCAACGATTGTTTGACGGGGCAGCGCTCCTGCCCCAGAATGATGTTGCTATTCGTGGTAATGCCTGGCGGCAGCACGGCCAGTATACCACACGCGGCGATGCCCCGCAACGACCTTCCGCGCCGCTGGGTAACCCCGGTGCGCAGGCCTGTCGAGACGCCAATCACACAGCAGGAGGCGGCAGATGAGCGCTCCCAACGCAGAATACATTGCCTGGCTGGTCGAGCAGTCGATGCTGAACAGCGCAAAGCGGCTGGCGGCGGGCTACGCAGGGCGCGGCCACCTCTGGCAGCGGCCCTACGCCGAGGCGCGCCCGCGCGACGCCTCGGCCCTGGCGTCCGTCTGGTTCACCGCCTACCCGGCGGCCATCATCACCCGTCCCGGCGAGTCGGTGCTGAGCGCCCTGGGCGATGCCCGGCTGTGGGATCGCCTCGCTGCGATCGGCGTGCGCGCCATCCATATCGGGCCGACCAAGCAGGCGGGCGGTCTGAGGGGTCGCGAGTTCACGCCCACTATCGACGGCAACTTCGATCGCATCGGCTTCGGCATCGACCCCGCCGTGGGCACGGAGGACGAGTTCCGCGCCCTGGTGCGCACGGTGGACAGCCACGGCGCGGTCGCCATCGACGACATCATCCCCGCCCACACCGGTAAGGGGCCGGACTTCCACCTGGCCGAAATGCGCTACCAGGACTACCCCGGCATCTACCACATGGTGGAGATTGACGCGGCCGACTGGCCGTTGCTGCCCGCCGTGCCGCCCGGCCAGGACGCGGTGAACCTGTCGCCCACAGCGGTGGATGCCCTCCAGGCGAAGGGCTACATTGTCGGCCAGCTGCCGCGCGTGATTTTCTACGAACCGGGCATCAAGGAGACGGATTGGAGCGCGACGGCCCCGGTAGTGGGTGTAGACGGCGTGGCGCGGCGCTGGGTGTACCTGCACTACTTCAAGGCCGGGCAGCCCGCCCTCAACTGGCTCGACCCGACCTTCGCCGCGCCCCAGATGATTGTCGGCGACGCGCTGCACTCCCTCGACGTGCTGGGAGCGCGAATGTTGCGGCTGGACGCCAACGGCTTCCTCGGCGTCGAGGCGCGCCGCGACGCCCGCGCCTGGTCGGAGGGACACCCGCTGTCGGTGGTCGGCAACCAGTTGCTGGCGGGGATGGTGCGCAAGGTAGGTGGCTTCACCTTCCAGGAGTTGAACCTGACCGTGGACGACATCGCCGCCATGTCTCGCGGCGGCGCCGACCTGTCCTACGACTTCATCACCCGCCCCGCCTACCACCACGCCCTGGTCACGGGCGACACGGAGTTCCTGCGATTGATGCTGCGCCTCATGCGCACGTACGACATCGACCCGGCGTCGCTGATCCACGCCCTGCAGAACCACGACGAGCTGACCCTGGAGCTGGTCCACTTCTGGATGGGCCATCCCGATGAAGTGTTCACCCTGGAAGGCCGCGAATGGACGGGGGCCGAGTTGCGCCGCCACATCCGCGCCGTCATGTACGATCGGCTCACCGGCGAGAACGCGCCCTACAACCTACGCTTCGTCGAGAACGGCGTCGCCTGCACCACGGCCAGCGTGATTGCCGCCGCGCTAGGCATCCGCAACCTCGACGCTGTCACCGACGAGCAGCGGCAGCGGATTCAGCGCGCGCATCTGCTACTCACGATGTACAACGCCTTCCAGCCGGGGGTATTCGCCCTCTCGGGTTGGGACCTGGTAGGCGCGTTACCTCTGCCTGCCGAGGCGGTCGCAGCGCGGTTGGCTGACGGCGATACCCGCTGGATCAATCGCGGGGCCTATGACCTCATGGGCGTCAACCCCGACGCCACGATATCACTTGACAGTCTGCCACGCGCGCGCGCCCTCTACGGCTCGCTGACCGAGCAGCTGGCGCAGCCGGACTCCTTCGTCCGCCAGTTGCAGCGGCTGCTAGAGGTTCGGCAGCGGTACCAGTTGCCAGTGAGCCGCCAGGTGGACGTGCCCGACGTAGTCAGCCGCGGGCTGCTGGTCATGGTCCACGCGCTGCCCGAGGGCCAGGGCATGCAGGTCACCGCCCTCAATTTCGGCGCAGAGTCGGTCGACGAGACGGTCATGCTCAGCCGTACCACCCCTGGCGCGGTGGTGGACATGCTCACCGACACAGTGGTGGGGCGTGTGGGAAATGACCACCTGCTCACCGTCAAGCTCGACGGCTACGAGGGCAAGTCGCTGCTGATTCGTGGCGAGGGGAAGGGATAGCCACCTCCTGACCGGCGTAACAGGGCGCAAACGCTGCTACGCCGCCAGGGCGTTATGTCACCCCACGCGCCTCATGCTCCATCGCCGCGTTTCGCCTGCGCCGCCAGCCTGGCCCGCCCATAGTTGCACACATCGTTGACGATGCAACGATCGCACTTGGGGTTGGCCCAGGTGCAGATGCGGCGGCCGTGGGTAATCATGGCGATGTGAAAGTTCCAGTAAATATCGGGGTCGCGGGGCAGGAGCAGCAGCAACTCGCGGTGGGCTTGCTCAGGTGTGACCCTGGGGCCGATCAGGCCAATGCGCTGCGAGACGCGGTGGACATGGGTGTCGACCGGCATGGTCGCCTTGTGAAAGTTGAACAGCAGCACCAGTGAGGCCGTCTTGATGCCCACGCCGGGCAGCGACGTCAGCCACGCCATCCCCTACTCCACGCTCCGCTCGGCGAGAAAGTCGATATTGTAGCTGCCGCCGGTGCGCTCACCAATGATCTGGAGGGTGCGCCTGATGTTGCGCGCCTTCGCCTCCGGGAAGTTCACGCCGTGGATGGCCGCCTCGATGCCCTCGACCGGCGCGTTGGCGATACCCTGCCACGAGCCATACGCCCTCAGCAGGCGGTCCATCGCCGCCCACTCCTGCTCAGAGGTCGTGCGGTGGGAGAGCATCGTCGAGATCAGTTCTCGCATGGCATCGCGGCGTGGCTTCCACGGCCGGTAGCCGTAGTGGGCGACCAGCCGCTCATACACCAGCATCGCCTTCGCCCGCCGCTCCTCCTCAGCCAGCATCACGCCTCCCTGTGCGCCCGATTATAGCCGTAGGCGGCATGGTTGTATAATACACAGCGCGACGTTCGCTGCACTCGGCCCAAGTACCGCCGCAACCCTGGCACGCCTATCCATGATCATTACTTTCGCCATCCTCACCGCCACCATCCTCCTGTTCGTCTTCAGCAAGCTGCGCCCCGACCTGGTAGCGGTGCTGTCGCTACTCGCCCTCTACCTCAGCGGCGTCATCACCACTGAACAGGCGCTGGCCGGGTTCGCCGACTCGACCGTTATCCTCGTTGCTGCCCTGTTCGTGGTCGGCGAGGGCCTCTCACGGACAGGCATCACAGCCTGGCTGGGTGAGCAGCTCCTCGACCGAGCCGGCGAGAGCGAAACCCGCCTGCTCATGGTGCTTGTCATCGGCACGGCTCTCATCTCGTCCATGCTGAGCAACACGGGCACGGTGGCCATGCTCTTGCCGGCCGCCGTAGCCGCGGCCTGGCGCATCGGCAGCATCCCATCACGCTACCTGATGCCAATGGCCTTTGCCGCCAGCCTCGGTGGGTTGCTGACCCTGATCGGCTCACCCACCAACATTGTCGTCTCCGATACGCTGAGCGCGGCCGGGCTACCGCCCTTCGGCTTCTTTGAGTTCGCCAAGATCGGGTTGCCCCTGCTCATCGGGGCCGTCGTGCTGCTGAGGTTTGCGGCCTCGCGCCTGCTTGCTGACCGCCCCAGCGGCGACCGGCCCGTCGACCTTCACGAGACGATGTCCCAGATGGCTGACTCCTATGGGCTGCTGTCGCGGCTCTTCGTGTTACCCATCACGGCCGAGTCTGGCCTCGCAGGCAAGACTCTGCGCGACCTGGGATTGGGCGAACGCTACGGGCTGACGGTGTTGCGCATCGAGCGCCCGCACGTCGAGACAGATCAACCGCTGAGGCGACGCCTGGTTCCCGACCAGTTTGAGGCGGACGAAGACGACGAGCTAACCGTGCCGGGCGCCAATACGGTGGTACTCGCGAATGACAAACTACTCGTCAAGGGCGCGCCGGCCGCCGTCACCCGCGCCGCAGCCGCGTTGCACACCTCGGCCACCCCCGTCAAAGGTGATGCCAGCGGCCTGGCCGAGGTCATGCTGTCCCATGAGGTAGGGTTGGCTGAGATTCTTGTCGCCCCACGCTCTGACTACGCGGGGCGCACCCTCGCCAGGAGCGACATAGCCGCCAAGTTCAACATCCAGGTCATCTCCCTGCTACGCGGCGACCATCTCATGCCGCGCCAGAGCACGCGGCTGGAACTGGGCGACACGCTGCTGGTGCGGGGCAGGTGGACCGACATCGAGCGGCTGCGCAACGAGCAGACCAACTTCGTCGTAGTCGGCGACCCGCAGGCGGTGGCGCGGCAGGTGGTGGACTTCGGCCCTCAAGCCTTCATCGCTATCGTTGCCCTCGCGGCGATGGTCATCATGATGGTGACGGGGGTTGTTCCCACTGTCATCGCCGCCCTCATCGCCGCCGTCGTCATGATTCTGGGCCGCGCGGTGACGGTCGAGGGCGCGTATCGAGCCATCAGCTGGTCCACGGTTGTGCTCATCGCGGCCATGCTACCCATGAGCACGGCTATGGAAGTCACTGGCGGCGCAGAGTTCCTCGCCAACGCGCTGGTGCAAACCCTCGGCAGCGTCGGTCCACTGGCCGTTCTCGCTGGCGTGTTCATCTTGACAGCTCTCTTGAGCCAGGTGATGAGCAACACGGCGACCGTCGTTCTGTTAGCTCCCATCGTCCTGCAGACCGCGCAGCAACTTCAGTCGTCGCCCTACCCCCTCATGATGGCGACGGCCGTTGCCGCCGCCGCGGCCTTCCTGACGCCCATCGCCTCACCGACCAACATGCTCGTCTTCGCGCCGGGCGGCTACAAGTTCAGCGACTTTTCTCGCCTCGGCCTCCCGTTGCTGCTGCTCGTCTTCGCCATGAGCATCGTACTCATACCCATCATCTGGCCGTTCTCCTAATCCCCGGCGCCGGGCGGCGCGTGCGCGCGGGTACAGCAGTGAGGTAATTATGCCTGACCAGACATCCATCCGCACAATTGGAGTTGTCACCAGTGGCGGTGACTCGCAGGGGATGAACGCAGCCGTCCGCGCGGTGGTGCGGACCGGCCTGAGCCGTGGCGCGAAGGTCTACGCCATTTACGAGGGCTACCAGGGCATGGTCCTGGGCGGCGACTACATCCGCCCCATGGCGTGGGATAGTGTGGGCGGTATCTTGCAGCAGGGCGGAACCGTCATCGGCACGGCGCGTTCCGAGGAGTTCCGCACGCTGGAAGGCCGTCGCATAGCCGTCAAGAACCTTGTCAATCACGATATCGGCGCCCTGATAGTGATTGGTGGCGACGGCAGCCTGACCGGCGCCAACCTGCTGCGCCAGGAGTGGGCCGACCACCTGAGAGAACTGGTCGCCAGGGGCGAGATCAGCCAGGCGTCAGCCGACGCCCATCCGGCGCTCATCATGGCCGGGTTGGTCGGCTCCATCGACAACGACATGTTCGGTACGGACATGACCATCGGCGCCGACACGGCTCTGCACCGCATCGTCGAGGCCGTGGACGCCATCGCCAGCACCGCCGCAAGCCACCAACGCACCTTCGTCGTCGAAGTCATGGGCCGTCACAGTGGTTACCTGGCCCTGATGAGCGCCATCGCCACAGGCGCGAACTGGGTGTTCATTCCCGAAAGCCCGTCGGCTGAGCCGTGGGAAGAGGAGATGTGCAACGCTGTCCATAGCGGGCGTGGCATCGGTCGCCGCCACACCATCATCATCGTCGCCGAGGGCGCGACGGACAGCACCGGCAAACCCATCGAGAGCGAGTACGTGCGCAAGGTGCTGGCCGACCGGCTGGGCGAGGATGTCCGGGTAACTATTCTGGGTCACGTGCAGCGCGGCGGCGCGCCAAGCGCCTACGATCGCTGGCAGAGCACCGTGCTGGGCTATCACGCCGTGGACGAGGTGTTGACCGCCCAGCCCGCCGACGAGCCAAAGCTCATTGGCATCCGCCACAACGAGATTCTGCGCTCGCCACTGATGGACAACGTCGCCAAGACACATGACCTGGCTACCGCGATGGCGAACCACGAGTACGAGAAGGCGATGGATATGCGGGGGGGTAGTTTCGCCGAATCGTTCCGCATCTTCCACACCCTCATGCGCGCTGCGCCGCGCGCGCCGGCGCCCGGTCAGCGGCGTCTGAAGATCGTCATCCTCCACGCGGGCGGCCCGGCGCCGGGCATGAACACAGCGGTGCGTGTGGCGGTGCGCCTCGGCATGGACCAGGGTCACGCCATGCTGGCCGCCTACAACGGCTTCGAGGGTCTGGGCCGGGGCGACATCCACGATATGGACTGGATGAGTGTTCATGGCTGGGTACTGCGCGGGGGTGCGGAGTTGGGTACGAGTCGCCGCGTTCCCGAAGGGCGCGACTTCTACAAGATCGCACGCCACCTGGAGGAGCACCAGATCGACGGGTTGCTGGTCATCGGCGGCTGGGCGGGCTATAGCTCAGCGTACCAACTCTACGCACGCCGCAACGAGTACCCCGCCTTCAACATACCCATCGTGTGCGTGCCCGCCACCATCAACAACAATCTCCCAGGCTCCGACTACAGCATCGGGGTAGATACGGCTCTCAACGGCATTGTCATCGATGTGGATAAGATCAAGCAGTCCGCCGTCGCTACTCGCCGCGTCTTCGTCGTGGAGGTCATGGGGCGCGACTGCGGCTATCTGGCTCTGATGGGTGCGATGGCCAGCGGCGCGGAGCGCGCCTATATCCCTGAGGAGGGCATCAGCCTCGTCGACCTTCAGCTCGACCTGGAGAACCTGATCGAGGGCTTCAAGCGCGGCAAGCGCCTGGGGTTGCTGATTCGCGGCGAGAAGGCCGATGAAGTCTACTCGACCGCTTTCCTGGCCGCGCTGTTCGAGAAAGAGGGCGGCGAACTGTTCGACGTGCGCCAGGTTATCCTGGGCCACGTCCAGCAAGGCGGCAACCCCAGTCCTTTCGACCGCATCCAGGCAACGCGCCTGGCGTCCCATGCCATTGACTACCTGGGCGCGCAGGCACAGGCAAACTCCACCGAGGGCGCATTGATCGGCCTGCATGGTGGCAGGGTGGTGGCGACCAGCCTGGCCGACCTGCCCCGCCTCACCGACCCGAAGGCACAGCGTCCCCGCGACCAGTGGTGGCTGCGTCTGCGACCCATTGCGACGATTATGTCGCAACCGGAGCCGTCCCACGTGTAGGGGTGTGCGCGCCTCGGTCAGTCAAAATCGCCGAGCGCCAGGCGCAACCGCTGTAGCAGGTCGTTGAGTTCCGTCACCAGAGTCGCGATCCGTTCCAGCTCCACCCGTAGGCCGTCGCGATTGCCTGCGCCAGCGTGGTGGCCGTTGCCGTTGGCCGCCGGACGCAACGCCGCCCCATGACCGTTTGTCGCTACCGGCACGCTGGCCCACAGCTCGCGATGCGCCTCTGGCGGCCCCTCAAGCGGCAGCCCCTGCCGGAGTTGCTCGGCCATTCGAGCCAGATGCGGCTGTGGCTCAATCTGCATCTCGCGCCGCAGGGAACTGACCAGCGTCTCGTAGGCGCGCAAGGCCAGACCCGCCTCCCCCACCTGACTGGCATAGAGCATGCAGCGCGCCACGCCGGCCTCAGAGAGTGGATATCGAATCAGGCCGCGGCGGCAGGCAATCACCGCCGCCTGATAGTCGCCACGGGCGGCGTGAGCGTCAGCTAGCTTGAACAGGATTGTCTCATGGGCCAGCGCCAGACGCTCGCGCTCCACCTGGGCCCAGTCGACGTAGAGGTCGTCGGGCAGGTAGACACCGCCGTAGAGTCGCGCGGCTTCGCCGAGACTCGGAAGAGCATGCGGCGCGTGTGCGTCGACATCGGCAGCCTCCAGCAGGGCGTCGGCATCCACCCACCCCCCGTTGGTAGCCAGCTCAATAGTGTCGCCATCGGTATGCACGTATCGGCTTGGCGAGCGCGGCGTTCGGTCGGGTTCCAGGGCGCGCCGTAGATCGCTGGTGGCGATGTACAGGTTCCGCTCGGCGGCATCAGCGCGGGCGGTCGGCCAGATCCACTCTGCCAGCTGCTCCTTATGGATGGCCTGATTGCGATGAGTCAGGAGGACTTTGGCCAGGGTCAGCGCGCGGTGGCTGCCCCAGTTCGAACGCGGGAGAGGCAGCCCGTCACGGTACACAACGAAGCTGCCAAGGGATTGGAAGCGAAGCGTCATGGATGTCCCCTTGTTCCAGTGACTCGGATCCGGCCCTATCCCCGACCGTGAGACCCCACCACGGCCTGGGGCCGGCGCCGCTCGCTCCGCGACATCACGGGCGGGGGCGGCGTCTCACAGCCCATGCGTCATATTCACAATGTCGGTTCAGACTGTAGATGGGGAAGCGGCATGAGGCGTTGCCGAGGCAGCCAGGAGGCCTCGAACCAGAGCAGCGGTCGGGCAGGCCCTTCCCCTGGGCAGCCTGCGGCGACGCGACTTCAACGCGCTCCATTCACGAACTGACAGGTCCCACCCCAATCAGAACGTGACACTGGCGCGCGGCCGCGAGGGCGTAACGTGACGCACGTCGCCCCACCAGCGAGAAGCCCACGTGTCGAGACTCCACCACAACGGTCTCAAACCAGCGTCTCGCTGCCCACATGAGAGCGGCATGGCATCGACGATTACTTACTCGATTGCTTATCTTAGTAACGCGATAGTAGCCTTGGGGATACGGTCAGCGCGCTGAGTCTTGGTCAACATTCAGGCTCCTCGCCCACCTCCAGCGTGATGCCTGGCCCGGCCATGTCATCGCCCGATGGTATGAGAGTTGACAGGCGTAGCGGCGCGGTCTATCCTACCCACACTCTGCCGAGGAAGGTATCACCTGTATGGAACTCACTGCGGCGGGTCTGGCGCTTGTGGCGGTCGCGGCCGTGGCTGGCGGGGCGGTGAACGCCATCGCTGGCGGCGGCACACTCATTACCTTCCCGGCCCTGACGGCGGTCGGCATCCCTCCGGTAGCGGCGAGCGTGACTAACACGGTGGCCCTGGCGCCGGGCTACCTGGGCGGTGTGATGGCCCAACAGCGCGATCTGGCCGGCCAGCGGCGGCGGCTGCTCATCCTGGCCCCGACGGGCGCGCTTGGCGGCCTGGTGGGCGCGATTCTACTGCTCAACAGCGGTGAGCAGACCTTCCGCACCCTCGTACCCTGGCTCATCTTGATGGCCACCGGCCTGCTGGCCTTTCAGGACCAGATTCGCGGCTGGGTGGTACGCCGTCTGACACAGGCGGGCCAGGACCCCACCCACGAAGCGTGGACCATCCCTCCCGTGTTCCTGGCCGCTGTGTACGGCGGCTATTTTGGGGCAGGCTTGAGCGTCATCCTGCTGGCCGTCCTGGGCCTGGTCATCCACGACACCCTGACGCGCGTCAACGCCCTGAAGCAAGGCGTCGCGTTCGCTGCCAACATCGCCGCCGCGTTACTGTTCGTCTTCTCGGGGCAGGTCGTCTGGGAAGCAGCGCTGGTCATGGCCGTGGGTTCGCTACTGGGCGGAGTACTGGGCGGCCGGCTGGCCGGCCGCATCCCGGCCAGGCAGCTACGCCAGGTGGTGGTAACGATTGGCGTCATCGTCGCCGGAATCTACCTCTACCGGGGCTAGATCGCGAGCCTGCCCACCACCCATCAGCACAAGGGTCACAAGGTACACGAATGCCCGCCTCCAATGGGTGGGTAAAGGTCTACCTTGTCGCCGTCAGCCACCCAGGCGTCCTCGATGACTACAGCGCGGCCGTTGACGGCGGCGACCATGACCTCACCGCGCGGTACGCCCAGCTCCCGAAGCAGGTCCAGTAGCCGCATTCGTCCTGCCAGACAGACTTCGACATCGGCGCGGCGCTGCGCATCGTACCAGCTCAGATGGCCGCCCAGGTGTAGCCGCATTACGCGGCGTCGGCGGCCCCGGCCGCCCAGCCAATAGCCAGTTCGTTCAGCTTGGGGGGCGTCGGCAGCCCCGTCGCCGGATCCCAACCTTTGACCTCATAGAGATCGGTCAGGGCGCGCTCGAAATCCTTACGCGACAAGGCCACCCCTTCCAGTGCGCCGTTCTCCAGCGGGCTGAACAGGCGGTCGGGCAGGCGGTCGTCGGCGCGGCCGAAGCCCTCGCGGGCGTTGAACAGGCGAGCCAGATTGGTGGCCCGCTCGCCAACGGCCAGGATATCCCTTACATCCCAGCCCCAGCCGGTCGCCGCGTTGACCGCCCTCACCACGTCCTCGACCTGGATATATGAGCGGGGAGCCGGGCCGAAGAAGCACAGCCCGATGACCTTCTCCGCGCTGTTCCAGTTCTCCAGGATGGCGTAGTTGGCGGTCTTCTGGCGACTACTATCCCGTGGCGGCAGGGCCGTGGTGATGCCCAGCGGCATCGCCCCCTTGAAGGACACCGACTCCGGATGGGCGAGTGTGGGGTCGTGAGCCGAGGTCAGGTGGTCCGCGCCGTTCTCGGACACGGCGTAGCCCAGTCCAACCCCGAACTTGCCGCGCGGGTCGTGCATGGGTAGTTCCTGGCCCTTGACGTGCATGGCGAACGAGCGGGCATCGCCGCCCATGGCCTGCGCAGCGTGCCTGACGCCCTCGGCCAGCAGATTGCCGATGCCGCGCCGCCGGGCAATCATGTCCACCATCTGGAGCATGGCCTCGGCGTTGCCGAAGCGCAGGTCCACCCCATCGGTATCAGCCAGGCCGATCAGGCCATGCTCGAAGCACTCCATGGCGAAGGCCACCACCGACGCCGTCGAGATGGCGTCGAGGGTGTAACGGTTACACAGTTCGTTGGCCTTCGCGATCGCCTGTAGGTCGTCGATGCCGCAGTTGGAGCCAAAGCCGCTGACCGCCTCGTACTCTGGGCCGCCATACTGGTCCGACACCTGGTAGCGGTCGTCCACCCTGACCTCGCGCTTGCAACGGACAGCACAGGCATAGCAGCTCTTGCGCGCCGTCAGCAGCTCCCTCTCATAGGCTTCCCACTTGATGTTGTCCACACCCTCGAACGCACCCTGGCGGAAGTTGCGCGTCGGCAGGATGCCAGCCGCATTGAGCGCGCTGGTGATGCCGGGCGTGCCCTTCTCCTGCAAGTCCCACGACTGGGGATGCTCCTTGACGCCCTTCGCCAGCCGCCGCCCCAACTCAATCACGGGCTGCGCGTCGTGGGCGTACTGAATCCACTTGCCGCTGCCGCGCACGGCGATGGCCTTGACCTGCTTCGAACCCATGACCGCGCCCATGCCGTTGCGGCCGTTGTAGTGGCGCAGGTCGTTGGTAATGGCAGCATAGCGGACCAGATTCTCGCCGCCGATGCCGATCTGCAAGACCCGCGTCACCTTATCGCCGCTCTCGGCGCGAATCGCCGTCTGAACCTCCAGCGGCTCGCGGCCCCACAGGTGAGTTGCGTCTCGAATCTCAACCTGGTCGTCGCGGATGTGAAGCCACACCGGCTGAGGCGCGCGGCCAGTCAGGACAATCGCCTCCCAACCGGCCATCTTCAACTCCGGCCCCCAGAACCCCGCGGCCTCCGACTCGCCATAGGTTCCGGTCAGCGGCGAGCGAGCGATGGCCGAGAAGCGCGTCGCCGTCGAGAACGGCGCGCCCGTCAGCAGCCCGCTAGCGAGAACCAGAATGTTATCAGGGCCAAGGGGGTCGACGTGGGACGGCAGGTGACGCAGCAGCAGGTACGCGCCCAGCGCCTTGCCGCCCGGGTACAGACGATAGGTGGTCTCGTCCAGGGTCTCCGCGCGAGTCGTGCCCTGGGTCAGGTCCACCCACAGGATGCGGCCAGTCGTGCCAAATGCCATGCCATGCCTCCCGCTGGGTGACTATCGGCGCACAGTTCGCCGGTCCACGGTCGTGCCTCCAGAGCAGCGACGCAAGCTTGTCAGCCGGGTATGCTAGTCGGCAACTCGCTGCGCGTCAAGTCGGTGGTGAGTCGTCACCGCCACGGGGAGGGGTCTTCTCGGCTGCACGACCTCGCCGGTTGTAGGATAGAGGAGTAATCCCACTCGCGGAGGTAGATTTCGGCATGACCTGTCACACGGCGGCGGCGGTCAGTTCGGGGCCGTTCGCCTCCCTCATCATCCTTGCGGGCCAGCCCAACGTGGGCAAGTCCGTCCTCTTCAAACGACTCACTGGCCGCTACGCGACCGTCTCTAACTACCCCGGCACAACCGTCGAAGTCACCCAGGGCGAGATCGTTCTTGACGGCCGCCCCGCCCTCGTCGTCGATGCTCCCGGCATCAACGGCCTCACCTCGATGTCAGACGATGAGCGCGTCACCCGCGACCTGCTCTTGACCCGCTCGCCCGATATCGTGGTCCAGGTCGCCGATGCCAAGAATCTCGCCCGCGCCCTGTTCCTGACGCTACAATTCGCCGAGATGGAAGCCCCGCTGGTTCTCGCCCTCAACATGATGGACGAGGCCGAGCGGCGCGGCGTCCGCATCGACACCCAGCGCCTGGCCGACATGGTTGGCATCCAGGTCGTGCCCACCGTCGCCACCCGCGGCGAGGGCGTAGCGGCGCTCGTCGATACGTTGGCAACAGCGCGCCCCCCTCATCTGCGCATGACCTACTCTCCGCCGGTCGAGGCGGCCATTGCGGCCGTCGCCGACCTGTTGCCCACCGACCAGGTGGGGCGGCGCGGTCGCGCCGTGATGCTACTGGCCGGCGACGCCGGCGACACCGATGAGCTGCCGGTCGCGGCGACAGCCACCCTGGACGAGACGCGAGCGGCGCTCCGCAACGAGATGGGGCGGCCCGTTGCCCACATCATCGCCCAGGAACGCTGGCAGGCGGTGGCTGGCCTCATCCCCCAGGTGTTGACGCACCAGCCGCAACCCGCCGCCACCTGGCGCGAGCGCGCGGGCCGCTGGACCGTCGACCCCATACTGGGCTGGCCCATCCTGATGGCGGTGTTGCTCCTCATCTACAAGTTTGTCGGCGAGTTCGGCGCGGGCACGCTGGTCGACTGGCTGGAGGGCACGGTCTTCCAGGAGTGGCTCTTGCCACCCATCATCCACACCCTGGCTGCCCTGAATACCCCGCCGTTAGTGCAGGACTTTCTCGTCGGTGAGTATGGACTGCTGACGATGGGCCTGTCCTACGCCATCGGCATCGTCCTGCCCATCGTGACAACGTTCTTCATCGCCTTCGGCATCCTCGAAGACTCCGGCTACCTGCCACGGCTGGCCGTCATGGTCAATCGCGGCTTCAATGTCCTCGGCCTGAACGGCAAGGCCGTCTTGCCAATGGTACTGGGGCTGGGCTGCGTGACCATGGCGACCATGACGACCCGCATCCTGGGCACCCGTAAGGAGCGCATCCTGGCGACGCTGTTGCTGGCGCTGAGTATCCCCTGCTCCGCGCAGTTGGGCGTCATCCTGGCCATGACGGCCTGGCTCACGCCGCTGGGCCTGGGCCTATGGGCGGCTGTAGTGGTGGGCGTGCTGCTACTGGTCGGCTGGCTGGCGGCGCGGGTCATACCGGGTGAGCGCTCCGACTTCATCCTGGAACTGCCGCCGCTGCGGCTGCCGGAACCGGGCAACATCGCCCTCAAGACCGTGACCCGCGTCGAGTGGTATCTCAAGGAAGTTATCCCTCTCTTCCTGCTGGCGACGGTCGGCCTGTTCGCCTTGAGCTACAGCGGCCTTCTCATCTACGTCGAGCGGGCGATGTCGCCCCTCGTGCAGGGATGGCTGGGGCTACCGGCGGAGACATCGGGCATGTTCCTGCTGGGCTTCTTGCGCCGCGACTACGGTGCGGTCGGTCTGTTCGAACTGGCCCGTGAGGGGCAACTCAGCCCCCACCAGATACTGGTCAGCCTGATCGTCGTGACATTGTTCATTCCATGCGTTGCTACGGTAATGATGATGGTCAAGGAACACGGTTGGAAGGTCGGCGTCGCTATCTGCGCCTTCGTCTTCCCCTTCGCCTTCCTGGTAGGTGGGCTAGTCAATCGGCTGGGAGGCTTCTGACATGCGCTGCGCCATGTGCGGCTACCAATTTGACCCGACAGCCCTCGGCTGCCACACGTCCTGCCCCCTGTCCAGCGGCTGCGCCGTGGTGTGCTGCCCGCGCTGTGGCTATTCCACGGTCAACCCGGCGCGCTCGCGCCTGGGCGAGTGGACCGCGCGCCTGTTCGGCTCCCGGCGCGAGGCCTCGACGGCGGCCAGTGGCTGCATCCCCTTGCTCCAGTTGCGACCAGGGCAGGAAGCGCGCGTGGTCAGCCTGGGCGACGATGATAGCAGCGAAGCCCTACATCTCAGCCTGTTCGGTCTGTTCCCAGGCGCGCCCATTCGCCTGCGCCAGACCCGCCCCGTGCCCATCGTCAGCCTGGGCGAGACGGAGCTGGCTCTGGACCGCGTTGTTGCCGCCGCTATTCAGGTCGAGCTGGTCTAGCCTGACGTCAAGCGCATCGCCCACAGCGATTCCGCGCGTATCCTCGCTCACTACAAGGCTCGACGCAGTTTGCCACTCGCGCCGAGCCTTGCTATAGTTGCAGCCAACGTTGCCGCAGACCGGGCATAGATGGTCTGCAGTACCCGACCCACCATCCCCCGAGACTCTATCGTGGACACTACGGACACCACCTCTGATCGTCCCCTGCGCGACTTTCTGCTTGGCCCGGCGCTCAACCTGTTCATCATTGTGGTCTTGACCCTGTTCTCCCTGTGGCTCGTGCGCGTAGCCGAGAGACGCATCGCCGCGCGCCTGACGCGGGAGGACGGTGACCGCGAGCGGCAGGCGCGACTGGCGACCTTCCTCAACGTCGGCAAGCACACGGCGGACACGATCATCATCGGCATCGGTATCATGATGGGCCTGCTGGCGATGGGCATCGATATCGGCCCGGCCCTGGCCGCAGCGGGGGTTGTTGGTATCGGTATCTCGCTGGGCGCGCAAACCCTGATCAAGGACTACATCGGCGGCCTCATCATCCTCGGCGAAGATCAGTTTCGCGTCGGCGACACGATCGAGGTTGCCAATGTCATGGGGGTGGTGGAGAAGGTGACGCTGCGGACCACGGCCTTGCGCGACCTGAAGGGCCGGGTCATCTACGTCCCCAACGGCGACGTGCGCACCCTCGCCAATCTCAGCCGTGACTGGTCACGCGCCATCATCGACCTCAACGTCAACCTGGACGCAGATATGGGGCAGGTGGTCAAGGCCCTGGAACAAGCCGTGGCGCGCGCCCAGGCGGACCCCAACCTTAGCGACAAGCTCGTCGGCGAGCCTGAGATTCTGGGCTGGAACAGTTTCAACGACTGGGCGGTCCAGGTACGCTTGATGGCCAAGACGCGCCCCAACGAGCAGGCGCTCGTATCGCGCGTCCTGCGCCAATACGCCCTCGAAGCCCTCAACGAGGCCAGCGTGCGGCTCGCCGTCCCGAGGCAGGACTTGCGCACCATCCCCGCCGACGCCCCGCCACCACCCTCACCAGACGCATAGCCGATCGCGGCTCGTGCCTCGCTGCCCACCGCACGCTTGAAAGATCGCAACGAACCCAAAGCAAAGCGCCGCCCCGGAGGGCATCCCCGGGGCGGCGGTGTTCAGGAGGGAGTAAGGCTGTCAGTTGGAGAGTTGACCATGCGTCGCATTAGCGCCAGTCGATTGCGATTGTTTCGCGAGAGGTGCCTAATTCGGCGGCGTTATTCGCGGCGCAGGCTGTTCGATGGCCTGCCAGTCCAGGGCGGGATGCTCGTTGCGGTAATCCCACAAGGACGAGTTCATCGGCGTCCCTGGCGTATCCATGCGCCAGTCAAGCGTCGACAGGGTATCGACGTAGTTGACCGGCTCGGTGTCGAGAAGGCGGAACGGGGCCCACGGCGATGGTTCATCGCCGGTGCGCCAGTCCAGAGTGCTGAGGGTGCTTACATAGTCCGGCGCATCGGTGTTGAGATGGACCACTGGAATGCGAATCTCAGCCTCGTTGCCGGTGCGCCAGTCGAGGGTTGAGATAGTTGAGACGTAGTCGACAGGCTCGGTGTCGAGGGCAGGTAAGCCCGACGGCGCGGGCTTGTAGTCGCCACGCCACTCGAGGGTGTTGAGCGTCGCAACGTAGTCAACCGGTTCCATCGTGAGGACGACGAGGCGTGTCGGCGCGGGCTGGTAGTCGCTCCGCCAGTCGAGAGCCGTGAGCGTCGCGACGTAGTCCACCGGTTCCGGGTTGAGGGCGACGAGGCGTGTCGGCGCGGGCTGGTAGTCGCTCCGCCAGTCGAGAGCCGTGAGCGTCGCGACGTAGTCCACCGGTTCCGGGTAAAGCTGGGGAATCGGCAGCGCAGCCGCAGGCCCGCCGTCGGTTCGCCAGTCGAGGGTCGTGAGCGTGCTGACGTAATCCACCGGCTCCGTGTTGAGCTTGGGGAACGGCAGCGTAACTACTGGCTCATTGCCGGTCCGCCAATCGAGGCTGGAGATGTCTTGGGAGTAGTCTCGCGCCTCGGTTGCCAGCACGCCACACCCTGCCAGAGAGATCGCTACCAGCAGTAGCGTCCCAATCAGTAGCAAAGGTAGCCATTTCGGGGTTGTCATGGCTTGGCCTCCTTGGATCAAAGGAGCGGCCGTGACACCTGTCTTACTCGGCGCCACAGCGCCCAACGGAAGACAGCTTACTCCCCCGAAAGCCCGGTTGTTAAGGTTCTGCACCGCGAGCCACAATCATTTGACGCGGTGCAGCATAACAATCGTACACCCAATCAAGATTCAGGCGCGTCATTGTGACACGCCGGTGTCGCCTTAGCCAGGGCTATGAACCCGCGACCGTCGGCAGGTTCGCCTTCTTCCAGGCATTGAAACCACCGCTGATGCTCTTGACGTTGGTGTAGCCCAATAGGTTCAAGGCTTGCAGGGCCAGGCCGCCACGATGGCCGATGGCGCAGTAGACAATGATCGGCGCACCCTTGTCGGCGGGCAGCTTATCCAGGTTCTTGACAACGTCCCGCAACGGGATATTGACCGCGCCCTCGATCTTGCCGTTGTCGGCCAGTTCCTTTGGCTCGCGCACGTCCAGGATAAACACCTTCGTCGCGCCCATCTGCTCCTTGGCCTTGTCAGGGGCGACGCCGCTGAAGCCATCGGGCAGGCCACTCAGGTACTTGTCCAGCGCGGCGACTAGCTCAGCGTCGACCTGAGCCGCCGTGCCGGCCTTGGGCGCGTCAGGCGTCCCAGTAGCGACGGGCAACCCCGCGTCCTTCCAGGCGTTGAAGCCACCGCTGATGCTCTTGGCGTTGGTATAGCCAAGCATGTTCAGCGCGCCCAGAGCCAGCGCGCCGCGATGACCGACGGCGCAATAAACCAGGATGGGGGCATTCTTGTCGCTGGGCAGCTTGTCCAGGTTCTTGAGCAAGGTGCGAACGGGGATGTTCACCGCGCCGGCGATGAAGCCGTTGTCGGCCAGTTCCTTCGCCTCGCGCACGTCGAGGATGAAGGGCTTGGCGGCGTCCATCTGCTCTTTAGCCTTGGCGGGCGCGATGCCGTTGAAGCCGTCGGGCAAAGTGGAGATGTACTTGGTCACGGTCGCGCTCAGGTCAGCCTTGGCCGGTGCAGCGGGTTGAGCCGGAGCGGGCGCGGCGGGCTGTTGGGCGGGGACAGCAGGCTGCTGAGCAGCGGCCTGAGGTTGCGCAACGGGCGCTGCGGCTTGCTGGCCGCAGGCAGCGACCACAAAGGTCAGCGCGATCAGTGCCAGGAGCAGCAGGCGCGAGAGAGCATTTCGAGCGTACATGGTAAGGATTCTCCTCAGTTTGGGCCCGATGGGTGAGCCATCGCAGGGCCTATGAATTGGGTTTCTATCCCCGGCGACAATACGCCGGGATCGCGGTCAATCTCCGGTTATCGATTGCGGCGCACGCCCGGCATCGAGGCCAGCGCTGTCAGCGTCCACTTCTTCCAGCCAGCGTGCGTGTTCCAGCCGCGCATACTCCTCGCTGACGTAGCCCGTCGTCATCGAGGGCAGCGCGCCATAGACAAAGGTAAAGTAGACATGGCCGATAATCAGGATGGTCACGGCCAGCATCGCCACGTCGTGGACAGCGGCTGTCGCGGCCAGACCTGCCGCGCCGAGTTGCCCCTTGGCGAACCACAGCAGCAAGCCCGACGCCGCCACGGCGATGAAGGCCAGGAACGTGCCCAGGTGATGTAGCTTCTGCCCGGCGTTCAGCCGCCCTTGCTTGGGCAGGTGCGTGGTGCGACCGAGGAAGTAGGCCGGGAAGCCCTTGAGCCACGCCAGGTCCTCGCGGTTGTACGTCACAACTTCCCGCAACAACTCCTTCCCTTTGGCGCGATTGAGGGCGAAATACACCACGGGCAGCGCCATGAACACCAGGGCCGCGCCGCGATGCAGCAAGGGCGCGACGCCGCCTCGCGTCAGAACGGACAGCGGCCCCCACAGCAGCGCCAGGCCCGTCACCAGTAGCGTCAACACCGAGGCGACGCCCAACCAGTGGACCAGCCGCTGCTCGGGCAGGTAGCGCAGCACACGCCGCTCAGTGGACGTCGGCATCGCGGGCCTCCTTCTCGGCGACAGCCTCGGCCTCGCGGCGGGCCGCCGTCTCCAGGCGGTGATTACGGCGGGCGAACAGGAACGCCAGGCCGGTTGTAATCAGCCCCAGCGCGGTGAAACCCTGGGTCAGTGGCTGGATTCCCTGCTGCCAGACGTTGACCAGTGCGGGCACTTGCGGCGCGGCGGGCAGGCCGAGGGCCTCAGGGTCGTCGGGTAGCACCATGAGCGTGCCCAGGCCGCCTAGCTGCGTCTCGCCGTAGATCTGAGCATTGGGGAACTGGCCGCGAATCTCCGCCACTCGTTGGGCGGCCAGGCCTAGCATCGCCTCGCGCGGGCCAAACTTGATGGCCTCCGACGGGCACGTCTGCACGCAGTAGGGTACGCCGCCGGTCTGGACCACATCGAGACAGGCTGTACACTTGGAGACACGCCCGTCGACCAGCCTGGGCACGTCGTAGGGGCAGGCATCGACGCAGTAGCCACAGCCACTGCACTTCGCAGCGTCCACAGCCGTCAGGCCGTCGAGCTTGGCCAGCGCCCCCGTCGGGCACACCGAGACGCAGCCTGCATCGGCACAGTGGAAGCAGCGGTGGTGGACGAAGCTGCCACTGAGGTTGGGAAACTTGCCGCGCACGACCTCCCGGACACGAATGTTCGCCTCGCCCTCTTGCAGCTCGTTACCGGCTTTGCAGGCCACCACGCACGCCTGACAGCCGATACAGCGTCCCAGATCGACCAGTAGCGCATTAGCGGCCATGTCACGCCTCCTTCACCAGGCGCACGAAGTTCACCCGTAGTCCGGCGCCGCCAGAGATCGGGTCCAGCGCGTAGCGCGTCTGAACAGCCGTGTCGCTGGCGCCTCGCTGGTGGGCGCGTCGCATGCCGGGGGCGTTGTGGCCGAAGCCATGCACCATATACACCGCATCCTGGCGGATGCGCTGCGTTGCCTTGACCTTGATTGGGCCGCTCTTCACGCCATCCTGATTCTCCAGCCACACCATGTCACCGTCGTGGATGCCCAGCCGGGCTGCCACATCCTCGTTGAGCCACACCTCGTTCTCCGGATACAGCTCGTTGAGAACGGGCGTATTCTGGGTCTTGGCGAAGGTGTGCAGTGGGTGGCGGCCATAGAGCAGGCGGAACATGCCCGCCGGTGGCTCGCCAACCGGCCGATACACCGGCAACGGGTCGAGGCGGTCCCTCTCCAGCGTCGCTGAGTACAGTTCCACCCTCTTGCTCTGGGTAGCGAAAGGCGACGCGCCTTCCTTCTCGAAGTCGGCCAGATAGGGCTTGCCCTTCTGGACGACGACGCCGCCCTGCTCGTGCAGGCTCTGGACGGTCAGGCCAATGGACGATAGCCGCCCGTTCAGGTAGTCTTCGGCCGTCTGCCACGGAAAGAACTCTTCGAGGCCCAGGCGAATACCCAGCTCACGGGCAATCCACCAGCCAGGCTTGCTGTTGCCCAGCGGCTCGACGGCCGGCTCGCGCAGGGCGATGTAGGGCGTCTTGTGGCTGCACGCCCACAGTTCATCGTAGCGTTCCAGGTACGTCGCCTCCGGCAGGACCACGTCCGACCAGGCGATGTGGTCCTGGGGCAGCGCGTCCACCGTAGCAACCAGTTCCAGCTTCTTGAGAGCTTCCAGTGTGCGCGGCACATTGGGGATGGTGTGCAGCAGGTTCGTGCCATAGATCACCAGGCCAGTGATGGGGTACGGCTGGCCGGTAACCATCGGCTCGATGAGTTCCTGAATAGCCGTCGCCCCGCGCAAGAACTTGTCGCGCGCGCCATCGGCTCGCACCTTGCCTGTAGGTCCAGGAGGCAACCCGGCCTCCTCTCCAGGGACAGCCCCTCAGCCACCGGCGCCGCCCGTCACGGCGTAGGGTGGGTGGCCGTGCTCCTCCAGGAAAGG
>DAOUDG010000048.1:0-26060 GCA_034431435.1 Anaerolineae bacterium | reverse complement strand
GGCCTTGGGGGCCTCCGTCGGGGCAGCGGCCTTGGGCGCGGCCGGTGCGGCGGTCGGCGCCGCGGGGGCAGCGCCCTGGGCGCAGGCGGCGGCCAGGACAGCCAGCCCTAGCAGCAGCACGAACAGGATGGCTTTGCGCATTCTTGGTTCTCCTCCGTACAGAATATGAGCCTCAAGCCCGGCTCTGGGCTGGGACAATCCTATTGCGTTATTGTAGCCTCGCCTCGGCGACAAGGCAAAAAACGCAAAGAGACGTTACTAGGCATATGCACGACACAGGGAATTGGTTCGCGGCAAGAGGGGGGACTGGCCGACCAGGGACGAAGAACCCATCAGACAACCTTGTTGGGCGACTGCCCTTTGGTCGTTGGTCCTTCGTCCCTGGTCCTGGCTCGGCTCAGCCTGACCCGTCGGGGACAAGGTGACAGGCCACGAAGTGGTTGTTGCCCACATCGCGGAAGACCGGTATCTCGACGTCGCACAACCCCTTCTGGGCGATGGGGCAGCGGGTATGGAAGCGACAGCCCGACGGCGGGCGGGCCGGGCTGGGCACGTCGCCGGTCAGGATGATGCGCTCGCGCTTGGCCTCGATCACCGGGTCGGGGATGGGAATCGCCGACAGCAAGGCCCTGGTGTACGGGTGGAGTGGATTCTGGTACAGGGTGTTGCGATCCGCCAGCTCCACGATCCAGCCCAGGTACATGACCGCGACGCGGTCAGAGATGTGCCGCACCGCCGACAGGTCGTGGGAGATGAAGAGGTACGTGAGATCGTACTTCTCCTGCAACTCCTCCAACAGGTTGATGACCTGAGCCTGGATGGACACGTCGAGGGCCGAGATCGGCTCGTCGGCCACGATGAAGTTGGGGTTCACGGCCAGGGCGCGGGCGACGCCGATGCGCTGCCGCTGGCCGCCGGAGAACTCGTGGGGGTAGCGGTTGACGAAGTACGGGTTGAGACCCACCACCTGCAACAATTCCTGGACGCGCTCCTGCGCCGCCTTGCCCTTGGCGATATTGTGGACTTCCAGCGGCTCGGCCACGATGTTGCCCACCGTCATGCGCGGATTCAGGGAGGCGTAGGGGTCCTGGAAGATCATCTGCACGTTGCGGCGCATCTTCCGCATGTCCTCGCCCTTGAGCTTGACCAGGTCGGTCCCCTCGTAGAGCACCTCGCCGCCGGTGGGGCGCTGGAGTTGCAGGATGGCGCGGCCCGTGGTGGACTTGCCGCAGCCCGACTCACCCACCAGGCCGAGGGTTTCACCCTTGTAGATATCGAAGGTGAGGCCATCGACGGCTTTGATGTCGCCGACATGGCGCTGGAAGATGATGCCCTTGGTGATGGGGAAGTACTTCTTCAGGTCGTGCACGCTGATGAGCACTTCTTTGCCGCCGTTGGTCGCCGACGATGGAGCGGTAGGCTGGCCCAGGGGCACGCTGGGCATCTCAGGCGCGGGCATTTGGCTGGACATGATAGGTTCTCTGCCTCCCTCTAGTCACCATCAGTCGCGCTTCACGTCCGTCCAGCGCCAGCAGGCCGAGAGGTGCTTGGTGCTGGTGGTCGGCATCAATGGGGGCCGCTCCTCGATGCACTTCTGTATCACGTACTTGCAGCGCGCCGCGAAGGGGCAGCCAACGGGGTAGTTCACGAGATCGGGCGGGGTGCCCTCGATAGGCTCGAGCTTTTCCTTGCGCGCCTCGTCGAGGCGGGGAATGGACTTCAACAGGCCCAGCGTGTAGGGGTGCTTGGGGTCGGCGTACAGTTCCTGGACCGAGGCCTGCTCGACGATGCGACCGGCGTACATGACGATCACGCGGTCGGCCATGCCCGCGACAACGCCCAGGTCGTGGGTGATCCAGATGACCGCCATGCCCACCTCGCGCTTGAGGCGCTTGACGAGGTCGAGGATCTGGGCCGAGATGGTCACGTCCAGGGCGGTGGTCGGCTCATCGGCGATGAGCAGCTGAGGGTTGGCGGCGAGCATCATGGCGATCATGACACGCTGGCGCATGCCGCCGGAGAATTGGTGTGGGTAGTCGTCGATGCGCCGCGCCGCCTCGGGAATGTTGACCTTTTCGAGCAATTCGACGGCGCGCTGGCGAGCGGCCTGCTTATCCATGTTCATGTGAAGTTGCAGGACTTCGCTGATCTGCTGGTTGATGGTCAGCACGGGGTTGAGCGACGTCATGGGGTCCTGGAAGATCATGGCGATGCGATTGCCGCGCAGCTGGCGCATCTCGTCATCGTCGAGCTTCAACAGGTCCTTGCCCTCAAATAGAATTTCCCCGCTGGTGATACGCCCCGGCGGTGAGGCGATCAGGCGCATCACCGACAGCATCGTGACGCTCTTGCCCGAACCGCTCTCGCCGACGACGGCCAGTGTCTCGCCCTCATCGACGGTGAACGTGACATCGTTCACGGCCTGGACAACACCATCCTGGGTGTAGAAGCGCGTGTTGAGATTATTGACTTCCAACAGGGTTCCCATGAAGCCTCCGAGCTGAGACGGAAGGATGAGGGCGGGGTCGCCGGCTGCCCCTCGATGCGTCGAAGGTCGGCAGCCCAACGGTGGACGAATTATACGAGTTCCCTGAAATCTGTCTACTGAAGACCCCGGTCGAGTTGTGGGTTGAGCGCCTCATTGAGTCCGTCGCCGATGAACGCAAATGCGAAAACGAGCAGGCTGACAATGATGCCCGGCATCCACACCGTGTAGGGTGCGTTGGGCTGCCGCCACAGGCCGCTGAAGTAGCCCTCGTTGATCATCGTGCCCCAGCTGGGGACAGGTGGCTCGACGCCCAGGCCCAGGAAACTCAGGCCGACCTCGGTGACAATCGCGCCGCCCATGGCCATGCTGAGGACAACGACGACGGGGGCGACGATATTGGGCATGATGTGGCTGCGCAGGGTTCGCCAGGACGATGTGCCCGTCGCCGTGGCCGCCTCGACATAAGGCTGGGTCTTGACCGTCAGCACCTGGGCGCGTACCAGGCGCGCCAGGCCCGGCCAGCCCACCAGGCCCAGCACGATGATGACCGTGATCATCTCGGCGTAGCCGGAGCGGATGACGTCGCGGAACAGCGGCGACGCGCCCATGAGGTCGTTGAAGCGGGGTTTGAGGCTCGACGCCAGCAGCAGGGCGAAGAGGATTGCCGGGAAGGCTAACAGGATGTCGACGGTGCGCATGATCATGCCATCGAAGTAGCCGCCCCGGAAGCCCGCCAATGCGCCCATGAACAGGCCCAGGCTGAAGGAGATGCCGACGGCCAGCGGCGCAACAATCAGGGAGGTGCGCGCGCCCCACACCAGGCGGCTGAGTTGGTCGCGGCCCAGGGTGTCGGTGCCAAGCCAGTGCTCGGCGCTGGGCATCTCCCGCGCCCGCGCCAGGTTCTGGTCACGGTAATTGTAGGGGGCGATAACGGGGGCGAACACGCCCATGAAGACCCAGATGCCAACGATGAACAGCCCGACGACAGCCAGTCGATTGCGGCTGTAGCGACGCCAGAAGTCACTCCACTGGCCGCGCCGCTTGAAGCTGACCCCCTGGGCGGGGGCGGCGATGGGTTGTAGATTCTCGGCAACGGCCATGCAGTCTCTCCGTCCTAAACCGAGATCACGTCCAGGTCTCTGCCTGAGGTAGCAGAATGGGCCGCTAGACGTTGCGCTCGCGAATACGCGGGTCGATGAAGGGGTAGGCGATGTCGACGGCCAGGTTGGCGATAGCTATGGTTAGCGCGGTCAGGATGACCAGCGCCGTCGTCACCGGGAAGTCACGCGCCTGGAACGTCTCGTAGCCGAGGCGGCCCAGGCCGGGGATGCCGAGCAGCACTTCAATGAAGAACGCGCCGCCGATAAGGCTGCCGCCCAGGGCCAGGCCGAACAGGGTGGTCAGGGGGATCAGGCTGTTGCGCAGGGCATGACCGACCACGACGCGCATCTGGGACAGGCCCTTGGCGCGGGCAGTACGGATGTAGTCCTGGCTCATCACGTCCAGCAGGTTGGCGCGGGTCTGGCGGGTGAAAGTCGCGATCGGGCCGATGGATAGGATGAGAACAGGCAGGATGGCGCGCGGATCGAGCAGTCCGCCCCAACCGCCCGGCGGCAGGATGCGCCAGCGGACGGCGACGAGGTAGAGCAGGGGCAGGGTGATGGCAAAAGTGGGAATCGAATCGAGAATCACGACGATGGCGACGACGATGTTGTCGAGCCACGAGTTACGATACAGGCCCGCCAGCGTTCCGAGGCTGATGCCGATGACCGTGCCGATGAGCAGGCTGGTGAGGGCCAGCTGCACGGACACGCGCCAGCGGCTGAAAATCAACTCCCCCACCGGCTGCCCGCGATACTTGAAGCTCTCGCCGAAGTCGCCCTGAGCCGCCTTCATAATGTAGTTGGCGACGTAGACCGGGAAAGGCTCATTGAGGCCCAACTGCTCGCGCAGGGCTTCGGCGGCCTCTTTGGGGGCGCGCGGGCCTAGCATGACCTGCACCGGATCGCCCGGTCCGTAGCGGGCCAGGGCGAGGGTGATGATGGTCAGGATGATGAGGAGGACGGGCAGCCACAACAGCCGTCGGATGATGAGTTCTAGCATGGGAGAGTAGCGGTTAGTGGCCAGTGGTCAGTGGTCGGTAGTCAACCCTCCGGCTGACCACCGACCACCGACCACCGACCACCAGGGTCTACCGCTGAACGTTGACGTACTTCATGATGGGCACGATCAGCGACGTGGGCTTGTAGCCCTTGACGTAGGGCTTGACCAGAACATGATCGATACCGTGCAGCAGGGGAATCCAGGGCGCATCGGTCAGAATCTGGTTCTCCGCCTGCTGGTACAGAGCCTCGCGCTTGGCGGCGTCCGGCTCGACGGCGGCCTGCCCCAGTAGCTTGTCCACGGCGGGGCTGGCGTAGCCGGTGTGGTTATCCAGGCTCTTGCTGTTGAACAGAATGTCCAGGAAGTTCTGCGGGTCGGGATAGTCGGCAATCCAGCCCAGCGAATACATCTGGTAGGGGTTGGGCCGACGGCTCACGTCCTGCAGGAAGGTGGCGAACTCGGTCTGCTCGATGTTCACGTCGACGCCGAGGTTGGTGCGCCACATTTCCACCATCGCCTGGATCAGGTCTGACGGCGCGCCGCCGCCCGCCGAGCTAATGTTGATCGTCACGTCGGGCAGGTTACCAGCATACTTGGACTCGCTGAGCAACTGCTTGGCTCGCTCCGGGTCGAAGCCAGGCGCCTTGGCGTTGGGGTTCTCATAGCCGGGCATGGATGGCGGCACGATGCCGTTGGCGAGCTTGGCCGTGTTGCGCAGCACCACGTCGTTGAGCTTCTGGCGGTCCAGGGCGAGGCCGAAGGCCTGGCGCACCTTGGGATCATCAAAGGGTGGCTTCTCGACATTGAAGGCGACATACGAGGTCGAGAGGTCCTCGTTGACCTGCAACTCCTTATTGAGGGCATTGCTGGGGTCCATGACGCGCTCGATGTCGTTGGGGCCGACGCCGATGATATCCAGCTCGCCGTTCTCGTACATGATCATGCCCGAACCGCCCGCGAGCATGTAGTCGATTTCCTTGAGGGTCGGCTTGGGGTTGCCGTAGTAGTTGTCGTTGCGCTCTAGCACGAGGCTCTGGCCGGGCGTGTACTGCTTGAGCTTGAAGGGGCCAGTGCCGTTGGGCTTGGCGGTCCAGTTGCGGCCGCCGCCGGTCACATTCTTTTCGTCGACGACGAAGGCCGTCGGGTAGGTGAGCTTGGCGAGGAAGTACTGCTTGGGCGCGTCGATGGTGATCGCCAGCGTCTTGTCGTCCACGGCCTTGACGCCGCTGACTTCCTGCGCCTTGCCGGTGAGCTTGTCGCGGCAGCCGACAATGTCGCCCAGATAGGTGTCGGCGACGACGGAGCCGGTCTTGCGGTCACAGGCGCGCTCGATGCTGTACTTGAAGTCCCTGGCGGTAACGGGCTTGCCGTCGTGGAACTTGGCGTCGTCGCGCAGGGTGAAGGTGTAGGTCTTGCCGTCGGGCGAAACCTTCCACTCCTTGGCGAGGTCAGGCGCAATCTTCAGGTCCTGGCCGATGGTGACCAGGCCGCTGAACATCTCGACGATGTAGCCGGCCGAGGTGGCGTCCTGGGTCAGCGCCGGGTCCAGGGTAGGCGGGTCCCCGCCGGGCAGGCGCAGCGTGTCAGGGGCGGCGGGGGCGGCGGGCTGCGCCGGCTGGCCCTGCTGGCCCTGGCCGGGGCGGACGGTGGGGGCTGGCTGGCCCTGCTGGCCCTGGCCGGGGCGGACGGTGGGCTGGCCGGGGCGCGCCGTCGGTTGGACCAGGGGCGCGCCTGGCTGAAGCGGGTTGCCCAGGCCGGTGTCGCCGCCGCGCGTGAACAGGAAAGCGCCAATACCCATCGTCGACACGCACAGGGTCAGCAGGAGACACACCGCCAGCACGACCCCGACGATGAGCAGGGTGTTGTTGCGCTTGGGGGCGGGTGGCGGTGTGGGCTGACCGCTGCTGGCCGGTGGGAAGGGCGGCTGCCCGCCGCTCGGCGGTACGTAGGGCGGCTGCTGGCCGCTGGGGGGCGTGTAGGGGGCCTGACTGCCACTGCTGGGCGCGGGGTACGACGGCGCTCGGCCTTCCTCACTGGGCAGGAAGGACGGAGACTGGCCGCTACCGGGTGGAACGTTACTCGACATCACTCCTCCATCGAACTAGGTTTACGCGACGCTACGTGCTCAGGGGCGACTTTGCTTCTTCACGGATGGAAAGGCAACATAAGCGCAATCACCATCATTTTAGCGGTGTGGCGGGCGAAAGTCAAAGCCCCAGCGCCGCCGAAAGGCCGTCTGAGGCTAGAGTTAGATTAGAGATTGCCGGGCGACGCTCACCAACCAGCCACACCCACGCCAGCCCTAAACAAAGGTCCTAAAGGTCGCCGCGACCTTTAGGACCTTCAACGCTGCTCCTGCCCTTCGACCCACCCTGGTCGGTGGTCGACCTACGGCTGTCCTGGACACACTGGCGGGAAGCCAGAGAAGCCGAAGCAGCCACTCAGCGCGCCGGGCGCGGGGAAGCCCTCACTGGCCGAGGCGACGTCCCCGGCCAGCTGTCCCACGCCGCCGGTGGGCACGTAACGCTCGACCTTGACCACGCCGAGGCCGACGACGTTGCGCAGGAAGTTGCCGTTACCAGCGAAGACGCTGTGATTCCAGTACGTCGCGCTGAGCACTGCGCTGCCCTTGAAGCCAGGGTTGATCCAGCCCCAGCGCGCCAGGTCGATGTATTCTACCTGGTTCTCGTTCAGCTTCTCGCATACATAGTCCAGCAGCCCGTTCTGGTCATACACGAACAGCGCGAAGTCGGTGAAGCCCGGCTTGGGGACCAGGTTCTGGATGGCCAGCTCGGTCTGCAAGCCCAGGCTGTTGCCGCGCTGCAGGAACGACGGGATAGCAACAACGCCCGTGCCCGAGGCCAGGCCGCCGTCGCCCGCGCCGGTCTGCCAGATGTAGCCCTGTTCCTGGGGAATCAGGTTGTAGGCCACCGCTTGCAGCGGCGTCTGGCGCGCGGCGTTGCTGTACTGAATCAGCTCCGCCACCGCCGCGATGGGAACGGCCCCGACGGGGTACTCCCCCGGTGTGATCCAGGTCTGGCTCTCTACCCGGATGGCGCCCACGTACTGGCCCGGCAGGTTGTTGACCAGCGGCAGGTAGAAGGTCTGCTCGCCGCGTGGGCACACCCAGTCCACCAGGGTGGTGATGATGCCGCCAGAGTGGTCCACGAAGTACACCTTGACCTTGGCCGCATACACTCCACTCATGTTCTGTACGTATACCCGCGTGTCCCAGCCGTTGTACTCGCGGTACAGCAGCGGCCCGTAGGCCACCTGCGAGCCGCCGCCCAGGTAGTCGCTGTAGACCCCGTAGTTGAGGCTGGCGGGCACGCCGCTGTAGCTCATCAGGGTGGTGGCTCCCACCTGGTCGACACGATGCCCAGCGGCTGGGTGGCGCGTATCCACACCGAGCCGACGAAGCCCGGCGGGACACACGTGGCGGCGGTGAGTTGGGCGGTGTAGCCTGGGGCCAGGGCCATGACCTCGCACACCATGGCCCGCAGCCAGTCGTCCTGGGCCTTGAACCACAGTTCGAGGCTGGTGCACTCGTCGCCGGAGTTCTGGAGGTAGAGGGTCGAGTTCAGGCCGCCTAAGCCAGAGTAGACGACCGGGGCGTAGAAGGCGTAGCCACCGAAGAGCGGGTCGTAGCGCCCATCCTGGCGGGCGCTGACGCCCGAATACGCGCCTGCGATGATCAGCGAGGCATTCCCAATCGCCGGGGCGCGGCGGACGACCTCGATGGCGATGGGCTGGCCGAGGTAGGGGTTCCACTGGAAGGGGAAGCCACCGACGACCTGACCACCGTTGGTGTAGGAGTCCCACTCCTTGGGCCAGCGCTTGGTGAGGTTGGCGGCGATGTCGTAGCAATCGACCACGCTGGGGTCGAAGGAGAAGGCGATGGCGCTCTTGGCCGCCCTGGGGAGACTCCCGCTCGTCCACGTCCAACTGGAGCCGGGCCTCAGGAGGCCGGAGCATTCGAGCTTGAAGGGGGCCTGGGCCTGAGGTTCGCAATAGGGCTGGGCCTCGGCGAACAGGACGAGGGCGATCTTGGTCCAGGTAGCGCCGACGTTCTGGGCCTCGATGACCCACTCGACGTTGGCGGCAGAGTTGCCGACGTAGCCCAGGACGGGCAACTGATAGTAATTAGTTCCCGTCGTAGGCTCGCACTCCACACTCGGTGTAGGCGTCGGGGTGAAGGTGGCGGTGGGCGTGGCGGTGCTGGTGGGGGTGCGCGTGGGCGTGCGGGTCGCCGTCGCGGTTGCCGAGGGCGTGCGCGTTGGGGTGCGCGTGGCAGTCCTGGTCGGTGTGTTGGTGGGCGTCAAGGTGTAGAGCGGCGTGTTGGTCGGTGTGGCGGTGTTGGTCGCCGTGGCAGTATTCGTCGCTGTGTTCGTGGCCGTCGGCGTCTTGGTAGGCGTGGCGGTGTTGGTGGGGGTCGGGGTTGGCGTCCGCGTCGGGCGCGGCGTCCTGGTGGGTGTGCTGGTGCGGGTCGCAGTTGGAGTGTGCGTCGGTTTGCTGGTTGGGGTATAAGTGGCCGGTGGTGTGTTGGTCGCGGTGCTGGTGGAGGTCGGCGTGCTGGTGGCCGTCGGCGTGTTGGTGACCGTCGGCGTGTTGGTGACCGTCGGAGTATCCGACGGCGTCGGGGTGTTGGTGGGTGTCGCCGTGTCGGTGGGTGTGTTCGATGGCGTGGGTGTATTGCTCGGCGTCGGTGTGTTCGACGGCGTGGGTGTGTTGGTGGGCGTTGCCGTGTCGGTGGGTGTCGCCGTGTCGGTGGGCGTGTTGCTGGGTGTGGGGGTGTTAGTGGGCGTCCTGGTGGGCGTAGGCGTCGGTGTCCGCACTGGCGAAATCATGAAGGGGTTGTCACGCTGGCCGACGGAGCCGCCGTCAAACGCGCTATAGACGAAGTGGCCGGACCCGCCGGGGATGCTGCCCGCGCCAAGATCTGCCCCCCAGCCACCGCTGCCGCGCGCCAGGTGGCCGCCGCCCCACACGCCGATGGTAGTGGGGGCGTAGACGCTGGCAAAGGTCTGGAACGTAATTCGCACGCGGACGGTGGAGTTGGCGGCGGGCGGGTCGGTGGGGGGAACGTGGCCGACAATCGTCACGCTGGTCACGCCGCTGCAACGATCGCAGCCAAACATGAGCTTGCGGTTGGCCGTCTCCTGGGCCGCCACGCCATCGTAGGGATCAGAGGGTATGCTGATCTGCTGGCGGTCCGTCGTCCACAGTTGGTTGCACAGGCTCGACGACAGCCAGCTGGGGCGATTCGCGCACGGGTTGAGCAGGCCGTCCGTAGTCTGTGGGCCAGCCTGCGGGCCGGTCAGAAAGTCGTAGGCGTAGGCGCCGCCCCGCGTGAAGTCATATTCGAAGCTGAGGGTATGCTGGCCCGTGCTGGTGATCTCTTGGAAGAGGCGCTGCGGGATGGCGTCGCCTTCCCGGTAGACCGAATTGTTGGGCTGGACAATGCCATTGACCCAGGCGCATGGCTGGACGGCGTCGGTGTTGCCGGAGTCATTGGCGCATTGGGTGAAGTCGATGCGGGCAGCCTGCGCGCTGTCGACGCCATTGGGCGACGCCTCGCCGACAGGTGCGCGCCCCATGTCTTCGACGGGGGTGAGGGGAATATCGCCCTGGGCCGCAGTGGCGGCTACGCCCAAGGCCAGGGCCACGCCCAGCAGCATGAGCGCAAGGGCAAAAGAACGATAAGGGCGAGTTCGCGGGCGCATAAGTCCCCCTGACTATCGCGCGTGACCCTTCACCCCGCGCCGGGCGTGAGGGTTCCCAATTCACAGGCGACTCGGGCGGCGCGGCGCGGGCCGTCGAGACTCGAGCGCGGGACTGATGCAGCAGGAACGTCGGCTCTCTCTAATGGTAATGACGTCCCAGCCTGGCCCAGGGTTATGGGGGGAGTGGGCCAAAGGACGCCTTATGAGCGGGTTTGGAGTGCCGGTGGTGGGAGTCGAACCCACACCTTGAGGAATTTTAAGTTCCCTGCCTCTGCCATTGGGCTACACCGGCGGCAACAAGAGCCGGGAGATTGGAGGCCAGGGATTGGAGATTCGAGATTTGAGATTCGGCAATCTCCCATCTCTAGTTCCTGGGCCCCACCTCAACGCAAGAGGCTGGCAGCCGTGGCTACCAGCCCCTAGAGGCGACGGCCGGATTCGAACCGGCGTATGAGGCTTTTGCAGAGCCTTGCCTTACCACTTGGCTACGTCGCCACTCGTTGGGTTGAAGGCGGGCAGGTTGAACATCGCAGGTCAGCACGCGGCGAAGCCCTGCCCCTTCACTCTACCAGCTTTCACGGTTCAACCCGAAAAGAGCGGGTGATGGGATTTGAACCCACGACCTTCTCCTTGGCAAGGAGACGCTCTACCACTGAGCCACACCCGCACGTACCCGTAAGACGACCCGCGCGCCGGGGTCTTACGTGGCGGTATTGTAGCCCGAAGCGGAGGCGTTGTCAAGCGCTAGTGGGGCGTGAAACGAGAGAATGCGCCACGGCCTCCCGTTTCACGCCCCACGCATCACGTTGTGGGGTATAATGACCCCAGCACGTAGAACCCCTGAGTTGCCATCACTATCCATGCTGTTCATTACTATCTACCCCCTGGGGTTGGAGGAGACTGCATGACCACCGACCGCATCACAGCTATCCAGGACGCCCTGCGGAACGAAGGCCTCGACGGCTGGCTGCTCTACGACTTCCGCCGCTCCAACCCGCTGGCGTATCGCATCCTCGGCCTGTCCAGCGAGGGTCACGTCACCCGCCGCTGGCTGTACTGGGTTCCCCGCGACGGCGAGCCGGTCCGCATCGTATCGGCGCTGGAGTCGGGCCGCCTCGACGGCCTGCCGGGGCGCAAGGTAGTCTTCCGCTCCTGGCGCGCCCTCCACGACGTCCTGGCCGAGATTCTGCCACCCGGCGGGCGTGTGGCGATGGAATACTCGCCGGGCGCGGCCATCCCCGTCGTGTCCCGTGTCGACGCCGGCACAGTGGAGATGATTCGCGCCCTGGGCGTTGACGTGGCAAGCTCCGCCGACCTGGTGCAGATGTTCGAGGCTCGCCTATCGCCGGAGCAGTGGGCCAGCCACCAGGCAGCGTCCGCCCACCTGCTCACCGCCCGGCGCGAGGTGGCCCACCACATGGCCGATGCCCTGCGCGCCGGCGCGTCGCTCACCGAGGCGGGCGTGCAGGCCTGGCTGGCCGACTTCCTGACCCGTCATGGCATGGTCGCCGACCACGGCGCGATTGTCGCCGTCAACGGCCACGCCAGCGATCCACACTACGAGCCGTCGGCCAGCCACGACACGCCCATTCGTCGCGGTGACGTGGTGCTTATCGACTACTGGGCCAGGCTCGACCAGCCGGGCGCGATCATGGCCGACTATACCTGGATGTACTACGCGGGCGAGCGGGTTCCTGAGCTGGCGGCGCGTATCTTCGCCGTCGCCGCCGAGGCCCGCGACACGGCCATCGCTCTCGTCCGCCAGCGGGTGACGGCGGGCCAGGCCGTCCACGGCTACGAGGTGGACGATGCGGCGCGGGGCGTCATCACGGCGGCGGGCTATGGCGACTATTTTGTCCATCGCACCGGCCACAGCATCGGCGAGGACACCCACGGCAACGGCGCAAACATCGACAACCTGGAGACCCAGGACCAGCGTCGCCTCATCCCGCGAACGCTGTTCTCCATCGAGCCGGGTATCTACCTGCCCGATGTCGGTGTGCGTACCGAGGTCAACGTCTACCTCGGCGACGACGCGACCGTCACCGTCACCGGCGACCCCCAGCCTGCCATTGAGCCGCTCTTGTAGGCGGGCCAGAGGCGAAGCGTCAACGACTGGGGGCTGTCCCCGCGGATCCTGCGCCCCTGGTCATACCTGAGAGCCTGTACCCAATGCGCCTGAATCACTCTCTACGGAGGATACCATGACTACCCAGTTTCCCGCCGACTTCCTTTGGGGGGCCGCCACGGCCTCCTACCAGATCGAGGGCGCGGTGGCCGAGGATGGCCGCCAGCCGTCCATCTGGGACACCTTCAGCCACACCCCCGGCAAAATCCATAACGGTGACACGGGTGACGTGGCCGACGATCACTATCACCTGTGGCGCGACGACATTGCCTTGATGCACAGCCTGGGCCTGCGGGCCTATCGCCTCTCCGTCGCCTGGCCGCGTATCCTGCCCAACGGCACGGGCGCGGTCAACGCGCCCGGCCTGGACTTCTACGATCGCCTGGTCGATGGCCTGCTGGCGGCGGGCATTCGCCCCTTCGTCACCCTCTACCACTGGGACCTGCCCCAGACCTTGCAGGACGCGGGCGGCTGGGCCAATCGCGCCACGATGGACGCCTTCGTCCACTACGCCGACATCGTCGCCCGCCGCCTGGGCGACCGCGTCCACGACTGGATCACCCACAACGAACCGTGGTGCATCTCTTTCCTGAGCCACATGCTCGGCCACCACGCCCCCGGCGCGACCGACGCCGCCCTCGCCTTCCAGGTCGCCCACCACGTGCTAACGTCCCACGGTCTGGCCGTGCCCGTCATCCGCGCCGCTGCGCCCCGCGCCCAGGTTGGTATCACCCTCAACCTGTTCGCGGTCCGCCCTGAGAGCGACAGCGAGGCTGACGCGGCGGCGGCCCGCCGCCACGATGGCTACCTCAACCGCTGGTTCCTCGACCCCGTGTTTGGCCGTGGCTACCCCAACGACATCCTCGATCTCATCGGCCCCCTCGCGCCGACGATGCAGCCGGGCGATCTCCAGGCGGCGGGCGTGCCCACCGACTTCCTGGGCATCAACTACTACAACCCGTCCTATGTGCGCGCCAGCGACAGCGCGGGGAATCTGTTCAAGGTCAGCGAGCTGACGCCCCAGGAGTACGCGGCGCGCGGCTTCCAACTCACCGAGATGGGCTGGCCCATCGACCCCACCGGCCTGCGCGATGTGCTGTTGCGCGTTCACCTGAACTATGGCCCGCGCGCCATCTACATCACCGAGAACGGCATCGCCACCCCCGACACTGTCGTCGACGGGCGCGTCGATGACCCCGGCCGCATCGCCTACATCGACGGCCACCTGCGCGCCACCGCCGACGCCATGCGCCTGGGCGCGCCGGTGCGCGGCTACTTCCTGTGGTCGCTCATGGACAACTTCGAGTGGGCCTGGGGCTACAGCAAGCGTTTCGGCGCCGTCTACGTCGACTACGCCACCCAGCGACGCATCGCCAAGGCCAGCGCCCACTGGTACAAGGGCGTGATTACAGCCAACAGTCTCGACTAGCGCCGACGTGAGAGGTGAAACGTGATGCGTGAAACGTGAGCACGACGGTAGTTCTCACGCATCACGGTTCAGCTAGCCGCTCCAACCCTGCGAGGAGTCAAGCGCCATGACCCACGTTCGCCCCAGCAAACCCATGAGCGAGTCGCAAATCTCCATGATGGAGATCGTCATGCCCAACGATGCCAACACCCACGGCAACATCTTCGGCGGGCGCGTCATGGCCCTCATCGACATCGCCGGCGCCATGTCGGCGGTGCGCCACGCCCGCCGCGCCGTCGTGACCGCCTCCATCGACCGCCTCGACTTTCGCGCGCCGATTCGCGTCGGCCAGTTCATCCACTTGCAGGCCAACGTCAACTACGCCGGCCGCACGTCGATGGAGGTGGGCGTGCGCGTGATGGGCGAGCATCCGCTGACAGGGGAGATGAGCCACACCGCCACGGCCTACCTGGTATACGTGGCCGTGGACAAGCAGGGCCAGGCAGCCGAGGTGCCGCAGGTCGTGCCCGAGTCCGAGGCTGAGCAGCGCTGGTACGCCGAGGCGGAGGAACGTCGCACCCGCCGCCTGGCCGACCGCCTGCGCCCGCTCATGGGCGACTGACACGTGAAAGGTGGGGCGGGACACGTGAGACACAACGCGAGTTCTCACGCCTCACGTTTCACGCTTCCCCCATCTCAGTGTGCTCGAGGTGGAGCCGTCTCCCCGCCACCCGGCGCGCGACGCCGCCGACGGCCGCGCCGATGCACATCAGACTGAACACAACGGGAAGCAGATAGTAGCGGTCCCAGTCGAGAATCGTCGAGAGGGCGGGGACGACCATCGCGGCCCCGAAGGCCAGCAGGCTGGCCGCCGCCACCGGCTCGCGTCGCCCGCGCAGCCATCGCCATGCCAGAATCACCAGGACGATCCCCCCCACGAGTGTCAGAGCGCCGGACACCCAGCCTGACCCGTAGAAACTGAGTGAGTCATACTGGTCGAAGATGCGTTGTGGCAGGATGTTGAGGCGCGTCGTCATGTCCGGGATGCGATACTCAGTCGATCTAAACTGGTCGGCCATTTCGGCCAGTCGATGGTCGAACATGCGCTTCACGCGGCCCAGCGTGTCCTCATAAAGGAAGGGATTCAGACCCACAAAGGTCCCCATCCCCGCCGCCCCTATTACCGCTGCCCCCAGCGCCGCCCCGGCCAGCCGCCGCGCGCGCCCCGCTGTCCCCGGCTCCGTGACGACCGCCACGGTGACCAGCGCCATCATCACCCCGATCATCGCCAGCCCATTCAGCTTGGCCTCGGCGGCCAGCCCCGCCAGCGCCCCGACCAGGCCGAGCCACGCGATGCCCCACCACCATGTGCCGCGCCGACCGGCGACCCAGCCGCTCCAGCGCGGCACGGCGGCCAGCGCGGCCAGCGCGGCCAGCAAGGCGCACGCCAGGAGGGGCGACTCGCCGAGGGCCCGACGTAGCGAGGTATGCAGGTAGGGGTTGACGACGAACAGCAGGCCGGCTACCCAGCCGCCGAGCGGCCCGACCGCCGCACTGACCAGGTAGAACACGGCGATGCCCGACACGATCGCCAGTACAGCCATGGGCAGCCGCGACCACCACAGCAGGCCCGGCGACGGCATGTTGCCCTCGCGGATGTTGCGCGCCTCGTCGCGAAAGAAGTTCCAGGGGGTGTTGAGCTCTGTGTCGTCGTAGCCGCCCAGCGTCCGGCCCACCCCGATGACGTAGCGCGACAGGGGCGGCTGGGTCAGCGTCCAGAAGTGCTCTTCCCAGACATGGGAGTGGATGTCGCCGTGGATAAACGGCTCGAAACTCTCGCTACTGAAGATGCGGTTGGCCTCGTCGCCGTGGAACTCGACAGCGCCAATGCCGGGCAGATAGCTGGCGGCCAGGATGAGGGTGACAAGAAGAAGCTCCAGGCCACGCAACGGGGCGCGTGATAGGAATACCTGGGGAAACATGGTTGAATTATCGCTGCTTTTGCCTCAGGACCCAAATAGTCACCCCGTCCGCCGAGGCCGCCGTAGCCTTGCCCGTCACGTTTCACCTTTGGCGCGCCCCCGACTACAATTCGGCCATGACAGTTCAATGGAAGTACCTGCGCCGCTTCGACTGGCTGCTGTTGGCCGCCATGCTGGCCCTGGCCGTGTTTGGCGCGCTCATCATTCGCGGCGTCGAGGCCAATTCCTTCTACGAAGGCCGTTTCGTGCGCCAGATCGCGTATCTCGGCGCGGGCGTGCTTGCGTTCGCCTTCGGCGCTGTCGTCGACTACCGCCTGTGGGGACGCTGGGCGCGCTGGGTATACCTGGGCCTGCTTGGCTCCCTGGTCCTGGTCCTCGTCCTGGGCGCGTCCTTCGGCGGCGCGCGCAGCTCCTTCGACCTCGGCCTGTTCCGCGTACAGCCCGCCGAGTTTGCCAAGGTGCTCCTCGTCCTCGTCCTCGGCAAATACATGGCCGACCACGACATGCGGGACCTGCGCCACCTGCTCATCTCCCTGGTCATCACCCTCGTGCCCGCGGGTCTGATCGCCATTGAGCCGGACCTGGGCGGCGCGCTGCTCCTGCTGCCCCTGTGGTTCGTGATGGCCTTCGTGGCCGGCATGCGCGTCTGGCACATGGGCGGCCTCGCCCTGCTTGGCGCGGCCTGCGTGCCCCTCAGCCTGCGCTTCCTCGAGCGCTATCAGATTGACCGTATCGTGACCTTCCTCGACCCTACCTCCGACCAGGCCGGCGGCGGCTACAACACCATCCAGGCCCTCATCGCCATTGGCTCCGGCGGCTGGTTCGGGCAGGGCTACGGCCAGGGCATGCAGAGCCAGCTTCACTATCTGCGCCAGCGCTACACCGACTACATCTTCTCCGTGATCGCCGAGGAATTCGGGTTGGTCGGCGTGATGCTGTTCTTTCTGGTAGTCATCCTGCTCATCTTTCGCGTCCTGCGCGCCGGCCGCATGGCCCAGGACCAGTATGGCCGCCTGATTGCCGTTGGCATCGCCGCCAGCCTGTTCATGCAGACGATTCTGAATGTCGGCGTCAATCTCAACGTCTTGCCTACCACGGGCCAGACGCTGCCCTTCATCTCATATGGGGGCAGCTCACTGCTAACCTTCATGTTCAGCCTCGGCATCGTCGAGAGCATCCTGCTGCGCCGCAAGACCCTCAAGTTCGATTGGTAAGGCCCCATGACCACCGCCACCCCACCCGCCCGCACCCGCTTCGCCCCCAGCCCCACCGGCTCGCTGCACATCGGCAGCGCGCGCACCGCCCTCTACGCCTGGCTCCTGGCCCGCCAGACCGGCGGCCAGTTCCTGCTGCGCATCGAGGACACCGACCGCAACCGCTTTGTCGAGGGCGCGACCCAGGAGATTATCGAGGGCCTGCGCTGGCTCGGCCTCGACTGGGACGAAGGCCCCGACGTGGGCGGCCCCCACGCGCCCTATATCCAGTCGGAGCGCCTGCCCATCTACGCGGCGCACGCGCGGCAGTTGCTGGACGCCGGTCGCGCCTACGAGTCGTACTGGTCGCCGCTGGAGATGGAGGCCTGGCGTAGCGAGAACGAGGACGCCGCAGCCACCGACATCAACCAGCGGTTGCGGTCGATGCCTGCCGCTGAGATGGCTCGCCGCCGCGCCGAGGGCGCCGCCCCCGCTGTGCTGTTCAAGGTCGACAACGAGGGCGAGACCGTCACCCACGACCTGATTCGGGGCGAGATGCGCACCCCCAACAAGACCCTGCGCGATCCGGTGCTGCTCAAGTCCGACGGCTACCCGACGTATCACCTGGCGGCGCTGGTGGACGACCGCCTGATGGACATCAGCCACGTCATCCGCGCCCAAGAGTGGCTGCCGAGCTTCCCCGTCCACGCTCAGATCATCGACGCCTTCGGCTGGCAGCGGCCCCTGTACATCCACCCCTCGGTGCTCCTGAACCCGTCGGGCAAGGGCAAGATGAGCAAGCGCTTTGTCTCCGACAAGCCCATCTTCGTGCGCGGCTTCAAGGAGATGGGCTACCTGCCGGAGGCCGTGCTCAACTGGGTCGCGCTCATGGGTTGGGCCGAGAGCGGCGGCGACAAGGAAGTGTACACCGTCCCGCAGCTGGTCGAGGCCTTCGACCTCGACCGCGTCAAGGCCTCGCCCGCCGCTGTGAGCTTCGAGAAGGCCGACTGGCTCAACAAGGTCCACATTCGCGCCCTGGCCGCCGAAGACCTGGCCGAGCGGCTACTGCCTTTCTTGCAACGGTCGGGGTTGAAGGTAGGCGTGCGGGACGTGACGCCCCTCGTGCCCCTGGTCCAGGAGCGCATCACGACCCTCGACGAGGCCGCCGAGTTGCTGGACTTCTTCTTCGTCGAGCCGCCCATGCCGTCGGCGGCGGATCTCGTGCCCGGCAAGCTCACGCCTGGCGAGGCGGCCGAGGCGTTGGCCGCCGCCCGCGACCTGCTGGCGACGATCGAACCCTTTGCGGCCGCCACGCTGGACCCGGCGTTACGTAGCCTGGCCGAGGCGCGCGGCCTGAAGGCGGGCGACCTGCTCAGTATCCTGCGCGTGGCCCTGTCCAGCAAGCGCGTCGCGCCGCCCCTGTTTGAGACGCTCGCCTCGCTGGGGCGCGCAACCTCCCTGGCTCGCCTGGATCGCGCCCTGGGGGCGCTACAGACGGCGTGACGGGAACGCAACGTTCCCCGTTCCTACCCATCTATGCTATGATTCTCGGTAGCTGTTCCGGCGCGGCTCAGCCCAGGCCGCGCCGACCCGTATCGCATTGGAGGATGAGTGACCACACGAGCAGATGAGCTTCCCGGCGCGGTCGCCCCAGCCGCGCCCCGTGCCGCCCTGAGCGTCGACAGCCTGCCCTTGCTGGCCGCTCTGGCGATTGTGTTCACCTCCAACACTGCCATCATGGTGTTGGAACTGGTCGCCAGCCGCGTCATGGCCCCATCCATCGGCAGTTCCCTGTATACCTGGACGAGCATCATCGGCGTAATCCTGGCCGGTATCTCGCTGGGTAACTACCTCAGCGGCATGGTCGCCGACCGCATCGCCTCGCGGCGCAGCGTCGGCTGGGCCTTCGTCGCGGCCGGCCTGGCGGCCCTGACCGTGGTTCCTATGGGGGCATGGGTCGCCAGCAGCGGCTTCTCCCAGGGCCTGCCCACCATCGGGCGCATCGTGCTGTTGGTGGCTGTCGTGTTCTTCATCCCCAGCGTCTTCCTCGGCTTCATCTCGCCGCTGGTAGTCAAGCTGACGGTGCGCAACCTGAGCACCACGGGCCGCACCGTCGGCCTCATCTATGGCGTGTCCACGGTCGGTAATATTGTCGGTACGTTCCTGACCGGCTTCTTCCTCATCAACTGGTTCCCGACCACCTGGATCGTAGCCGGTGTCAGTGGCACGCTGATTCTGGTTGGCCTGCTCGTCGGGCGCGACCGCCTCTGGCGTCCCGCGCCGCCGTCAACGCCGGCCCCGACCGAGTCTGTCGCTGCGTCGGCCGCCGCCGAGCGCGCCGCCGTGGCCGCCCACGCCATTCCCGCCGATGGCCTGGCTGTACCCCTCGGCATGCTGCTGGTCTTCCTCGCCAATGTCAGTGTGATGAGCCTGGAGATGGTCGCCAGCCGCGTGATGGCCCCGGCGATTGGTGTCTCGCTCTACACGTGGACGAGCATCATCGGCGTCAACCTGGCGGGCATCGCCCTCGGTAACTGGATCGGCGGCTTCATCGCCGACCGCTGGGCGTCGCGGCGCACCGCCGCCTGGGTGTTCGCCCTGGCTGCCCTGGCCGCCGTCGCCGTCATCCCGGTCGGCCACTGGGTCACCATGCGCGGCGTGCCCACCGAGCTGCCCATCGTCGCCCGCATCGTCGGGTACACCGGCGCGTTGTTCTTCATCCCGTGCCTGATGCTCGGCATGTTGACACCCATCCTGGTCAAGCTGACCCTGCGCAACCTCAGCACCACGGGCAGCGTCGTCGGTCGCATCTACGCCTCCGGCACCTTCGGCAGCATCGTCGGTACGTTCCTGACCGGCTTCTGGCTCATCTCTGCTTTCGGCACGCGCAATATCATCCTCGGCATCGGTGTGACGCTGGCCGTTATCGCCGTCCTCATCGGCCTGTCGCGCCGCCAGGGCGGCCTGCGGCTGGTGGATGGCGTGGTCATGATCGCCCTGGTCGGCGTGCCCCTCATTCTGATGAACAACCAGACGCGCGAGCGCGAGCTTCAATCGCCGTGGGAACTGTTCAACGCCTTTCCTACCTACCGCTGCATGACCGAGACCGACTACTTCTGCATCCGCTGGTACGATGCGAAGGTGGGCGTGCCCGAAGAGAACGTGCGTGTGCTGGTGCTCGACCACCTCATCCACTCCTACAACTCGTTGGAGAGCAACCTCAGCCTGAAATACGCCTACGAGCGCAGCTACGCCGACCTGATGGACACCATCCCCGTTGCTGGCCCCAAGCGGCTGCTCGTCCTGGGCGGCGGCGGCTACACCTTCCCGCGCTACGTGGAGGCTAAGTACCCCGACAGCGACGTCCATGTCATCGAGATCGACCCCGGCGTGACGGAGGTGGCCCTCAACCACATGGGCCTGCCGCCCGATACCCAGATTCGCACCACCAACATGGATGCTCGCCAGTACTTGCAGACCAACCCCGGCGAGAAATACAACTTCATCCTGGGCGACGCCTTCAACGATTATTCGGTTCCCTTCCACCTGACGACCGAGGAGTTTGCCCAACTCGTCTACGACCACCTGACCGACGATGGCATGTATCTGGCGAACGTCATCGATACCAACACGGCCGGCTTCCTGTCGGCCTACGCCCGCACCATCAACCAGGTCTTCCCCTACGTCTACATCATCCCCAATATCCCGGCCTGGAAGACGAACACGCGCAGCACCTTCGTCATCATCGGCTCCAAGCGTCCGCTGGATGACTACTACGCGGCCGTCGGCCCGGCGGGGCAGTGGATGCCCCGCGCGGAGTACGAGGCCCTGCTGCGCGACACGCCCCCGACCATCCTGACCGACAACTACGTGCCTACCGACAACCTGTTGGCGCCGGTGTTTGCGGCGTCGGGCTTCTAGGGGGCGGTAGTGCCGCATCGACAAGGACGACCCGATAGGTGATGCGTGATGCGTGAAACGCGAGAACCATCGAAGCGTCTCTCGCTTCACGCATCACGTTTCACCCAGCACGTACCAGCACAAGTACCGACGTCGGCAATTGAGGCATTTCCATGCAGATCGGCATCTTCGGTCTACCCGGCTCCGGCCAGACCACCATTTTCAATGCGCTGACGCGCGGCCACGCCCAGACCGGCGCAGCGTCGGCGGGCCAGAAAGAGGCCAACCTCGCCACCGTCAGCGTCCCCGACAATCGCGTCGAGATTCTGACGGCCATGTTCAAGCCGCGCAAGACCGTCCACGCCCAGGTGCAATACCTGGATGTGGCGGGATCCGTGCCCGGCGCGGCCGTCGAGGGCACGACCTTCAACCGCCAGGTGTTCAGCAAGCTGTCCCAGGCGGATGCGCTGCTGGCCATCGTGCGCGCCTTCGAGAACGAGGACATCTACCACCCGCTGGACAGCATCGACCCGGCCCGCGACCTGCGCGTGCTGGAGGACGAGTTGCTGCTGTGGGACCTGGGGATGGTGGAGAAGCGGCGCGAGCGCCTCAAGGGCGAGCTGGCTAAGACGAGCGCGCCCCGCGCCGAGCGGGAAGCTCGCCAGGCCGAGGATGTGGCCCTCGCCCGCATCCAGGCGGCGCTGGAGGACGATCAGTTGGTGCGGAGCGTAGACCTGACGCCGGAAGAGGAGAAGGGCCTGCGCTCCTTCCAGTTCCTGAGCGCCAAGCCGCTGCTGGTCGTCGTCAACCTGGGGGAGGGTCAGAGCATGCCCGCCCTTCAGCCACGCGGCCCCCACGTCAAGGCGCTCGGCCTGTACGGTGAGCTAGAGGCCGAGATTGCCCAGCTCGAGGGCGACGATGTGGCGGTCTTCCTGCAAGAGTACGGCATCGACGAGCCGGGGTTGAACAAGGTCATTCGCGCCTCGTACGATCTGCTCGGCGTGCAATCCTTCTTCACCGTCGGCGAAGACGAGGTGCGCGCCTGGACGATTCCCGTGGGCTCCACGGCGGTGGAGGCGGCGGGCGCCATCCACAGTGACCTGGCGCGCGGCTTCATCCGCGCCGAGGTTGTCCACTATCACGACCTCATCGCCGCTGGCTCGATGGCCGCCGCCCGCACGAAGGGCACGCTGCGCCTGGAGGGCAAGGAGTACATTGTCAAGGACGGCGACATCGTGCATATCCGCTTCAATGTGTAAGACTGCTCTGCCAGGCAGCGGGGATCGGAGCGCAATATGACACGAGGTAAGCGCGGCCTGGAGGCGCTGCTGCTGGCGGTGCTTCTCGCCGTCGTCGCGCTTCTCGATCTGGACGATCTCACCTTCCACGCGGATGAGAGCAGCCGCATTGCCTCGAGCAAGAGCTTCGAGGCGTTGGTCGGGCTGGACTTCGACTCGCCGGTGTGGGAGGAGCGCCATTTGATGCTGACCCAGCCACCTCTGTCGCGCTACGTCATCGGCGTCGGTCGGACACTCGGCGGCTACGATGCCAGCGCATTGAACACCAGCTGGCAGTGGGACCGCAGCGACGCGGCGAACATCAAGGCGGGGGCCATGCCGTCGCCGGCTCTGCTGTGGTGGTCGCGGCTGCCCATGGCCGTCCTGGCCGTGGGGTCGGGACTGTTACTCTTCCTGCTGGCCCGCGCCATCGCCGGACCGGCAGGCGGGTATGCGATATTGCTGCTCTACGTCGCTAACGACTACGTGCTGTACACCATCCGCCTGGCCCTGGGCGAGGGGCCGCTGCTGGCGGCGGCGTTGCTGGCGACCGTCGCGGCCTGTCAGGCTGTGCGTCACTGGCCGCGCGCCGCCGACGCTGCCACGCCCTCGTGGCGGGCGTATCGGCCGGCGCTGGTGTGGCTGACGGTCTGCGGCGTGGCCGGCGGTCTGGCGGGCGCCGCGAAGCTGAACGGGTTGGCGGCGGCGCTGGCCGGTGTCGTCATGGCGGTCGTGCTGGCGCTGGCGGGTGATCGGGGCCTCAGCCTGGCGCGACGGGCGGGGCTGGCGCTGGCCGGGGGCGCGCTCGTCGCCCTGTCGGCGGCGGCCGTGTTCGTGGCCGTGAACCCCTTCCTGTATTCGGACCCCGTCGGTCGCAGCCTGGAGATGCTTGCGTTTCGAGTAGATGAAATGGAGCAGCAATACGAAGCCACGCCGCCGTCGCGCATCGCTGATCTGCACGATCGCCTGACCATCGTGCCGCAGCGGGTATTCAAGCAGCACGCGACGCTGGACTTTCCCCTCGCGCTGCGCCTCAATCTGGCGCTGACGGCGGCCGGCTTTGCCTATCTGCTGTACCGGAGTGGTCGGTGGCTACGCGGCGACCAGGCCGCAGGCGCGGCAATGGTGGCGTTGGTGTTTGGTGTGACCTTGAGCGCGCCCGCGCTCCTGACGCCCCTCGACTGGCCGCGCTACTTCCTGTTCCCAGTGGTCTTCAGCACACTGTGCATCGCCGTGGCCCTCGGCGGCGCAGCGCGGTGGCTGTGGAGCCAGCGGCGGGCCGCCAACCAGGCGATCTCAGCGTCTCGCGGTGGCAGCGGGGTTTGAAAGTTCCGGCGAGCCGCCGTATAATCGACATACGAACGGGTGTGCGAAGGAACGACGACTGACGACCGACCACTGCGTGTCACGCCTCGCGAGGCCTTATGCCCGACTTTCTCGACAAGCTGGCGCGAAGAACCGAGGCGAAGGCGGCCCGCCTGGGCGGCACGTTCAGCGCCGACGCCAGCGCCCTTGAGACATCGCTGCAAGACCTCGTGCGCGCCAACTGGCATCCCCTGCCACCGGACACCTTCAGGGGGCCGCGTCGGCCCGCCGTCGGCGTCGACAGTTCCATCGGTCGCGCCGACCTGGCGAATGGCTCCATCCTGTTCGTCTCGCAGGCCCTATGCCTGGGCCACGGTACGGAGCCGCGCCACGGCATCGAGTGCAGCCGCGTCGAGGTCGAGATTCTGCCCGGCGTGACCGACGAGGGCCAGGTCAAGCGTTTCAACGACCTGCTCATGCAGAGCCTGGAGGTCGCGGTCGCCACCGAGGCCGCCGCCAGACTGCCCAAAGGCGGTATCGTCTTCATGGACGGCGCGCTCTACTCGCGGCTGCCCCAGCTATATGCCCTGACCCTCGACGGCGTCGACCCGCTGCATAGCCAGATTGCCAGCGGCTATCGCTCCCTGTTCTCGGCTTGCCGTCGCAATGGCAAGCGCCTCGACCTCATCTGCATCGCCAAGACCAGCCGCACCGACCTGCACGCCCGCGTCTGGGCCGGCGAGATCGACACGCGCCCCGCCGTCCAGGTGGCCGACAGCGAGGCCATCTATCGCTGGACAGGCGGTAAGGCGGGCTTCTCGACCCCTGTCGTCCTCGGCCATGTCAGCTTCAGCGGCGGCAACGAGTACGTCCTCCACGAGGCCGAGCTGGCGACGGCCCCCGCCGTCGTCGCCTTCTTCGTGCGCCTGACCGACTACGACGACCCGCTGCTCATCGAGTTCCCCGCCTCGTGCCTGGGCCACACCGGGACGCTCAGCAGCCTGGAAGCCGAGCCGCTGGACATGACCCAGTTCGACGTGACGCCCATCGTGCAGGCCGTCGCCGCCGACTACGGCGGCCTGGAAGTCTACAACGCCCTCCTCTACAGCGTCGACCGCGAGGTGCGCCTGCACCGCGAGACGATGAAAGAGGTGTACACGCGCGTGGTGGGCGACATTGTGGGCTACGAGTTGCGGCTGGATCGCAGCGATCGGAGATTCTGATCCCCCCTCCCCCCATCGCCGCCGGGCGGCTCACCCTCTACCAGTTCTACGACCTGGGCGACGCCATCGACCTGGACCGCGCCCAGGTGTTGCTGGCTCGCGGCGGGACGCGCGTGCCGCCGGGCCGCGTGCGCCAGCCGACCAGCATCGAGGTGGCGCAGCCGCCGCTGCGCGTGGACCTGGGCGAGTTGTTGGCCACGCTGGACGCCGGAACGCTGAATGGCACATTGCGCGCCAGTATCTACGACCTGGGCGTCGTCGCCCTGGCCCTGGAACTGCCGCTGCCAGAACCAACGACGTGGGACACGGCGGCCGGCTGGCTGTGGACCTGGCAGGACCCACCGGCCACCCTGGCCGACCGCTTCCTGGCCGCGGTCGACAGCCTGGAGGCGGTCATCCGCCCGTCTATCACCCGCCCCAAGCGCGGGGCGATTGTCGAGGACCACGCCATCCTGACCGTCGACCGCCTGGCCGAGCCGGTCGAGGTCGCCGACCTGGCCGCTGACCCGTGGGTGCTGGCCGCCCTGCTCGGCGAGCGGCGTCCACTGAGCGAGACCGCCAACAGTCTCGTGACACCCCTCAGCTACTTTCCCGACGACCTGGCGCTCCTGAGCTGGAACAGCGCGCTCCTCATCGACCCCGACCCGCGCGCCCTGGCGACGGCGGCCGACCTGATCGAGTTCGCCAACGTGGAGTTGCTCGTGTTGCGCTCCTACGACGCGCAACTGGACGACGAGTTGCCCGCCGTCTACCGCCGCATCGAGGCCTCGCGGGGGCGCTTTCGCCTGCCCCTGGTCCGTCGCTACAGCCTGTTGTTGCAGGAGGTGCAGGGGCTGGTGGTGGACGTGACCGAAATCACCGAGCGCGTGGACAACGCCCTCAAGGTCACCGACGACGTGTACTGGAACCGCCTGTACAGCGCGGCGCTGGACGTGCTGCGCGTCTAGGTATGGCGGCAGGGCGTCCAGCACAAGCTGGACCTGTTGCGCGAGACCTACGGCATGCTCCAGGACGACGCCGAGGCCGAGCGGTCCACGGTCCTGGAATGGATCGTCATCCTGCTGATTGCCTTCGAGGTGATCTGGGCCCTCCTCGGCCGCCACTAGAATGGTAAACGCGCGGCCCTCAGGGGAGGGAGTCCCCTGAGGGCCGCGTGGGTCAGGCATGCGCCAGGGGCGCGCGCCGGGCTAGGGCTGCCAGCCCGGTTGCCCAGGGCACACCGGCGGGAAGCCCTCCCAGTCGAAGTTGGGACAGCGCCCCAGCTTGCCAGGGATCGGGAAGCCCTCGCTGGCCGCCGCCACGTCGCCCGCCGTCGGCACGCCGCTGCTGG
>DAOUDG010000047.1:0-21453 GCA_034431435.1 Anaerolineae bacterium | reverse complement strand
CCCCATCAAACACGGTGGTGTAGATCATGCCGCCGTCGGTCACGGCCGTGCCGAAGCCGCCGTTGGGGGCCAGCGATACGGCGTTTGCGCCAAACATCAGAGTCTTGTCCCACGCGCATGTCCACGTCCCATTGCTATACCAGAGGGCTGCCCCCTCGTGGGCGACGGCCACGCCACGCACGCTGGGGGCGTTGATGGACGGCTGCTTGAGCATGCTGATGCTGACGATGGTGCGGCAGGCGCCATTCGTGCGCAAGAACATGTCGCTTTCCCGCTGCCACTTGACGCCGTTCCAGCGCATGATGGTGAAGTTGTCGCCGACGGCGAAGCCCTCGGTGAGGCTCGTCATGGCGATGCCGTTCAGCCGCTCGGTGGTGGGGACCTCGGGCACGACGCTCCACACGCCGTCCTGATAGCGCAGGATGACGCCGCCGTCGCCGACCGCCCAGCCGTTGTTGAGATCGACGAAGCTGACGCCGTTGAGGTTGGTGGTGATGGGCGAGGTGAAGCGCGCCCACGTCCCGCCGCCGCCCGGCGTCCCCAGCGTGGCGGTCGGTGTGGCGGTGGGGCCGGGGCCGGGGGTACTGGTGACGGTGGGGGTATGGGTGGGCGTCGCGGTGAAGGCCGCCGTGGCCGTGGCCGTCGGGGTATCCGTCGGCAGCGGCGTAGGCGTCACCAGCGGCGTCGCGCGCGGTAGCGTTGGGCTAGGCCCGGCGGTGGGCGTCGCGATGGGGGGGGCGTTCGGCACGCGGTAGCGCACGATGCGCCCGCCCGCACCGACCGCCCAGCCCTCGCTGTCGCTCAGCATGTGAATGTTGCGCAGCGCACTGCCGCCCAGGGACACGTCGCGATTCCAGCGCTCGCCATTCCAGCGGATGATCGCGCCCTGGTCGCCCACGGCCCAGGCCTGGTTCGGCCCGCGCACGTGGACATCGAACAGGTCCACGTTGGGCACGGCGGCATCCACCATGCCGATGCTTGCCTCCTTCCAGCAGCGCGACAATTGGCCGCAGCCGGTGGCGGTCAGGTAGGCCAGCAGTCGGCCGCTGCCGACCATCCAGCCGGCGGGCGAGGCGTCGGAGGCCCAGCTAGCGATGTGGACGCCGTTGAGGGTAGCCAGCCGGGAGAAGCTGTTGCCGCTGAAATCGTCCCGGAACCACTGGCCTTCGCCCATGTACCTGTAGATGAGGTTGTTGGCTCCCACCAGGTAGCCCTCAACCCCATCCGGGAGGATGAAGCCGCCGCTGGCGCGATACGTATTCGGGCTACCGGTCACACCCTGCCAGCGGTTCAGGTCTGGCTGCCAGAAGAGATAGGGCGACTGGCCGGTGGTGTTGTCGGCGATGATCACGGCGCGGTAGAACTGGGAGCCGCCGGGGATGTTCACGACACTAACGTAGTTGCCAGACGGCGGGTCCACCACAGAGCCTGACCACTGGCTCCACGAGCCGCTCTGGTAGCGGAGAATCGTCTGCGCATCACCGACGGCCCAGCCCTCGCTGGTCGAGACCATCGACACCGAGTTCAGGTTGGTGGTCGTCGGGGAGTTCTGGCTCTGCCACTGCTGGCCGTTCCAGCGCAGGATGACGCCGCCAGCGCCCACCGCCCAGCAGTTGAGCGAGTCAATGCAGTCCAGGCCGCGCAGGTCGGCGCTCGTCCCGGAAGCGACGGTCTCCCACTGGGGTGGCGGGGTCGGCGTGTTGGTGGGTGTGGCCGTCGGCGTCCGGGTGCTGGTGGGCGTGTTGGTGGCCGTCGGCGTCCAGGTGCTGGTGGGCGTGTTGGAGGCCGTCGGGGTCGGCGTGGGCGTGAAGGTGGGCGTGGGCGTGTAGGTGGCCGTGGGCGCGCTCGTCCAGGTGGGCGATGGCGTGATGCCCGGCGCGAGAGTCGCCGTGGCGGTCCGCGTCGCGGACGGCGTCGGCGTGCTCGCGGCGGGAGCGCGGCCCATGATCAGCGGTAGATACACCTTGATGGGCTGGTTGCGTGGCGTAGGCGACGGAGTCGGCGATGCCGTGCGCGTTACGGTGGGGGTGTGGGTGACGGTCGGCGTGACCCCCGGCGGCAGGGTGGCCGTCGCGGTGGCGGTAGCCGTTGCGGTGGGGGTGGCCGTCGCAGTGGCGGTGGCAGTGGCGGTGGCGGTGGCGGTGGCGGTGGCCGTAGCGGTGGGCGTCGGCGTGGCCGCGTTGGCCGTGCTGTCCCAGTGGACGATGCCGTGGCCGGCTGTGCCGAACCACACGTCGCCATCCGGCCCGAAGGCGATGGACGCGATGTTGTCGTCGACAATGGGGAACTGGTCGCGGCCAATGGCCTGCCAGGTCGCGCCGTCGAGGACGTGGACGGCGTTGGAGGTCAGGGGTTGACTCAACGCCTGGTCGATGATGAAGTTGCTCTCGGACCCCAGGTCGGCGATCCACTCGTGGGTCGTCGCGGCCCAGATGCGACCGGCCGGGTCTTCCTTGATGGCGCTAACGTAGCCCTCGTACTGCCAGCTTTGCGCCGTCTGCCAGGCGCTGCCGTCGTACAGGCTGAGCACGGCATCCGTATGGCCCTGGTTGCGCACCCAGCGCGGCGCGCAGGAGAAGCACAGGCTGAAGGAGCCAGGTAGGATGGTGTGAATCGTGTAGCCACCGGCCCAGACGCGGTTCTGGCTGTCGACCAGAATCGACCGGTAGTCGGTGTCCCACCCCTCGAGGCCGGGCGTGTTGTCCCTGGTCCAGCTCGACCATAGGCCGGTGGCGCTGTTCCAGCGGCCTACACCGCCGGGCACGACCGTACCATTGGCCCCGCCGCCGGGGAAGCGGTAGGACGGGTGGAAGGCGGCCCAGACGTCGCAGTTGCTCTGGTTCAGGGCAAGCGCGGCGGCCGAGCTGGATGGCATGGGTGTATCGTCCATCGAGTCGACAACGACGGCCGCTGTGCTGATACGGTCAATACCCCAGCCGATGTTGTCGATAAAGCTACCCATGCCGAGCCAGACGCGCTCGCCGACGTCGCAGTTTCCGCCCCGGAAGAGCACGGATGTCACGGAATTGCCCTTGATGTTGGGGGGCACGGCCGGCTGGAAGGGGATGGCCTGCTGAATACTGCGCCAGCTCGAGCCGTCGAGAAAGCTGATGCCGCCGTCTTCGTACTGGGTCTGGCCCCAACCATAGGCCTTGATGCGTTCGCCGCGTGTCCCAACCCAGGGTCGGTTCTGGCCGTCGAAGGCAATGTCGGAGATGCTCTCGCCGACCAGGTCTTTGACGAGAGCGTAAATGGGCGTGTTGGCAGGCACGGCGCCCACCAGGCCGGTGTTGAGGCCCAGGATGCAGCGGTTGGACGAGGTGTCGAAGGAGGTGAATCCCAGGGTGTACTTGGTCAGGCTGTCGCCGATAGCCAGGCCGCTAGGGAAGGCGTTCATCAGGTCGAAGCATTCGGCTGCGATATTGTTGGCCGTCTTGGCATAGATCAGGGTCGAGCCACTCGGCGTGTTGCGGTCGACCTGCGCTTTCTGGTCGCCGCGCCGGTCGGCCGAGCGGACGTACTGCCAGGCGGAGGGGGAATGCCAGCCAGCGCCCGACGTGTTCAGCACACTCAGGCCGCGCCCGTAGAACGGCGCGCCCGCGCGGCCCGTCCCCACCCACAGCTCAGCGCCACGGAAGGCCAACTCAGTAATGTTGTTGCTGCCCGGGCCAGTGGTTTGCAGGTTGCGAGTCTTGGTCAGGGCGCTGGTGAACTGGTCAATGCCTGCTCCGTTGCCGCGCGGGTCCGATGTACCCACCCACATGGTGTCGCCGTCAGGCAGCAAGGCGCGCACGGTCGGCGAGCTGAGGCCGTTCTGCTCGGGGGTCACGTGACTCCAGCACGTGCCCAGACTGGGGTTCGCCAGCAAGCAATCGGTCGAGCCGACGCTGATCTCGTGGCCCAGGCCGCCCTGGGTGGCGGTCGCCGCCCAGATGCGGCCCTGGTTATCGGTAGCCAGGGCGTAGCTGATGGCCTCGGCCAGTCCCTGGGCGTCGGTGAGCGAGGGAACCTGCTTCCAGTCGGCCGCGCTGCCGCCGTTGCCCTCGAGGATGCTCAGGTTGCTGCCATACACGGCCAGGAACTTGCGGCCCTGGGCGTCGATCGCTACGGCGGAGACAGCGTTGACCTGCGGCTTGGAACCATCGCGGCAGCCGGGGCCATCCGTGCCAGGGTCGCAGGCGTAGTGCTGATAGGTGGTCCACCGCGTGCCGTCCCAATAGCTGACGCCGCCATCGAGGCCGCTGCTCCACGAGCCTTGCGCGCTCGAATTGCTCTCGCGATTGGGCGGACTCCAGCGCCACTGGGGGAAGAAGCTGGCCCAGACATTGCCCGTGCCCGGCTCAATCGCCAGGTCCGTCACACTGTTGGAGGCCACATGTTGGTCGGTATAGTAAAAGCGCTGGCTGGCGCTCTGCCACGCCGTCCAGTCGCCGGTCGTGGGGTTGAAGCGGGCGACGCCGCCGCCCAGGTAGCGGGTTCCGTCGCACAGGTAGTCGGCGCCGCGAATCAGGGAGCCGAGGTCGGGGGCGAAACAGTCGGCCGCATCCACCTGGATGCGATACTGTTGTGTGCCCACCCAGATGTTGCCGTCCGGGGCAGCCAGCACCGCCGTGACGTTGTTGGAGGGCAGACCCAGCGACATCAGGTAGATGGGTGTGTCCTGGCTGACGGCCTGTTTCAACGGCGGATCGATGTAGATGGCGTTGTAGTTGGCATTCGGCCCAGAGTTTACATAGTCGATGCGCGATAGCCGGTAGACGGTGCTGTCGCCCTCGAACTGGAAATAGGAAACCGTGAAGGCCTGCTGAATGACGTCGACGGTGAAGCCCTTGACGGCGACCTCGCGCTGACCGGCTGCCTGCGCAACAGCGACGCGGTCGGCGATAGTGTTGGAGCGCCGAATGGTACTATCGAAGGTATAGGTGCTCCAGGTGTCGCCCGGCGTCAGGCGGGCGAGGCCGCGACTGGTGGCGAACCAGCGGTTGCCCGCGGAGTCCACGGCGATGCTGCGAACATCGTTGCTGGGGATCGGATCCTGAGGGTAGAGGTACTGCCGATAGGTCGGGCTGGCGGGGTTGGTGATGTCCCACTTGACGATGCCGCCGCCCGACGCGCCGGCCCACAGGGTATTGCCCTGCCGGGCCAGTGCCCACACGTTGTTGCCGTGGGCGATTGTCTCCCAGGCGCCACCCTGGAGGGGAGGCGAACCCTGTGCTTGAGCGTCGGAAGACAGGCCCGCGCTAGCGAGACCCACAAGAAGGGCCGCCAGCACGGCCCTGAAACGGATCCGAGTAAACTGATGAGCAAACCATGCCATAACGACAGTCCTCCCCCATCCCGGCGGCGGCGATGCCGGGGCGAGTCGCCGCCTCGGTCGTCAATGCATCCTCAGAAGTCACAACCATAAAGACGCAGCGAACCCGTGGCCGATACGCTGACGGCGCGAATTTCGCGGTAGCCCGTACCTGTCGGGGGCGTCTCGCGTTGAAATCTATCGGCCCTCGCGCGGCGCAAAGCTGCAAAGTATAGTCAGGATGTGCGCTGCTGTCATCCTTGGGCGAGCGCCGGTTGACTCGACACGCCCTCACGCGGTACAATCGCTGCTACGCCTGCGTCGCCACATCTGCCACGGGAGCGTGCGTGTCCGAGTACATCGGCGTGATCCACGCCCATACCACGGCCTCCGACGGGCGCGCCAGCTTCGCCGAAATCGTGCGCGCTGCTCGCGAGGCTCGTCTCGATTTTCTCATCACTACCGACCACAACTGCCTGCCCCAGGACGAGGCAGGCTATCGGGATGGCGTCCTGCTCATCGTCGGCCAGGAGGTTCACGACGAGGCCCGCGAGCCACAGGTCAATCACCTGCTGTGCGTGGGCGTCACCGAGGACGTAACCGCCCTGGCCCCCTCGCCCCAACGCCTGGTGGACGCTGTCAACGCCCAGGGCGGGCTGGCCTTCATCGCCCACCCCGTGGAGTTCGCGCCGAGTTACACCCTGGAACCGGCCATTCCCTGGGTCGACTGGGACGTGGTCGGCATCCACGGTATCGAGATCTGGAACTACATGAGCGAGTTCAAGGCCCACGCGACCGGACTGGCTCGCGGCGCGCAGGCGGCCTACTGGCCGACGAGCGTCATGGTTGGCCCGTTCCCTGAGGCGTTGGCGCGCTGGGATGAAATGCTGCGGCACGGCCCGGTCGTGGCGATTGGCGGGCCAGACGCCCACGGCTGGAAGGTGCGACGTGGCCCGCTCAACCCGACGATCCTGCCCTACCCGTTTCTGTTTCGCGCCGTCCGCGCCCACCTGTTGACGGCAGACACTCTGACTGGCGACTTCGCCCACGACCGGCGGCTGGTCCTGGCGGCGCTGCGTCGGGGGCACGTCTTTGTCGCCTACGATGCCCTTGGCGACGCGACGGGCTTTCGCTTCGAGGCGCACGACCGCGCCGGCCGCGTAGGGATGGGCGACACAGTGGCGTGGCACGCGGGGCTGCGGCTGGTGGTGCGCGCGCCGCTGGCGGCGGAATTGCGGCTGCTGTGCGATGGGGTTGAGGTCGCCACGGAGCAGGGGAGGAGCCTGTCGTTCGCGCCACGCCAGCCGGGGGTGTATCGCGTCGAGGCGTACCGCCGCCACGCCGGGCGGCGGCGCGGCTGGGTGTTCAGCAACCCGATCTACGTGCAAGACGCGGCCCACGACACATTTGGGGGCTGGCAAGCGTAAGAACTGAGGCGCGTGCCAAACCTATTCTATAGACTACTCTATTGTGAGCGGCCCTCGGTTGTATAATTAGACTCTGGGGAATCGTCGCGATGAGAATGCCACGCCTCCGCCGAGGGTTCGATCCCGAAACTGAGCGCGCCGTCGCCACGGCGCGGCAACTCGTGGCGCAGGCGCGCCACGTCGTCGCGCTGACCGGCGCGGGCATCAGTACGCCCTCCGGCATTCCCGACTTTCGCAGTCCCAGCAGCGGCCTGTGGATGATGGAAGACCCCATGGATGTCGCCTCCATCTGGGCCTTCCGCCGCCGCCCCGAGGCGTTCTTCGAGTGGGTGCGCCCCCTGGCCGACGCTATCCTGATGGCGAGACCCAACCCCGCCCACGTGGCGCTGGCCCACGCCGAGCGGATGGGCAAGCTGCGCGCCATCGTGACTCAGAACATCGATGACCTGCATGGCCGCGCCGGCTCCAGTCAGGTTCTGGAGCTACACGGTCACCTGCGTGAAGCGACCTGTATTCGGTGCTTCCGCATCGTGCCGGGCGCCGTCGCCCTGGAGCGTTTCATGCAGACGGGCACACCTCCCCACTGCGGGTGCGGGGGTGTGCTGAAACCGAACGTTATCCTGTTTGGCGAGATGCTGCCCCAGGACATCCTGGTCAGGGCGCAGGAGCAAGCCCGCGCCGCCGACCTGATGATCGTCGTCGGCTCGTCCCTGGAAGTGGCGCCGGCGAGTGATCTGCCTCTGCTGGCGGTGGAAACAGGCGCGCGCCTGGTCATCGTCAACTATGACCCGACTCCCCTCGACGCCGAGGCCGACGTTGTTATCCGCGACGATGTGGCCCGCGTGCTGCCCTACCTGTTCAAGTAACGCCTGTCAACGAAAGGATGCCTGGATGACTGTCGCTGCCGCCTCTAGCATCGATCTTGCCTCTGCCCGCGCCTTGTTTCCCGTCACGGAGCGTTACACCTGGCTCAACCATGCCGCCCACAGCCCGCTGTCCACCCGCGTCGCGGGGGTGATGACGGCCTACGCCGCCGAGCACCGCGACACCGGGTTGCTGGACTTCCAGGCCTGGATCGAGAAGATTGACGGGGCGCGACGCGACGCCGCGACCTTGCTGAATGCCTCGCCCGCCGACGTGGCCTTTGTCAAGAATACCTCGGCCGGCCTGCTGCTGGTCGCCAACGGCCTGGACTGGCGGGCGGGCGACAACGTCGTGACCGCCGAGCGCGAGTTCCCCAGCAACGTGCATCCCTGGCTGAATCTGAGGACACGCGGCGTCGAGACGCGCTTTGCGCCGTGCCGCGATGGTCGCGTTCTCATCGACGATATGGCTGCCCTGATGGACGACCGGACGCGCGTGCTGGCCGTCAGCTACGTTGGCTTCAGCACCGGCTACCGCCACGACCTGGCCGCGCTGGCCGACCTGGCCCACAGCCGAGGGGCGTATCTGGTGGTAGATGGTGTGCAGGGCCTGGGGGCGATGCCGCTGGACGTGGCGGCGACGGGTGTCGACTTCCTGAGCGCGGCGGGGCACAAGTGGCTCATGGCGTCCTACGGCGCGGGCATCTTCTACGTCAGGCCGGGCTTGCTGGACATCCTCTCCACCCAGTGGACGAGCTGGCTGAGCCACGCGGACGCGGAGGACATGGACCGCTACGATCAGCCGCTCTGGGACGATGCGCGCCGCTTCGAGGAGGGCGTCTTCAACCTGGCGGGCATCCTGGGGCTGGGGGCGAGCATCGCGACGCTCCTCGAATATGGCGTGCCCAACATTCAGCGCCACATCTTCGCCCTCAACGACGCGCTTATGGCGGAGGTGCAGGCGCGCGGCTACCAGGTCGTCTCGCCCCATGCGAACGAGGGGGAGCGATCCGGCATCGTCATCTTCCGCCACCCGACCATCGCATCCGCCGACCTCGAGGCGCGCCTCAAGTCGGCGAATGTGATCGTGTCGGTGCGGGGCGGCGGCCTGCGTGTCGCGCCCCACTTCTACAGCTCGTGGGAAGATATCCAGCGGCTGTTGGACGCGCTGCCGTGAGCCGTCGCCATCCGGCTCGCGGTTGACCTGCCTCGGCAGGTTTCCTGTATCAGCCCGCGACTGCCAGTCGCAGGCATCACGGAGGACGCATGCCAGAGTCGACCAGGCCGCGCCTGGGGCCAGAGGATGAGGAACTGGAGCAGGAGGAGGAGGTCTGGGAAGAGGAGGGCGGCCCACCGGCCCCCGACGACGACGACCTGGACCTGGATGTCGAGGACCAGGAGTTGGAGGACGAGGAGGAGGCCTGGGAAGGGGAGGGCGGCGCGCCCGCCGATCGCGACAACGACGACTGGGAGGACGACGAGGACGAAGAGTTGGAGGCTGAGGAAGAGGCCTGGGAGGAGGAGGGCGGCGCCCCCGCCCTCCTCCTCATTCCCGAAGGCTTTCGCTCCGGCTTTGTCGCCGTCGTCGGTCGGCCCAACGTTGGGAAGTCGACTCTGGTCAACGCGCTGGTCGGCCAGAAGGTGGCGATCGTCTCGTCGAAACCTCAGACCACGCGCCGCCGCCTGCTGGGAGTGCGCACCGCCGACGCCAGCCAGATCATCTTCGTCGACACGCCCGGCATCCACAAGCCGTTCCACAAGCTCGGCGAGTTCATGGTGGACGAGGCGATGCAGAGCATCCCCGACGCCGACGTGGTTGTGCTCGTCGTCGATGTGGCCGACCGCCCCCGCGACGAGGACCGCGACATCGCCGCCCTGCTGAGGGAGAAGGCGGCCGCGCCCGTCGTCCTGGCCCTCAACAAGGCCGATGCCGCCAGGCCGCAGTACCTCCAGGAGAACTACGACGCCTACGCGGCCCTCGTGCCTGGCGCGGCCGAGATGCTGGTATCGGCGCGGCGGGGCGACAACCTGGACAGGCTCGTGGCCCTGGTCGAGGCCCGGCTACCGGAGGGGCCACTGTACTTCCCTGCCGACCAGGTGACCGACCAGAGCGAGCAGCTCGTCGCCGCCGAACTCATCCGCGAGGCTGTCCTGCACCTCACGGAGGCCGAGGTTCCCCACTCCGTCGCCGTCGCCATCCAGGAGTGGCAGGACCGCGGCCCCAACCTGACCTACATCGACGCTACGGTGATGGTCGAGCGCGACTCGCAGAAGGCCATCGTTATCGGCAAGGGCGGGTCGATGCTGCGCGAGATAGGCCGCCGGGCGCGCCAGGAAATCGAGGCCATGCTCGGCCGCAAGGTGTTCCTCGAACTGTTCGTCAAGGTCCGCGAGGATTGGCGGCGCGACCCCCGGCAACTCCGCCGCCTGGGCTTCGCGCCGGAGGCGTAGCGCCCTGGCTCATTCTGGCTGGCCCGCTCTGCGTTCGACCGGCATTTGCGCATTGCGCGCGCCGTGGGACGGTCGCCTGGGATGCGCAGCCAGGCGAGGCAGCCTTGCCGTGGTGCGCGCGGAGGTTCCTAGCGTGGGGATGTCAGCCGAGGGTTGCCTTGCTCAGCCAGAATCGCTCGCCCGCTCGCCACGTCGCGGCCCATCTGCTCGATGAGGGCGTCGACGCTCTCGAACTTGCGCTCCTCGCGCAGCCGCGCCACGAACTCGATGCGCAGCGTTCGGTCGTAGATGTCGCGGTCAAAGTCCAGCAGGTAGACTTCGACGGAGCGCGGGCCGTTGTCGAAGGTGGGCCGCACGCCGATGCTGGCGACCCCCAACAGCGACTCGGCCTCGCCGTCGAGGCTGGCGCGCACGGCATAGATGCCGTGGGCAGGGACGGTGAGGTCGGCGGCGATGTCGAGGTTGGCGGTGGGGTAGCCGAGGTCGCGGCCCCGCTTCGCGCCGTGGATGACGCGGCCGGCCAGGGTGTGCCAGCGACCCAGCAGCCACGCGGCGCGCGCCACGTCACCCTCGCCGAGCAGCCGCCGGATGTAGCTGGTGCTGACGGTCTCGCCGAGCAGCGAGAAGGGGGCGACGGCGTGGACGGTGAAGCCCAACCGCTCGCCGAGGTGCGACAGGTAGGGTAGCGTGCCCTGGCGGTTGCGACCCAGGGCGAAGCCTGGCCCCTCCCACAGCTCGACCACCCGCAGATGATGCAGAATGCGCGCGATGAAGTCGTCGGCGCTGGTCTGCGCTAACTCGTGGGTGAAGGGTTCGACCAGGATATGGTGGATGCCCTGATCGCGCAGCAGGGCGAGGCGGTCGGCGAGGCTCGTCAGCGCCAGAGGCGCGGCCTCCGGCCGCAGGACGAGTAGCGGGTTGGGGTAGAGAATCAGGACCGCCGTCTGGGCATCATTCTCGGCGGCACGGCGGCGCAGCCGCGCCAGCAGATGCTGGTGGGCGATATGCACGCCGTCGAACTTGCCGACGGTCAGGACGATGGGGCGGTCCGGTGAGTGGGAGGCCAGGGACGTTGGGTCAGGCATAGCTCGCAATCGCGGTGAGCCGAGACGGGTCTAGCGCGCCAGGGAGGGGCGTGGGAAGACCTTGTCCGGCTGCCAGAGCTTGGTCCAGTCGTCGTGCTTCAGCAGACCGATGAAGTCACCGTTGATATTGTAGGCGCGAACCTGGCTCGTGCTCAATTCGCACGGTAGCGTCACCTGTCGCCCCTGGCGGATGGAGTCCTCGGTGGCCTTGTCGACTACGCAGGCGTCGAAAGCCAGCAGCGCCTCGTCCAGGGGGTGGATGAACTGCGTCCAGTAGTCGCCGGTCAGCGCGTCTACCAGGGTCTCCAGGCTCTCGGCGGCCTCGACAGTGAAGGGGCCGACGGCCAGGCGGCGCAGGGCGGTCAGCGTCCCGCCGACACCGAGGGCCTGCCCCAGGTCGTGGGCCAGGGAGCGGATGTACGTCCCCTTGCTGACCGTGGCGCGGAACGTGGCCTCCGGCGGCGACCAGTCGGTCAGGACCAGCTCGGACACCTCGACGGTGCGCGGCTCGCGCTCGATCTCGATGCCCTCGCGGGCCAGGTCGTACAGGCGGCGACCCTCGTGCTTGAGGGCCGACACCATCGGCGGTACTTGCTGGATGATTCCCCGGAAGGGGGCCAGCGCGGCCTCGACCTGCTCGCGGGTCAGCGCCGCCACGGCGTCGGGCGGGGCTGTGCTGACTGTCTCTCCCTCGATGTCGTAGCTGGTCGTGGTCAGGCCGAAGCGCAGCGTGCCCTGGTAGACCTTGTGTCCGTCTTGCAAGTACTCGATAACGCGGGTTGCCGAGCCAACGGCCACCAGCAGCACGCCCGTCGCCATGGGGTCGAGGGTGCCGGCGTGGCCCACGCGGCGCTCCTTGCCCGCGCGCCGAAGGGCGGCGACCACGTCGTGGGAGGTCATGCCGGCCGGCTTATCGACATTGAAGAACCCAGATAGCGGAGGCTTGGGCTGCCCGCCGCTGCCGATCCGATCAGGGTCGAACAGTAGCGAGGCGGGCTTGCCCTCGTTTTCGGGGTTATGGGCGCAATGGGTACACAGAGCCATAATAGTCTATGGAGTGGCGAGTAGCGGGCGCAACGCGGCCAGAACCGTGGCGCGGGCCGCCGACATCGGGGGCGGCAAGGTGGTCCCCGCCGCCTGGGGGTGACCGCCGCCGCCGAGCGCGGCCGCCACCGGGGCCAGGCTGATGCCAGGCTTGGAACGCATGCTGACGTCGATACGCCCGTCGTCCTTCTCGCGGAACACGATGGCGATGCGCGCCTCTCTCACCGAGTTCAGCAGGCTGACGATACCGGCATGCTCGCCAGGGGCAACCCCTAGCCGACGCAGGGTGGCCTGCGATAACTCGGTCCACAGGATGCCGCCGTCCATGTGCATGGCGGCCAGCGCCTCGGCCGCCAGTTGCAGGCCCGCGAAGGACTGGCTGTTGAAGGCGCGCTGAGCGATGGAGGCCAGGTCCGCCCCCGACTGCATCAGCGCCTGGGCGACTTCCAGGGTGCGAGGTGTGGTGCTGGTCGTGCGGAAGCCGAGAGTGTCGGTAACGATGCCCGTCAACAGGGCCGTGGCGGTCGGCTGGTCGGGAACTACACCCAGGGCCAGGCTCAGGAAGTAGACGATCTCGGCCGTGGCGGCCGCGGCCGGGTCCAGCACGTTGACCGTCCCGAACTGGGAATTGGTGACGTGGTGGTCGATCATGAGCAGCGGGCGGCTGCCGATGAGATCGGGCGTCAACACTGCGCCCACTCGCGACAACTCACTGGCATCCAGGGACACCAGCAGGTCGTGCTGGGAGGTTGGTCCCTCGGCTTGCACGTCGCTCGCGCCGATCAGGTCCTCGAAGCGCCACGGCACGGGGTCAGCGAGGGCAACCGTGACCTTCTTGCCGAGGCGTCGCAGCGTCGCGGCGAAGCCGAGCAGCGAGCCGACCGCATCGCCGTCGGGGTCAATGTGGGACGCGGCGAAGATATGCCGCGCCCCCTGCAAGAGCTGGACGGCGTCACGCACGGGCGGAATCGTCTCCATCGCTGCCCCCATCCGCCTTGTCAGTCTCAAGCTCGTCGAGAATCTCCAGCACCCGCGATGCGCGCCCCACGCTCTCGTCGTAGTGAAAGGTCAGGGTGGGGGCGCGGCGCAGGTCGAGGGCCTCCGCAATCTGGGTGCGCAGGAAGCCCTGGGCATGCTTGAGACCCGCCAGCGCGTCGGCGCGGGCCTGCGGATCGTCGCCGCCCACGAAGTACCATACCTTTGCCGCGGACATGTCCTGATTGACTTCCACATCCGTGACGTTGATTGTATTCAGCCGTGAGTCGGCCGCCTGGCTCAGGGACAGGGATAGCGTGTCCTTGATCATCTCGGCGGCGCGCCCTCGGCGCTTGGTGGATGACATGACGTGCTCCTGAAGGAGGTGAAACGTGGAGCGTGAAACGTGAGACACGACGGGAGTTCTCACGTTTCACGCTCCGGAGTTGCGCTAGAAGACTCGCTCGCGGCGGTAGAATTGCAGGCGATCGCCCTCTTCAAAGGCGGTGAAGTTCTCCACCGAGATGCCACACTCGTAACCCTGGGCTACCTCGCGCACGTCCTCGGTCATGCGCTTGAGGTTGGCGATGCGGCTGTCCGCGATGATCTCGCCCTTGCGACTCACGCGCACCCGCGAGCCACGGGTCGCCTTGCCCGACAGGATCATGCAGCCTGCGATGCGACCGCGCGAGAAGATGGCGCGCACTTCGGCCTCGCCGTGGACGACATCCTCGTACACCGGGTCAACCAGGCCCTTGAGGGCCTTCTCCATGTCCTCGGTGAGCTTGTAGATAACATCGTAGCGGCGAATGGTGACGCCTTGCTGCTCGGCGACGGCGCGCGCCGTGCCATCGGCGTCCACCTGGAAGCCGATGACAATCGCACCCGAAGCCGCCGCAAGTGACACATCGTTCTCGGTGATGGTCCCGACCGCCTCGCGAATGAACTTGATGCGTGTCTCCTCGGTCGCCAGGTCCTTGAGTGAATTGACAACCGGCTCCAGCGAGCCTTCGACATCGACCTTGAGAACGACGTTCAGTTCCTTGGTCTCGCCCTTGGTTATCTGTGCGATCAGGTCGGCCAGCGAGCGGCCCCGGGCGGGGACTCCCGCGCGGGGCGTCACGACCGCCTCAGCGTGGACGCGGGCGCTCCGCTCATCGGGGAAGACCTCGAAAGTCTGCCCCGCCTTGGGAACTTCGCTCAAACCCAGCACGGCCACCGGCATCGATGGGCCGGCCTCCTTCACGCGCCGCCCCAGTTCGTCGGTCATGGCGCGCACGCGGCCGAAGGACGAACCGGCGGCGATCCAGTCGCCGGTGTGCAGCGTACCGACCTGGACCAGGAAGGTGGCCGTCACACCGCGCTTGGGGTCCAGATTCGACTCGATGATACTACCGGCGGCGGGGCGGTCGGGATTGGCTGTGATGTCCTCGCCCTCAGCCACCAGGAGGATAGCGTCGAGCAAGTCCTCGATACCCTGTCGGGTGCGGGCGGAGACGGGCACAACGAAGGTCTCACCGCCCCACTCGTCGGCCATCAGGCCCAGGTCCGCCAGTTCCTGCCGCACCCGGTCGGGCGCAGCGTTGGACTTGTCGATCTTGTTCAGCGCGACCACGATGGGGACGCCGGCGGCGCGGGCGTGTTCGAGAGCCTCGACAGTCTGCGGCTTGACGCCGTCATCTGCTGCGACCACCAGAACAGCGATGTCGGTCACCTGCGCGCCGCGAGCGCGCATAGCGGTGAAGGCGGCGTGGCCTGGCGTATCAATGAACGTAATTCTGCGACCTTGCTTCTCCACCTGATACGCGCCGATGTGCTGGGTGATGCCACCGGCTTCGCCCTCGGCGACGTTGGCCTGGCGGATGATATCGAGCAGGCTGGTCTTGCCGTGGTCGACATGGCCCATAATAGTCACAACTGGCGGGCGCGGGACGGCCTTGCCCCGATCCGCCTCGGTCTCGAAGGGGCGACGCTTCTTGGGCGTCTCCTTCGCGACCTGGCTCGGCTCAGGCTCAGGCTCGGGGGCCGGGATGTTTACCCAACCTTCGGGGCGCGCCTCGAAGCCGAACTCCTCCGCCACGAGGGATGCCATGTCGAAGTCGATGGTCTTGTTGATGTTGACCACCACACCGCCCTTCATCAGCGCCTTTAGCAGGTCGATTGGGCTGACTTCCATGCGAGTTGCCAGCTCGCGGACGGTAATCTCGCTGGGCAACTCGATAGTGCGGCTGCTCGCGGTGGGCGCGGCGACGGGCGCGGCGGCCCCGCTGGGGGTCGGCGGCGTGGGCGATACTGTCTTTGCCATAAGAAACACCTCTTTCTCGGACCCCCAGCAGGCCGCCGTGGTCCTCCTCCATCCTTCGTTCAATGCAAAGCCCGCCGTGGCAGGGCCAGCAGCGGGCGCGGAGGCGGACACAGCCCAGGGCCGGTGGGGTGATGATGCGACACACCCCTGCGGTTGGTCTATCCGCGAGAGACGTGGCATCCGATCAGCCACCGATGAGGCCCAGGGCGGGATCTCATCGGTCGACGCTCAACGAGTCACGTCAGCTCCGCTACTGTGGCGCGTCGCGGTAAGGCGCGACGCCGAATTCAACCCGTGGTCCATAGCATGTAGGTCAGACATCGCTCTTGGCCAGGGCATCGGCGCTCTTCGAGAGGCCGGCCGCGTACATCCGCAATGCCTCGCGTTCGTCCGCCGTCAGGGTCGTCTTGAGCGCATGCTCGAGGCGACCCTTGAGGGCTGCCTCCCAGCATAGCGGGTCGGCGCAGATGTACGCGCCGCGTCCGGCACGCTTGCCGGTTGGATCGATGATAACATCTGCGTCAGGTGTGCGAACGACGCGCACCATCACGCGCTTGCCCTGGCTTTGGCGACAGCCGATGCATGTCCGCTGTGGCACGTGCTTGCGCCGTAGCGGCTGAGGCTTAGGCGTCGGCGTCGGGGTCGTACGCGAAGTCTTCATCGTCGTTGGCGAAGTAGTCAATGTCTTCGCTCTCCAGCTCGCCTGCTTCCTCCGCGTCCAGGTCCACGTCCTCCCACTCCGGCCGAGCGCGATTAGACTTGCGCGCCGTGGCTTTGACCAGGCGGCCGGTGCGCTCGTCGCGGATAAGAGCCGCCTTGCCCTTCTTCTTCCCCTTCTTATCCTTAGGACGCGCCTCGCTGCCCTCTTCTTCCTCGTCTTCGACCTCAACCGGGGTCGCGGGTAGTTCGAAAACGATCTTGCGTGTCTCGGCGGCCACTGGCGCCAGGGTCGGGACTGGCGCCGGGGTCGGGACTGGTGCCGGGGTCGGCGTGACCGTGGGTGTCGACGGCGTGGGCGGGGCAGGCGTGACCGGGGTGGGTGGGCTAACCACGTCTACCCTGGGCGTCTCGACGGTCGGCGCCTCGGTCGTCGACTCTGGCGGGGCCGCCTCGACCAGCGGTGTGACGGCCTCGTCGAGGCTCGCAGCCGCCCGCTCCTCTGTCGCCAGCAATTCCGCCAGGTCGAGCAGCTTGCGGGCATCCTCGACGGCCCGCTGTCGCTCCAACTGACGCATCTCCTCTTCAGCCGCCTGCTGCTCTTCCTGCAACGCCTCCGTCTGGCTCTTGATATCGATACGCCAGCCGGTTAGCTTGGCGGCCAGGCGGGCGTTCTGCCCCTCCTTGCCAATGGCGAGGGAGAGTTGCTTGTCGGGCACGACGACCTTGGCCGTGCGCCCATCCGCGCCTTCCTCCGTCTTGACCGAAAGAACGACCGCCGGGCTGAGGGCGTTGGCGATGAATTGCTCATCGCTGGGACTCCACTCCACAACGTCGATCTTCTCACCGCCCAACTCGTTGACCAGCGCCTGAATGCGCACGCCGCGCATGCCGACGCACGCGCCCACCGGGTCGATGCCCTCCTGGCGGGCAGCGACGGCGACCTTCGAGCGCGAGCCAGCCTCACGGGCGATGGCCTTGATCTCCACCGCACCGTTGAAGATTTCCGGTACTTCTAGCTCTAGCAGGCGGCGCAGCATGTTGCGATGGGTGCGCGACACGACGATCTCGGGGCCTTTGTTGGTCTTCTTGACCTCGACGACGTACACCTTGAGCCGCTGGCCGCGATAGTAGCGTTCCTTCGGAATCTGCTCCTTGCGCGGCAGTCGCCCTTCGGCCTTGTCGAGTTGGATACTGACGTCGGGGCCGTCCACGCTCTGGACCATACCCTGGATGATGTCGCCTTCGGACTGCGAATACTGGCTGAAGACCTGATCGCGCTCCGCCTCGCGGATACGCTGCAAGATGACCTGCTTGGCCGTCTGTGCCGCGATGCGTCCGAAGTCGTCAGGGGTCACGTCAATGCGGACCACCCCGCCCAGGACGGCCAGGGGGTCCACCGTGCGCGCCTCTTCCAGCGTCATCTGGATGCGGTCGTCGCGTACTTCCTCGACGACTTCCTTCTCGGCAAAGACGCGCGGCTTACCGTCAGCGGTTTCGATGTCGACGGTGATGTGCTGAGCAGCGGCCTCAGGCGTCTTCTTGTACGCCGAGACGAGCGCGGCCTCCAGGGCCTCGCGAATTACCTCGCGGGGCAGATTGCGCTCCGCCGCGAGATGCTTGATGGCGACCGCCAGATCGTTCTTCGATGTGCTAGCCATAGCCAGGACTACGCCCCTCCATCGCGGGCCGAACTGCGGGTGGCGCCCGACAATCCGCTACAACAAGAAAAGTGGGGGCATCCCACTTTTCAACGCACTGCTCAAGGTCGGCTAAATCGGCTGTGAGTATAACATAGGTTACGTCGAAATGCAAACGCCTATGAAGCCAGTGGAGTGCACACGCCCGCCGCCGCCAGGCGAGCAACGCCCGCGCGCAGTTCGGCGGGGGTGTAGAACCAATCTAGCTCGCAGGTGCGTACGGTGTTGGGGGTGAGGTAGGGCGTCAGGGCGGCGAAGTGAACGTCGCCCTGGCCCGGCAGTAGATGATCGCGCAGGTCGAGACAGTCGTGGAGGTGTAGGCCGATCAGTCGATCGCCGTGGTGGGCGAGCCAGTCGCGCAGGCTGGGGCGGCCCAGACGAGCGGTGACTGCTACGTGGCCGGTGTCCAGCCACATTCCCGCCACTTCGGGTGGGAGCGCGTCGAGCAGAATAGCCATATCATCCAGGTCGGGAATCTCGCGGGCAAACTCCCGGGTTTCCAGGCCTAGTTGCACACCGAGGCGGGCTGCGTCGTCGGCCAGTCGCAGCAGGCTATCGAGGGCGGCGGCCAGATAGGGCTCGCGCCAGCGGGCGCGACCCGCCTCGAAGCGGGCGACAGCGGCGGCGTACTCGGGCTTGGTCTGCTGGCGGGCGAGGGTGCGGCTGCGTAGCTCGTCTTCCAGGCATTCTAGCTCTGGGATATCGCCGATGTGGAAGACGACAGCCGACGCGCCGTAGCGGGCGGCGGTGTCGAGGCTGCCACGAGCGTGAGCCACTGCCAGCCATCGCCGCTCGGGGTCAGGGTCCGATAGGTGCGGTACGTGGGTGGCGGGCCGGGGGACGGGGTGATGCACGGCGGCCACGTCCCACTCGCCGGATACGAAGCCGTCAAAGGCGGCGGCAGGCAAGATGTGGCTCAACTCGAAGCGACGAAAGCCGATGTCCCACGCAGCTCGAGCGAAGTCTACGACGCGGTCGTAGCGGGTCTGGAGCCACATGGTCGATAATGCGGGGGCGGGGGGCATAGGAGTCTCTCAGCGGCGGAGAAGGCCCGTCAGGTATAGCGTCAGCACCAGGAAGCCGACGACGATGCGATAGATGCCAAACGGAGCCAGGGTATTGGTCGATACGTAGCGTAGGAACCAGCGCACGATGATCAGGGCCGTGATGAAGGTCGAGATGAAGCCCGCTGCCAGGAGTATCCAGTCCGAGCTTTGCAGGCTCGACGCGCTCTTGGCGAGGGCATACAGGGTGGCCGAGCCGAGGGTGGGGATGGCCAGGAAGAAGGAGAACTCGACGGCGGTGCGGCGGTCGAGGCCGGTGACGAGACCGCCCAGGATGGTGGCCGCCGAGCGCGATACACCGGGAAACAGCGACAGGGCTTGCGCCGCGCCTATGAGGGCGCTCTGCCGCGTTGTGACCTCCTCGGTGGCGTGGGTGTTGCCCTTGCGGTCGTTACGGTCGATCATGAGGATGAGGATACCGCCGAGGACCATGGCGAAGGCGACGGGCACTGGCCCAAACAGGTACTTCTCAATAGCGCCGTGGATCAGGATGCCGAGGATCGCCGCCGGTAGAAACGCGATGAGCAGCGCCAGCCCGAAGCGCTGCGCGCCCCGGTCGGACGGCAGCCGCCGCAGCAAGTCGAGAATCTTGGCGCGGTACAGCCAGACGATGGCGAGGATGGCCCCCAACTGGATGAAGATGTCGAAGGTAACCTCCACACTTGGCGGTAGCGGGAAGAAGCGGTTAGCGATAATCAGATGACCGGTCGACGAGATAGGTAGGAACTCAGTAATGCCTTCGATGATGCCAAGTAGAATGGCGTTGATGAGGTCCAAGATGGCTCCTGATGTGCAGCGTGATGCGTGAAACGTGAACCACCTTCAATGGTTCCCACGTTTCACGCATCACGCTGCACGGCTAGGTTCGTTCGTAGGGGTCGTACAGCCGCTTGTGCTCGTCGAGGGCATAGCGGTCGGTCATGCCTGCAATATAGTCGGTGATGACGCGATAGCCCTGGACAGTGAAGCCACCTCCGTCGCGCACCTCAGGGTTGACTTGCAGCAGGCGAGCGCGAGTCTTGGCGGGCAACTGACGGTAGTCTTCCTCGAAAGCCTCGAACAGGGCGATGAGCACGCGCTCCGCCTTGCGAAACATGCGCACGACACGCGGGGCGCGGTACATGTTGTCGTACAAGAATCGCTTCAGTTCGGCGACCTGAACGGCCATCGTGGGCGACAGGCTCGCCACCGGCTGCGACAGGCGTCGCACGTCATCCGTGCTTTGGGGGTTGGCTGCCTCGATGTTGTCGGCCGTGGTGCGGATGAGGTCCGTTACGACCAGGTCAAACAGCTTGCGAATCATGACGTGGCGGTTTAGCTCGGAAAACGGGCCATCGGCGTAGGCCAGGATGGCCTGCCACAGGCGCACGCCTTGGAGGGCCGACATGTCGGCGGTCAAGATGCCTGAGCGCAGGCCGTCGTCCAGGTCGTGGACGCTGTAGGCTAGCTCGTCGGCGTAGTTGACGATTTGCGCCTCTACTGACGGCCGCCACTCCGGCAGGAAGGGGGCACTGAACTCCGGCGCGACCACGTCATACTCTGTGACGTGCTTGACCATGCCCTCGCGGGTCTCCCAGGTCAGATTGAGGCCACTATAGCCGGGCCAGCGCTTTTCCAGTCGGTCCACGATGCGCAGCGATTGGACGTTGTGGTTGTAGCCGCGGCCGGTGTTGACAGGGTCGTTGGGATCGAGGCCCATCCGCTCCAGCATCAGGCGGTCAAGAGTAACCTCGCCGCTGTGGCCGAAGGGCGAGTGACCCAGGTCGTGGGCCAGGATGATAGCTTCCGACAGGTCTTCGTTGACGCGCAGGGCGCGGGCGATGGTGCGCGCCATCTGGGCCGCTTCCATGGTATGCGTCAGGCGGGTGCGGTAGTAGTCGCCCTCGTAGTTGATGAATACCTGGGTCTTGTATTGCAGGCGACGAAAGGCCGTGGTGTGGATGATGCGGTCACGGTCCTTCTGAAACTCGGTTCGATAGGGGTGCGGCTCGCCGCCGTGCTGGCGGCCGCGCGACGTTGCCGACTTCTCGGCGTAGGGGGCCAACCACTGGGCCTCTAGAGCATCGATTTCGGTTCGCGGGCGGACGTGCGTCCCCAGGTCGGTCTGGGACAGGTTCGCGCTCATCGGGTCACCCCTCCTTTCCGCTGAGGCTGAGCAAGTGTAGCACCATGCCTGCTTGCCGACAAGCGGTGTTTGTTGCGTCCCCCTGTACGGCGGGCGTATAATTGAGATGCGACGTGTCACGCACGCCGCCCCGTCTGTTGCCCACGGGCCGCCCTCCGGCTCTTCGCCTCAGCCCAGGAGACTGCGTATGCTTAACTCGTTCGGCGCTCGCTCCTCCCTCTCTATCGGTGACCGCGACTATACCATGTTTCGCCTGGACGCCCTGGCGCAGAAGGGTGTCAACCTGACGCGCCTGTCCTACTCGCTGCGCATTCTGCTAGAGAATCTGCTGCGGACTGAAGACGGCAAGAACGTCACAGCCGACGATATTATGGAGTTTACGCGCTGGGACCCGAAGGCCGCTCCCAGTCAGGAGATCGCCTTCACACCGGCCCGTGGCATCATGCCGGACTTCACGGGCGTGG
>DAOUDG010000046.1:0-17950 GCA_034431435.1 Anaerolineae bacterium | reverse complement strand
GGCGCTCTTCACGGCGGCCGCGGCGGCGACGGCGGTAGACGCCGCATTTTTGGCTGCCGTCGCTGATTGAGCCGCCTGGGACGCGGGGCTATATTGCTCGGCAACGCGGGTGGCGACCTCTTGGGCCGTGCCCTCGGGAACATAGGGCATGCCGGGCATGCGTTGGGCCTGTTCCAGCCTGGACACCTCGGCTGTCTGGCAACCGGCGACGCCCAGACTCACGACGAGAAGAATGAATAGGAGGGGAAGGAGAATACGCCTCAGACGATGATGGGGTTGCATAGGCAATCTCCTGCTACTCGACCAGGGCGATTCCAGGCGTCGCGGCGAGCCGGGTAGCTGTGGCGGATAAAAGGGAAGTGGCGCTTGCACTCCATTGTGCTGTGAGGTAAATGCTTCCCTATACGTAGGATAGCCGGGAGAGACGCCCCGCTCTTTGCGCCAGCGCAAAGAGCGCAGCGGGCGAACCCACTCGTTCCCCGACCTCCTGCTTTCCTAAAGCTACGGACAAGGGCGATGAAAGTTGCGGGTGTGGCGAGCAGACCTGCGGCGCACGGGGGCTGGGTCAAAAAGGCATTCCCCGCCTGAGATGTCTCAGGCGGGGAATGGAGGGCCAGCGGTGGTGGGGGGTTAGTGGCCGCCGCTGTCCGTCTTGGGGTTGTTGGGGTCGGGCTTGAAGATGTCGGGGTTATCGGGGCCATCGACGATGAGGAACCCGGCCAGCCCGCGCTCCAGCCTCGATAGGGCGTGGTCCACGATGGTGAAGCGCCCCGGCACTTCGAGCTTGAATTCGACTACCGTCGCACCGCCAGGGGCCACCGTCGCCGTCTGGACGTTGGTCAGTGGGGGGGAGGTCAGCGAGGCCTTATTGTAGACTCGATCGAAGATCTCGCCGATGACGTGGAAGGACGAGGTAGCATTGGGGCCACCGACGCCGAAGTAGATACGTACCGTCTCGCCCGTCTTGGCCTTCAACGGGTACTTTGTGGTGAGGGCATTGGTCGCGCCGTTGAAGATGTAGTATGTCGGCTGCTCGTCGAGGAGCTTCTCGACATCGAACTCCTGATGGCCCTTCTGCTGAAGGGTGCCGCTGGTGTAAATCTCACCCTGCATGATGTAGAACTCGCGGTCGACCTTGGGCAGGCCTTCCTTCGGCTCGACCAGGATCATGCCGTACATGCCGTTGGCGATGTGGTGGGCCACCATGGGCGTCGCGCAGTGGTAGACGTACAGGCCGGGATTGATGGCCTTGAAGGTGAAGCCCAGCTCCATGCCCGGCGGAGTCTGGGTCACGGCGGCGCCACCGCCTGGGCCAGTCACGCTGTGGAAGTCCACCGAGTGGGCCATGAAGCTGCCGGCGCGGTTCTTGAGACGCACCTCGACGGTGTCGCCCTCGCGGATACGGAGGAGGGGGCCGGGCACCTTGCCGTTGAACGTCCAGAAGGTGTAGGTCGTGCCGTCGGCGAGCTGGCCTTCCAACTCGATCGTCTCAAGGACCACGCGGTGCGTCTTCGCGGGACGGGCGCCGGGTGGCTCAGGGGCAGGGACTTCGGTCGGGTCCTGGCTGAGATCCGCGCCCTGGACGACAGGAGCCGCGGCGGCGGCGCCAACAACTATTGCACCTTCCATGCCCGCCGCGCGGTGCCCAGGCACGGCGCAGTAGTAGGCGAACTTGCCTTCCTTGTCAGCCTTGAACACAATGGAGGTGCTGGCGCCCTTGGCGCGAACCTTCTCGCTGGCTACATTGTAGCCCTCAATGACCACGTCGTGCTCCACGCCGTCGCCGTTGATGAGGGTGATCTGAACAGTGTCGCCGGGCTTGGCAGTGAGGGTGGGGTTGACCTTGCCATCGATGTCGCCGCCCTGGCCGATGAAGGCCATGCGACCGTCGGCGAGGCCCGTCTTCAGGGTGTAGGAGACGGTCGGGACGATGGCGACGCCGGCCGTGCCGTGTTGGCCGGCCGCCTGGCCCGCGGCGGCCGTCGGCTGGGCCTGACCGGCGGCGGGTGGTTGGGTCTGTCCCTGGGTGGGGCGGGCGGTGGGCGTGGGCGCCTGGGCGTTGGGGGCGGGCTGCGCCGGCTGCCCTGCCTGGGTTGAGACACTGGCCTGGCTACTGCCCGTGGCCGGCTTGGCGGCCGCAGCCTGCCCGGCGGCCGGCTGAGCCGCGGCCTGAGCAGGCTGAGCCGCCTGCTTGGCGATTTCCTGGGCCGTGCCCGCCGGTACGTAGGGCATACCGGGCAGGCGTTGCGGCTCAGCCAGACGCGCTGACGAGGTGGGTGCGCTACAGGCAGTGAGGGCTACGCCCGCGCCCAAGAGAAAGACACAAAGCGCGAGAATGCGAGCCAGGCGGCTCAAGTGGATCATATCAATCCCTCCTGAAGATCGACAGTGATACCTTGGATGACATTATCTAATTCATTTACGAAATCGGCAAGGTCGAGGCCGTAGACGCGCGTCGCCTCTTCCAGCGTTGCGAAGGCTGCCAGGGAGCAGCCGACACAGGCCATGCGGTGGCGCATGAAGACCGGAATGGTTTGCGGCCAGCGGTGGAGGACGTGGGCAATTGTGGCTTTGCCTGTAATCGACTGATCCATGCCTCCCTCCTTCCGGACAGGATACAGGCAATCGAGGGCTATGTCTTTGCGCTACCGCAAGGAGGATTAGCGACGACGCCGACCGACGACGCCGACCGACGACCGACGGCGGTCGGCTACGGGGAGGGCAAGTCCTCGGCGATGGTGACGAGGGCGTGGGGGCGGAGAATCTCGACGCGCTCGCGGCCGGGCTTGACGATGTCATCGGCTTCCCATTGGCTGAGGACGCGGCTCACGGTGTAGAGGGTCGTGCCGGTCATCTCGGCCAGGTCCTGGCGCGATAGGGGCAGATTGATGAGGATGCCCGTCTCGGTGCGCTGGCCCGCCTGCTGGGCCAGGCGTAGCAGCGCGCGCGCAATGCGGCGCTCGACGCGCTGCGTCTGGAGGTCGCCGATGCGCTCGCGCATCTCCTGGATGCGCGCCGACAGAATCGCCATCAGATTCTGGCCCAGGCGCGGGTGGCGCGCCACGAGGGAGGTCATCGTAGCGCGGTCCCAGGCCAGAACCTCGGACGCCTCGACGACCTCCCCCGAAACGGGGAACTGGGTGGCTTTGAAGGCGGCGACCGCGCCAAAGATGTCGCCCGGCCCGATGAAGCGGATGACGACCTCCTGGCCGTCCGGCTCTAGCTGGCTAAGGCGCACCTGGCCGGTGGCCACCATGTAGACGGCATCCACGGGGTCGCCCTGACGGCATACGAACTCGGCGCGGCCGTGGCGGCGGCGGTGTGCCGCGGCGAGTATGGCCGTGACGTCGTCGGCGGGCAGCCCCTCGAAGAGGGGGGCGGAGAATAGGGATGTGTCGGGCATGGCATCGTACCAGGCAGCCTAGCATGGGATGACGGACTACGGACGGAAAGACGGGGGCTAATGGGGACGGGGAATTAGCCCTCGGTCGTTGATCCCTGGTCAGTCGTCACGACGGAATGAGTAGCCAAATCCCCGGTCGGTGATGACGTACTCGGGGTTGGCGGGGTCGTCCTCGATCTTTTGGCGCAGATACCAGATGTAGCGCTTGATGTAGTCGGTGTCGCCGAGGTAGGCCTCACCCCACACCTGGGACAGCAATTGTTCGCGAGACAGGACGCGCGGGGCGTTTTCCACCAGTACGGCCAGCAGCTTGTACTCGGTGGGCGTGAGGCTGAGCAACTCGCCGCGCTTACTGACGCGCCGCTGCGCTAGATCGACGATCAGGTCGCCGACAGTGTAGGTGTGATTGGCGTGCGGCGGGCTGCCATTGCGGGTGCGATGCAGGACCGCGCCGACGCGCGCCGTCAGTTCGGCAAAGCTGAAGGGTTTGGTCACATAGTCGTCGATGCCCGCGCTGAAGCCGCGAATCTTGTCGGCCTCCTCATCCTTCGCGGTGAGCATGATGACGGGGACCTGGGACATCTCGCGGATGCGAGAGACGGTTTCCCAGCCGTCCATGCGAGGCATCATCACGTCAAGAATGATGAGGTCGGGGCGGTGCTCGTACATTTGCTGCAGGCCGGTGAGGCCGTGGGTGGCCGTCACGACGCCGTAGCCCGCCCTTTCCAGCGCCTGGCGCAGCAGCAGCAGCAGGGTCGTGTCGTCGTCGACGACGAGCACGGTGGCCGGCTCGCGATGGTTCATGGCGCGCTCCGTAGCGACGGCATCTCGTCCAGCGCTGGGGGCGCAGCGTCCGCCGGCCACGGCAGGCCATCGGCGGACCGGCTCGCGCCGGGCGGGCCGTCGCTGGCGTAGGCCTGGGGCAGGGTGAAGTAGAAGGTGGAGCCGCGTCCCGGCGTGCTTTCGGCCCACATGCGTCCACCGAGGGCCTGAACCAGACCACGGGCGATGTACAGGCCAAGGCCGTGGCCGTAGGTTTCACGATTGTCGCCCTGCTCCAGGCGATGGAACTTCTCGAAAATCCGCTCAAGCTGATCGGGTGGAATGCCAATGCCGTTGTCACTGACAGCAACGACGACCTGATGCGCCGCGTTGTAGCCTGCCAGCCGCACCGGCGCATCGGGAGGCGAGTATTTTAGGGCATTGTCCACCAGGTTGACCAGTACCTCCTCGACACGGTCCTGGTCGGCCCAGGCCATGAGGGGATAAGCTGGCAGGTCAACCTCGATATCGCGTGGCGTCACGCCGCGCGTGTTCGTGGCGACGCGGGTAAGCACATAGGCGACATCCAGCGGTTCCTGGCGCAAGGTCAGCCGGCCGGCCTCGATGCGTGAGACATTGAGGATGCCCTGGACGAGGCGCGTCAGGCGCTGGGTCTGCTCGCGGATGATGTGGAGCATGGCCCGCTGCCCTGGCGCCAGGCCGTTGTCGCTTACCAGCAGTTCGACCGAGCCGTTGATGTTGGTCAGGGGCGCACGCAACTCGTGGCTGACCATCGAGACGAACTCGGACTTGAGGCGGTCGAGCTCGGTGAGTTCTTCGTTGGCGCGCTCCAGCTCGTCGGCGCGACCCTGCAACTGTTGGAGAGCCATGTGCAGCTGGCGGGTGCGCTTGTCGACGCGCTGTTCCAGCTCACGGTTGAGCTGGCGCACCTGCTCCTCGGCGCGCTTGCGGGCGGTAGTGTCGCGGATGATGGTTGCGCTGCCAATCTGCTGCCCCGTCGCATCGGTCAGGACATTGCCCGTGACGTCGACGACGAGGCGGCGGCCATCCTTGCGCACCCACTCGGTCTCGTAGTGGCTGACAGCGCCGCGCTGCGCCACGGTGGCGAGAATGTTGGCCGGCTCGCCCCGTGCCTGGCGCTCGGCCGGCACCAGCATATCCATGCTCTGGCCGAGAATCTCGTCGGCTGTCCAGCCGAAGATGGTCTGTGCGCCCTGGTTCCAGGACTGGATACAGCCACAGGTATCGACGCTCATGATGGCGTCGGAGGAAGCCGTGGTGATGCTGGCGAGGTACTGCTCGCGCTCGCGCATCTGCTGCTCGATGCGCTGCTGCTCGCGTAGATGGTCGGCAATCCAGGTGAGCACCCACCAGGTCATCAGCGGGCCGATGAGACCGTAGACGAGCAGACCGGCGATAAAGCGAATCGGCATCGGGAGAGGGTCTATCCAGTCCAGCGTGAATAACTGGTGGAAGACGACAAAGAGGAAGATGAAGATGGGCAAACCCCACCGCAGGCGCTCGACTAGCTCGATAGGGCGCGTGCGAGGCGGGACAGACATGTTGGCAGCTCCGGCTTGGCGGCTCCCACGGCCGTGCGATACGTACCACTCACTAGTATAGCAGGCTAGCGACAGAAGCACAAGGCGCGTCGCCATTATGTCATGGCGGGGCCGGCCGGGTTTTGCCCCGGCGCGGGGCGTCGGCGTATAATCTCGGGGTCAACCCTGCCTCCGTCGCCCCACGACGCCACACGTTCGTTCCGCCGCCGCCGGCCACTATCTGCCCGGTGACGAAGTCGGCGGTCACCCAACCTGGAATGACCTGCGCCATTGCCTGGGCGCTCTCCACGCGGGCCTACGGGGTGCGCCGCGCCGTCTGGGCCTGCTGTCACGCGGCGCGCCTCTGGCCGAGGCCCCGGCACACCCATAGCCCTATTGTACTAGAAACGCCGTGGAATGGAGAGTCCATGTCAACATCCGCCTCGGCCGCGCCAGACTCGGCGGCCCCCGACGGGGGCCCGGCCATTGATCACCGCGAGGACGCCGACCTGGCAGCCTCTGGCCGCAGTAACGTCCAGGTCGCGACGGGGATGCGTACGCCGCGCACCTTCGCCGCGCTGCGGCATCGTAACTTCCGTCTATTCTGGCTGGGCAATCTCGTCTCCCTGGTGGGGACGTGGATGCAGATCGTGGCGCAGAGCTGGCTGGTGTACCAACTGACCGGCTCGTCGCTGCTGCTCGGCGTGGTGAGCTTCGCGTCGTCGATGCCGGCCTTCGTGCTATCGATTCCAGGTGGGGTATGGGTGGATCGCTACAACAAGCGGACGATTCTGTACCTCACCCAGGCGATGTCGATGCTGCTGGCCTTCGTCCTGGCGGCGCTGGTGGTTGCGAATCTGATCCAGGTATGGCAGGTCGTCGTGCTGGCTGTGCTGTTGGGCATGGTGAACGCCATTGATGCGCCGGCGCGTCAGGCCATCACCATCGACCTGGCCTCGCGCGAGGACCTGATGAATGCCATCGCCCTCAACTCGACTGCCTTCAATGTGGCGCGGGTGGTGGGGCCGGCGATGGCAGGCATCCTGGTGGGATTGACGGGTGTGGCGATGGCCTTCTTCCTCAATGGCCTGTCCTTCGCGGCGGTGCTGGTCGCCCTGGCAATGATGCGGCTGCCCGCCCATACCCCATCCCAGCACCATGATTCGGTGTGGAAGACAGCGGCCGTGGGACTGAACTACGTCCGCACCAACACGACGATTCTCGCCCTCATCTCGCTGCTGGCGGTATCGAGCCTGTTCGTCCTATCCTACGGTACGCTGATGCCGGTCTTCGCGGGCGATGTGCTGGGGCTGGGCGCGACCGGCTACGGCCTGCTGATGAGCGCCACCGGTGTGGGAGCCGTCGTCGCGGCCCTGACCCTGGCGTCGCTGGGCAACTTTCGGGCGAAGGGTAAGCTGTTGACGGTGAGCAACATAGTTTTCCCCCTTGCGCTGATAGCGCTGGCCGCGTCGCGCTGGCTACCTCTCTCGCTGGCGGCTCTGGTCGTGGCGGGCTGGTCGATGGTCAGCCAGGGCGCGCTGACCAACACCCTCATCCAATCGACCGTGCCGGATCATCTGCGCGGGCGCGTGCTATCCATCTATATGCTGGTGTTCTTCGGCTTCATGCCCATTGGGAGCCTGTTCATGGGATGGCTGGCTGAGCGCATCGGCGCGCCGCTGGCGATTACCCTGGGCGCGCTGCTGAGCCTGATATACGCCGTGTTCATCTTCTTCCGCGCGCCGGCCGTTCGCGCCCTGTGAGCGATGACGCGCGGCATTGACATGTGAACACGTGTTCGGGTATAATGGAAGCGGGTTTACCGGGCGTGGACAAAGGAGAGGGCCGGGTGCGCGTCGCGTGTGTGCTGATGGGGGATGGGGTGAACATCGAGCAGCGGCCGCGCCTGTGGGCCGCCTGCCTCGACGCGCTGGAGGGCTTCTCGCCGGCGGTCGAGACACCCGGCTCCGGCCAGGCCTGGGTGGATGTCGCGACGCTGGAAGCGCATTACGGCGACGGGCTGGCGCTGGCGCGGTTGCTGGCGAAGGCCGTGGCGAATGTGGCTCACGCGCGGCCATCGGTCGCCATCGCCGACACGCCCTTCGCGGCGCGCCTGGCCGCGCAGCACGCGCCTCCGGGCACGGCGGTTGTCTGGGAACCGGGAACTGGCGCGGCGCGTCTGGCGCCCCTGTCGCTGGAGGTTATTCCGCTCGACGGCGAGACGCGGCGCGCCCTTCGGGACGGCGGAGTCGTGACCCTGGGCGACCTGGCCGCGCTGCCATCTGCGATCGTCTCGGCGCGCTTCGGGCTGGCGGCGCGGCATGCCCAGCGGCTGGTTCTGGGTGAGGCGGCCCGCCCCCTCACGCCCCGGCACGCCACGCTGCGCGAAGGGTCGCGCCAACTCTTCCCCAATCCGGTGTACGAGAGCTTCCGCCTGCGTTCCCTGGCTGCCCTCCAGGCCCGCGACCTGCGGGTACGGCTGGGGGAGCGTGGCGCACGGCCGCGTCGCGTGCGGCTGACGGGGGAGTTGCTCAACGGCGAGGTGCGCCAGAGTAGTCGGCTGCTGCCCATGGTTGGGACGGTCGCAGCCCCCGTCACCGCCGCGCTCGATGAGATGCTGGCAGCGTGGCCGGTCGAGGGCGGCATCACGGCGTTGCTGATGATATTGGAGACGGCGGCGCAGACGCCGGCCGAGGAGCGGGGGGTCATTGTGCGGTGGGGGAAGATAGCAGTGAGAGGGCAGTAGTCAGAGGCCAGTCGTCGATGCCGTCCGGTTTCGGTGTCGAAGTATCGTTCGGTCGAATACTGGACTATGTTCTCCAACAGGGCCAGAATCGAAGCCGCGTAGAGCGGCTCGATAGCGAAGATACTTCGTCCAATTGAGCGTAGGCACTCGAACCCCATCCCCTGGCGAGTAGGCTTGTCAGAAGGTTAAGCGAAATATAGCCCTGCGTCAACTTGTCTGGCTGCCAGGCTAGCGGCGTCCTCCATTTGGAGGATAAGCAAGGCCCGAAGATAGCCCAAACGCCCTTTGACACGGGTTCGGGCTGACCCTAGAATTGTCGTTGAACGCTACGTGATGCCTGAAACGTGAAACGTGAGCCACGCGAGTGTTGTCACGTTTCACGTTTCACGTTTCACGGGCCACACCATCGGAACGAGTTGGAACTATTGCAGCTCATGAACCCAAAATCGCTACGCATTCTGGAATACCCGAAAGTGCTGGACCACCTGGCGCAGTACACCTCCTTCAGCGCGGGGCGCGAGCTGGCGCTGGCGTTGACGCCGACCGGCGACTTCGACGAGGTGGCGCGGCGGCAGCAGGAGACGGCCGAGGCCAAAGACTGGATCGCCGCCAAAGGCGATGTCTCGCTGGGTGGCGCGCGCGACATTCGTAACCACATCAAGCTGGCGACCATCGGCGCGGTTCTGCCGCCGGCGGACCTGCTGGAAGTGTCGGACACGCTGCGCGCGGCGCGTTTTCTGCGCAAGGACATCGAGCGGCTCGGCGAGCGGATGCCGTTGCTGTTCCGCGTCACCCGCCGCATGAGCGAGCTGCCCGACCTGGTGCGCGCCATTACCGAGGCCATCAACGATAGCGCCGAGGTAGTCGATACGGCCAGCCCCGACCTGGCGCGCATCCGCCGCGAGTTGTCGGTGGCGCGCTCGCAGGTTATGGAGCGGCTGAACCGGCTGCTCGGCTCAGGCGACGCCCGCAAGTACCTGCAAGACGCCATCATCACCGAGCGCGACGGGCGCTTCGTCGTGCCCATCAAGGCCGAGTTCAAGGGCCGTATCCCTGGCCTGGTCCACGATGTGTCGGCGTCGGGCGCAACCATCTTTGTAGAGCCGCTGGCGGTGGTCGAGGCGGGCAATCGGGTGCGACAACTCATCAGTGAGGAGCAGCGCGAGGTCGAGCGCATCTTGCGCGTATTGTCGGGCGAGGTGGCGGCCCGCGCCGACGACCTGCGCGAGACGGTGGGCGCGCTGGCCGACCTGGACCTGGCGCTGGCGAAGGGCCGCTACGCCTTCGCGTTGCGCGCCACGGCCCCCGAGTTGATGCGGGTACGCACACGCAGCTTCGAGGAACGCCGCAAGGCCGCCCGCAAGCAGGGCGACGGGGCGGAGACAGAGGACCCCTACGCGCTGGTCAATGGGCCGCGCCTCAAGTATCTGCGCGCCCGCCACCCGCTGCTGGACCCTGAGAAGGTCGTGCCCATCGATGTCTACGACGGCGAGGACTTCCGTATCCTGCTCATCACCGGCCCCAACACGGGCGGCAAGACGGTCGCCCTCAAGACCGTTGGCCTGCTGTCGCTGATGGTTCAGGCGGGCATGCAGATTCCGGCCGCCGATGGCTCGTGTCTGACGCCCTTCAGCGGCGTGTACGCCGATATCGGCGACGAGCAGAGCATCGAGCAAAGCCTGTCTACCTTCTCGTCCCACATGAGCAACATCATCGAGATTCTGCGCCAGTCCGACGCGCGGTCGCTGGTGCTGCTGGATGAGTTGGGCGCGGGCACGGACCCCGTCGAGGGGGCGGCGCTGGCGCGCTCCATCCTGGAGACGTTCCTGGAGCGCAAGTGTCTGGTGGTGGCGACGACCCACTACTCGGAATTGAAGGCTTTCGCCTACGCCACGCCCGGCGTCGCCAACGCCTCGGTGGAGTTCAACGTCGATACCCTGTCGCCGACCTACGAGTTGACCATCGGCCTGCCAGGACGCTCCAATGCCTTCGCCATCGCCCAGCGTCTCGGCCTGGCTGGCCCGGTGCTGGACCGGGCGCGGCAGTGGCTCAGCGAGTCGGACGTGGCGCTGGAAGCGATGCTAGGCGACATAAAGCAGGCGCGCGAGGCCACCTTCGCCGCCCGCGCCGATGCCGAGAAGCGCCAGCGCGATATCACGGCGGCTGAGGACAGCCTCAAGCGGCAGATGGTGGATGCCGAGCGCGAGCGCGTCGCCATCATCAACCGCGCCCGCGAGGAGGCCGAGACCGAGCTTAACCTGGTGCGCGAGGAGTTGCGTGAGCTGCGCGCCGAGTTGCGCCGCGCTCGCAAGGATATGGCCGCCCCCAGCCAGGTCAACACGCTGATGGAGCGGATGGAGCGGCTGGCCGACGACGTGGCCCCCGAAGCGCCGCCGCCGGCTGTGGGTGCGCCGGGCCTGGACGAGCTGGAGCCGGGCAGCCGGGTACGAGTGGCGAGCCTCAACACCATCGGCGAGGTGCTTGGCGTCAGCGGCTCGAACGCCGAGGTTCAGGTAGGGGCGCTGCGGGTCAAGGTTCCGCTCAGCAGCCTGGAGCCGCTGGACGCGGCTAAGGCTGTGGTGCGGATGGACCAGGATATCCACGTCACGCCAGCGTCGGACCTGGCGGCGGTCAAGACGGAGTTGGACCTGCGGGGCGAGCGCGCTGAGGAGGCGCTGCGGCTCATCGAGGACTACCTCGATGACGCCTACCTGGCGGGGCTGAGCCGGGTGCGCATCATCCACGGCAAGGGCACGGGGGCCTTGCGCAAGGCATCCCGCGACCTGCTCGCCAGCCACCCCCTGGTCCAGGCGTTTCGGGCGGGCGACCGCTACGAGGGGGATGAGGGGGTAACAATGGTGGACCTGGTCCGGGGCTAGGCGCGAATTGTGCTATAATTAGGCGGCGTGTCCAGCGGGGACACGCCGCGTCTTTTCCTGTGTGCAATTCATGCCCCTATCACGTGTGCAGCCGGCATGGCGGCCGACCCTTCTGGCCGTGCTGTTTCTGGCGGGGATCGCCCTGGCGACGACATGGTGGCACCGACAACTGGCGGCGAGCCTGCGCGACTATCGCGCGCCAGGCCCCGCCCTTGGCGTGCGCCCTCTTGACCCGCCGAAATCGATGCCCGGCGCGGGCAGCGCCGCCCTCACCAGCCCACCGATTGCCCAGCCAGTCCTTCTCATCGTCGTCAGCGGGCTGCGAGCGGATACGGCGCGCCGTCTGCCGACGCTGGCCGATCTGGCGGGACGCGGGGCGCGGGGCGAGGTCACGGCGACCGAGCCTGGCAGCCTGGCGGCCACCTGGGGCGCGCTGCTGACGGGCGCGCCGCCAGAGTGGAGCGGCGCGGCCCTGCTGGACTCGCCCGGCGGCGCGGCCCAGCCGCTGGCGGCCGAGACGCTACTGGCGGCGGCGCGGCGCGCGGGCCTGCGTGCGGCCGTGTTCGGCCAGGGGCCGTGGACGAGCGTGCTGGCTGGCGAGTCTATCGAGGGCGGCGCTGCCACCTCCTACAACGTGACCGCCGTCGCCGACCAGACCACTACCCAGGCGGCCCGCGAGGCCCTGAGCCGCGCCGACGTCGGCCTGGCCGTCGTCGGTTACGGGCACGTCGCCCAGGCCGCGGCGGCCTTCGGACCACGTAGCGCGGAGTACGACAGGGCCGCGCAGACGGTGGACGGCCAGGTCCAGGATTTGCTGCGCGGGCTGGACTTGCGTCGTAGCGTGGTCATCGTCACGGGCGACCGTGGGCTGACCGACGCGCCGGAGGGCGAGGAGGGCGCGCGCGCCCCCTTCATCATGGTCGGCGGGGCCGTGCGAGCCGGGGACTTTGGCCGACTTCCACAGCTCGACATTGCCCCGACGGCGGCGGCGCTGCTGGGTCTGGGGCCGCCAGCTCTGGCCCAGGGCGCAGCGCGCGGCGACATGCTCCAGACGTCCGATGGGGTGCGCGCGCTCCTGTCGGTCGCCGATGCGCGGCAGAAACTGGCCGTCGAGCGCGCAGCCGTTGAGGTGTATGGCACAGAGCAGAACCGCCAGGTGAACGCCGATGAGATCGCGGGCCTGCCCGTCGCACAGACCGCGCTGATGCTGGGCAACGACGCGGCAGGCTGGCGGCTGGCCGAGCCGACGGTGCGCGAGGCGCAACGCCGCCTTCATGCGATTCGCGAGCGGACGGTGGCCGAGAAGGCCGACGGCCGCACGCTGCCGTTTCTGGCGCTGGTGGCTGGGTTGGTGGTGGTCGCCGCGTGGCGCGTGACGACAGCGCGTGCGCTGATGATCGGCGCGGCGGTGGTGGCCCTGCTGGGGCCGCTGGATACGTTGAACGCGGCGCGCCCGATGGCCTTCGCCCTACCCCTGGCCGTGGCGGTGGCCGTCACCGCGTGTCTCGTCTGGCTCTGGCGACGGCACGACCCGCGCGCCATGCGGCTGACCGTGGCCGCGGCGGTCGGGCTGGCCGCGCTGAGCCTGGGGGCGTGGGTCACACCGACGGTAGACCTGGGGGCGCTGGCGGATTGGGGCAGTGCGCTGCGGGGTGGGCTGTGGGCTACGACGCTGGCGCTGGTGTGGGGTGGGGCGGCAGCGGTGGCGGTGGTGTGGTGGCAGGGTGAGGGGGACGTTGCCGCCAGCGGGGCGTGGCTGGCCGCCCAGTTCTGCCTGGCCCTGGTCGGGTTGCTGGCGGCTGAACTGGCCTTCTTCTGGTGGCAGGCGGGCATGACCGTTACCGGCTTCCTGCCGCCGCTATCGTATGTGGTGGGCGAGATGTGGACCCTCACGCGGCTGCAAACCGTCGCGGTAGGCGGGCTGCTGCTGCCGTGGCTGGTCGCGGCTGCTGCCGTGGCCGGCACGCTCCGCTGGGAGGACGTGGGGCAGCCAGCGCATAGTATTTCACTGCAATAGGAGCGAGGCATGCCGGAGAATAGCGGGCCAAAGACTAACCTGTACCTGATTCGTCACGGCGAGGCCGTGAGCAATGTGGAACCCATCATCGGCGGCATGCGGGGCGACGCGGGCCTGACCGCGTTGGGCGTCGCTCAGGCCGAGCGACTGCGCGATCGCCTCGCGGCAACCCACGAGATTCCCGCCGACGTGCTCATCGCCAGCAACCTGCCCCGCGCGCGCCAGACGGCCGAGATCATCCAGCCCGCGCTGGCCGTGCCTGTCCGCCTGGATGAGTCGGTCCAGGAGATGCGGCCCGGCGACGCCGATGGCATGCACCTGGATGAGTTCAAAGTGCGCTATGGTATGCCTGACTTTCGCCGCGACCCGTTCCGCCCCCTGGCGACCAACGGCGAGAACTGGCCCGCCTTCATGCTGCGCGTGGGCGAGGCGCTGGATCGCATTACCCACGCCAATGAGGGCAAGACCATCGTCGTCGTCAGCCACGGCGGGGTCATCGAAGGCTCCTTCGCCTATTTCATGGGCCTGCCAACCCTGGCTGCGCCGCGCATCGACTTCTTTCCCCACAACACCTCCATCACCCACTGGCAGCGACGTCGACGCGCCGATGAGAGCTACTACTGGCGGCTGGTGGCCTACAACGACGTGCTGCATCTGCGCGACCTGGGCACGCCAGATATCACCCTCTGGGAGGAGATGGCCGCCCGCCCACCTCAAGTGGGTCACGACGAGCCATCCATTCCCCTGCCGCCACGGGACGGCAAGAGGTAAGGCGGGTGCGCATCGCCATCCTCGGCGCAGGCGGGCAGTTGGGGCGCGCCCTGGCGCGGCGGCTGCCGGGTTGGGGCCACGAGCCACTCATCCTGAGGGAGGGAAAGTGGGATGTAACGGACCCCCTGATCCTCGCCCAGTTGGTCGACCTGGCCCCCGACGGTATCATCAACGCGGCGGCCATGACCAACGTCGACGGCTGTGAACGCGACCCAGAGGCAGCCTTCCGCGTCAATGGCCTGGGGGCGGAGCGCGTGGCGCGCGCGGCGGCTGAACTGGGCGCGCCCCTCGTCCACGTCAGCACCGATTACGTCTTCGACGGGGCGACGGATAGACCCTATACCGAGGATGCGTTGCCCCATCCCCTGTCGGTGTACGGGGCGTCAAAGCTGGATGGGGAGCGGCGCGCGCTGGCGGCCTGCCCCTCGGCGCAGGTGGCGCGGACGGCGTGGCTCTACGGGCTGGGCGGGCGGCACTTCGTCGGCCGCATGATCGAGCTGGCCGACGAGCGTGGCGCGCTGAGCGTGGTCACGAACGAGGTCGGCAACCCCACTTTTGCCGACGACCTGGCCGACGCCATCGGGCAGCTCATCACCCACCCCGTCGGCGGCATCTTCCATCTGGTGAACGAAGGCTATGCCTCGCGCTATGAGTTTGCGCGGGCTATTCTGGCCGCGTCGGGCCGCGCGCAGATCCCGGTGACCCCCGCCGAGAGCTTCCCGCGCGCGGCCCGACCGCCCGCTTTCGCGCCGCTGGCGAATACCCGCGCCGCCGCGCTGGGCATTCGGCTGCGTCCGTGGCAGGCAGCGCTGGCTGCGTATCTGGCGCTGGTTGAAGGTCTTCGAGGTCGAGAGCGTTTAGCATAGTGGACCAACCTGGCAATGACACTTACCCCTCCCCTGGTCTCGGTCATCATTCCCAACTGGAACGGCGCGTCGCACCTGCCGACGTGCCTGGATGCGTTGCGGCGGCAGACCTACGCGCCCATCGAGGTCATCGTTGTCGACAACGCCTCGACAGATGAGTCGCGCGGGCTGCTGGCGGCCAACTACCCGGAGGCGCAGGTCGTCGCACTGCCGACAAACCAGGGCTTCGCCGGGGCGGTGAACCGGGGTATCGAGGCGGCGCGCGGCGACGTGATTGCCCTGCTCAACAACGACACCGAAGCCGACCCGGCCTGGCTGGCGGAGCTGGTCCGCGCCCTGGATGACCACCACGCGGCGGGTTTCGCGGCGGCCAAGCTGCGCCTGTTCGACCGGCGCACGGTGCTGCACTCAGCGGGGGACACGTTCAGCCGCACCGGGCAGGCCAATAGCCGCGGGGTGTGGGAAGAGGACCACGGCCAGTACGACTACGAGGGGCCGGTGTTCAGCGCGTGCGGCGGGGCGGTCGCCTATCGCCGCGCCATGCTGGACGACGTGGGCCTGCTCGATGAGGACTTCTTCTTCAACCTGGAAGACGTGGACCTGGCGTGGCGGGCGCAGTTGCGGGGCTATCAATGCGTCTTTGTCCCCACCGCCGTCGTCTACCACAAGCTGAGCGCGACGGGGGGCGGCGTCACAGCGTCCTACTACACGGGCCGCAATAGTGTGTGGCTTATCGCCAAGGACTACCCTGCCGAGTGGCTGCGCCGCGACTGGCCGCGGATCCTGGGCGCGCAACTCAGCGTCACCTGGGGCGCGCTGCGGGCCTGGCGCGGCGACGCGGCGCGGGCGCGGCTGCGCGGCCAGCTGGCCGGGCTGCTCGGGTTGCCGGCCGTGCTGCGCAAGCGACGCGAGGTCCAGGCGCGGCGGCGTGTGAACCTCGCCGACCTGGACCCACTACTGATTGACTAAGGTCGCGCGGGCGAGTATGATTCGCGCGGCGCCCGCGCCGCTACGTCACGGATGAGGATTCGTCATGGAAGCGTCCAGGCAGGCTGCCGGGAGCATTCGGGAAGAGACACCAACCACGCCCTTTCTGTCGATCATTATCCCGGCCTATAACGAGGCGAGCCGCCTCCCCGCCTCCCTCACCAGGATTCTGGATTATCTGGCCGGTCAGCCCTATACCGCCGAAGTCATCGTGGTGGAGAACGGCAGCACCGATGCCACGGCCGACATCGTGCGCGCCATGCTGCCCGACGCCCCACGGCTCAAGCTGATCCAGGCGCGCACGCGCGGCAAGGGCAACGCCGTGCGCGAGGGTATGCTGGCGGCCGAGGGTGACTGGCTGTTCATGGCCGACGCCGATCTATCGATGCCCATCACTGAACTGGACCGCTTCTTCCCCGGCGGCGTCCGACCCGACTACGACATTGCCATCGCCTCGCGGGAAGCGCCGGGCGCCGTGCGCTACGACGAGCCGCCAATGCGCCATCTCATGGGGCGGGTATTCAATGGCCTGGTCAAGCTCCTCGCCGTGCCTGGGTTCCAGGATACCCAGTGCGGCTTCAAGTGTTTTCGGCGCGAGGTGGCGCGCGACGTGTTCGCCCACCAGACGCTCAGCGGTTGGGGCTTCGACGTGGAGGTCCTGTACATCGCCCGCAAGCGCGGCTACCGCATCGTGGAAGTGCCCATCGATTGGTACTATCAGACCGACAGCCGCGTCCGGCCGGTACAAGATACGCTGCGCATGGTGCGCGAACTGCTTACGGTGCGCATCAACGATCTACGGGGCGCGTACAATACCTAGCGGAGATATCCCGCCGCGCTGCTGGTAACGCTGACGCTATGGCCCCCCGACCGAATCATAGTCCGCCGCCAATCATCAGCAGGTGAGGTGTTGTATGCGGTACAATGGGCGCTTCCCCTTCTCCCAGTTCCTGAACATCCGCGCGGCGGGCGGGGCCACCTTCGATCCGACCGGCGCGCGCGTTGCCTTCGTCACCGACATCACGGGTGTGCCCCAGGTGTGGTCCATCGATACCGTCGGCGGCTGGCCCGACCAGCTCACCTTCGCCGCCGAGCGCGTCAACTTTGCTCGCTACGCCCCTGTCGGCGGCCACCTCGTCTTCGGTATGGACAGTGGCGGCAACGAGCAGCAGCAGCTCTACCTTCTTAGCCCCGACGCCGCCCGTGTCACCGACCTCACCCAGCGCCCCGATGCCTTCCATTACTGGGGCGACTGGTCGGCCGACGGGCAGAGCCTGGCCTTCGCCTCCAACCGCCGTCACCCCCAGTTCTTCGACGTCTACACCCACCACCTGGCGACGGGCGAGACGCGCTGCGTCTACCAGGCCGACGCCTATACCCTGGCTGGTCCCTTCTCGCCCGACGGGACGAAGCTCGTCCTCCTGCGGGTCAACGGCTCGCTGGACGACGACCTGCTGCTGTTGGATCTCGCCAGCGGCCAGACGACCTACCTGACGCCCCACCAGGGCAAGGCGGTCTACCGGGGCATCGCCTGGGCGGCCAATGGGCAGAGGCTGTACCTGGCGACAGACCAGGGGCGCGACACCGTCGCCCTCGCCTGCCTGGACCTGGCCGACGGCGGGCTGACGCACCTGGATGAAACGCCGTGGGACGTGGAAGCCATAGCCCTGTCGCCCGACGGGCAGACACTGGCCTACTCGGTGAATGCGGATGGCTACAGTGACCTGCGCTTTCTCGACACGGCGACGCGCCAGCGGTTGCCGGGCGTGACGAGGTTGCCGAGGGGTGTGATCAGCGTGCTGCCCATCTGCCGTGACCCGGGCGCGGACCAGCCCCTGGCCTGGTCACCCGACGGCCGGCGGCTGGCGGTCAGCTTCAGCAGCGGAACGAATGTGCCGGATGTGTGGCTGGTGGCGAGCGGGGGCGAGGCGCGGCGGCTGACCCACAGCGGACAGGC
>DAOUDG010000045.1:0-20313 GCA_034431435.1 Anaerolineae bacterium | reverse complement strand
GAGTACCGGGACGCCACGGACCTGGCGCGGCGGCAGGAATTGGACGCGGAATTGGTGCTGGGCGGTGGGGGGCAGGCGTTCCCGGAGTATGGGGAGCCGCACCGCGTCAATCTGGACACCCGGTTGCTCGGGGATTGGGCCTGGTATGCCGGACTGGATTGGGGGTACCGGGATGCGGCCGTCCTGACCCTGTTTGCGGTGAGTCCGGGCGCGGACGTGCATGTCTATCGGGACTGGAGTTTCGAGGGGAAGGACGCGCTGTTGGCGGGACAGGAAGTGGGGGAAGCGTTGCAGGACGCGGCCTTTGCCCCGTATCCGCCGAACCTCATCACGTATGACAGTGCGATGGGCGCGGTGACGGGTGGGGGGGAGACGGTCCTGGAGCGGTTCCAGCGGGGGTTCTACGGCCGGTGGCCTCGGGGCTGTGCGATGGCGCCGGCGAGCAAGGGGCCGGGGAGTATCCGGGCGCGGATCGACGGCTTGCATGGGCTGTTGCGAGTGCCGGAGGGGCGGGACCGGCCGGGCATCACGTTCGGGCCGGAGGCGCGGACCTTGGACCGGACGTTGCCGTTGCTGATGCTGGACCCCAAGGACCAGGGGCGGTTGGCGGACGGGCAGGCGGACCATGCGTTTGACAGTCTGACGTATGGCTTGCAGGCGCGGCCGATGGCGCCTCGGGTGGTGGAGGAGCGGCGGCCGTACCAGAATGTGTCGGTGTGGAGTGGGGAGGGGCGGGGGCGGCAGCGGGTCTTGGGGGTGCCGTTGGCGGAGGTGGTGGAGACGCGGGGAGCGGGGAAGCGGTTCCGGGGGCGGAGCAAGGGGCAGCGGATGGCCGTGGAGGGCTGGGGCTGATGATGCTCGCCAAGACCATCATCGTCGTCGATGAGGACGTGAACGTCCACGACCTGTCACAGGTGGCCTTCGAGACGCTGTCCAACTACGACCCCCGCCGCGACGTGGTGATCGTCGAGGGGGCGACCGACGACCTGGATCACGCCTCGTTGGAGAAGAACTACGGCGGCAAGATGGGCATCGACGCCACGCGCAAGACGGCGCGCGATCCCGGCCCGCACCAGACGTGGCCGACCGAGATTCAGATGACGCCGGAGGTCAAGGCCCTGGTGGACGGCAAGTGGGACCGCTATGGGTTGGGAGCCTTCATCCCGCACGAGGGCAAAGCGCCCACCGACCACTGACCATGGACCACGGAGAATGACATGCTGGTCTTTAGTGACTACGACGTTCTGACCTTCGACTGCTACGGGACACTCATTGACTGGGAGACGGGCATCTGGCAGGCGCTCCAACCCGTGCTCGCCGGGCATGGGGCCAGCCTCGCCCAGGATGAGACGCTGGAGCTGTACGGCGAGCTAGAGGCGGCGGCGGAGGGCGGCGAGTACCGCGAGTACAGGGTTGTGCTGCGCCAGGTGCTGGCAGGATTCGGCGCGCGCCTGGGGTTCACGCCGACCGAGGCCGAGCTGGCGGCGTTCTCGCAATCCGTGCAAGACTGGCCCGCCTTTCCCGATTCCGCCCGCGCCCTGCGCGCGCTGAAGACGAAGTACCGGCTGGCCATCATCTCCAACATCGACGACGATCTGTTCGCCTTCTCGGCGCAACGTCTGCAAGTTCCCTTCGATTGGGTCATCACCGCGCGGCAGGCGCGGTCGTACAAGCCGTCGCTGAACAACTTCCGCGTGGCCTTCGAGCGCATCGGCGTGCCTCAGAGCCGCATCCTGCACGTCGCCCAGAGCCTGTATCACGATATCGTGCCCGCCAAGGCGCTCGGCCTGGCTACAGTGTGGGTCAACCGCCGCCACGACAAGGCCGGCTTCGGCGCGACACCCGCCGCCGAGGCGCAGCCTGACCTGGAAGTGCCCGACCTTCAGACGCTGGCCGCGCAGGCGGGCGCGCTATAAGGGCAAGCGTCGCAGGCAGGAGGTGACCATGCCTGGCGAGACATCCCCCACCGGCGCCGTGTTCTCTGTTGGGGCGGCTTACGAACCCTATGTAGGGCGCTGGAGCCGCCTGGTGGCGCGCGAGTTTCTGGCCTGGCTGGCCGCGCCGCCGCGCGCCGCCTGGCTGGACGTGGGTTGCGGGACGGGCGCGCTGACCGAGACGATTCTCGCCCAGGCCACCCCCCGTGACGTGGTGGGCGTGGATGCCGCGCCTGGCTTCATCGAGTACGCCCGCGCCCATGTCCGCGACCCGCGCGCGCGTTTCGAGGTCGGCGATGCGCGCGCGCTGGCCGTCGATGCCGCAGCGTTCGATGTCGTCGTCGCCGGGCTGTGCCTCAACTTCATCCCCGACCCGACGCGCGGCGTGGCAGAGATGGCGCGCGTGGCGCGGCCAGGCGGGCGGGTGGCCGCGTACGTCTGGGACTACGCGGGCGAGATGCAGTTCATGCGCTACTTCTGGGATGCCGCCGCCGCACTTGACCCGCAAGCTGCCAGGTTGGTGGAGGGGCTGCGGTTTCCCAACTGCCGGCCGGAGCCATTAGCCGCGCTCTTCCGCGACGCAGGATTGGGGGCCGTGGAGGTGCGCGCCATCGACATCCGGACGATTTTTCGCGACTTCGACGACTACTGGTCGCCCTTCCTCGGTGGTCAGGGGCCTGCGCCCAGCTACACCATGTCCTTGCCCGACGATCGGCGCGCTGCATTGCGCGAGCGGCTGCGCGCCGACTTACCCGTCGCCGCGGATGGCTCGATTCCCTTGATGGCCCGTGCCTGGGCTGTGCGGGGCGTCAAGTAGTGGGCTCATGGATGGGGTAGAATACACCCCTTCTACACCCCTAAGGAGGTTGCGTCCCGGCCATTTTGGAGTATGCTACGTGCGCTAGTCTGTGAACCCATCATTTATGGAGGTGCTATCATGTCTGCGGCTGTCTCAGTCCCCGATGAGGCCCCACTGGCGACCAGCCATCGCCCGTGGTGGATGACCCTCATCCGGGGCATCCTGGCCGTCGTCGTTGGCGGCGTACTTCTCTTCGGCTCCTTCGTCACGAGGGTGCAGCTCTTCCAGTTGCTGGTCGTCCTGTTGGGCCTGTACTGGCTCATCGACGGCATCCTGGACATCGTCCACATGTTCACGGACCACCGCGGCTGGGGGTGGAAGCTGTTCATGGGCATCATCAGTATCATCGCCGGTAGCCTGATCCTCATTTACCCGACGGCGGCCGCTGTGGCTCTGCCCAGCGTCTTCGTCTTCGTGCTAGGCTTCTGGGGGCTGGTCAACGGTATCATCCTGTTGGTCATGGCCTTCCGTGGCGGCGGCTGGGGCGCGGGCATCATGGGCGTGTTGGGCATCATCCTGGGCGGCATTCTGCTGGCGAACTGGTCCAACCCCGGCTGGGGCCTGTCCCTGATCTGGGTCGGCGCGCTCTTCGCCTTCTTCGGCGGGTTCGTCGGCATCTGGCGCGCCTTCCAGGAGCGCAAGGCCTGACGCAACTGACGCGCCGCAACCTCATCCTCGCTCATGCGCCGATGGCGCGTCACGCTACCCGTCGTTTGGGGCCAGTCCCTAGACGACGGGTACGCTTTCGGGCACGGGATCGTCTACGACGAGCGATAGCTGTGGGAGTGACGCGCGTCTTCTCCAGGCCGCTTTGAAGGTATACTCGGCGGGCGCGAAGAAGACGAGGATTGTCAGCCTGTTCACCCCTTTACATATGATAGCTTCTCCGCGATAAGCCCGTCGCGCAGACGATAGACATCGATGCCGCGAATGTGGCCCGCCTGGCCGTGGTGGTCCGTCCAGCGATAGGTCCAGCGCATCGTGCAGCGGTCACCACAGGCGAAGATCTCCTCCACGTCGATGCGCGCCGATGCGGCGCCGCTGAAGAAGCTCTCCCAGAACGCGCGCACCGCCGCCTGCCCCGCGTAGCGCGCGCCGTCAGGCGGCGGATCGGTGTTCTCGAATACAGTGTCGCCGGTGGTGAGTCGCATCATCGTGTCTACGTCGCCCGCGTTGAGAGCGTCGTTGAAGCGCGTCACGACTTCAATGGCGTCGTTCATCATCCCTCCCGTATACCCCCGGCCACCACCCTCCCGCCAGGCGCGTCGCTGGTCATGGCCCCTCGCCTGGGTGCCAGCGCGCCATGTGGGCGGCGTGGGTGGGCAGGTAAGCGCCCGGCCCGAAGTAGTGACGGCGACCGGCAACGATATCGTACAGGAACTGACCCTGCCTGTCAACGGGTCGCGGCGCGGTGAGCGAGGAAACGGCGGCCCCCTGCTGAGGAAGCCGCCGGAGTGAAACCTGCGCCGCGAGGCGCGACGCAGGAATTGGTGGCCAGAATCGGGTTGGCGTCAGGCGACGGCGAACCACACGACGGCGGCGACGTGGCAGGCCGTGCCGACGATGACGAACATGTGCCAGATGAAGTGATGGTAGCGCAGTCGCGTCCACGAGTAGAAAAGCGTACCGAGGGTGTAGGTGACGCCGCCCACGACGAGCAGCGCCAGGGCGGCCGGAGGCACGTGGGTCAGGATGGCCGGCATGGCGATGACGGCGACCCAGCCCATCGCCACGTAGGCGGCGGTGGACACGTGGCGGTAGCGGAAGCCGATGCGCAGCTTGGCGATGATGCCAAACAAGGCCAGCCCCCACACGATGCCCAGCATGGCGAAGCCCCACGGCCCCCGCAGCGGCCCCAGGGCGAAGGGCGTGTACGTGCCCGCGATGAGCAGGTAGATGGCGAGATGGTCGAGCATCTGCCACACATCCTTGGCGCGCGACGGTGGCAGGGCGTGGTACATGGTCGACGTCATGTACAGCAGCAGTAGCGTCGTGCCAAAGACCGCATTGGCGACGACCAGCAGCAGGTCGCCGTTCAAGGCAGGGATGGTGATGAGAATCGGCAGCAGAATCAGGCAGGCCGCCGCCCCCACGCCGTGGCTGACGGCGTTGGCGATCTCCTCGCCGAGGGTCTGCATGCGCTCCTTCACGTGTTCTCGCGTCATGAGTTCTCACCTCCGTCAGGCACATAGCGCGGGTAGGTGCGCCTGGCTGCCTCGGCCACGGCCAGGTCAATCGCCACCGTTACCCAGGGACGCTCGCGCGAGGTGGTCGCCAGAACGTTTCCGTCGGGGTCAATGACCCAACCTAGCCCGCCGAACCGCTCGTCGCCGTGGTTGGACGACACAGAATAGGCCCCCGCGACGACCGCGCTGGCCCGCCCGCCGGCCAGCCACTTGTCCAGCGTCTCGCGGGGCGTGCAGCGCGGCGTGGCAATCAGATGCGCCCCCGCCTGCCCGTAGGCCCACGCGTGCTGGTAGAACCACATCTCGGTGCAGACCATGAAACCAACGCGACCGGCGGGCGTAGCGATGGCGTCGAAGCGGCCATCGCCGCGCGCATACCACGAGGCTTCCCAGAAATCGGCCTCGTCGGGCAGGTAGTACTTGGTATGGGCCGCTCGGTAGCCGCGCGCGGCGTCCCAGGCGAAGGCCTCGTTCTGACGCTTGCCGTCGATCACAACCGGGCGCGTGCCCAGGACGACGGCCGGGGTCAGGTCGGCCAGGCGCGGCAGCCATGCCGTATGGGCGTCCACCGCCGCCTGCCACACATCGGGGTCGAAGGGGCGCGTGCGGGCGAACCAGGGGGCCAGGCCCATCTCCGGCAGCACCACCAGGTTGCTGCCCTCGTCGCGGGCGTGCGCGACCAGCGCGGTCCAGTCAGCGGCGAGATGGTCGCCACCGCTCCGTAACTCGCACACGGTCACGCGGACTACGTTGGTCATAGACCCGAAGTGTACGGGGGTTGTGCGATTCGCGCAAGCCGGGGAGAATTGACACAACAGACATGACAGGCCTCTGAGACCTGTCATGTCTGCTAATCCTAAATGAACACGATCTGCGCGCCGTCGGTCATGTCCATGAAGTCGCCGGCGGTGACGATGCTCTCGACGCCCTCGACGAAGTCGTCCATCGTCAGGCCCATCATGTCGACCGACATCTTGCAGGCGTACAGCTTCGCGCCACCATCGACGAGCATCTGGACGTACTCGCGCACGGGCGGCACACCCAGCGCCTCCATCTTCTGGTTCATCATGCGGGTCGAGACGTTGGTCATACCCGGCAGCGCGGCGACGATGTTGGGGATGCCCATGTCGCCCATCTTCATGCTGGTGTTGCCGATGGGCGAGATCTGGAGGTTATCGACACGCTTCCTGGTGATGATGTCGAGACCCCAGAAGGTGAAGAAGATGGTCACGTCGATGCCGTTGCCCAGCGCGGCCCAGCCCATGACCAGGGCCGGGTAGGCCATGTCCAGGTTGCCCTTGGAGCAAATGAAAGCCACGTGGCGCGGCTTCTCCTCGGCGGCCGGCGCGGGCTGGACGACGGGGGCGGGAACCTGTGCCAGTTCGGTAGCCATGTTACACACATCCTTCCGGCTTGCCCAGGCCCGAGATCTTGGCGACCTTCTTGGCGGGGCCTTTGGGGAACAGGGCGAACATATCCTTGGTCGAGACGCCGGTGACGGTGGTGATGCGGCGCAGGGTGGGGGCCTTGCCGTCCGCGCCAGCGTCCTGGCGGCAGAAGTCGATCACTTTCCAGTGGGCCGGCGTCAGGTCGGCGATGCCCTCCTCGTGGGCGATGCTCACGGCGATATCCCTGTCCCACTCCTTGGGATTCGTCATGAAGCCTTCGTCGTTGACCTGTACCGTCTTGCCGGCGATTTCGCGCGTAGCCATTGTGTTCCTCCTGAAATGTCAATGCGCCGCGTACCCGTTGCTCGTCTGGCTGCCCAGGTTGCCCAGGACGCGCATCGTCAGAGCCAGGCCGCGCCGGACGTTCGGGTCGCGCATCTGCGCCAGCAGCGCGCGATACGAGATGTCGACCGGCTCATCCGTCTCCATCTCAACCGCCTGCGCCGTGTTGCGCAGCAGATTCATGATCTCTGGCTGAGTCATCGACTTCACGGTCTGCAGGATGAGCACGACATTGTCGCCCAGTTGCTGGACGTCCTCCTCCGTGAAGGAGGTGACGACGTTATCGACGATGCGCATCCCGCCCCGCGCGAAGGCGAAGTAGCCCTTGTGCTCCATCATCTGGAGGCTGTCGACGGCTTTGCCAAAGGCCTCGTCGCCCAGCGGCCCGACGGTCTGCGCCAGGTCGCTGAGGCTCTCCAATTGGTCGAGCATCATTTCGATATTGCGCCCATTGCGCAGCAGCCGCTTGACCAGCCGTAGCAGGTCGCCCAGGTCGATGTACTCCTGGACCTCCTCCAACTGCTCGGTGGTCAGGCGAAAAGCGTCGTTGGCGATGGGCAGCAGGTCGCGCACCAGCTCGGCGCGGTCTTCGCGGGCGCGCTCGGCGACACGAGCCTGCTCGGCCAGGTACTGCACCTGGCTGGTCAGGGTGTCCAGCTTGGCGTTCAGTTCCGCGATGGACTGGTCCATAGCGCCTCCGCCTGCTTCCACTTGCCGGCCATGCTCATGCGCGCCGGTAGGGGCAGTTCCTGGCCCTTCAGCAGGGTGTTCCAGTACAGCCAGCGGAACATCATCTTGCCCCAGTGATTCGCCTCCGACTCTTCCAGCAGGCTGAAGGGGCCGACGCCGGGTAGCGGGTACTTGCCGGGTAGCGGCTCGACGTCGTAGTTGAAGTCGATCAGCAGCCCCTTGCCGAAGCCCGACTCGATGAAGCAGTTGGCGTGGCCGTCGAAGGTGGGCAGCATCTCCAGGCCGTCGGCGTAGCGCAGGAAGTTCTCGGCGAAGCAGTCCACCGCGAAGTGGGCCACCGACCCGGCCTTCGACGTGGGCAGCGCGGCGGCGTCGCCCAGGGCGAAGATGTTGGGGTGGGAGGGCGAGACGAAGGTATGCTTGTCCACGGCGACGTAGTTCAGCTCGTCGCCCAGGCCGGAACGGGCCACGACCTCGTTGCCCATGTTGAGGGGCACGGTCACCAGCAGGTCGTACTCGATTTCCTGCTCGTCGTAGGCGACGATTCTCTTCGCGTCGGGGTCGACGTGCTCGATCATGAACTCGGGCACGACCTGCACGTTCTTGCGCTCCAGAATGTCGCCCAGGTGCTTGGAGGCAATCGGCTTTGTAAAGGCGCCCGGCAGCGGCGTGGCGTAGATCAGCTCGACCCGGTCGCGGAGGCCCTGCTCGTGGAAGAACCAGTCGGCCAGCATGATGAACTCCAGCGGCGCGACGGGGCACTTGATGGGATTCTCGACGACGTTGAGGACGAGGCGGCCACCCTGCCAGGTGCGCAGATGCCGCGCCAGCGCAACCGCGCCCTCGATGGTATAGAAGTCGTAGATGGACTTGTGCCACTCGTGTTCGTGGAGGCCGGTGGTCTGGTCGGGGTGGGTCTGGGTGCCGGTGGCAATGACGAGGAAGTCGTAGCTGAGGGTACGGTGGTCTTTGGCGAGTTTGACGCGGTTATGCTCCGGCTCGATCAACTCGATGGGCGACATGATAAACTCGACGCCGGCCGGGATGAAGTCGCGCCTGGGCTTGATGACGTCGTTCTTGCTGTACATGCCGAAGGGGATGAACAGGAAACCGGGCTGGTAGTAGTGGGTCTCGTTCTGGTCGACGATGGTGATTTGCCACTCGTCGCGGTCGAGGAGGCGGCGCAGCCGGTTGGCGACCATCGTGCCCGCCGTGCCGGCGCCCAGAATGACCAGTTTCTTCACGGGATGTCTTCCTCCGTCTTCGCAGGGCTAATCCGAATAGGTGTACGGCGCAAGCCGCTCACCTGACTTGGATGCGGCCGCGAGGGGCGCAGTTACACCCACCTCGTGGCGGCCCTGACCGGACGCAGGCGTTGCTCCCGGCGCGGGGTTCCTTCTATTGTAGGGCAGCGCTCAGGGGCAGGCGTGCGAGTCCCTTCACCTGTCGTGGGAAGTTATTCACAGCCCGCCTCACTCGCCGCCGATGACTACGAGCCAGGGGGCGAATCGTCCAGCGCGTCACCAGGCCATGGCGGCCGTAGGGGGCGTGGCGCGCGAAGTCCGCGACCACCGCCGGGTCGGCCGCGCGGAACACCAGCCGCGCGCCGTCCACCGGCTCGCCCGGCGCCCCGGCCAGCGGCATCTCGCCGCGCCACGTAATCCTCCACCACCCCCTGATCTAGTGGGCCAGCAGCAGCTCGCCCAGGACAATCAACCCCAGCGACACGCCCAGCGCGGCCAGCCACACCAGGCCCGTCATCAGGCCTACAGCCTGGATGTGGCGCTCCACGTCGCGCAGCGAGCGCGCCGCCAGCACGTAGCCGGTCTGCTCGCCGCTGTACGGCGCGACCACCGCCGCCAGCCGCATCCCCGGCTCCGGCTGCCAGGTCAGGCGATTCTCACCCCGTTGGCGCGCGCTGTCCAGCACGCCCTGGGGCAGCGTCGGCGTCGCGCCGTGCAGCAGCCCCGACGACGCGATGGGGCGCTGGTCCGCGCCATAGACAATCATGAACGGCGACAGACTGCGCCCCACGTCGATGGGCGGCGCGGGCAGCACCGCCCCGATGGCGTCACCCCGCCCCAAGCGGTCGGCCGCATCCAGCGCCATGCCCGCCTGCGGCTCATTCGCCGCTTGCCGCCAGTCCTGCTGCGCCACGCCGTACACCAACGCACACAGTAGCGTCGTCACCGCTGCCAGCGGCAGCCACCGCCGCGCCACATTCTTCAGGACATCCATCGCCACCTCCCTTCGCCACCCACCGGACAGACATGGATGTAAAGGAAACGCGGCGGGCAGGGACTTGGTTCACGGCGTCAAGTCTGGCGCGGGGGGGCGGTACTCGGTGGTCGGTGACGACTCCCACCCCAACCCTTGCCTAGAGCGAGAGGGGGGGTAGAGGCGGCGGGGGGACCGTGGTCGCGGCGGGGAGGCTGACGGTGAAGACGCTGCCCTTGCCGGGTTCGCTGGCGACGCTGATATGACCGTGGTAGGCCTCGACGAGGTCCTGGGCGATGGACAGGCCGAGGCCCGCGCTGTCGCCGCTGCGGGCGGTGTCGACGCGGTAGAAGCGGGTGAAGACATGAGGCAGGATGTCGGGGGGGATGCCGACGCCGGTGTCGGCGACGGCAATATGGACGCGGGCGCCGCCGTCGTGGACGGCGATGTGGACCGCGCCACCGGGCGGGGTGAACTTGACGGCGTTGTCGACGAGGATGAGCAACACCTGCTTCAGCATGTCGCGGTCGGCGCGGACAGCGATGTCGGGGGTGGCGTCGACGGTGATGACGTGGCGCGGGCCGAGGCTCTGAGCCTGGCGGGCGACGTCCTCGACCACCGGGCGCACGAGGACGTCCTCGGCGCGCAGGGTCTGCCCGGCGTCGGCGCGGGCCAGGGTCAGCAGGCTCTGGATGAGGCGGGTAAGGCGGTCGGTCTCATCCACCATGTCGGAGACGACCGCGTGGCGGTCGGTGGGGTCGATAGGCGGCTCGCGCTGGAGCAGGGCGAGATTGCCGCGAATGCTGGTGAGGGGGGTGCGCAACTCGTGGGAGGCGTCGGCGACGAACCGTCGCTGCGCGTGGAGAGCTTCCTCGGTCTGGCGGTAGCCTGCCTGAAGCTCGCCCAGCATGGTGTTGAAGGTGGTGGCGAGGCGGCCCAACTCGTCATTGGGGCCGGTGTACTCGACGCGGCGGTTGAAATCGCGTTCGGCGCCGATGGCCTTGGCGGTCTGGGTGATACGGTCGATGGGGCGCAGCGCCGCGCCCGCCAGCAACCAGCCGACGCCGAAGGCGACGACAGTGGCGAGGGTCGTGCCTGCCAGCAGGATGCGGCGCAGAATACCCAGGGCCTGCTCCTGGAGGGCGACGCTGCGGGCGACCTGGACGATCTGGGTGACCCGGCCCTGGGCGACGACGGGCGCGGTGTACATGAGGAGGGGCTGACCCTCGACATCGACGCGCTCGACGGTGGCGCGGCCCGCCTGGGCGGCGGTCAGAGCGCCGGGGTTGATGGGCAGGGTCAGGTCGTCGAGGCCGGGCGCGTGGGTGTTGATCTCGCCGTCGGGGTTGAGAATCTGAACGAAGGTGTCGGGGCCGGTGATGCGGAAGGGGGGGAAGCCGGGGCGGCGGTTGTTATCGCGACCCCCTGGCCCCTCGCGGCCGTTGCCGACCGGGTAGCCCTGCACGACGCGATTGGTATCGTCGACCAGCTCCGACTGGATAGAGAAGAGGGTCAGCCGCGACACGATGGCGTACAGCGCGACGCTAAAGACCACCAGCGTCAACGCCAGGATGGCCGTATACAGCAGCGTCAGCCGCAGACGAACGGACACGTCAGGGTTCCTCGCGCAGGACGTAGCCCACGCCGCGCACGGTCTGGATGAGGCGCGCCTCACCGTCGGCCTCGGTCTTGGCGCGCAGGTAGCCGATGTAGACTTCGAGGGTGTTGCCCTGGCCGCCGAAGTCGTAGCCCCACACGGCGTCGAGAATGATCTCGCGCGGAAGAACCTGGCGCGGGTGGCGCAGCAGATACTCCAGGAGATCGTACTCCTTGGGCGTGAGGGCGAACTTGCGCGCGCCGCGCCGCCCCTCGCGGGTGGCGGGGTCGAGGCCGAGGTCGGCAAAGACGAGGGGGCGGTCCCTGGCCTGGGTCTCGCCCCGCCGCAGCAGGGCGCGCAGCCGGGCGAGAAGCTCCGGTGTGGCGAAGGGCTTTACCAGATAGTCGTCGGCGCCCGCGTCCAGGCCCTCGACGCGGTTATCGACGGCGTCGCGGGCGGTGAGCATCAGAATGGGCGTGCTATCGACAGCGCGGATGCGGCGGGCGACCTCGATGCCGTCGACGCTGGGCATCATCCAGTCGAGGATGATGACGTCGGGGCGCTGCACCAGGGCCTGGTCGAGGGCATCCTGGCCGTCGAGGGCGGTCAGGACGTGGTAGCCCTCGTAGGTGAGGGTGCGGCGCAACATATCAACGATCTTGCGGTCGTCGTCGGCGACGAGAACGGTGGGCATGGGTCTCTCGATGGCGGTCACTTCTTGCGCTAACGGGGTAAATTGTAGTACGCACGGCGTGATGTGTGAAGCGTGGCGACCGACCACGGACGACCGACCACCGCTAGCACTGGTGGTCGGTCGTCCGTCGTTGGTCGGCGGTCGAAGGCTACTGCTGCTGGGGCGCGGGTGTCGCGTTCGGGTTGGGCGTGCCATTCTGGCCGCCGCGGCCGCCGCGCGGACCACCGGGCATAACGTTCTTGCCGCCGGGGCCGAAGGACTGGCTCAGGTCCCAGTTCGCCGCCTCGGTGTCGATGCGCTGCTTGGCCTGCGTCGCCTGCTCAGCGGTCAACTTGCCCGCCTGCTGGGCCGCGTCAATCTTCGCCTTCATGTCGGCGACGATAGCCGCCTTGACGCTGTCGGCCGAGACGCCCTTCGCCTGGGCGACGGCGGCCAGGGTCTTGCCGCTGCGCAACTCGGTCATCAGGTCGGCGGTGGTCATGTTCAGCGCCTTAGCCGCTGCATCGAGGCCACCCATCATGCCGCCATGCCCGGGGCCGCCGAAATCACCCTTCCCGCCGCGACCACCACGGCCGCGCTCGCCGAAGAAGGGGAGACTGGGGCCCTGGCCGGGTTGCCACTGATCGATGCGCGAGTTGGCCGTGTTGGCCTGCTCCTGGGTCAGCGTGCCGTTGGTGACGGCCTGCGCCACGACATCCTTGGCCGCGCCGCGCACGGCCTGGGTGAGGGTGTCGAGGGTCACGTTGAGGCGGTTCGCCAGCGCCTGCCAGAAGGCCTGTGCCGCCTCGTGGATGGGGGCCTGCTGAGGGGTGGTCGGGGTGGTGGTGGGGCCCTGGGCCAGGGCGACGCCGGAGCCGCCAACGCCTGCCAGGACCACCGCCAGCGCCAGCGCGCCCGCGACGAACAACATACTGATTCGCTTCATACTCATCTGACTCCCTTAGGTGTTTGAGTGTGCCCGCCCAGTGGCGGGTTCGGTTGGCGAGCCGTGGGCGATGCCCTGGCTCTAGAGACATGATACTCGCCACCGCTGAGAGAATCCCAAGATGAGGCTGAGTTTTTGCTAAGAGTGGGGGACGCGCGGGGCGGGCAGCCGCCGCGCCGGGGAGCGTGCGCCAAACTTGACTCGGCGTGCCGCCGTCCTACAATGCGGCTGAGCGCGCTTGCTCGCGTCGCCCGCCCAGGTGAGCCATCCCCATGCGCCATGTCGCCGCGCGGTTGATGCTTCTGTTATGCCTGCTGACCCTGGCCCTCGTCGCGGGCGGCAGCCATGTCGCCGCCCGCCCTGGCGAGACGTACCTCCTGTTCCTGCCCCACGCCCAGCGCTACGCCACGCTGGACGCGCCGCTGCCCCGCATCGAGCATGCCTTTCTGCCGGTCTTCCAGGTGCAGCGCGGCCTGCGCCCACCCACGCCGTGGCTGTCGGCGCTCTACTACGACACGCTGACGCCCGGTGAAGCCGACGAAGCCTTCCATCTCTGGAACCCCGGCCCTGAAATCCTCGACCTGACTGGCTACAGCGTCGACGACGGCTCGCACCGTGTCACTTTCCCCGCGTCGGGGTCGCCTTCAACCTTCAGCCTGCCACCTGCCACCGCGCTCTGGTGCGCCTATAGTGCGGTCGCCTTCCACGCCACCTTCGATGCTCTACCCGGCTGCGAGTACGGGCCGCCGTCGGGGGCGGGTGTGCCGCGCCTGGCGGGCCAGCCGTTGCGGCTCAGCAACACGGGTGGCCGCGTGACCATTCTCAACGCCGTCGGCGTTCCACTGGACACGGTCGCCTACAAGGCGGGGTCGGCCGCCTATGGTTGGGACGGCCCTGGCGTGCAGCCCTGGCGCCCGACGGGTGTCGCCGAGGAGGGGCAGGTCCTGTATCGCAAGCTCGACGAGGCAACGCTGCAACCCCTCGCTAACACCCGCCGCGCGACAGATTGGGCGGCCGACCCGGCCGACCCGCTCATCGGGCGCAAGGTGCGCTATCCGGCCTGGGACGTGACCGCCTATCGGCCGCTACGCGCTCCGACGGCCGCGCCGGTAACGGTGGCCCTTGCGCCGGACGCTGCCTTCGACCTGGTGCGCGACACCCTGCGCGGCGCGACGCGCACCCTCCACGTCGCCGCCTACACCTTTAGCCACCCGGCCCTGGCCGACGCGCTGGCCGAGCGAGCCGCGGCGGGGGTGCAGGTGACGGCGCTGCTGGAAGGCGCGCCGTCGGGCGGCCTGGGGGACGAGGATCGCTGGGCGGCGATGCGGGTGGCGCAGGCGGGGGGGACGGTGCTGTACATGAGCAACGCGGCCGGCGGCAAGCCCCGCTACCGCTCGCTACACGCCAAGTACATCGTCGTGGACGGGGCGCGGCTGCTGCTGGCGACGGAGAACCTATCGCCGGAGAGCCTGCCCGACGATGACAAGGCCGACGGGACGCTGGGGCGGCGGGGTGTGGCGCTGGTCACGGAGCAACCCGACCTCGTTGCTCATGTGGAGGCGTTGTTCGCCCGCGATAGCGACCCGCGCTGGCGCGACCTGGTGCGCTGGAACCCGCTGGACACGGTGTTCGGCCCGCCGACGCCGGGCTATGTACCCGTGCGAGAGACCGGCGGCAGCGACTACCCGCCGCAGGCGGCCGCGCCCGTGACAGCGATGGCCGACCAGTTCGAGCTGCTGCAATCGCCGGAGAACAGCCTGCGCGCCAGCGACGGCCTGATCGGGCTGGTAGCGCGGGCAGGGCAGGGCGACAGCGTGCTGGTAGAGACCCTCGACGAGCCGCCGTGGTGGGGCGGCCCCGCATCCAGCGCCGACGCGGACCCCAACCCGCGCCTGGCCGCCTATCTCGCCGCCGCGCGGCGTGGGGCGACGGTCCGCCTGCTCCTCGACAGCTTCTTCGACAGCGTGGGCGAGCCGCGCGCCAACCGCGCCACCTGCGTATACGTCAACAGCGTCGCCATCGCGGAGAGCCTGGACCTGCAATGCCGCACCGGGAACCCGACAGGCCTGGGTATCCACAACAAGCTGGTCCTGGTGCGCGTGGGTGGGGAGGGCTACGTCCACGTGGGCAGCCTGAACGGCACGGAGACCAGCCACAAGCTCAACCGCGAACTGGCGCTACAGTTCCATAGTCCGGCGGTGTACGACCTGCTGGCGCGCATCTGGGCGTGGGACTGGGAGGCGCGGCGGTGATGTGTGGTACAATAGGCGCATTCGGCTGGCCGCCCAGACATCATTCATCACGGATACCTACAACTATGCCCCGCCTACCCCACGTTGTTGCCCGTACCCCTGCCCGCCTCACCTGGCTAGTGATGTTGGCCCTCGCCGCCCTCGCCGTAGGTTGCACCCCTGTTGGCCCATCACCCTCGTCCCCCACCACCACGCCGCCCGGCAAGGTCGTCGCGCCTACGCGACCCGCCGCCGCGCCAACCTCAGCGGCGGCCACCGCGCCGCCCGCCGCCGTTGCCGCTACGCGGCCCGCCACCGCGCCAACCTCGGCGGCGGCCACACCCGCTGCCCCGGCCGCTACCCCCGGCGCGGGTTCCACGGCGGGTCTGCCGCCCGTGGTCGAGTACAACCTCGGCGACGCAACGATCATCCAGGAGCGATTCCCGACCGATAGCCGCTTCCGCACCATGCCCGTTCGCCTCAACGGTATCATCGCCGCCCCGCGCGGTCCCGGCCCTCACCCTGTCGTCGTCATCCTCCACGGCACGCACCCTGGCTGCCCCGTTGACCCCAACACGTCGGTTGACACCTGGCCCTGCGCCCCCGACCTCGAGCAGCCGAACTATCGCGGCTTCGACTACCTCGTGCAGCAGCTGGCGGCCCAGGGCTACGTTGCCCTCGCTCCCAACATCAACGCCGAGAATACCTTCGGCTTCGGCGAGCCAACGCCCGCCGAGCGCCTCAAGCAGATCGTCGACCTGCACCTCAAGCCCCTGGCCGAGGCGTCGGCAGGTAGCCCCAACAAGTTCGGCGTCGATCTCAAGGGCCGCGCTGACATGGGCCGCCTCGCCTTCATCGGCCACTCCCGTGGTGGCGAGTTTGCCTCGATGGTCACCCAGGATGGCCTCGACTCTCCCGACGCCCTCGCCCGGCGGGGCTACGGTCCCGTGGCGGGCCTGCTCCACGTCGCCCCCGCCGTCCTCTTCACCCTACCCGGCGCGTCCACGGTTCCCCAGGGCATCATCCTGCCCGCCTGCGACGGCGACGTCATCGACCAGGACGGCGCGTTCTTCTTCGAGGGCGCGCGCACGGCCTCGCAGCAGTTGCCCTGGGTCAGCAGCGCGTGGCTCGAAGGCGGCACCCACAACGGCTTCAACCGCCAGCTAGGCCCCGACCTGTTCCGCCAGAACCGCCCCGACTGCCAGACCCTGCTCGAGCCGGCCAGAGAGCAGGAGTTCCTCGTCCACTACGCGACCGATTTCCTGACCACCCTCTTCAACCCCGACCCGCAAGCCGTCCGCGACGCCAAAGCTCGCCTGGGCATGGACGCCCAGGCTCCCACCCTCGCCCAACTCTACGGCTTCCCCGGCAAGGTCGCGGTCCTGGCCAACGCCGCCGACCGCCGCACCGCCTTCATTCCCACCACCGCCGGTGAATTGAAGCTCAATCGCGCGGGTGGCCCCATCATGGCCGACGGCGTCACCACCCTCTTCTGCCAGGATGGCTACTACACTCCCAAGAGCAAGCCGGGCAGCGAGCCGTGCCGCCGCGCCACCGTCACCACCCCCGGCCAGCCCTTCCTGACTGTGGTTTCCTGGACGCAGCCGGGCGGCGCGTGGCGTTTCGCCCTGCCGCCGGGGACTGGCGACCTCAGCACGGCCAGCGCCATCAGCCTGCGCACCGCCATCGACCCCCTCTCGCCCCTCAATACCCAGGGCGCGCCCCAGTCCTTCAGCGTCGTCCTCACCGACCGCGCGGGGAAGACGGCCACCCTGCGCACGCGCCTGACCGATCCTGCCCTGCAATACCCCGTCGGCAAGGTCGAGAAGGATGGCTTCTTCGGCCCGATGTGGATCGGGCGCGTCCCCTTGACCACCCTGCGCCTGCCCCTGGCCGATGTCAGCGGCGTCAATCTGGCCGATATCGCCGAGATCGCCCTCGCCTTCGACCAGACCCCCAGCGGCAGCCTCTTCGTCGGCGACCTGGAGTGGGTGCGCCCCTCGCAGCCGTAGCGAGATGAGCCACGGCGAGCGCGGAAGACATGGAAAGGGCGGCCCACAATGGGCCGCCCTCGTCCTGAACGTCGGTCTTTGGCTGGCTCACGCAGCGCCTCGCGGTCGGGGCCTCGCGAGGCATCGCCCGCGAGGCTCAGGGTTGATGGACGCGGCAATAGGCTGAGCCGGGCAGGGCGCGGTTGCGGCATGGCGCGCCTGACTTGGTTACCCCGTGGCACACCTCGGTGGACGGATGCGCCGCGCCATTCGCCGTGGCGGGCGCAGGCGCAAGGCCCGGCGGGCTTTTTGCTTCGCCCAGAGGCGTCACGCCTGACGGCATCGGGTCGGCGAGGCCCGACGTCAGGTCGGACTCGACCGTCGGGTAGAAGCGAGTGGTGGCCGGGCGCGCCGCCTCTTCCTCCAGGGCCTCCAACTTCTTCTCCCACTCCTCGGCCTGTCGCACCTCTTCCACCAGCAGCAGCATCTCGCTGAACTCGCGCTCGAAATCCCTCGCCAACGCATCGGGGTCGGGCAGCAGACCCGCGTCCGTCGCGAAACCGACCACAACGCGATCGTCATAGCTGAGGATGCTCACGCCCAGCCCCACCTTCCCCGACTGAGGAACCCAGAACACCAGCTCGCGGATGGGCAGGCCCGCCAGGTAGATCGTCTGGCGCGGGCCAGGGACGTTGGTCATCACGGCGGTGGCCTTCGTGCCGAAGATGTCGACGAGCGTGTCCTGGATATCCTCGGGCAGCATGCCTGCCGCGTTCAGCAGGCCGAAGGTCACAACCGCCTCTGGCGAGTCCTTGATACCGTCCATGCGCCGCTTTAGTTCTTCCACGCGATCGACCGGGTCCTCGATGCCCAGCGGCAGCGACAGAAAGACCAGGCCAAACTGGTTGCCCAACTTGGGCTTGACATCCAGCGGCCGCAGATTGACGGGGATGACGGCGCGGATATTGAGGTCCTCGATCGTCTGCTCGTGCTCGATGAGATAGCGGCGCAGCGCGCCCGCCACCGCCGTCAACAGTACGTCGTTCACCGTGCCATTCATGGCCTTACCCACGGCCTTCACGTCGGGCAACGGGATAAGCTCGGTCCAGGCGGCGCGCTTCTCGTTGCCCAATGGCCCCTTGAAGAGGGTTGGAGGGTCGGAGGGCATGAGGGCCAGCTTGCCCAGGGTGACGGCGGTACTGCCGCCCAGCTTGGCGGCCTTGATCACGTGGCTCGGATGAATCAGCGCGTCCACCCCCGCGTGGAGTACCGTCCCCGCCGCCTTCTGTACCTCGCGCACCGTACTCGTCACCGGCTTGAACAGGCCAGTGATCGGGTTGCCGCCCCCGCGCAGCGGACTCGGCTCCGTCGGGCGTGGCGGCGGGTTGGGGGTCGGGTCGGTCATGTACAGCATCACTGACACCAGAGCAATGCCATCGGCGATGCTGTGGTGAAGGCGCGGGATGACGGCCGAGCCGTGCCCCTCGATGTTCTGCACAATATGGAACTCCCAGGGCGGCCGCGTCAGGTCCAGCGGCGTACTCATCAGGTGGCTCACCAGGCGCTGGAGCATGTCCTTGTCGCCCGGCGGCGGCAGGCGAAAGACGCGAACGTGGTTGTCGAGGTTGAAGTTGGGGTCGGTCTGCCAGCGCGGGTTCTGGCCGGGTAGGGCCGGGTCGATCACGCGCTGGGTGAAACGCTCGTAGGTCAGGAAGCGTTCACGCAACACCTGTTTGACACGGGCGACGTCCAGCGGCGCGTCGAAGGACATCACGCCCGTGATCATCATCAGGTTGTTGCGCTCTTCCATGCGGAGCCACGCCGTGTCCACGTTGGACATGCTATCGGTGCGCGTGCGTCGTCCGGCCATACCGCCTCCGGGCTGGATGATGGGAATCTCGTGTCGGCAAGTATGGCCCAAATGTCTGTGTCCGGCAAGCGCTGGGGCCTGACCCCTGACCTCGTCACCCACACGGATGACCCCCGTTCGCCCAAACAGATGGTGACAGCGGGCCACGCACGGTGGTAGACTACCGAGTCGGGAAACCCGAAAGGAGCCATAGCCTATGATTGTCGGCATGGATTTCGGCACCACCAACTCTGGCATGGCCGTCTACGATGGGCGCGCGGTGCGCCTGCTGCCCATCGACCCGGCCAACACCAACCCCGCCGTCGCCCGGAGCGCGCTCTACATCACCAACGACCAGAGCGTCGCCATCGGGCGTGGCGCGGTCACCCGCTACTTTGAGCAGAACCTGGGGCGGCCCATCCGCCTCGAACGGGTATGGGTCGGCGAGATCGAGATGGTCTTCGCCGAGCTGCCCGCCTTCATCCGCGACGTGTACGCCTGGGTCGATGCCCTGTCGCCCGGCCGCCTGTTCCTGTCCTTCAAGACGGCCCTGCGCGAGGCCCACTACCCCGGCACCGTCGTTGGCCAGTTCTTCTTGCCCCTCGAAGACCTCATCGCCGCCTACCTGTACGCCACCAAGCGCCGCGCCGAGGCCGCCCTGGGCCACGAGCTGCGCGACATCGTGCTCGGGCGACCGGTGCGCTTCGCCACCGACCCCCAGGCCGACGCTGTCGCCCAGGAGCGACTCATCGAGGCCGCGCTACGGGCGGGCTACGAGACGGTCTACCTGGAGTACGAGCCTATCGCCGCTGCCTTCCACTACGCCGCCAGCGCCACGGGCGACCAGCGCATCCTCGTCTTCGACTTCGGCGGCGGCACGCTAGACATCACCATCATGCGCGTCCAGGGCGCGCGCCGCGACGTCCTCGCCACGGGCGGCCTGCCCATCGCCGGCGACGTGTTCGACCAGAAGCTGCTGCGCGCCCGCCTGGCCCGCCACTTCGGCGAGGGCAGCGTTTACGGCCCCGCCGCCGCGCCGCTGCCCGTGCCCACCTGGATCTACGACACCCTGGCCGACTGGCAGAGCCTGATTGAGCTGCAATTGCCGGAGCGGGTACGCATGCTGCGCGACATCGAAGCCACCTCCCGCGCCCCGCGCCAGATTCAGAATCTCATCGCGCTGGTCACCGGCAACTACGGCCTGCGCATGTTCGAGGCCGTCGAGGCCGCCAAGCGCCGCCTATCCGACCTGCCCGACACCGACATCCGCCTGGTGACTGACCGCTTCGGGGTGCGCCAGCCGACCAGCCGCGCCGACTTCGAGACCATCATCCGCCCCGAGATCGACGCCGTCGACCGCCTGGTGGACGAGACCGTGGCCCGTTCCGGCCTGCGCCCCCAGGACATCGA
>DAOUDG010000044.1:0-3774 GCA_034431435.1 Anaerolineae bacterium | reverse complement strand
GCCCTGCCCAGCTACAGTCCCGACTTCAACGCCGACGAAGCGATTTGGAACTGGGTGCGCCACGAGGTAACCGCTAACACCTGCTTGGGGACGGCCGCCAAGGTGCGCGAGAAGGTGGGCGCCTTCCTGGCGGGCCTGGCCGACCTACCCTCATGCCGCATGTAGATCTCACCTTGGAATCAGTTTAGCGCCTGCCGCTCGGCCTCCGTTAGCTCACGGACATAGATCGGGTCTTTGGAGGTATTCATGCCTTCTATGACGGCAGCCATCCTACTGAGTCAGCACTGGCCCATAGCGACCCCAGCGCACCCTACGTGATCGGGGTTGACGGGACACAACTGGCTCGGTCAAGTCACACGATGGTGGGCACAGGCTGGCTGCGCGCACCCCGCACGGCGGTGTTCAAACGCGGCATCCATCGCGCGCAACGCTTCCTGCACGGGGCGTGGCTGACGCCCATCCAGGACGGCTACGCCCGCGCCATCCCGTTGCGCTTCGTGCCGGCCCTTCCCGAGACAGCGGTCCGACGGGACTTGCCAGCGTGCAAGGAGTGGGAGGCGGGGTGGGCGTTCGTCGCCTGGGTGCGGGCCGGGCTGGATCAGGCCGGGCGGGTCGGCCAACGCCTGGTGGTGCTGGGGGATGGGGTGTATGACACCCTCGGCTTCTGGCGTGGCTTACCGACGGGCGCTATCGCCATCGTGCGTACCGCCCGCAACCGTCGATTGCGCGAACTGCTGCCCGCCGAGTGGGCAGGCGACAAACGGCGCAAGTACGAGCTGCACGCGCCGCGCCCGGCGGACTGGTTGGCCGAGCGCAAGGGGTGGCTAACGACGGTGGTCAACGTGCGCGGACGGCTGATCCAGCTGCGCTACCGCGTGAAGGGGCCGTATGTGCGCCAAGGGATGCCCCAGTGTCCGCTGTTTCTGATCGTGGTGGGGGGCGCGACGTGGAAGGCAGGCAAGCAGGAGCCACGCCGCGCCCCCCACCAGCCGAGCTTCTACCTCGTCTCGGCGGTCCTCGAGGCCCCGCTCAGCGGACGCACCACCGCGCTCGACCCCCACCAGCCGAGCTTCTACCTCGTCTCGGCGGTCCAGCGTGACGGGCAGTGGCAACTCCCCCTGGCCGCCGAGACGGTGCTGGAGTGGGCGTGGCAGCGCTGAGAGCTGGAAGTGGCCCATCGGGAGATGAAAAGCGGCTTTGGCGTGGGCGAGAAGCAGTGTTGGAACCAGCGCTCGGCGGTGGTAAGTGTGCAGTGGAGCGTGTGGGTCTACGCCGTGCTGGTGCTGGCGGGCTATCGCGCCTGGGGGCTATTCGGAGGTCCCCCCACCCCCGCCCGTTGGTGGGGGGGGGGGCGAGACGCTGGTCCTTCACCACCTTATGGCGCGCCTACCGCGCCGCCTTGTGGGGCACGCAGGAGTTCCGAGCCGTTTGGACGCGGACCAGCGACAACTGGCCTGCTAAGGAGGCCTGGCTAGAGGCTCTACCCAACGCTGTCGCTGGCGCTGCCTGTGCTTAACGTACAAGCGACGCCCGAAGACACCGCCTCTACCCATATATCCTGTTCCACAGGGCCAAACTCCAGCCGCAGCGCGTGCTCGCGCTGCGCGAGGTCTTCAACGACCTGCGCTACATCGTGCACACAGGTGTACAGTGGCGCTTCATGCCCAACGACCTGCCGCCATGGCACACGGTCTATCAGCAGACCCAACGCTGGTTCAAGGCGGGCGTCTTCGAGGCGATGGTCCACGACCTGCGCATGCTGATGCGCGAGCGGCGCAACCAGGCTCGCCACCCCAGTTACCCCACGCCCGAGCTCCTGGCCACCGCCCCTAACCAGCTGTGGAACTGGGACATCACCAAGCTGCGCGGCCCCAGTCCCTACACCTACTTCGCCCTCTACGTCATGCTCGACGTGTTCAGTCGCTACGTCGTGGGCTGGATGATCGCCGAGGGCCAGACGGCCGCCTTGGCCGAGCCGTTCATCGCCGAGACGTGCGCTAAGCAAGGCATCGAGTGGGGTCAGTTGACCATCCATGCCGATCGGGGCAGCGCCATGATCGCCAAAGAGGTGACCCAACTCATGGCCGACCTGGGGGTGACCAAGAGCCACTCGCGGCCGCATATGGCCAACGACAACCCCTTCTCCGAAGCCCAGTTCAAGACGGCCAAGTATCGGCCCGACTATCCCGACCGCTTCGGCGGTCTGGCCGATGCGCGTGGCTGGGGACAAGGCTTCTTCACTTGGTACAACGACCACCATCACCACACCGCCTTGGCCCTGCTGACCCCCGCCGCTGTCCACTGGGGACGTGCCGAGGCGGTGCGTCGGGAACGACAGCGGGTGCTAGCCGCGACCTACGCGACCCATCCCCAGCGGTTCGTCCAGGGCCTGCCCCTGGCCCCGGAGCCGCCCAAGGCCGTCTGGATCAACCCGCCGACCACCCCAAGCCCCGCCTCATCGGAGATGGGTGGTTCGCCCTGTCCGGCACGTCGAGAGGAGGCCAGCCGAACGGTTCCCTAAATTCCCACTTCGAGGTGTCTCACCCGGCTTGACACATTCCGCTTCGCGCCGTTGGCAGGTCCTGGCCGGATCACGACGCTGACGACGGGTGAGTCATTCTGAATCTCGATTCGACGGTCACCCTATACTGATCCCAATGTGAAACCCGCAGACCCCACGCGAGCAAGCATGTAGATTTCACCTTGGGATGAGTTTAGTCGCCGTCGAGGCAACCTGGAGACTTACAGTGTTCTCGTTTGGGCTGATAAGTCATACCGAGTTGCTTCAGACTTGGAAGCGGAAGCGATCACCGCGCAAAAGGATTTTCGCGTGTTCGATGGGACCATTCTGGCCCAGAACAGTGGCACGCATGAGGAACAGCGGCGCCCGCGATGGGATATGGAGTTGTTCGGCCTCCCACGGACTGGCCTGAGTGATTTCCAGCGTCTTGCGCGATTCGACCGGACTCAGCCCATAGTTCTCTTGCAGGATATGGTAGAGCGAGACGTTGTTGAGGTTCATCCGATCCAGCCCCGGGCAGCGCTCGAGGCTGATGTACGAGGTCTCCAACGCCAGCGGCTCACCATCCGAAGAGCGAACGCGCGTGGTGGCGACGACGGGCGATCCCTCCAGCACGGCTAGTTCGCGGGAAAGCCGCTGAGTGGCAGGGATGACCTGGATCTCGAGCACTTGTGCCCCAGCGCGCATCCCTGCGCCCTCAAGTCGCGCCGTGAAGCTCGAGACATTTACTAGACGGCGCTCAATCTTCGGTACGGCCACAAACGTCCCTTTTCCAGCGTGCCGAATGAGCTTCCCCTCCTGGACCAGATCGGAAATGGCGCGCCGAACCGTTACCCGGCCGACGCCCAGGGTCTTCACCAACTCTAGCTCAGGTGGAATCTGATCTCCTGGCTTCAACGTGCCTCTTTGCAGCATCGAGACCAGGTAATCGTAGATCTGCTCGTAGAGAGGCCTTGAGCTCTTCTTCTGAAGAGGGGGGGGAGACGAGCCGTTAGTATCCCTGCGTGTCGCAGTCTCTTCCACAGTGAGCCTCCGCATCTGGCTTGTTACGCTGCTTCCTTGAAGATCGTATCACGTTTGACTCCGATGTTCAACCTAGAGCCTGTTATGCACTATGAGCAAAGCTGGATAAGCTTGCGGCATGAACCGCAAAGCCTATCCAAGCGATGTGAGTGACGACGAATGGGCCTTCGTGGCCCCCTACCTGACGTTGATGCGCGAGGACGCCCCGCAGCGCGAGGTCTTCAACGGCC
>DAOUDG010000043.1:0-4219 GCA_034431435.1 Anaerolineae bacterium | reverse complement strand
TCTCCGGCCCGCGCGGTACGGGTAAGACCACCATCGCCCGCATCCTGGCCCGCGCCGTCAACTGTGAGGCCGAGGCGAGCCAGCGGCCGTGCGGCGTGTGCAGGCCGTGCCGCAGCCTGGCCGAGGGCCGCGCACTGGATCTTATCGAGATCGATGCCGCGTCCCATACCGGTGTCGACAACGTGCGTGACCTCATCGAGAAGGTGCAGTTCGCCCCCACCGAGACACGCTACAAGGTCTACATCATCGATGAAGTCCACATGCTTTCCACGCCGGCCTTCAACGCCCTGTTGAAGACCCTGGAAGAGCCGCCACCCCACGCCCTCTTCTTCCTCGCCACCACCGAGGCCCACAAGATTCCCGCCACCATCCTGTCGCGCTGCCAGCGGTTCACCTTCCAGCGTATCCCGCTGGACGAGACGGTCGAGCACCTCAGCCACATCTGCCAGGCCGAAGGCTTTACCGCCGAGCCGGCCGCCCTGGAACTCATTGCCCGTCAGGCGCAGGGCGGCATGCGCGACGCCATCTCCCTGTTGGACCAGATGGTCGCCTTCTGCGGCGAGACTCTCAGCCTGGCCCAGGTGCAGGCGGCGCTGGGTACAGCGGCGGACGCGGCGGTCGAGGCCATCGCCGACCAGATCGCCCTGGCTGACACGGCGGCCGGGCTGCGCCTCATCAACCAGGCAGTGGATGCGGGCGTCGATCCTCGCCAGCTGGTGGCCCAGTTGCTCGAATACCTGCGCGGCTTGATGCTCATCCAGAACGGCGGCGGCTCGCTGCTCAATGTCACGGCTGAGCAACTGGACCGTATGGAGGGCCAGGCGCGGCGCATGTCCCCGGCGGCCCTCGTGCGCGCCATCAGACTCTTCAGTGAGGCGGCCGTCGCGCAGCGCGGCTCGCTCCAGCCCCAGCTACCGGCTGAACTGGCCCTGGTCGAGGCGACGCTGGAGGCGGCTCGTCCACAGCCTGCCGCGCAGTCGTCGGCGCTAGCCCCGGCCGCGGCGGCGCCGCGCTCGGCGCCCATGCCTGCGGCGAGCGCTCCGCCGCCGGCGGCGAAGCCCGCGACGACCCCGCTCGCCTCGCCAGAATCGAACCCGGCAGGCGAGTCATCGCCCCCGGTTGGACCAGTGGCCGGTGACAGCGCGCCCGACATTCATGGCCAGTGGGAAGCCTTCATGGCGGCCGTCGATGCCCAGAACAAGCGCATCGGCGCACTGCTCAAAGACTGCTATCCCCTCGACGCGACGGTCGACTCGGTCACGCTGGGGGTGTACTACACATTCCATCAAACGAAACTGGATGACCCCAGGAATCGCCCCGTGCTGGAGGATGCGCTGGCGCGGCTGTTTGGCCGTCCAGTGCGCCTGGCCTTCAAGCTGACACCCAAGAGCAAGGCCGAGATCGAGGCCGAGCGCCCGCGCTCCCCGCACCAGGAGGCGGTGGAAGACCCTGTGGTCCAGGAAGCCCTCAAGATGGGCGGCAAGATCGCCGGTGTATCGACGGATTCGTAAGGAGGACGAATGTCGAAAAAGGGTGGCGGGCGGCCGATGGGCCGCAGCCCCATGCCAGGTGGCGGGGGTGGCAACCAGGCCGCCATGCTCAAGCAGTTGCAGCAGTTGCAGGATGAGATGGCTCGCGCCCAGGAAGCACTGGCCGAAAAGACGGTCGAGGTGACCATGGGCGGCGGCGTGGTCAAGGTTGTCATGAACGGCCACCAGAAGCTCGTCTCGCTCACCATCGACCCCGAGGCGATGGACCCTGAAGATGTGGAGACCCTCCAGGACATGATTCTGGCGGCCGTCAACCAGGCGTCCGAGAAGGCCGAGGCGCTGGCGAACGACAGCATGAAGGGCGTGACCGGCGGGTTGAGCATCCCCGGCCTGTTCTAGTCGTGGCCGACCGCACTGGGCTCGTCGACATCGACGAGGGTCGTCTTTATTACGAGGTCAGCGGCCAGGGCGAGCCGGTGGTCCTGCTCCACGGTTTCGGCTGCGACACACGCTTGTGGGATGACGTAGCGTTGGCCCTGGCCGATCGCTATCGGGTCGTCGCCTACGACCAGCGGGGCTATGGTTGCTCGACGCTGCCCACTGCCCCCTATGCGCCCCACGACGACCTGGCTGCCCTGCTCGACGCCCTGGACATCGAGCGCGCCCATCTGGTGGGACTGTCGCGGGGCGGCGGTGTGGCCCTAGACGCGGCGCTGACCTACCCGAATCGGGTGCGCTCGCTGACCCTGGTCGACTCGATGCTCGGCGGCTATCGCTGGTCGGCCGAGTTCCGCGCCCTGAACAGCGAGGCGGCGGCCCTGGCGCGGGACGTGAGCCTGGCCGAGGCGCAGGCCTACTGGCTGCGCACGCCCTTGCTGGGGTCGACCTGGCGCGTGGCGGGCGCAGGCGAGCGTTGCGCGGCCATGCTCGCCGATTACTCCGGCTGGCACTGGCTGAACGCTGACCCGGCGCGCAACCTGCGCCCGCCTGCCATCGAGCGCCTCGCCGAGGTGGCCGTTCCTACTCTTGTGGTCGTCGGCGAGAACGATATTGCCGATTTTCACCACATCGCCGACCGTCTGGCCGCCGACATCCCCGGCGCGCGCCTCGTCGTCCTGCCTGACGTCGGTCATATGTCGAACATGGAAGCCCCAGGTCCCTTTAACGAGGTCGTGCTAAGCTTTCTAGATCGGTTAGCCACCACTTCGGAGCAACGAGCCGATGGGCAATCGTGAACTGGTGCAACGAGTGCTAGAAGTGGGTGTGATTGCGTTGAGCGAAACATATCGAAACGGCGTCGTGAGCCGCCCACGAACGCCAGGCGTCGTCCTTGCTGTTTGGCCTGATGTGCCTACAATTGTTCTCGCTACAGAACGACTCTGGTAGAGGAATAGAGTATGAGCGCATTAGCCAAGCCTGTCGCCCGCCTGATCGACGAGTTCAGCCGCCTGCCCGGCGTCGGTCCCAAGACGGCCTCGCGCCTGACCTTCTATTTGCTACGCGCGCCCAGTGAGCAGACCGAGGCCCTGGCCGAGGCGCTACGCGACCTGAAAGCAACGCTTGTCTTCTGCCGCGAGTGCTTCAACATCAGTGAGACGCCCGTCTGCTCGATCTGCGCCGACGAGCGCCGCGACCGCAGCGTGGTCTGCGTCGTCGAGGAGCCGCTAGACGTCCTCGCCATCGAGCGCACCGGCGACTACAAGGGTCTGTACCACGTCCTCCACGGCGCCATCTCGCCCATGGACGGCGTCGGCCCCGGCGACCTGCGCATCAATGAGCTGCTCGAGCGGCTGCGCCGCCAGCTGGCCCAGGAGGTCATTCTTGCCACCAACCCCAACATGGAGGGCGACGCGACGGCCATGTACTTGGCGACGCTGCTGCGTCCCCTTGGTGTAAGCATTACCCGCCTGGGGCGCGGCCTGCCCGTTGGCGGAGACCTCGAGTACGCCGACGAGATGACCCTGGCGCGGGCGTTGGAAGGGCGGCGGCAGTTCTAGCCGCCTGGACGGCTGAGACGCAGGCGGCCCGGCGTGGCCCTGAATCGCACGCACTCCGCCGGTCTGTTCGCCGTCCTGGCCGTATCCCTTCTCTTCCTGGAAACCTGGAGCAGCCGCGTGGGGCAATGGCTGCGGCCGGCCAGCCATCGGGTCTGGCCCTGACGGTGACCGTCGATATCCTGGTGATCGAGCGCTGGCCGCCGGTCCCGGTGGTCGACTTCCTGGGGCGTAGGCGCGTGGTGCGACGCATCGGCGTGACGGTGGATGACGAGGCGGCCTTCCAGCGCCTCCTGACGAACCGAAGCGGGGCGTAGGAGATGGTCGTCAGGCCACATCCTGGCCGGTGAGGAAGCGAGAGGGGTGAGTTTTGAAGAAATCCAGGATTTCGCCGCTCCGGGCCTTGACAAGCCAGCGCATCTCTGCTATACTAGCGCACGCTCGTTGAGAGCAGCTTGTTCGCGACAGCGAAGAAGCACGACAAGTACACAGGAGGCAGATACTCGGACTGACAAGCCCAAGCTGTAGCAGCCTAGCTTCAGGGGTATCTTGTCTCCGCCGATGACCAACATCGGCGGTTGCGCTTGTAGGCCGGACCTTAACAACTAAAGAGTGACAGGAAAGCAGCGAAGAGGAAGTCAGCCTAAGAGCGAGCGAAAACGCGCTGAGAAGGCGCGAGGATCGAGGGGTCCCGATGAGGGGCTCTATATGGAGAGTTTGATCCTGGCTCAGGAT
>DAOUDG010000042.1:0-20091 GCA_034431435.1 Anaerolineae bacterium | reverse complement strand
CAGTGGCTGTGGGCCAAGTTTCTGGTGGCCTACCTGCCCTTCGTCGGCCTCGGCCTGGCCCTGACCCTGGGCCTGGGCGTGGCGATGGGAGCCAGCAGCGCCGACATCGCCCAGAGCGCGCTAACCCTGATCCTGGTGGGGGCGGGTATCATGGGCCTGGCGGTGGGCATCGGCGGCGCGGCTGTCCGCTTCGATTGGAGCAATCCCCACCAGATGGTGGGCTACGCGCCAAGTATCATCGCCCTGGCAGCGTACACTGTCTATGGCATCGCCATTATCGCCCTGCTGGGCGCGGCGCGGCTGGCGGCCTCGCTGTGGCTGCCAGTGGCCGGGTTCGCCTGGGCGGGGAGCATCGCGCTGGCGGTGGCGCTGACGATGGGGGCTGTCGTACTGCCGCTGTGGGTGGCCGCCGAGCGGCTGCGCAACCTCGAATAGTCTTTGCCTGTTTCGACGCCCCGCGCTATAATCCGCCCTGACCATCTCCCTCGCGACGGAGCCATGCTATGCAGATACTCGAAGAGCGCGTGTATCGAGGCCCGAACCCGTATGGGTACCGGCCTCTGATCCGCCTGACAATCGACCTGGAAGAACTTGAGGACTATCCGACCACGAAGCTGCCAGGCTTTACGGACGCGCTCATCGAGTTGATGCCCAGCCTCTACGACCACCGCTGTTCCTATGGCGAACCGGGCGGCTTCATCCGGCGCATGCGCGAAGGAACGTGGATGGGGCACGTGATTGAACATGTTGCTCTGGAGCTGCAATGCCTCGCCGGTACGCCCGTGACGTTCGGCAAGTCGCGCACTGTGCCCTGGAACACGCTGCCCGCCGAGGTTCGCGCGCGCAAGGAGGCCCTGCTGCTGTCGCCGTCCGCGACGGCCGAGGAAGTCGAGCACGTTCACCTCAACCACGGCGTCTACCATGTCGTGTACTCGTACCAGGAGGAGAAGGTGGGCATGGCGGCCGGCGAGCTGGCGGTGAGGCTAGTCCGCTCGCTGTTACCCGCTGACTTACCGAGCACGCTGCCGACCTTCGAGGCCCGCGCCGAACAGGAGGATTTGGCTCGTCTCGCCGACCGCCTGGCCTTCGGTCCCAGCACGGCGTCCCTGGTCGAGGCAGCGCGTCGTCGGGGTATCCCCTCGATTCGCCTCAACGAGCGGAGCCTGGTCCAGTTTGGCTACGGCAAGTACCAGAAGCGTATTCAGGCGACCGTCACGTCCGAAACGCGCCACATCGCCGTCGATGTCGCCCAGGACAAGGAGTTGACGCGCCAGTTGCTGGAGGACGTGGGTCTGCCCGTGCCGCAGCAGCGGGTAGTAGAGACGGAAGAGGCGGCCGTGGAAGCGGCCCTGGACCTGGGCTTTCCCGTCGTTACCAAGCCCCTCGACGCCAGTCATGGCCGGGGCGTGTCGCTCAACCTGAACACGCTAGATGAGGTGCGGGCGGGTTTCCGCGCGGCGGCCCTGCACCGCGATGAAATCATCGTCGAAACGTTCCTGGAAGGCAAAGACTATCGCATCCTGGTCGTCAACGGCGAGGTCATCGCCGTGGCCGAGCGCGTGCCGGGCCACGTGGTGGGCGACGGCGCGCACAGCATCCGCGAGTTGGTAGAGATCGTCAACCGCGACCCGCGACGAGGCGTCGGCCACGAGAAGGTGCTGACGCGCATCGAGATCGACCGCCAGGCAGAGCGGTTGATGCGCCAGGCGGGCGTGACCCTCGATAGCGTTCTGCCGGCGGGCCAGGTCCTGTATCTGCGCTCGACGGGCAACCTGTCGACGGGCGGCACGGCCATCGACCGCACCGATGACACTCACTACGACAACCTCGAAATCGCGCGGCTGGCCGCCAAGGTCATTGGTCTGGATGTGGCGGGTATCGACCTCATTACGCCCGACATCTCACGCTCGGTGCGTGACGTGGGCGGCGGTATCGTTGAGGTCAACGCCGCACCCGGCTTCCGCATGCACGTCGCGCCCAGCGAGGGTCAGGCGCGCGACGTGGCAGGCCCGGTGATCGACATGCTCTTCCCGGCAGGCACACCCTCACGCATTCCCATCGCCGCGATTACGGGCACCAACGGCAAGACTACGACGGCGCGCATGACCGCGCACATCCTGAAGATGGCGGGTAGGCGCGTCGGCCTGACGACGACCGATGGCATCTACATCAACGGCGAGCGCTACCTGAAGGGCGACATGACGGGACCGTGGAGCGCGCGCATGGTACTCAAGGACCCCACCGTCGAGGTGGCCGTGCTGGAGACGGCGCGGGGCGGCATCCTGCGCGAAGGGCTGGGCTACGACCGGGGCGACGTGGGCTGCGTGCTCAACATCTCGGCCGACCACCTGGGCCTGCGCGGCGTGGAGACGCTGGAGGACCTGGCGGCGGTGAAGCAACTGGTGGTCGAGGTGGTGCGTGACGATGGCTGGTCGGTGCTGAACGCTGACGACCCGCTGGTGGCGGGCATGCGCGAGGAGGCGGCGGGCCGTATCGTCTACTTCACCATGAACCCACGCAACGAACTGGTGCGGGAGCATATCGCCCAGGGTGGGCGGGCCGTGGTATTGGAAGAGGGCGTCAACGGCCAGCGCATCACCCTCTACGACGGCGAGCGTTACATCCCCGTGCTATGGACGCATCTCATCCCAGCCACCTTTGAGGGCGCGGTTCTGTTCAACGTCCAGAATGCGATGGCCGCCACGGCTATCACGTATGCGATGGGTGTCTCGCTGGAGAACATTCGCCAGGGGTTGCGTACCTTCTCCACGACCTTCTTCCAGGCGCCGGGCCGTCTGAATGTGTTCGACCAGTACGAGTTCCGTGTCGTGGTGGACTATGCCCACAATGCGGCGGCGGTGCGCGCCCTGACCGAGGCGGTACAGCGCATGCGCCGGCCGGGCGGGCGGATCATCGGCGTCATCGGCATGCCCGGCGACCGCCGCGACCAGGACATCCTGGAGGTGGGCGAGCTGGCCGGGCGGGCCTTCGACGAGATCGTCATCAAGGAGGACGAGAGCCGCCGCGGCCGCCCGCCGGGCGAGATCGCGGGCCTGCTCCGCGAGGGCGCGATGCGAGCGGGCATGCTGGATAGCTACATCGACATTGTGATCGATGAGCTGGAGGCGGTACGCTACGCCCTGATGCGCGCGCAGCGCGACGACATGGTAGTCATCCTGGCCGACGACATCACCGGCGTGTGGAAGTCGGTTATCTACTTCCGGCGCGGCACGCACCCACGCCTCCTCGACGACAGCGATCTTCAATTCGGTGGCGAGGGCGACCTCGCATAGGGGGAGCGTAATGGCAAGGCGTGCCATAGGCAACCGATGAGCCAGACGCAGAGCGTAGAGGCGCGGCAGTGGGCGGGGCGATGGCCTGAAGCCGTGGTATAATGGCTAAAGGTGAGGAGTAAAGAACTGTTGCGAGATGTAGAAGGTAGGGAGGGCACATAGTGAGCGTTGCAGAGATTGAACGGGCGATCGAGCAATTGCCGCCCGATGATCTGGCGCAGCTCGCCAGGTGGTTCGAGGAATTCATGGCTCAGGCCTGGGATAGGCAGATCGAAGAGGATGTCCAGGCCGGGAGACTGGATGCGCTGATTCGCCAGGCAGAGCAGGACTTCGAGGCCGGTCGCAGCCAGCCGCTGTGAAGCACGTCACCACGCCACAGTTCTGGGAACTGTATCGTCAGCTTCCATCGGGCGTGCAAGAACTGGCCGACAAGAACTTCGCCTTGCTGAAGGCCAATCCCCGACATCCCTCGCTGCATCTCAAGAAGATAGGTTGGTTATGGTCGGTGCGTGTTGGGGTGCATTACCGTGCTCTTGGCCTCGACAAGGGCGAAGTCATCGTCTGGTTCTGGATCGGCTCGCACGCGGAGTATGACAAGCTGGTGCCGTAATCGAGCCCCCACGCCTCCTCGACGACAGCAATCTTCACTTGGGCGGCGAGGTCGCCCTCGCGTAAGGAGTCTCGCAATGCAAGCGATTGGCATTCTCATTTCAGTGCTGGTGATGCTGGGCCTGGCGGGGTTCGCGGGCATCCTGGGCCTGTGGACTTTCATGGGGGGCGTGCGCGGCCCCGCCGAGCGTCGCGCCAACCGCCCGTGGTATCGCATCTTTATGGTAGGCGTGTCGCTTATTCTGTTCGCCCTGGCGCTGGGCTGCCTCAATTCGGTGGGGCAGATGCTTGGTCTCATCCCCCAGGGCGCTATCGTCGTCTCGTAACGCCATCCTTACCTCGCTGGAGAGCCTGATGCGCCGTGTATCCGATCTGGTGATGAAACCACGGGTGCGAGCCGCCCTGGACTGGCTCGACAGTCACGTCGACGACGCGGTGGCCGACGCGGTGGCGGTGTGCGAGATTCCCGCGCCCACCTTCCACGAGAAGCAGCGCGCTGCCTGGGTAGCCGAGCGCTTCGCGGCGCTTGGCCTGGCCGACGTGGCCGTGGATGACATGGGCAACGTCTATGGCCGTCGCCCCGGCGCGGCGCGTGCGCCGAGCATCCTCCTGGCGGCCCACACCGATACCGTGTTTCCAGCCGGCACCGCCATCCAGGTCCGCCGCGCCAATGGCCGCCTCTATGGACCCGGGCTGATTGACAACAGCATTGCCGTGGCCTCCCTGCTGTCCCTGGCGCGCGCCCTGGATGCGGCGCAGGTGAAGACGAAGGGCGATATCTGGCTAGTGGCGACGGTTGGTGAAGAGGGACTGGGCAACCTGCGTGGGATACGGGCTGTGGTGGAGCGTCTCGGCGAGCGCGTGGCCGCCGTGGTGGCGGTCGAGGGCCAGGGTCTGGGCAAGGTTTACAACCGCTCGATCGGCTCGCGCCGGTACCAGATCACGGTGCGCGCCCCCGGTGGTCACAGCTGGGGCGCGTTCGGCAACCGTAGCGCGATTCACGAGCTGTTCAAGCTCGGTGCAGCCATCGCGGCGCTGGATGTACCCACCACGCCGAAGGTGACCTACAACATCGGCGTAGTGGGCGGTGGGACATCGGTCAACAGCATCGCGGAGGAGGCGTATTGCCTGCTGGATATGCGCTCCGGCGACGCGGCGGCGCTGAACGATCTTGAGGCGCGGGTGATGGGCCTGGTGCAGCAGGCCGATGAGGTCGATGACGTGAGTGTGACGCCGACCCTCATCGGCGACCGACCGGCCGGCGCCATGGCCGAGGATGCGCCGCTCATTCAGGCCTGCTTCGAGGCCTTGACGCTCATCGGGGCCGAAGCGGCGGGTCATGCCATCAAGCTGACCGAGGGCAGCACCGATGCCAACATTCCGATGAGCCTGGGCATTCCCTCGACGTGTATCGCCCTGACCACCGGCGGCGGTACTCACACCCTCGGCGAGTACATGGACGTCGACCCGGTGCGCCTGGGGCTGCGGCAACTGCTGCTAGTCACGCTGGCGGTGGTGGATGTGCCGTGAGGTGTGAGGTCGCGAATGCGAATCAGGCGACCCGGTGGCGAGAGTCTTGACCAGGGTTGACAGGATTGAAGGCCAGGACGAATAACGCGGCGAATGCGAAGGCACGGAGAGGGCGTCATATGCTCTCTCCGTGCCTCTGCGTTGGTGGCAGGTAGACCTGTCATGTGTTGGGGCTGACGCCTAGCGTACGTGGCGCGGATCGAGGGCGTCGCGCAGGCCGTCGCCGATGAAGTTGATGGACAGCACGGTGAGGAAGATCATCAAACCGGGGAAGACGGCGACCCACGGCGCGTAGGTCATCTGGAACTGGCCATCCTTGAGCATGTTGCCCCAGGTGGCGGTAGGCGGCTGGACACCAAAGCCCAGGTAGCTGAGGCCGGACTCGGTGATGATAGCGCCCGCGACGGCCAGACTGGCGGCGACGATGACGGGGCTGAGAGCGTTGGGCATCAGGTGGCGGACCATGATGCGCATGTCGTTCGCGCCCGCGGCCCGCGCTGCCTCGGTGAACTCCTTTTCGCGGAGGGACAGGAATTGGGCGCGGACCAGGCGTGAGATGCCCATCCAGGCCAACAGACCGATGACCAGGATGATGGGCAGGATGCTGCCGGAGGTCATGCCCAGGACCTTCTTGTCCCGCAGGAGCTGGGCGACGAGGATGAGGACGAGCAGGCGGGGGATGGACAGCAGGGCCTCGACGGAGCGCATGGATGTGTTGTCGACCCAGCCACCGAAGAAGCCTGCCATCGCGCCGACGACCGAGCCGATGATGACGGCAATCACCACGACAGAGACGCCGATGGTCAGGGAGATGCGGCCACCGTAGAGGCTGCGGGCGAAGAGGTCCTGGCCGAGCTGATTGGTGCCGAAGGGATGCGCCAGGGATGGCGGCTCAAGCTGGGCCGACAAGTTGGGGGCGTTGGGGTCGTAGGGCGTGACGAACGGCGCAAAGATGACCCCGAATAGAATAAGGGACATGACGCTCAGGCCAACCACGGCGAAGCGGTGGCGGCGGAAGCGCCGCCACACCATGCTCTTCATGCTCTCGTAGCCGCGTTCCCTGACTGGCGCCAGCGATGGCGATACGGTGGAACTGGTCGTCGCCATGAGTGTGCTCCTAGCTATAGGTGATGCGGGGGTCAAGGAAAGCGTACGTGATGTCGGTCACCAGGGTGAAGAACAGGACCATAATGGTGCTTAGCATAATGATGGCCATGAGCACGATGTAGTCACCGCGCTCAGCGGCGTTGACGAACATGCGCCCGATGCCTGGCCAGGAGAAGATCGTCTCGGTGAAGACAGCGCCCACCACCAGCGTCGGCAGCTCAAGGCCGATGATGGTCACCAGGGGCAGCAGGGCGTTCTTCAGAGCGTGCTGCCGCACCACCTGATTTTCCGACAGGCCCTTGGACTGGGCGGTACGGATGTAGTCCTGGCGAACCACGTCCAGCATGCCCGAGCGCATGTAGCGCATGTGGGTGGCAACCTGGACGAAGGCGAGCATCGTGACGGGTAGAATGAGATGGTGCAGGCGGTCGAAGACGGAGAAGGGCGCGCCGATGGTGTACATGCCGCCGCCGGGGAAGAGCGGGGTGTCGTTGATAGGGTTGCGCAGGGTGCCGCTGAAGATAATGATCAGGAGCAGGCCGAACCAGAAGACGGGAATCGACTGGCCGATGTAGGCGAAACCGGTGGCCAGATTATCGAAGAGGGAGTATTGTCGGCGCGCGGCCATGATGCCGAGCGGGATAGCGATCACCAGGGAGATGATAAACGCAGTACCGGTCAGGTACAGGGTGTTCCAGAGGCGCGGCAGTAGCTCATTGATGACCGGCTCGCGCGTCGCCAGGGAATAGCCCAGGTCGCCGCGAGCCAGGTTGCCTACCCAACGCAGATACTTGATGTGGATGGGTGTGTTCAGCCCCAACTCCTCCTGAAGACGCACGAGGTCTTCGCGGGAGATGTTGGGGTTGTTTTCGTAGGCAGCCATCAGGCCACTGGGCAGGCTGTTGGCCATGGCAAAGACGATGACGCTGATAATCACCAGCAGGGGAATCTTCTGTAGCACCTCGCGGATGATGTAGCGGCCCACAAGGCCTCCCTTCGGAGGGGATTAGAGACTGGGGAGTCAGTGATGAATCACCCAATCTCTAATCCCTAATCTCCAGTCTTTACCTTAGCGGCTCACCCACCAGTCAGCGGCGTTCCAGCCGTTGTTGTCCCAGGCGTTGGGGATCCACCCCTGGAGGCGGTCCCGGTAGCTGTCGATGTCGCGGCGCTGGTAGAGATAAATATGCGGAGCGCCGTCGACGACACGCTTGGCGGCCTTGCAGTACGCTTCCTTGCGCTTGGCCTGGTCGGGGATGTTGCCACCTTCCTTGACGGCCGCGTCCGTCTCGGGGTCGTTCCAGCGCGGGTAGTTCTGGCCGCCCTGGTTCTGCTCCGAGGGGATGGAGCCGGAGGTGTGCTGATTGAGCATCTGGCTGTGGGGGTCGAGGGCCGCGTTGGTGGTGTACATGATGATGTCGAAGTTGCCCCACTTGCGCGGCGACTTGTTGGCCCACGAGCCGATGAGCAGCGCGCTGGGCTGGTTCTCGATGAAGAGGTCGATGCCGATCTTCTTCATGTCCTCGACGATGAGAACCTGAGAGTCTTCGCGGAGCTTGTTGCCGCTGGTGGTCTGGTACTTGAGGCGCAGCTTCTGGCCGTCCTTCTCGCGGATGCCGTCGGCGCCCTTCTTCCAGCCAGCCTCATCCAGCAGTTGCTCGGCCTTGGCCGGGTCGTAGGGATAGGGCTTGATGTCCTCGCAGTTGAAGAAGCCCGCGTTCAGCTCGCTGCTACCGGGCAGCGCCTTGCCGAACAGCAGCTTGTCGATGATCTGCTGCTTGTTGATGCCGTAGGCGATGGCCTGGCGCACCTTGAGGTCGCCCAGGATCGGGTGCGGCGTCTTGTTGTCCGACGGCTCGCCGGGCTTGGTCAGATTCAGGAACAGGCGCTCACCCCCGATCTGCACGGGGTCGCTGATCTTGATGCCCTGCATCTTCTCCAGTTCGGGGTAGTCGGCCTCGGTGTTGTTCCACATGATGTCGATCTCGCCCGAGCGGAGCAACTGCTTGGCGACCTCAGAGCTGGGCACGATGCGGATGATTACCTTGTCCAGGTAGGGCTTGTTGGGGTCGCGGTAGTTGGGGTTGCGGGACAGGGCGATATAGCTGCCCTTCTGGTATTCGTCGACCTTATAGGGGCCGGTACCCAGGGGCATGCTGTTGTACTTCCAGTCCTTCATCTGCGCCGGGTCCCCTGCGTAGTGCTTGGGGATGATGATGTAGAAGTTGTTGAGGAAGGGGGCATAGAAGTTCTTGTACTTGACAACAGCCGTCAGCGGATCGGGGCACTCGACCGACTCCATATCGCTGAAGCCGGTGGTGCTGATGACGCCGACGTTGGGTGTGACGTGGGCCTGCCAGGTGAACTTCACATCCTCACAGGTGAAGGGCTGGCCGTCGGACCACTTGACGCCTTCCTTGAGCTTCCAGGTGATGGTCTTGCCGTCGGCGCTGACACCGCCGTTGGCCTGGGTCGGAATCTCCTTGGCGAGGGCCGGGTAGTAAGAGCCGTCCGGTCCCGCGCCCAACAGTGGCTCACCGAAGAAGACCGCGACTTCATCGACGACGGTCTGCGAACTGATGAGTTGGTTGAGGGTGGCCGGCTCCTGCCAGACGGCCATCGTGACCTGCCCGCCCTTAGTAGGCTGCCCGGCGGCCTTGGCGGCATCCGTCGCCTTCGGTGCGGCCGGTTGAACAGCGGCCGCCACGGTGGGCGCGGCGGCCTTGACCTCGGCCGCCACAGTGGGCGCGGCGGCCTTGACGGCGGCTGCGACGGTAGGCGCGGCTTGCTGGACCGCCGCACCGGGCTGTTGGCCGCACGCCGCCAGCATGACGGCCAGCGCGAGCAACAGCGCCATTAGAGACAATGCGCGTTTCATGTTCGGTTTCTCCTCCATGCGGTAGAGCGAGTCGACCCGGGCCGATTGTGGCGGTAAGTGTAGCGCAGGCCTATCAGGTTGTCAACGCGGTTTGGCGGCTGATGAGCTATCCTGGGGTGGCGCATCGGTCTGCCCGGTCTTGGGATTTGGCAGGGATGTGCGTAGACTTCGGAGGGCAGATACCCATGTTTGTCCCCATTATGAAAGGTATATGCGTCATGCGTCTCGATGGTTCCTGGCTGCCTGAGGTGCGCGCCGCTCTTGAAGAGCTGGCGATGCGCGTAGCGGCTGACCCCGCCACCTATGCCCCGGCTGGCGCGCCGCCCTTCGCCGTCTTTGATTGGGACCAGACGGTCATTCGCCACGACATCGGCGATGCCTTGTTTGTGTACCAGATGGACCACTTCGCGTTCGCGTTGGACCACGACGACTTCTGGGATGTGCTCGGCCTACAAGGGGATGCGGCGCTCCGCGCGCAGGTCGCCGCGCTCGCGGCCCGGCCCCACGATGTATCGGCGGCGGCGGCTGCCACTCGCCGGGCGTGGGAGGCGGCGCTGGTGGGTGGCTACATGCGGGCGAGCCTGCTCGACCCGCAGGAGGGCTTCCCGTGGCAGACGCGCGTCCTCACCGGGCTGACGCCGGAGGCGGTGCATCGGCTGACCCGTGAGGCGGCGGCGCGCGAGCTGGAAGCGTTGCTGGGGCGGCGTGAGTTCAGCCTGGGGGATGAGGCGCTCCACTTCCACCAGGGGCTACGGCCCTACGCGGAGATTCTCGGCCTGATGCGCGGCCTGGAGGCGGCGGGCATTGAGGTGTGGGTTGTCTCGGCGACCAATGTGTGGGCGGTCCAGACGATGGCGGAGTTGCTCGATCTGGACCCGGCGCGGGTCATCGGCATGCGCACCCATGTCGTCGATGGCCGCATCACGTCCGACCTGGATGGGGTGGCGTGCGCCACGTGGGGCAAGGTCGATGCGATTCGGCGCCATATTCACCCTACCCAGCGGCCGGTGCTGGCGGCGGGCGACAATATTACCGATCTGCCGATGCTCGAGTACAGCGCCGATACACGGCTGGTCATCGATCGGGGGGTGGCGGCTCTACGGCAAGCTGCCGAGGCGCAGCGGCGGACTGGTGAGCGCTGGCTGATTCAGCCCATGTTTGATGTGACGTAGCGCCAGGACGAAAACAGGGCGCGTAGACCCGGAGATACAGCTATGATTATCCAACGCCTGACCCTGGGCAGTTTCCAGTCGAACTGTTATATCGTTGGCCTCGAGTCGACGGGCGAGGGAGTCGTCATCGACCCGGGTGACGAGCCGGAGACGATTCTGGCAGCGGTGCGCGACAGTAACCTGGCCATCCGCCTCATCATCGCCACCCACGGCCACATTGACCACATTCTGGCGGCCCATGCCCTGTGCGAAGCGACTGGCGCGCCCTTTGCCATGCACCAGGCGGACCGCCCGCTGCTCGACGGGCTGCCGGACATCGCGCGACGCTGGCTCGGCGTGATCGCCAACGCGCCGACGGTCGATCGCTGGCTTGAGGCGGGCGACACCATCGGCATCGATGGCCTCCAGCTGCGCGTGCTGCATACCCCCGGTCACTCGTGGGGAAGTATCAGCCTGTATTGGGCGCCGCCGCCCGGCGAGGCTGGCATCGTCTTCAGCGGTGACGCCCTGTTCGCTGGCGGCATCGGGCGTACCGATCTGGGCGGCGATTACCCGACGCTGGAGAGGTCCATCCGCGAGCAGCTTTTCACGCTACCGGATGATACAGTGGTTCTGTCAGGGCACGGCGGTCCGACGACCATCGGACGCGAGCGACGAACCAATCCCTGGGTGGGTGAGCTGGCGCGTCCGTTGTAGGCTGTTTCGCGGCGTCTGACCCGGTTTCCGGGGGCGAGCGTATCCCTGGCCGCTGTTGTGCGTCTATCATCGTGTAGCGCCGCCGCGCAGGCAGGGTGGGCTTGTGCTGTGGGCGGCGTGTGGCCTTCGACAGTCGGGGCAAGGGACACCCCGCATCAGCGCGCGCGGCCGCCCGCCGTCGCGTGAAAGGGATTCAGGCCATTTCCGCCCCCGCCGCCGACCGTGTCAGCGCGCTCAGCCCCGAGCGCGCTACTCACCTCTTCGTGCGCTATTACGATGGCGTGTATCGTTACCTGTGTGCCTTGACGAGCGATACCGACGCGGCCGAGGACTTCGCGAATGAAGTCTTCCTGCGCCTGTTCCGTTCACTCCAGGCGGGCACGGTGACCTCAGACGCGCTGCCCGGCTGGCTGTATCGCGTGGCGCGCAACCTCGTCATCGACGAGTATCGGCGTCACCACTCTACGACGGATGGTCTGTTGCCCGATGAGGCCCTGGCCGTGGCTACGGCTGAGGATTCCTTTGCTCATCAGGACATCCGCGTCTTGTTCGCCAAGCTGACCCTCGACCAGCAACAGGTGCTGTATCTGCGTTTCGTAGAAGGCTTCGAGCCGAGCGAGATTGCCCGCCTGATGGGCAAGACAGCTGGCGCTGTCAAGCAGTTGCAGTACCGCGCCCTGGCGGCCTTGCGTCGTCACCTCAGCCGGGCCGGATATCGCCCCTAGCGCGCTCCCCCGCGTACCTTCTGTCCCCTGTTCCACGTATGATGAACGTAGCGCCGCCTCTTGCCAGCGCTATGCTGATGGGGTATACTACGTGTAACAAGGCCGCACAGAAACATAGGGGATACCTATGGCGCGTCATATCATCCGTAACCTGGTTCGCCTCCCACAGCGGCATGATCGAGCGTCTCACATCGGTGTGGTCGCGAATACCAACGGTGTCTTGCCGCCCGCCGCGCTCGAACGACTGGCGGGTGTCGATCTCATTCTGCACGCGGGCGATATCGGCGATGCGTCCATCATCACTCGCCTGCAAGCCGTCGCCCCGGTGATTGCCGTGGCCGGCGACCACGATCGCCGTTCCAGACACCCTGAATACCGCATCTTGCACGTGGCCGGCCGCCGGATCGCGCTGGCCCACGGCCACAACCTGCCCACCGCCAGTCAGGTCATGCGCTTGTTCCAGGCTGGCGATGCAGAGTCGGACGACCCCCGCCTGATCGAGTTGCTGCGCATCTTCCCCCCAGTCGACGCCATCGTCTTCGCCCATCCGGCGACGGCGTGTCGGGTGCGTGTCCACGACACCCTGGTCTTCAATCCGGGCGGCGTGGCCCCGGCGGGACGCGCCGAGGCCGGTAGCGTGGGCATTCTGACCCTGGGCCGGTACCTGGATGGCTCCATCCTGCAACTGGGCCAGCCGCCCGCGCCCTCACCGGTGCTCGCGCCAGCGTAAGGGCCGCCACCGCTCGAAGGTGAATCTCGCGCTGCCTGGTCCCAGTACGGGGCGCAAGGGTTGTTGCCTCAGCTGTTGGCTGAGGCTTTTTGCCGTTGCTGACAGCGACACGGCCCGATGACTGTCGATGCTATTCGGCGGGGGGGTCGGGGCCGGGTGCGCCGATGAGCCAGGCGGCCAGGGCGACCTCGGTGCCGGCGAGGCCCGCCGACAGGAAGATGGTGATGGCGCGCGCATTGGGGCGCTTGGCGCGCCCCACGACCACGTCAGCCAGGTCTGTCAGTCGAGCCTGCCAGGGCGTGCCGTACAGCAAGCCCTGCTCGCCCTCCGTCGCCAGCTGGTGGGGCGCGTCTGTCGCGACAAGAGCTGCCCGGTCGAGGGCCGTCTGGTCCAGCTCGTGGCGGTCCTTGCGTTTGGGGCCTAGCGAGTGGACGTGCGCGCCGGGCTTCAGCCACTGGCCGTCGAGAACCGGCTCGGCGCTGGTAGTCGCCAGGATAACAATGTCAGCATCCCGCACCGCGCTTTCGGCGCTATTCACCGGCGCGACCGGTATGTTCAGCGCGCGTCCGATGTCGAGAGCCAGGGCGGTGCGATGAGCCTGGGTGGGGCTGAAGATGCGGACGGCGCGCAGGCGATGCACGGCCGCCAGGGCCAGCAGATGCAGGTGGGCCTGGCTGCCCGCCCCGATCACCCCTACGATGGCGGCGTCCGGGTTGGCGAGGTACCTGGCGGCGACGCCGCCGATGGCCGCGTTCCGCATCTGCCCCAGCCGGTTGCCGATGACAATGCCGCGCAGCACGCCCGTCGTGCCGTCGAAGACACTGACGCATTGGGTCGCGTCGGAGCCGTGGCCGCTCATCGTCGTGTAGGCGCGCGCCCCAATCACATTCTGCGGCAGGACGGCTCCCGCGGTGAAGACGAGACTGCCCTGGGGTGTCGCGACGCTCCAGCGGGGTGGCGCAATGACGCCGTGGCTCGCTCGCGCCTTGAACACGCCAACCAGAATGTCAATCGCCTCGGCCAGGCTGAGGCGATCGACGTCGGCGTCGTACAGGACCGTGGGCGTCATCGGCTACCTAAGCTCGTCGAGCCACTGCTGGGCCTGCTCTCGGATACCCGCGTTGGCGCTGTCATCCGGCTTGAGGTCCAGGAACTGCTGAAAGTCACTGGCGGCGGCGGCGCTCTCGCCGCGATCCTTCTGCACGCGCCCGCGGCCAAAATAGCCGTCGGGGTTGGCCGGGTCGAGGGCCACGGCCTGGTCATAGTCGGCCAGGGCCTCCTCGAGCTTCCCCGCCCGCCAGTAGACATCACCGCGCAGGCTGTAGTAAACTCCCGATGGGGCAAGCTCGATGGCGCGGCTAAACTCGCGAATCGCGGTGTCCCAATCCTGGCGCTGCGACGCTTGGTTGCCGGCGTTGGCGGCGGCGCCCGCCGCGTCAGGGTCGGTGGCCCCAGCGGGCGCGGCGGCGGGCGGAACGCTGACTTTGGGCGCAGCGGGCACGGCTTTCGGGACGGCCGCCCCGACCTGGGGCATCGGAGGCTGCGCCCCCTGGGCAGCGACGCCAGGCGCGCGGATACCGGAAGGGCGGTCGGTGGGGACGGCCAGGATGGAGCCGGGTTGGCCGGGCGGGGCTACGCCGCCAATAACGGGGCGGTTGACGACGTAGGCCCACACCACCCCCAGGGCCACCAGGATGACCAGGGCGGCGAGGATCAGGCGGCCGAAGAAGTTGTCGTCACGGGTGGGCGAAGGGTCAGGCATGCAAGTCTCTCAATGGCTGGCTGGCCTTGATTGTACGCGGGTCGGGCCTATTCTTCAACTCTTCAGGAGATGACGTGTGATAGAACATGGGGCTGCATCGAGGCACGCGGCGAGCGCGCCCGTCACGCCGGAGTGGGTCAAAGATGCTATCTTCTACCAGATCTTCCCCGATCGCTTTGCCCAGAGCGACCGGGTTCCCAAACCGAACTTCCTGGAGCTGTGGGGCGCGCCGCCGACCTACGACGGCTTCAAGGGGGGCGACCTGATCGGGGTGGCCGAACGCCTGGATTATCTCCAGGACCTGGGGGTGACGGCGGTGTACTTCACGCCAGTCTTCCAGTCGACGGCGAACCATCGCTATCACACCTACGACTACTACAACGTGGACCCGATTCTGGGTGGCAACGCCGCCTTGCGGCTGCTGCTGGATGAGGCCCACCGGCGCGGCATGCGTGTTGTCCTGGATGGTGTGTTCAACCACGCCAGTCGCGGTTTCTTCCAGTTCAACCATATTCTGGAAAATGGCGGCCAGTCGCCGTATATCGACTGGTTCACCGTACGCGACTGGCCGCTGCACCCTTACGACCCGGTCAAGCCGCCCAACTATGCCTGCTGGTTCGACCTGCCCGCGCTCCCCAAGTTCAACACCGACACGCCCGCCGTTCGAGAGTTTCTATGGGGCGTCGGAGAACATTGGGTTGAGTATGGGATCGACGGCTGGCGGCTGGACGTGCCCAACGAAATCGACGATGACGAGTTCTGGCGGGAGTTTCGCCGTCGCGTCAAGGGGGTCAACCCCGACGCCTACATTGTCGGCGAGATCTGGCACGACGCGCGACGTTGGCTCCAGGGCGACCAGTTCGACGCGGTGATGAACTACCTGTTCACATTCGCACTTCCACCTAGCGGGGTAAAGACATAAAAAATCTCGACGCGACCTGTATGAACGACGACCTTGTCGATGATTGTTCTCACAATCTCCTTCCTTGTCTTGAATTCAGCTCCTTCAATTCTCTCTCGCAGCTTCTTGAGTACGATCTGAGCGGACACGAGGATACTCTGCCCTTCCTCTACTTCCTGGTGGCTAGAGTGCAGCTCCTGCTTTCTCTGTTGGAGGCCCTCGATTTGTCGCTGCAAATCTTTCAAGTCAGCTTCGGCCTCCTCGGCAGAAATCCACTCATGCATAAACATATCTCTGATCTTCTTGCGCGCAGCATGTTTCTGAGATAGAGCTCTCTCAATCTCTGCAAGTTCATCTTCAATTGGGCGCACCTGCCTTGTATATTCCTTAACCTTGACTTCAATCATTTCTTGCATTTTCTCAGGATGCGACAGCCAATAACTAACATCGGACCAAACCGCCTCCTCAACCTTATCAGCGCGTATCATCCGGTTATGACAATCAACGGGCTTGTTGACTCGCTTAATCACCTGCGAACTGCACTTGTAGTACATTCGTCCTCGCGTATGACCTCCCGATCCGGTATAAGGATAGCCGCAGTTGCCGCATACCATAACACCGGTCAGCAGGTATTCCCGCTTTGCGCTGGCCTTTGGCGCTTTCCTGTTAGCTTCTGTCTGCTGTTGAGCCTGTTCCCAAAGTTCGTTTGGGATTATTGCTGGTACAGCAATAGTTATGTGCTCACTGGGATCGAGCCGAGTATTGCGGACCTTCCCCTGCTCATTAAGCCACTTCCTAACTTTACGATAGACGTACTCGCCTTTATATACAGGATTATGTACCATCTTGCCAATCGTCGCAGCCTGCCATAGGGCCGATGTATTCTTGTGATGCTTACGGGTGCGCGACGAGGAAGGGATACCCATTGAATTAAGATGCACGGCTATGGTGTCGAAGCTCCATTTGTCATATACGTACCAGCCGTACATCTGACGGACAATTCTTGCTTCGTCCTCAAATATCTCGAGAACCTTACGCCTCCCCTCTGCATTGGGAACCACCTTGTATCCATAAGGTGGCTGTCCACCCACCCAGCAGCCCTCATTGATGACACGTAGGCGGCCGCTCATCGTCCTCTCTAGAATCAAAGCACGTTCATACTCAGAAAAGCCCGCAAGCATTGTCGCCTGAATACGGCCAGCAGGATTCGATAAATCAAGATTCTCTCGCATGAACCGAAGTTCGATGCTCCGCTCCTTCAAATATCTTTCTCCCAACAAGTAGTATAAAGTATCGCGGGCCCAGCGGGTCATATTGTAACAGTATACCACCTGGAAGCGTCTGGCATCCGCATCCCTAAGAAGTCGAGAACCTTCAGGACGAAGCTCCAAAGGCAGTGTTCCGGATACTCCATCATCCAGGTACCAATCGTATACTACCAGGTTGCGTTCTTCGACAAAGTGGCGAGCGTAGTTGACCTGGTCAGCAATAGTTCCAAGTTCCTCCTGGTCATCGGTAGACACTCGACAGTAGATTGCTACCCGGATGATCTTCCCGATAAACTCAACAGGTTTCTGCACCATGATGCACCTCCTGCTTGAACACACCGCTGAGACTTTGGACTCGGTCCGCTACGTCTTGCAGCGTAATGTATGGAACACCGTGCATTTCCAGTCTGTCTAGTGTACTTTGAAGACGGATTTCACCTCTGGGGTCGAACAAATGAACCAAAGGCGTGCAGGAAGTATATGAAACACGGGGCAAAGATGCAAGTATGGGTACTAAGTAAGACCAATTGAGCGAAACGCTCCTTCGTAAGATGAATCAAAGAGGAACTTCATCGCCTCGTACAACCACCTGCTTTCTCGCCGTCTTCGTCCGTCTAGCGGGGTTGATATCTCCCCGGACATGGTCCACTAACACCTGTATCTCTTCATCCGACAGCAGCACCTTTAGCGCCTTCAGCAATCGGTCGGGACACGAGCTGTGGACCCGCTGAATTCGCAATGGCTTGGACGTGCGGATGGACTTGGTCATTTACATCCCTCCGGGTCATGTCGCGGTCCTGCTAGAACTATGTGCCGATCAGCCAGGTGATGCATTATCACAGCATGGTCCACTATCGATAAATGCTGATCTGGTAAGGTTTCACCTGGAGCAAGCCACACTCGGCCTAGTAGACCCTCTGTATTTCCAGGGTCACGGGTGATCCGCCACTCACACGTCAGGAGTATGGGAAGTGGTGGCAGTCGCCCCACACCCACAGCGTTGACAGTCTCCGCGATCCGCTCCTCGGTTGCGTTATCCTTGGTCACCACTAAAATCGTCGGCATGCCCGTGTACTGGCGCTTGAAGAGGTAGCGGTCACGGTAGGTGTAGTAGCGACTGAACTTGGCGCGGTAGTCCCGCGTGTTCATGGTGCCTCGGTCATATTCGAGGAAGAAGCCGAACGGGACGCCCCCACGGCGGTAGACGCCATAGGCATCGGGGCGGATCATGCGCTCAGCGCACGTGGCTGCGTTCCACCACTCCACAACCGCGTCGTTACTGCCTCTCGCCCTGAACTGCTGGGCGGTGCGGTAGAGATTGATAAAGAGCGCATGGACGCCCACCGTATGCGCGAAGTTCTGCACCAAGTTGGCCCGTGAGCCGAATGGATGGTCAAGTCCACCTCCAACCAGCCCAGTATGACGAATGGCCACCCTGACCGACAGCCCCTGGTGGGCCGCGGCCAAGACCACGCCCGCCGCCGTCAACTCCACTAGCCCCGCAGCGGCGACCTCCTCACCTACCTCTTCCCGTCCGACGTAGCGCAGTAACTCGAGGGTCAGCAGGCGATCCAGGCGAGCCGCCGCCCAGGCCAGCCTCCAGTTCATGACGATGGCAAGGTCTGAGGCGGAGAGGAACGGATGCCGACCAATGAAGTCCAGGAGCGTCCGATCGGTCGCCGTTAGCTCACGCGCGATGCCGCCCCAACTCTGCCCTGCCCCCTTCGCTCCCGCTGCCAGCCTCCCATCGACAAGCCCCGGGATGGGTCGCCCACTTGGGCGTGGTTGGATGACCGGCGCCTGTAGACGCTGGACCAACCCCTCGGCCTGGAGGCGGCGCTGACCGCGGGCAGGAGTCACGTAGAGCGTACCTGCGTGGACCTGGTCCCATGTCGTGACGACCGCCGCCAGGACCGCTTCGCGTCGGACCTGGCTCACATCTTCCAGGAGCCAGCGCCAACCCTCGACACGGCCGGCATGCGGCGCCGCTACGAGGAGCGGGGGCAGCCGGCCGACCTGGGCGCGGCGCAAGGCCAGCAAGTGGTTGAGCAACGGGCGATAAGTGTTCAGCGCGACCAGGCCCAGGTCTGGGATGAGGAGGTACTCCCCGCTGACAGCGCCCCAGGCGAAGGCGGCGTAGGCTGGCGCCTCAACGCGGCTCAAGCTCTTCACAGTCGGTGGGTGGTAGCGCCTCCGCCAGGGGCGTTCCCAGGCGAGTAGGTCGGGCTGGCCGGACTGCGAAGCGGCCAGGGCGCCCAGAAGTTCGTAGCAGGCGACGAGGTGGGGCAGGCCAGGGAAGAGGTCGAGTAAGTCCTGGCCTCGGATCCGAGCGCGTCGCGCCAGGCCCCTCGGTTCGACGCCCTCGGCCACGGCCAGCGTCGCTAAGCCCAGGTCGGTGAGGTAAAGCAAGGACGCGCTGTGTCCTGAGCGAAAAGGCGACTGCAGCGCCCCAACTGCCCCCGTCTCGCGCAGGCGGTTCAGGGTGCGGTAGACGCTCGCGGCTCCACTCAGCCCGTTCAGTTGCGCCAGGAGCTTGACCGACGAGAATGGCAGACGGACCAGCAACAAGAGCAGCCTCCGGTCGGCATCGCTCAGAGACTTCGCCGCCGCTTCAGCGTCGCGCCACGAAACCCGACGGGTCATACATCCTCCCCTTCCGTCGTACCCTCCTCATCCGGCTCGTCGAGCGGTCGCGCCTTGACCACGAGTTGCGGCAGCGACGCCTGGTGGGGCTTCGGCTTGGGCTTGCGGTGTTTACTCCGCCCTTTGACCGGCTCGACTTGTGGCTGGACCTGTGCCTCGCCCCGCGGCTCGGCGTCTCGGTTGACGACCGGCCCATCTTTCCCTGTTTGTTGCGAATTCCGCTCCGCCTCGCGCGCCAGGTCCACGCGCGTCATGGCCGCCTGAATCTCGGCCTCGACCAGGCTGCGCTCGCGGCCATACTGCTGGGCGGATGCGGCGGCCAGAGTCGCCTGGAGGGTCAGGTCACTCGTGGGCGGGGGGTCCAGACGGACCGAGAAGGTTGGCAGCCGCTCCCCACCCACCGAGAGCCGGGCGTAGCACTGGTAGTCGCCCAGTTCTACCAGGTCCTGGACATCCACCGCGCCGCCCAGCTCGGGGGCCAGGTAGCGGGCGTCCTCCGCGCTGGTGTGGAAGGCAAACAGGCCATCCAGGTTGGCAAAGACCATCGCCCGCAGGCTGCGCCCCTGCTCGCGGTCCAGCGCTTCGAGCCGCGTGAGGCTTTGCGTCGCCAGCACCAGGTTGGCCCCATACTTGGCCAGTTCGGCCAGGATGGCTTCGTAGTCGGCGCCGGGCATGGTATGGAACTCGTCCACGATCAGCGTTACCGGTCGGCGCCGGCCCTCAGCCAGGTTCGCTTGCTCCCCGACCGCCAGGGCCACCAGGTTGAGCAGCGTCCCG
>DAOUDG010000041.1:0-5506 GCA_034431435.1 Anaerolineae bacterium | reverse complement strand
CATCCGCCAGACGCTCAAGCGCTTGGGCATCGGCTGGAAGCGCGCCAAACGCTGGATCACCAGCCCCGACCCGCAGTACGCTGCAAAAAAACTAGGACGGCAAAGCTAGCTTGAGGAGCTTGTCCTCCAAAACAGCCAGGTAGGTCTGAGGATCCCGACGGAAGCGGCGTTGGACGCGCCGGGTCTGATGCCGAGCGTCGAGGGTACAACGAAGCGTTCTCCACTGGGCCACATCCACACGGCTGAGTTCCTCAGGCGCAAAGGGATGGGAATAGGTGGCAACACTGGCCACCAGACGGACAGCCCCGCGTAGGACGAGGGTGGCGCTGGCAACCTTGCGACCGGTGGCCCGCCGCTCGACGTAGCGACCCGTGCCGAAGTAATGCTCCAGGTCATTGTTGGTGCGTGGCAGCCCCGTCACCCGATAGCAGTGGAACAGGTTGGACTGGTAGCTGTCGGTCACCTTCAGGAAGTGGCTTACCGCCGGAGCCAGGTTGGCCACCTGCTCCCGTTGGTGCCTCATCTCGGCCAGCAGCGCATCGTACTGGCGTCGCACGTCGGCCTCGGCCAGCCCCTCGGCGTTGACCAGGATATGGGCCGCGTGGTGCACCTAGCCATAGGCCTGCGTCAGCGGCGGCCAGAACTCAGCCGTGGCGTTGAGGCCCCGGGTGATCAATGAATGGAGCCGCTGGAGGGGAGGCGGTAGCCCCTTTTTGCCGCTACCCGGTCCAGCGAGGCCTGGATCGCCTCCAGCCGCTCTTTGAGCCGTAGCCCAGCGGCGGCTAGAGGCGGTCGCCCATCATCGGTCAGGGCACTGCGGACGGCCAAGCAGTAGCCGCCAATGGTCTCGGCTTCGGCGTCCTGGCGAGCTTCGACTTGGCGCTCAATGGGTCGCACGCCCCGCAGGTACTTCTTGAGTTCCTTCTTGGCATGGCGGTCGGCCTCATAGAGGGGGCGAGCGGCCTCGCGCAGGTAGTGGAACTGGCAGAGTTGATGGGGGACGTGGGGCAAGACGCTAGCCACGGCGTTGCGGATGGAATGCTGACCATCGGAGACGACCCCCACGATGGGCACGGTCAAGGCCGCTTGGACCTCGCGCAGCAGGGGCGCCAAATCCTCTTCGGTGGCGCCCAACAGGCTGCGGGCCAGCAGCACCTCTCCCGAGAGGCAGTCGCGCACCACCCACAGCACCTCGTGGCCCACGTCGGGCTGCAACCCATCCAGGGCCAAGACGACACGACCTTGTGGTCCCAGCCGTTCCTGCAACCGAGTTGGGTCGGCCAGATGCAAGGCCACCAGTTCTTCGTAGCGATGCAGGAGGTTGGTCACGCTTCGCTCGGCGATACCAACGCCCCGCTCCGTCAGCGCCCGATGAATCTCGGGCACGCTCCGCTGGTGGTGGTAGCGCAGCGTGCCGATGAGGGCGATGATGTCCAGGCCGAACTCCCCCTGGGGCAGAGCCAGCCGCCCCTCCGCCTCGGGTCGATAGGGCTTGTGGTAGCGTTCACAGTCAGGGGTGTGACAGCGGCGGATCTTCAGCCTCAGCCGCACCACGCCTTCCAGGGTAGTCAGCGTCCGATAGTTGTGGTACGTCACCCACAGCCGCTGGCCGCACACCCAACAGTGGGTCTGACAGGGCTCCAGCACCCGCGAGGTCGTTGCGTCAGGACGAGGCTTTCGACCGCCCATCGGTGTCCTCCATCTTCCCAGGATACCGTCGGCGTCAGCAAGAACTGCGCCCTTCTTTAGCCAGTTCTGCCGTCCTAGCAAAAAGCGGCGGGACCGTCTGATCCGAGTGGCCCAGACGCAGCCCACTTGGGCGCTGGGCTTTGCCGATGAAGTGTGGTGGAGTCGCGTGGCCCAGCCCACCGCCCATGTCTGGAGCGAGGCCGACGGGACGCCGCGCTGGGTTGAGGGGGACCTAGCCAAGGACGACCCTGATCCCAAAGCCCTGGCCTGCTACGGTGTGCTGGTTCGTTCGTCGGTGCCTGACACGGCGGACCAGATGCTGCTGCGCTTCGTCGATGGCCGTCCCCTCAGCGAGGTCACGACCGACTTCCTGGCCTGGGGCTGCGAACGCTTGGCGGCTCAGGGCAAGATGGCCTGGCTGTTGGTCTGGGATAACGCCCCTTGGCATGTCAGCAAGGCCGTCCGCACCTGGATCAAGCACCACAACCGCACGGTCAAGACGGAGGGGTATGGGGTACGGATCGTCGCCTGCTACCTGCCCACCAAGAGCCCCTGGCTCAACGCCATCGAGCCGAAGTGGCGACACGGCAAACAGGCCGTGGTCGAGCCTGCCCGCCTCTTGACCGCTCAGGAACTGGCCGACCGTGTCTGCGCCTACTATGGGTGCACCCACGAACCGCACCTCGCCCTATCCGATAAGGTCGCTTGATCCTGCACTAGCCAGCGCCATCCTGGATTGGCTGCTGCACTTCTCCACCACTCTCAACATACGCGGCCAGAGCTATCGGCTGCGCGACAAGTGCAAAGCCGGCGTCTTTCACGACCTCTCCGAACCCCAGAAGGAGGCATGACTCACCCGACGAACAGCCAACCTGGGGGATTTTACTTTGCCATTTTCGAGGAATTCTCGCTTGTCATTGACATCGGCGCCACAGAGGGTGGCACAGATGGCAATGCCGATGATGTCCAGCAGGCTATGCCGCTCGGTGCGGTCGATGCGTGGGTCGTCCAAGTCGCTGAAGTGCCGGGCCAAGTCGCTGGCGAGATCGGGCATGCAGACACCTCCTGGTGGCTCCCTGAGATTGCGATGCCCAAGCTTAGCTCGCCGGCTCGTCCCGTCAATTTGGATGCGATAGCCCTATAATGACCCTCCCCCCGTAGAGTGGACGGTAGGAGAACTACCAGGTACCCTTCACACGGGAGGACACCAATGAGCCAACGCAAGCAGTACACCCGACAGTTCAAGCTAGAGACGCTGGAACTCCACCGCACCAGCGGCAAGAGCGCCGCCCAGATCGAGCGCGACCTCGGCCTCTACCCGGGCCAGTTGCACGCCTGGAAACGCCAGCTCAAGCAGGACGGCGTCGAGGCTTTCCCGGGCAGCGGCAACCTCAAGGAGAGCGAGGCGGAGCTGCGACGGCTGCGACGGCAGATCGAGGTCCTCGAAACGGAGCGCGAGATCCTCAAGAAGGCGATGGCGATCTTCGCCCACCCAAAAGGGTGAGATACGCCTTCATCGCCGAGCACAGCGAGCAGTTTGCGGTGACCGACCTGTGTCGGGTGGTAGGTGTCGCGCCCAGCAGCTACTACGCCTGGCGCCAGCGTCCCGCCAGCCAACGGGCGCGGGACAACGAGCGCTTGGTCGAGCGGATCCGCTGGGTGCATCGGACGAGTCGTCAGACGTACGGCAGCCCGCGCATCACGGCCGAACTGCGTGAGGCAGGCGAAAGCTGCAACCACAAGCGCGTCGAGCGCTTGATGCGCCTGCACGCCATCCGTGCCAAGTCCCCGCGCCGCTTCGTGCGCACTACCGACTCTCAGCACGACCAGCCGGTGGCCGACAACGTCCTCAACCAGCAGTTCAAGGCGGCGGCGCCGAACCAGGCCTTCGTCGCGGAAGTAGTCTGAACGCAAATGACAAAAACGGACGTGTTCGCTGGTGGGGCTGGTGGGGATGACATAGCGGATCTCGACCTCGCCATCCTTGACCACTACGCGATCGACTAACAACTCAACCAGTTGGCGCTTCTGCTCAAACGTCGCCTCCATCAAACCAGTCTGCACTCGGCGGCAGAAGTCCTCGACGGAGTTAACCAAACTGATGGTCTCCAACCGACGATCTGCCTGGGCGGCCAACTGCTTCTCCTGGCTCTCCAATCCCAGGATCTTCTGATCAAGCTCGTGCCGTCGGCGTTTGTATTCCTCAAGCGGCATGACCTCACTCAAGTAGGCGTCCGTCAAGCGGTTAAGGTGCTGGTCGAGATGCACTCGGGCCTTACGCAAGTTCTCCCGACGAGCCTGCAGCTCTTGAGGCAACCATTGACCGCCCTGCGCTCGTTCGAGGGCATGGGCAATTGTTTCGGGATGGGTCAAGACATGGCAGAGGTCCTGCCAGACCAACTCATCCAGTTGCTGAGCGGGACTGAAGCGCGAGGAACACTTCGTTTCCTTGCGACTGTGGATGGGGTTGGCCTTGGCGGCGCAGACGTAATAGCGGTAGCCACCTTGGAGCGCTCGAGCCGTGCACGACGACTGGCACACCCCGCAACTGACGAGTGCTCGCAGCAGGTATTGATGGGACGTGTTGTGGCGCGTGGCAAAGCTCTGGTTGTGGGCTAGCTTGGCCTGGACACGGTCGAACTGCTGTTGCGTCACCAAGGCGGGGACATTGGCCACCAGGATCCATTCCTCCGGGGCGCGTTCCACGATGCTATCGTGGGGCCGTCCCATAGGATGAGTGGCCGAGCGGCGAATGCGCGACGGGCGATAGGTGTAGCGAGCGGCATACACCTGGCCGAGGTAAGCCGGCTGACGTAGAATAGCTCGCAGCGTGCACAAACTCCAGATCGTCTTGCCACTCGGAGTGGGGATGCCCTGATCCTGCAAATGCTTGGCCAGGCCTTGCAGGCTGGTGTGTTCTTGCTCATACCAGGCGAAGATCTCGCGCACCACCGCGGCTTCGGCTTCGTCGACCCGCACGCCGCTTGGGTCACGTGGACGGTCCGGGCTCAAACGGTAGCCATAGGGGGCTCTCGACCAGGGCAACAGGACGCCAGCGCGGTACTTGGCCAGTCGGCCTCGCCGCATGCGCTCGGTAATCAACGTACGCTCGTACTCGGCCACCGCCCCTCGGATCTGAAGCAGTAGTCGGTCATGGGGATCCTGGCTCATAGGTCGATCCAGGAACTCGACCTGGCAGCCCGAACGTTCCAGTTCCTCTAGCAGGACCATCTGATGCACATAGTTGCGGCTCAGGCGGCTCGGCTCCGTCACGAGCATCCGATCGATGTCGCCGGTGCGGACGACATCGCGTAGCCGATCGAGGCCCGGCCGATTCAGCTTGGCCCCGCTATAACCGTCGTCGCGAAAGATGTGCTCATCGAGCAACTGCCAGTCGTGGGCTTGGACGTAAGCGTGCAAGCGCTCCAGTTGCTGCTCAATCGTCTGCGTCTCGACCTGAGAGAGTGTCGAGACCCGAACATAGACGGCCACTCTCAAGCTCATGACACACCTCCTGCATGGCGGTCGAAGTGGGAGGATTTGTCCCGATCCTGTCCATCGAGTTCGTCTGGCTCCATCGCAGAAGGTACTGGTAGGCTCGATCCCAGCGTTGCTGCCCGTCGGCTTGCGGGGTGACTTGACGCCGAACCTTCCATTGACGTTGCATTGATTCCTCCGCGATGTGAATTCTCACGCGGAGGATACCCTCGCTGACGCCGAGCCTTGGATTGGAGATAGACCTCGTAGCGGGACCAGTTCAACTGCAGACGACCACTTCGGCTCATGCAGAATTTGTCATTTGCGATCATACCATTGA
>DAOUDG010000040.1:0-43379 GCA_034431435.1 Anaerolineae bacterium | reverse complement strand
GGCGGCGGCCTTGGGGGCCTCGGTCGCCTTGGCGGCGGCGGGGGCAGTGGTGGGGGCCGCCGCAGGGGCCGTGGTAGGGGCCGCTGCCTTGGGGGCGGCGGGGGCGGTGGTGGGCGCGGCCGGTGCGGCGGCCTGGCCACCACAGGCGGCCAGCACGCTCAGCGCCAGCACTGCCAGGAGCATCTTGACAATCATGGACATCTTCGCATTTCCTCCTTTTGGAAAGGCAACACAAACCCGCGCTTGAGGTAAATCTGGGCTGACAGCAGCGCGTCGGCCCAATTATAGCATAGGTTTGCGCCAGGCAGGCCAGTTTCGTCCCGCCCGGCAATTCTGGAGTTAGTTTTCACGTCTCCTTTGTGCGGGTAGCCAATTGCACCCCGCATGAAACTCGCCTAGAATGACACGTGTCCCACCGTTCATCTCTACTCGTGAGCATGTATGCTGAATGGAAGGCTGAGGTGACATCGCCTGCGAAACATCGCCCGCGCCTGGTGCGCGCCGACCGTCGGCCGGTGCGACGCTTCAACGCATCGCGCTACCTGCTGTACCTGCTGGTCAGTTTTGGCCTGTCGGTGCTGGTGACGCGCGTCTTCCTGGAACTGACCGGCTACCCCAAGATTGGCGGCGGGGGCGCGGTGCACGTGGCCCACGTGCTGTGGGGTGGGTTGTTGCTGTTTGCGGGCGCACTGGTGGTGCTGTTGTTGTCGAACCAGTGGACCCTCACCGTGTCGTCTCTCCTGTGGGGGATCGGGGTAGGGCTGTTCATCGATGAGGTGGGCAAGTTCATTACCGCCAATAACGATTACTTTGTTCCGATTGCGGCCCCCATCATCTATGCGGTGTTCCTGATCGTGGCGTGGATCTACATGGCGACGCAGAAGCCACCACCCTTGACACCCCGCGCCGAGTTGTATCGCGTGCTGGACTTGATGAAGGAGGTGCTGGACCACGATCTCGACGCCGACGAGAAGAAGGCGCTAGAGATGTCGCTGGAGCGGGTGCGGCAGGAGACGGCCGACCGTAACGTGTATCGACTGGCGACTGAGTTGCTCGACTTTGTGCGCGCTGAGGAGTTGCATCTGGTGGATCCCAACCCCTCCAGCCTGGAGCAGGCGCTGGTTTCGGCCCGCGACCACGCCCAGCGGCGTATCGGGCGGCGCAGCCTGCGCGGCCTGCTGGTGGCGGCGTTTCTGGCGCTGGCGCTGCTGCACACGATCACCGTACTCACCCTGAGCGCCCTCGTGGCGGGTGATCCGGGTGGTTTCTCGTTGCCCTTCCAGAGCGGACCGCAGCAGTACGTGTTGACCGAACCCCTGGTCCTGGTGCTCTTCGCCGTGCTGGCGACGGGGGTGGGGTTGCTGTACGTGTTGGCGGGTTACGACCTTGTCCGGCACAACGAGCGGCGGGGCACGCGGGCGGCGATGTTGGCGTTGCTGCTGTCCCTGACGGTCGTGAATCTGATGGTCTACTACTTCAACCTGTTTCAGGCGATGGGGTTGACCCTGGTCGAGATTGTGATCCTGACGCTGGTGCTCGAGTATCGACGGCGCTACGTCAGCGGGGCGGCGCTGGGTGCGTAAGTGGGATGTGGGCGGGAGGATCTGAGGCAGTTGACGGGTGGAAAGTTGAGGCTGAGTAGGCATGGTCAACACGGCGATTGTTCGGTTGGTTGACGTGGTGAAGGTATACGAGGAGGGCGGGCAATCGCACACAGTGCTGGACCACGTGTCGGGGGAGTTTGAGGCCGGCGAGTTTGTGGTGCTGCTGGGCAAGAGCGGCTCGGGCAAGAGCACGTTGCTCAACCTGGTGAGCGGCATCGACGCGCCGACGAGCGGCGATATCTGGGTCAATGGCGTGCCCATCACACGGCTCAGCGAGCGGGACCGCACCCTGTTTCGGCGCAAGCACATCGGCTTTGTCTTCCAGTTTTTCAATCTCATTCCCACGCTGACGGTGGAAGAAAATGTCTTGTTGCCGGTGGAGTTGGCCCGCCAGGGTCGGGCGGCCCGCGCGCGGGGGCTTTCGCTACTGGAGCGGGTAGGGCTGGCCGACCGCCGCGCGGCCTATCCCGACCACCTGTCGGGGGGCGAACAGCAGCGCGTCGCCATTGCCCGCGCCCTGGCTCATGACCCGCTGCTGGTGCTGGCGGACGAGCCGACGGGTAATCTGGACGAGGACACGGGGCGAGGAATCCTGGCGTTGCTGGACGAGTTGACCCGCGAGGTGGGTAAGAGCCTGCTCATGGCAACCCACAGCCGCGACGTTATCGGCGTCGCTGATCGGGTGCTACGGGTGCGCCACGGCAAGCTGGTACGCGAGGGCGATGTCTGGCCCCTGGCGGAGGAGGCTCCGGCGTTCCCCGTGGAGCGGCGCTCATGAGCGCGAGCCTGTTCAAGGTCGGGCTGCGCTACTGGCGGCGGCGGCTGTGGCAGACCGGGCTGGCGATTCTGGGTATCGCGCTGGGTGTGGCGGTGGTCGTCGCCATCGACCTGGCGAATGGCAGCGCGCAGCGGGCCTTCACCCTGTCTACCGAGGCTGTGTCGGGGAGGGCGACGCACCAGATCGTTGGCGGCCCAACGGGGCTGGACGAGGCCGTGTATCGCGCGGTGCGGCTGGACCAGGGGCTGCGGGAGAGCGCGCCGGTCGTCGAGGGCTACGTTGCGCCGCTGGGTGGCGGCCAGGCGATGCGTCTGTTAGGGGTGGACCCGTTTGCCGAAGCGCCCTTCCGTAGCTATGTGACGACCCAGAGCGCGGCGGGGACGGGCGATCTCACCGCCTTTCTGGTCGAGCGGGGCGCGATGCTCATGAGCGAGGGGTCGGCGGCGGCGCGAGGGCTGGCGCCGGGTGATACGCTGGTGGTGCGTGTTGGCGACCAGCGGACGATGCTGCGCCTGGTGGGCGTCTTGCGGCCGGCCGACGAGGTGAGTCGTCGCGCTCTTGATAATCTGATTCTGGCCGATATCAGCACGGCGCAAGAGACGCTGAACATGGCGGGCAAGCTCAGCCACATCGACCTGATCATCGACACGGCCACGCCCGCCGGCCAGGCGACGCTGGCGCGCGTGCAGGGCGCGCTACCGATGGGGACGCGCGTCGAGCGGTCGGAGCTGCGCAACCAGACGGTCGAGCAGCTGACGTCGGCCTTCGAGCTGAACCTGACCGCGCTGAGCCTGCTGGCCCTGGTAGTCGGCATGTTCCTCATCTACAACACCATGACTTTCTCGGTCATCCAGCGCCGCGCCTTGCTCGGCGCGTTGCGCGCGCTGGGTGTCACGCGGAGCGAGGTGGCGACCCTGGTGCTGGCAGAGGCAATCACCCTGAGCCTGCTGGGTGGATTGCTAGGCCTGGCGCTGGGCATCCTCCTGGGCCGGGGCGCGGTGCGGCTGGTGACGCAGACTATCAGCGACCTATACTTCGTCGTCTCGGTCCAGGATGTGACGGTTGACCCCCTCAGTCTCGCCAAGGGGCTGGCGCTGGGTGTCGGCGCGGCGCTGCTGGCGAGCCTCGCCCCGGCCCTGGAGGCGACGCTGGTGGCCCCTCGCAGCGCCCTGTCGCGCTCGAACGTGGAGGCGCGCGTTCGCCGCGCTGTGCCCTGGACGACGGCGGTCGGGGTGGCCCTGCTTGCCGCCGCTGGCGCGGTCCTGGCGGTCGGTGGGCGACAACTCGTCGCCAGCTTTGGCGGCGTGTTCTTGGTGGTCCTGGGTGCGGCGGCCTTGACGCCCCTGGCGACGGTGATTGCCATGGCGGTCGTGACTCCCGTTACCGGCGCGCTGGCGGGGCCGCTGGGGCGCATGGCCCCACGCACCGTGACGCGCGCGTTGAGTCGTACCTCAGTCGCCATTGCCGCGCTCATGGTTGCCATCTCGGTAACGATTGGCGTCGGTATCATGATCGGCTCGTTCCGCCAGACGGTGGATACCTGGCTGAGCATGACGCTGCGCGCCGACGTGTACATCAGCACGCCAAGCCTGACTGCGACGCGGGCCTCGGCGTCACTGGACGCGGCGCTGGCCGACGAACTGGCGGGCGTGCCAGGCATCGTGAGCGTTGAGGTGGCGCGCAATGCGACAGTCGACACGGATCGTGGGGCAAGCAACCTGTTTGCGTTGCGTAGCGGCCGACCCCGCGATGGGCGCGCGTTCAAGGTGGCGACCGGCACGGCCGAGGAGATGTGGGCGCGGGTGCAGGCGGGGGCGGCGCTGGTGTCCGAACCCTATGCCTACCGCCACAACCTGACGGTGATGACGCCGGGTCTGTCGGCTGAGGAGCAGGCGCGCGCCCAGGTGACGCTGCGCACAGCGCGGGGCGATGTGACGCTGCCCATCGTCGGTATCTACTACGACTATGCGTCGGACCGGGGGACCATCCACGTCGCGCTGGACCGCTACCGCGAATGGTTCGACGACCCGGCGATCTCCTCGGTGGCGGGCTACGTCGCGCCAGGGGTGAGCGTGGATCGCATCACGGCCCAGCTACGCGAGCGCTATGCTGACCGCGACCTGGTCATCACCGGCAATGCCGGCCTGCGCCACGCTGCGCTGGAGGTGTTCGACCGTACCTTCGCCATTACCCAGGCGCTGCAACTGCTGGCGGTGGTGGTGGCCTTCATCGGCGTGCTAAGCGCGCTCATGGCGCTGCAACTGGAGCGCACCCGGGAACTGGGCACGCTGCGGGCGACGGGCATGAGCCTGCGCGAGATGTGGGGCCTGACGATGCTGGAAAGCGGGCTGATGGGAGGCATGGCGGGCGTCTTGGCTGTGCCGACCGGACTCGCGCTGGCGCTCATTCTGGTGTATATCATCAACCTGCGTTCGTTTGGCTGGACGCTTCAATTTCAGGTCCAACCCCGGCTGTTCGTCGAAGCCTTTGCCGTGGCTGTCGTCGCTGCCTTGCTGGCGAGCGTCTATCCTGCCATCCGCATGGGCCGGCTACAGATCGCGGAGGCCATCCGGTCCGAATAGGCGAGGCGTCGCCGCGACCCCGAGCAGAGAATGCCGTCTGCGCGCTCTGCTCTTTTTGTTGACTGAAAGGACTATTGGCTATGGTGTATCTTGCTCTGGTGGGGGGCGCGCACATTCACGTCCCCAACTTCATCAAGCGCGTCCAGGCGCGCGACGACGTGGCGGTAAGTCACGTCTGGGACCACGATCCGGATCGCGCCCAACGCCGGGCGGCGGCGCTGGGCGCGCGGGTGACACCCGACCTGGACGCTATCTGGGCCGATGCGGCGATTCAGGCGGTCATTGTTGGCTCGGAGACGGACCGCCACGAAGCGCTGGTGTTGAGCGCGGCCAGGGCGGGCAAGGCGATATTTGTCGAGAAACCACTGGCGGCGGACTCTGCCGGAGCCTATCGCATGGCCGAGGCGATCGAGCGGGCGGGCGTCCTGTTCCAGACCGGCTATTTCATGCGCGGCGATCCCATCTACCGCTTCCTGCGCTGCGAACTTAAACGGGGGGCGTTCGGCCAGGTGACGCGGCTGCGGATGTCCAACTGCCATGCGGGTGCGCTGGGTGGCTGGTTCGACACCGAGTGGCGCTGGATGGCCGACGTGGACCAGGCGGGCGTTGGCGCGTTTGGCGACTTGGGGGCGCACGTTCTGGACATCATGCTGTGGCTGCTGGGCGACGTGGCAAGCGCGACGGCCGCCATCGGCATGGGGACGGGGCGCTACCCCGGCTGTGACGAGACTGGCGAGGGCCTGCTACGCTTCCGTAGCGGAGCTATTGGCTCGCTGGCGGCGGCCTGGGACGACATTTCCAATCCGGTGACGCTGGTCCTGAGTGGGACGGAGGGGCACGCGACGGTATTCGATGGCGCGCTCTATTACCAGACCGCCCACGCCGAGCGCGCGGACGGCAAGACGCCGTGGACAAATCTGCCGGCTCCGCTGCCCCACGCCTTCGACCTGTTCCTGGATGCCCTTACCGGGCAGGCGGACGTTCCGCTCGTGTCGCCGCGTGAGGCGGCGGAGCGGGTGGCGGTGATGGCGGCCATGTACGCGGGCGCGCGGCGTAGTGAGTGGGTGACACCAGAGACACGGGGGGCACTATGACTGGATCTCTGAAGGTGGGCGTGATCGGCGTGGGCGGCATCGCGAAGACCCACTTTCCGGGCTGGCGTGAGAGCCAGAACACTGAGGTGGTCGCCCTGTCGGACGTGGTTCCGGAGACGCTGGCGCAGGTGGGCCGCGAGCAGGCTGTCACGCGACTGTACGAGCGGCCGATGGACCTGATTCACGACCCTGACATCGATATAGTGGACATCTGTACGCCCAACATGTACCACACCGCGTTGGCGATTGCCGCACTGGACGCGGGCAAGCACGTCCTGTGTGAGAAGCCGCTGGCTCCGACGCCGGGTGAGGTGCGACAGATGATCGCCGCCCGCGACCGCAACCGGCGGCTGCTGATGACGGCGCAGCACTTCCGCTTCGATGGCCGCAGCCGCGCGCTGAAGGCTGAGCTGGACAGCGGCCTGCTGGGCGAGGTCTATCACGCGCGCGGCTGGATGCTGCGGCGGGCGGCGGCGCCGACGCGGGTAGGCTTCATCCGCCGCGAGCACGCCGGGGGCGGGGCGTGCATCGATATTGGGGTGCACATCCTCGACCTGACGCTGTGGATGATGGGGCATCCGCGGCCGGTGAGCGTGTCGGGCGTCACCCAGGCGCGGCTGCACCGCCTGCCGGGCGCGTTCAGCGTCTGGGGCGGCCCGATCCCCGCCGAGATGGACGTGGAGGAGTTCGCCTCAGCCTTCGTGCGCTTCGCCAACGGCGCAACGCTTATCCTGGAGGTGGCGTGGTTGCTGCATCACCGCACCCAGGGTGAAGACATGCAGATGTGGTTGTATGGCGATGGTGGCGGGGCGCACTGGCCCGCCAACGAGATTGTGACGACCAACTACGCTACGCAGCAGCACCTGGCGATTCAGGTGGAACGCGCCGATGACGCGGAGCCGCATGCGCTGGAGTGTATCGCCTTTGCCGATGCCGTGGCGAACGGCAAGCCGTCACCCGTACCCGCCGAGCAGTCGTTGGATGTGATCGCCATCCTGGACGGGCTGTATCGCAGTGCGGCGGCGGGCCGCGAGGTGTCGCTGCTTGAGTGAGCAAGGAGGCTGGATGCGGAAGTCCGTTGTCTTGATCGCCGCGCTAGTTGCCGTAACCCTGACGCTGGTCCTCGCCTTGAGTCGCGGTGAGGCTGTACAAAGTCAGGGCGACGAGCCACCAACGCCGGTGGGCGTCGTCTACGCGCCGCTGATGCTGCGGGGGGACTTGCTCATCACGCCGACCCCCACGCTGACGCCCACGCCGACCAGTACGCCACGGCCGACCTTCGACCCATCTCAGACGACTGTCCGCCTGGAGCCATTCATCGGCGGTCTGGACAATCCCATCGGCATCAGCAATGCCGCCGACGGCAGCGGGCGCCTGTTTGTGATCGAGAAGGCGGGGCGCATCCGCATCGTACGCGACGGCGCGCTGGTGGGGCGACCCTTCCTCGACATCACGAGTCGCGTGCTTTCCAGCGGCTACGAGCAGGGCCTGCTGGGATTGGCGTTCGACCCCGGCTATCGAGACAACGGACGTTTCTACGTCAATTACATTGACCTGGACGGCAACACGGTCATCGCTCGCTACCAGGTCTCCGACGACCCGGGCTTCGTGGAGCCGGCCACGGAGGCGATTCTGTTGGGCGTCGAGCAGCCCTTCGCCAACCACAACGGCGGCCAGCTCGCCTTCGGCCCTGACGGCTACCTGTACGTGGGCCTGGGCGATGGTGGCTTGGGGGGCGACCCACGGGGCAACGGCCAGAACACAAACGCGCTGCTCGGCAAGATTCTGCGTCTCGATGTGAGCGGGGAGGCCGGATACACCATCCCGGCCGGGAATCCCTTTGTGGGGCAGGCAGGGAAGCGCGCCGAGATTTGGGCCTACGGGCTGCGCAACCCGTGGCGCTTCGCCTTCGATGGCCTGACGGGTGACCTGTACATCGGCGACGTCGGGCAGGGCCAGTGGGAGGAGGTGAACGTCCAGGCAGCGGGCGCGGCAGGTGGCGTCAACTATGGCTGGAGTGTGATGGAGGGGGCGCACTGCTACCCGTCGGGGAGTAGCTGCAATCCGGCCCTGTATACGGGGCCGGTAGCGGAGTACAGCCACAGTGAGGGCTGTTCGGTGACCGGCGGCTACGTGTACCGGGGCAGCGCGCAGGCTGCGCTGTACGGCGCGTACTTCTTCGGCGATTTCTGCAACGGGCAGTTGTGGGCCTTGCAGCGCGGGTCCGGCGGGGCGTGGCAGCTGACGAAGCTCACGCGAGCCAACACAAAGCTGTCCTCGTTCGGTGAGGACGAGGCGGGCGAAGTGTACGCGGCCGGTCACGACAGCGGCGTCATCTACCGTCTGGTGGCGGCGGCGCGGAACTGATGCTCGACGCTCGCTAGTGCCGGAAGTGCCGCATCCCCGTGAACACCATCGCCGCGCCGTACTGGTCGGCCATCGCCACGGCCTCGTCGTCGCGGACGGAGCCGCCCGGCTGGATGAACGCCGTTACCCCCGCCTGGCAGGCGACCTCGACGCCGTCGGGGAAGGGGAAGAAGGCGTCCGAGGCGAGAACCGCCCCGCTCGCCCGCTCGCCCGCCCGCTCGACGGCGATGCGGACCGAGTCGACGCGGTTGGGCTGGCCGGGGCCGATGCCGACGGTGCGTGTGCCCTGGGCGAGGACGATGGCATTGGACTTGACGGCCCGGCACACGCGCCAGGCGAAGACCAGCCCTTCCCACTCGACCTCGGTGGGGTGGCGCTGCGTCTTCTCCGTCAGCCAGTCGATGTCCAGGCTATCGCTCTCCTGGACCAGCGCGCCGCCGTGGACGCCATGCAGCATCACGGTTGGCTCCGGCGGTGCGCTGAGTTGCAGTACCCGCACGTTCTTCTTCCTGGTGAGCAGGGCTAGCGCGTCGGGGTGATAGGCGGGGGCGATGATGGCGTCGGTCTTGACGACCATCGCCTCGGCCGTGGCGTGATCCACTGGTCGGTTGAGGGCAACGACACCACCGAAGGCCGACAGCGGGTCGCACTCGAAGGCGTGGCTGTAGGCGTCCACCAGCCGCGCTGCGCTGGCGACGCCGCACGGCGTGGCGTGCTTGATGATGGCGACGGTCGGATTGGCGAAGCTGTAGGCCAGCGACCACGCGGTGTCCAGGTCCAGCACGTTGGTGTAGCTCAAGGCGGGGCCGTGCATCTGGCGAGCATCGGCGATGCCAGGCGCGCCTTCGCCCGGGGCCATCAGCCGATAGAAGGCGGCGCGCTGGTGGGGATTCTCGCCGTAGCGCAGGTCGGCCACCTTGCTCAGCACCATAGGCAGCGTCGTCGGCGCGATGCTCGTGTCGCCGCTGGTCATCGCGCCGCGCTTGAGGCCGCGCGCCGGATCCCCTGCCCCCGCATGCGGGGGTTGGGAGTATGGCCGTGCCCCCAGCTCGGTCGTGCCCACCTGCATCGCCAGGTAGCGAGTGATGGCGGCGTCGTAGCGGGTCGTGTGCTCGAAGGCGGCCAGCGCCAGCCGCAGTCGCGTCATGGGGCTTGTGTCGCCGCCCGCCTGCACCTCGGCCAGTACAGCCGCGTACTCGGCCGGGTCGCAGACCACCGTCACCGCGTCGAAGTTCTTGGCCGCCGCCCGTAGCAGGGCCACCCCGCCGATGTCGATGTTCTCCACCGCCTCGGCCAGGCTCGCCCCGCCGCGCACGGTCTCAGCGAAAGGGTACAGGTTGACCACCAGCAGGTCGATGGGGGCGATGCCCAGCCGCTCTAGCTCGGCCAGGCCGGCGGCGTCGCGGGGGGCCAGCAGCCCGGCGTGGATGGCCGGATGGAGTGTCTTGACCCGCCCACCCAGCGCTTCAGGGAAGCCGGTGAGGTCCGAGACCTCGGTGACGGGCAAGTCGGCGCCGCGCAGGGCGGCCGCTGTTCCCCCAGACGCGATGAGGGCGATGCCCGCCGCGTGCAGCCCACGGGCGAAATCCACCAGGCCGCTCTTATCGGAGACGCTGAACAAGGCGCGCTGAATCATTTGTGCCTCCGCGCCAACTCGACCCACACCTCGTCGTAGCTGATGCCCTGGTCCACCATGAGCACGGTCAAGTGGTAGAGCAGGTCGCCGATTTCGTAGACGGTGTGGCCGTGGTCGGCGTCCTTGGCGGCCAGCGCCACCTCCACCGCCTCTTCGGCCAGCTTCTTGACGATTTCGTTCGTCCCAGCGGCGAACAGCGTCGCCGTGTACGAACCGGGCGGCGGGTTCGCCCGCCGATCCGCAATCAACTGGTACAGGCTATTGAGGATGTGGGGGGGCATGTCCGTCATGTCGGCTCCGCCGTTGCCCCCGCCGTTACGGGCGCGACGTGGAGCGTGGTGAAGAAACAGGTATTGGCTCCGGTATGGCACGCGGGGCCGTGGGGATGGACGCGCACCAGCAGCGCGTCGCCGTCGCAGTCCACGCGCACGTCCACGACGGCCTGGGTGTGACCGCTGGTGCGCCCCTTGTGCCAGATCTCACGGCGGCTGCGGCTCCAGAAATGGGTCTCGCCTGTCGCCAGGGTCAGCCGCAGCGCGGTGCGATCCATGTAGGCCACCGTGAGTACATCCCCCGTCGCTGCGTCCTGCACCACGGCCGGGGCCAGCCCCTGCGCGTCCCAGCGGATACGCGCCTCGGCCGCGCCCCATGCCGGCGGCTCAACCCCCAGGCGGTGGGCCAGGTCGGCGTGGGCCGCCAGCAGGTCGGGGTGAAGCCGCCAGCCGAGGCGCTCGCGCTCCTGGTAGAACCAGTCGAGGACGACAAAGGCCGCCCGGTCCAGCGACTCGTCGCGGGCCGCCGTCAGGGCGGGGTAGTAGCCGGGGCGGAAGTCGGCGGTTGGGTCGAGAGCGGTCTTGTCGGCGACGAACAAGGTCTTGTCCACCTCGGTTGCGCCGTAGCGCAGCGTGGTGTGGCAGCGCACCGCGTCCAGGATGAGGGGGTCCGAGACGCCGAAGAACCGCTCGCCCAGCCACGCCGACAGCCGCCCGTGGATCACCTGGGGAATGGCCCGGTCGGCGGGAGTGAGGACGATACCTAGCTCGTCGGCCAGGGCGAGCTGCTCAGCATACGCGATGACCGCCGACACGTCATGCAGCCAGCCTGCCACCCGCGCCCGCTCGGCGTCACCGCCGAAGTGGCGGGCAATCTGGCCGGCCTGCCCGGCCACGGCGCGGCAGTGGTGCAGGGTGTCGTGGCGGCCGCGCGCGGTCAGGTAGGCGCTGATGTCGGCGGCGACGTCGCCGGTGACCCGCTCTGGGGCGAGGCTCGCTAGTCGGTCCATCGGACGGTGACTCCCTGTTGGGCGAGGTACGTCTTGACCTCGCCGATGCTCAGCTCGCGGTAGTGGAACAGGGAGGCCGCCAGGGCCGCGTCGGCGTGGCCGACGGTCAGCGCAGCGGCGAAGTGGGCCAGGGTTCCCGCGCCGCCCGAGGCGATGACCGGGATGGGCACGGCGTCGGCCACGGCCTGGGTCAGGGGCAGGTCGTAGCCGTTCTTCGTGCCGTCCTTATCCATACTGGTCAAGAGAATCTCCCCTGCGCCACGCCGCGCCACCTCGGCCGCCCACTCGACGGCGTCCAGCGCGCGCGGCCGCCGTCCGCCGTGGGTGACTACTTCCCAGCCGCTGCCGTCCGCCCGCCGCCGCGCGTCGATGGCGACGACAAGGGCCTGCGCGCCGAAGCGCGCCGCGCCGGCGTCGATGACGTCCGGCGTCTCGACCGCCGCCGTGTTGAGGGCAACCTTATCCGCCCCCGCTTGGAGCAGCAGGCGCATGTCCCGCACGGTTCGCACGCCGCCGCCGACGGTGAAGGGGATGAACACCGTCTCGGCCACGCCGCGCACCACATCGAGGATGGTATCGCGGCCCTCGTGGGAGGCGGTGATGTCGAGGAACACCAGCTCGTCGGCGCCCTCGGCGTCGTAGACGGCCGCCTGCGCGACAGGGTCGCCAGCGTCTTGCAGGTTGACGAAATTGATGCCCTTGACGACACGACCGCGATGCACGTCCAGGCAGGGGATGAGGCGTTTGGCAAGCATGTTGCTCTATCGGGAGTCGTTCAGTTCTGGGTTAGCGCTAAGGATACAAAGGCGCACAGCGCGACGAGGGGCCTTTTCCACGCATCACGTTTCACGCTCGCCCTGCGCAACAGCCAGTGCGTCTGCCAGGGTGATCTTGCCTGTGTACAGGGCCATGCCCACGATGACCCCGTCGATACCTCGCTCGGCGACGGCGCGCAGGTGGGCGATGTCGTCCAGGCTCGCCACGCCGCCCGACGCGATGACCCGCAGGCCGGTCGCCTCGGCCAGGGCGACGGAGCCGTCCACATCCACGCCCTGCATCATGCCGTCGCGGGCCACGTCAGTGTACAGGGCTAGCTGAGCGCCCAGTCCCGCCAGCCGCTTCCCCAGGCCAGTCACGGACATGTCACTCACTTCACGCCAGCCGTGGGTAGCGACCTTGCCGTCGCGGGCATCCAGGCCGACGACCACACTCTCCGCGCCATACTTGTCGAGGACCAGGCGCAGCAGGTCGGGATTGCGCGCCGCCGCCGTGCCCAGCACGACGCGCGCCACACCCAGGTCGAAAGCGTCCTCGATGGCGGCCAGGTCGCGCAGGCCGCCGCCGAATTGCACCGGAGTGTCCACGACGTCGAGGATGCGGGCCAGGGCCTTGAGGTTGGGCGAACTCTCGCCCAACGCGCCGTCCAGGTTGACGATGTGCAGCCATTCGGCTCCGGCCTCGGCCCAGCGCTCGGCGGCCTTGACCGGGTTGGCGTCGTAGACTGTCGCCTGCTGCGGGTCCCCCTGGCGCAGCCGAACGGCCTTGCCCTGACGCAGGTCGATGGCCGGGTAGACGATCACGACCCCTCCCCGTTCTGGTCCAGCGTCCGTAGCGCCCACAGCACGCCCGCCGCCGAGCTTACGCTCAGGATGTCGCCACCCTCGAGCAGGCCCATCACGTCGGCGAGGGGCGTCAGGCGCACCTCGATGTCCTCGGTGTGGTCCAGGTGGCGCGGTCCGTCGGGGCGGGCGTCGCGCGCCAGGTAGAGGTGAACCGCCTGCCCGCCGCGTCCGCTGTTGCGCGCCAGGCTACCCAGGTGGGTCCAGTCATCGCTGATGTAGCCCGTCTCTTCGGCCAGTTCGCGCCGCGCCGCTACCAGGGTGTCTTCGCCGCCGTCGATATAGCCGCCCGGCAGGTCCACCGCCACCCGCCGGACCCCGTGGCGGTACTGGGCTACCAGGGGCACGCGGCGGTCGGCGGTGACGGCGAACACCAGAGCCACGTCCGGCTCCCACAGCATGACATAATTGGGTATCTCGACGCCATTCGCCAGCCGCACGTGCTCGTCGTGTAGCCGCAGCCACGGAGAACGGTCGAGCAGGGGGCGTCGGTCCAGGACTTGCCACGGCTCAGGCACGACTGGCTCCTTGGGGTGGGTGGGCAGCCAGGCCGGAGGTTGGCGCGGCCAGGGTGACGAAGTTGCGCACGATTTGCAGGCCGACGGTCTGGCTCTTTTCCGGGTGGAACTGGACGGCCATCACGTTGTCGCGGGCGGCAGCGCACACGAAGTCCTCGCCGTAGTCGGTGGTCGCCAGGGTCAGGGCCGGGTCGCGGGGTCGCACGACGAAGGAGTGGTCGAAGTAAGCGTAGGCGCCGGGCGCAATGCCCGCCAGTAGCGGGTGAGCGCGGGACGGGTGAATCTGGTTCCAGCCGATGTGGGGGATCTTGTAGGGCGTCTCGATACGCTCGACGCGGCCCGCGAGGATGCCCAGGCCCTCGTGGCGGCCTATCTCGTCGCTCTCCTCGAACAGGAGTTGCAGGCCGAGGCAGATGCCGAAGAAGGGCTTGCCCGCCGCGACGGCATCCTGGAGGGGTGTCACCAGGTCGTGGCGGCGCAGGTGGCGCATGGCGTTGCCGAAGGCTCCCTGGCCGGGGAAGACGATGGCGTCGGCGCGGGCGATGAGGGCCGGGTCGCCGGTCACGATGGCGTCGGCGCCGACGTGCTCGAAGGCCTTGTGCACCGAGCGCAGGTTGGAGACGCCGTAGTCGACGATGGCGATCATGGCTGTGGTCCTCTAGCGAACACGGGACAGCAGCAGGTCGCGGAAGCGTGGCGCGTCGACTGCCGTGGCGACAAGGGCCATGCCGGGGGCGGCGCGGCCTGTGAACTCGGTGCGGGTCTGGCCGCGCTGCGCGCCGTCGCCCGTGTCGACGGTCACGCGGGCCGGACGCAGGGTCAGCAGGGTCGGGTCGATCACATGGGCGAGGGCCATGGCGTCGTGAATGGGCACGCTGGCTTGGCCGTAGCGCTCGCGGTAGAAACGCTGGTAAAAGGGTAGGGCCGCCGCCGCGAAGTCGCCGACGGGTGTGCCCAGGGCGGTGAAGCTCGCGACGTGGTTGTCGTCCAGCGCCGCGGTCAGGGTCACGTCCAGCCCGACCGCCGTTACCCGCCAGGGCGCGTCGAACACGATGGCTGCCGCCTCGGGGTCGTGGTAGATGTTGGCCTCAGCGTGGGGCGTGATGTTGCCGGGTACGGTGTACGCGCCACCCATCACGACGACGGCGGCGACCCAATCGGCCAGCCGCGGCTCGCGTTCCAGGGCGTGGGCCAGGTTGGTCAGGGCGGCGGTGGCGACGAGGGTCAGGCCCGGCTGGATACTCGCCATCTCGATGATGAAATCGGCGGCCTCGATACCCAGCGGCGACGCGGCGGACGGCGGCAGGCTCGCCCCGCCCAGCCCGTTGTCGCCGTGAACAACGGCGCGGGGCGCGGCATAGTTGCCGATTAGCGGCCCGGCCCGCCCGACAGCGACCGGGATGTCAGCTCGGTCGGCGAGGGCCAGCACGTCGAGGGCATTGCGGGTCGTGATCGCGACGGTGTGGTTGCCGAAGACGGTTGTCACGCCGACCAACTGCACCTCCGGCGAGCGGATGGCCAGCAGCAGAGCCAGGCTATCATCGACGCCAGGGTCGACATCCATGACAACAGGGTGGGGGGGGATAGGAGCCATAGGCGGGAGTATAGCCAAAGGCGTGTCGGTTGTCCATTCGTGACAACGGGCGTGGGCCGCACGTTATCTTCGGCAGGGGGGCTGAGCGCCAGCGTGGCCACCGACCATCGCCCACCGACCAGGGGAGTATACCATGCCCACATCCGCCCCCGTACGCGGGTTTTTTACGTATCCGTGGGATTTGATGGACGCGCCGGTCGATGCGACCCTGAGGGTCATGCGCGACGACTATGGCTGCAACGCCGTTGCCCTGGCGGGCAGCTACCACAGTGCGACGCTGCTTACCCCGCGCGGCGCGCAGTCCTATGTCGTCGAGCGTCCCGACGCGGCCGTCATGTTTCACCCCGACCTGGCGGCCTATCCGCCGGAGGGGCCGTGGCCGGTCGTGGATACAGCCGCCGCTGACGCTGACATCCTGCGCCGGACGGCCGACGGCTGCTCGCGTCTGGGAATGGAGTTCGACGTATGGCTCGTCGTGCTGCACAGCTCGGCGCTGGGGCGCGCCCATTCGGACTTGACGTGCTACAATGTCATGGGGGACGCCTACAGCTTCAGCCTGTGCCCTTCGCAGGCGCGGGTCCGCGCCTACGCCGTCGGGCTGATCCGCGATGTCTGCCGCCAGGTCCACCCTCACACTTTGCTCTTGGAAAGCGCGACGTTCATGCCTGCCCTCCACGGCGGCCACCACGATATCAGCTTGCTTGCCATGAATCCCATGCTACAATGGTTGCTGACATTGTGCTTCTGCCCGGCCTGCACGGCCCGCGCGGAGTGGGCGGCCGTCGATGTGGCAGGCGCGGCCGACGATGCGCGGGGCATGCTGCGCGTGCTGCTGAATGACGGCGCGGCGGGGGTAGCCGCGGCGGGCGTGGAGGTTCTCGGCTCGGCGCTGGTGGAGCGGCCGCGCCTGGCCGCGTATAGCCAGGTGCGCATCGCGACGGTCATGAGCCTGCTGGGCGAGATGCGCGTCGCAGCGACCGAATGCGGGGCGCGGCTGGAGGTCATTCCGAACACCGGCGTCCGCCCGATTGCCCGCTCGTGGGCGCTCGGCGTCCATCTCGCCGGTCTCCGCGAGGTGGCGGACGGCGCGATGGTGCTCGGCTACTACGCGGAGCCAGGCGAGGTCATCACCGAGCTGAACCAGTACCAACTATTGGCGGGTGACCTGCCTTTCAGTCTGGCTCTCAATGTGGGGCACACGCTGAGTCCGACGCGGACGGGGTTGGTGGCGCGGGCGATGGCGGGGACTCAAGCCGGGGCGCGAGGGATCTTCTACTACAATTGGGGGCTATTGTCCGAAGAGCGGTTGAGCTGGGTTCGGGTGGCCAACGAGGCCATCATGGCCGCCAGCCAGCCATAGGAGGGGCGCATGACCGACACAACGCAAGCCTGGCGAGTGGCGTACTCGACGCTCGCCTGTCCCACCTGGAGCCTCGACCGTGCGGTGGCGGCTGCGGCCGAGTACGGCTATGACGGCCTGGAACTGCGCCTCCTTGATGGGGCCACGGTGGCCCCGACTCTGTCGCAGGCAGCGCGGTTGCGCGTGCGCCAGACGTTCGAGAAGGCCCGCCTATCCCTGGTGGGCCTGGGCAGTGATGTCAAGGTAGCCGATCCCAACCCCGCCGTCCCGCTGGAGATGGGCCGCCAGATGCTCGACGTGGCCGTCGACATTGGCGCGCCCCTGCTGCGCGTCTACGGCGGGCGCTTCGAGGGGCAATCTGCTCAGGATGCCGAGGCCCGCGCGGCCGACACGCTGCAGCGGCTGGCTCCGGAGGCGGCGCGCGTTGGGGTGCGCCTCGGTTTGGAGACCCATGACGCCTTCGCCAGCGCTGAGGCTACGGCCCGCGTCTTGTCCTGGGTCAATCATCCGTCGGTGGGCGCCATTTGGGACTGGTTCAATTGCTGGCTGGCGGGCGAGCCGCCGGAGGTGGGCGAGCGCCTGATGCCCTGGCTGTTCCACGTCCACATGAAGGACGGCCGCCCGACGAGTGGCGGCTGGACGCCGATGCCCCTGGGTACAGGCGGCGCACCGGTGGCCGACTTCCTCGCCTCGCTGCGCAAGATTGATTACGCGGGCTGGATCAGCGTTGAGTGGGAGAAGGCGTGGCACACCGAGATTGACGAGCCGGAGGTGGCGTTGCCGCGCGAGCGTGCGGCGCTGGCTAAGTTCGGAGCCTGAATGAAATCGCCGAGTGGCTGGCCGACAAGGCCGCCGGACACACCGTGATGTCGGACCCGCTCATCGACGCGGCGGCGGAGTGGGTGCGGGGTCAGTTGGCGGGTGAGGCGACGGGGCACGACTGGTGGCATACCGAGCGGGTGTGGCGCATGGGGCGACGGCTGGCGGAGGCCGAGGGAGCGGACACCCGCATCGTAGAGTTGGCCGCGCTGTTGCACGACATCGAGGACTTCAAATTCAGCGGTGATGAGCGGGCCAGCGGGCGCGCAGCGGGCGGCTGGCTGCGGAATCAGGGCGTCGACGAGGCGACGGTGGCCCACGTCGTCGGTATCATCGACGGGCTGTCGTTCAAGTCGAAGGACCAGCCGCGCCTGCCAACCGTCGAAGGTCGCGTTGTGCAGGATGCCGATCGCCTCGATGCCCTGGGGGCCATCGGCGTCGCCCGCGCCTTCGCCTATGGCGGCTGGAAGGGCACGCCGCTGCACGACCCGACCGTGCCGGCGCGCCTCGGCATGAGCGGCGACGAATACCGCGCCCATCTGGGGACGACGGTCAACCACTTCCACGAAAAATTGCTGCTCCTCCGCGACCTCATGAACACGCCCAGCGCGCGCCGCCTCGCCGACGAGCGCCACCGCTATATGGTGACCTTCCTGGCCCGCTTCGACGCCGAGTGGGAGGGAGAGACGTAGGGGCGCGGGGGCAGACTGCCCGCCCCTACTCCGGCCAGCGCAGCCAGGGCAACCGTACAGCCGCCCTGGCCCCCAGCATCGCCTACTCGTGGCGGCGCAACGTCTGCCCCCGCGCATCACAGCGGGATCAATCCCTGCCGCACCGCCATCGTCACCGCCTCGGTGCGGCTGGACGCGCCGAGCTTGCCCATGATAGCCCCGATGTGGAACTTCACGGTGTGGTCACTGATGCCCAATCGCGCCGCGATGGCCTTGTTGGTCAGCCCCTCGACGAGCAGCCGCAGTACCTCGATCTCGCGCGGCGTCAGCGGTTCGGGGCGCGCCGCCGCCTCCCCCGCTGCCCGCAGCCGCTGCAACAGGCGCGCCGTCGCCAGCGGATCGAGGGCCATGCCGCCCTGGCTGACCGCTTGCAGCGCCTGGGCCAGGTCGCTCGCCGTTACTCGCCGCGGCACGGCTCCTCGCGCTCCCGCCTGCAACGCAGCCACCACCGCCTCGTCGTCGTCGCTCAGAGCCACTACTTCGACCTGCGGCGCGTGGTCGTGTAGCCACCATGCGAGCTGTAGCGCCTGGCCGTCGACCATATCCAGGTCTACCAGAGCCATGTCCACCCCCCACCCCCCTCCGGCTCCCCCCGCATACGGGGGGAAGGAGGGGGCAGAGGAGCCGGAGGGGGGAGCCAGCGCCGCCGCGATGCCCGCCGCGTCCCTGGCCACCGCGACTACCTCGGCCGCGCCACTTGCCTCCAGCAGCACCCGTACGCCCGCCTCGATCAGGGGTGCGTCCGTCACCAGCAGCACGCGCAGCGCGGCCATCGGCGTGCCGGGCTAGGCGACCCGCCCGCCACCCGCCCAGGCTGGCGTCGGCTCCGGCGCGGGCATGATGTTGGGCTGGAACACGAACAGCGCCTCCCACGGCCCACCCAGCGCGCCGCGCGCCTGCCACACGCCCGCCGTGGGCGTGACGTTGTGGCCGGGGAAACTCATGCCGACGAACTGCTCGCGCCCGTCGGTCAACCACTCGATGAGCAGCTTCAGCGGGCTGCCGTGGCTGACGACGGCGAAAACCGTCTCCGGTCGCGCCATCTCGCGGGCAAAAAAGGCCTGCACCCGCGCCCGCACCTCGTCCGCGCTCTCACCGCGACGATGCTCGGCCAGGTCGGCGTCCACTACCACCGGCAGTCCCAGCCGCGCGCCGAGGGTCTCGGCGGTCATGGCGGTGCGGTCGAGGGGTGAGTGTACGATGCGCTGGATGCCGCGCGCTGCCAGGAACTCGGCCATCTGGCGCGCCTCGCGCTGGCCAGCCTCGGACAGGGGCGGCCCCGGCGGCACATCGTAGGCAATGCCAGTCCCTGCCTGGGGCGCGGCATGACGGATGAGATAGATAGTCTTGTGGGTCATTCAGCCTCGTAACCTGGAATAGTTCTCAATTTCAGCGGTGAACTGCTACACCCTAAGTATACGGACGCATTGGCGCTGGGCAATGCCTGGCTCGACGCGCCGCCCGCGCCGGCGATGGGTCCGCTGGCGGCGCGTCGTCCTCTCCCAATCTCTAGTCGCCCATCTCTTCTCCCCGCACCGTCGCCGCCAACGTCTCGGCGCGCAGCTGGGGCAGGGTCAGGACGTGGCCGCCCAGCGCCTCGGCGAGACGCGCGACCGAGGGACCGCCGCCGCTCTCCGAGTCGACGACGATGCTGTGGACGCCTGCCTGACGCAGGCGTCCACCAAGCATAGCGACCTCGGTGTCGACGCTGTGCCCCTCGGCCAGGGGAACGTTGCCGACGCCGTCAGTCAGCAGGATGAGCAGCGGCAACGCGCCCGGCTCGACGCGGCGCGCACTCTCGAACATGCGGCTCGCTAGAAGCAGCGCGGCCGGCAACGGCGTTTTGCCGCCGATGGGTAGATCGACCAGGGCGCGGCGGGCGCGTTCGACGCTGTTGGTGAAGGGCAGCGCCACCTCGGCGCGGTCGCGGCGGAAGACGAGCAGCCCCACCCGATCGCGGCGCTGGTAGGCGTCGCGTAGCAGCGACAGCACCGCGCCCTTGGTAGCCGCCATGCGCTCGGCCGCCGACACGCTCCAACTGGCGTCCACCGCGAACAGGATGAGGTTCCCGACACGGCGGGTGCGCACCTTGCGGCGCAGGTCAGCGCGGGTCAGCAGCAGGGACGGTCGCGGCGCAGGGTGTTGAGCGCGGCGGCGAGGCTGGTGGGGTGCGGCGGCGCGCAGCGTGGCGTCCAGGGCCAGGTCCGACGCCGCATCCTTGGCCGGCCGGCTGGTCACGTAGCGGCCGCGCTTGCGGTCGGTGCGCGTCAGGCTGCGGCGGCCCGTGGCGCGGCGCGTCAGGTGGTCGAGGCTGGTGGTCAGGCGGCGGGCGCGGAACTCCCCCCCTGGCGCGACGCGGCGCTCGCCGTCGGCGGCTGGCAGCGACGCTACGGGTGGGGCTAAGGCAGGCTCGCCTGCCTCCGGCGGCGACTCCCGGTCACCTTCGCCCTGACCGCCGGCGGTGCGGCTGACGGATCGTGGCTCGCGGGAACGTTGACCCTCCCCCCGCTCACCCCGCGCGCTACCCCCGTCTGGCTCCCCCCGCATGCGGGGGGATGGGGGAGAATGAGGAGGAAGGTCGGCCAGGCGGGCGGCGATAGCTTGGCCGTCCAACTCTGTCTCATGCAACGGGTCCTGGCGCAGACGGTGGGGTAGAGCCAGCTCGGCCCCCAGCGCGATGTCGTCGCGGCCGATAGCCGGGCGGCCGGCCAGAGCTGCCTGGGCCAGGGCCGTCTTGAGGATGGCGAGATCGGCCCGGTGGCCGGGCACGCGGTAGCTCGCGGTCAGCCCCGCAATAGCGCGCAGATCGGCGTCGGTGTAGGCGACAGCGGGCAGTCGGTCGCGGGCCTGGACGATGCGCGCTGCGAGGCTCGCCTCGTCGTTGGCCCACGCCTGGTAGAACGCGGTGGGGTCGGCCTCGTAGCGCAGGCGGCGGGCGATGACCTCGGCGCGCTCGGCCGGGTCGAGCAACCCCTGGACGGTGACCATCAGCGCGAAGCGGTCCAGGAGTTGGGGCCGCAGCTCGCCTTCCTCCGGGTTCATCGTACCGATGAGGATGAAGCGGGCCGGGTGGCTGAAGGAGATGCCCTCGCGCTCCACCACGTTGACGCCCATCGCCGCCGCGTCGAGCAGGATGTCGACCACGTGGTCGTCGAGCAGGTTCACCTCGTCGATGTACAGGATGCCGCGATGGGCCGCCGCCAGCAGGCCCGGCTCGAAGCGCCGCTCGCCTGCCTGGATGGCGCGCTCCATGTCCAGCGTTCCCACCACCCGGTCCTCCGTCGCGCTGACCGGCAGGTCGACGAAGGGCACGCGCCGCGTCGCCACCGGCAGCGTCTCGCCCCGCGCGACTCGCGCGCGGCACAGGTCGCACAGCGCGACCGGGTCGGCCGGGTCGCAGGCAAAGGGACAGTCGGCGACGACCTGGATGTCGGGCAGCAGGCGGGCCAGGGCGCGGGCGGCAGTGCTCTTGGCCGTGCCGCGCTCGCCGCGAATGAGTACGCCACCGAGGGCCGGGCTGACGGCGTTGAGGACCAGCGCACGCTTCAGTCGCTCCTGGCCGACGATAGCGGTGAACGGAAACAGGGTGGGCATGGGGCACTTCCAAGGGCGGGAATAGGTTCGCAACTCAATTGTACTGGGGGCGACGTGAAGCGCGAAACGTGAGGGGAGGGTCTAGAGGCAGCGCGTCAACCTTTGACACCCGCCCACGAACGCTCCATAATTCGTCGATGTGCCGGTAATTGTAACCCTCGTGTGACCGACAGGATACCCCTTCGTGGCGACGCGCACCCCCTTGCATGGCAAGCTCCCGCGGGGAGTACAAGACCTGTTCCTGGCCGACGCGGCGCGGCGCGCGGCGCTGGAGGCCCGGCTGGCTGATGTCTTTCGTGGCTGGGGCTATGCTGAGATCGTGCCCCCCACGTTCGAGTACTACGAGAACCTCGCTCTCGGCCTGGGCAGCCAGGTGCAGGAGGCAACCTATCGCTTCCTCGACCATCGCGGCCACACCCTCGCCCTGCGCCCCGACTTGACGGTGCAGACGGCGCGCATCGTGGGCACCAAGCTCTTTGACCAGCCCATGCCGCTGCGCTTCTACTATGCCGCCCCCGTCTTCCGCTACGTCGAGGTCCAGGCCGGCCGGCAGCGTGAGTTTAGCCAGGCGGGCATTGAGTTGATCGGCGCGGCGACGCCCCAGGCCGACGCCGAAGTCGTCGCCGTCGCCGTCGAGGCCCTGCGCGCGGCGGGCGCGACCGACTTCCGCGTCGCCATCGGCCAGATCGACTTCTTCCGCACCGTGCTGACCGAGGCCGCCCTGCCGTCCGACGCCGCGCGCGTCGTGCAGGCCGCCGTGGACCGTAAGAGCCAGGCCGACATTCGCGCGGCCCTCAATGGCTATAACAGCCCGGCCGCCCTCCTGCTAGGGCAGACGCCTACCCTGGTCGGCGGCCCAGTCGTCATCGACGAAGCACGGGCGATGGCTCCCTGGCCCCGCGCCCAGGCCGCCCTCGACAGCCTGGCCGAGGTCTACGACTGGCTCGCTCGCTACGGCCTGGCCGATGCCATCGTCGTTGACCTGGGTGAGGCGCGAGGTATGGACTACTATACCGGCCTGACCTTCGAGGCCTTCGTCGCCGGCGTGGGCTTCGCTGTGGTCAATGGCGGCCGCTACGATGGGCTGGTCGGCCTGTTTGGCCCATCCCAACCTGCGGTTGGCTTCGCCCTCGATGTGGAGCGGCTCATGCTGGCCCTGGGCGAGACCCCTACTAGCGACCACCTGCCCGACGTTCTCGTCGCCGCCAGCGACGCGCCGGCCGCCCTGGCCGCCATGGCCCGCCTGCGCGCCGACGGCCGGCGTGTCGAGATGGACGTGCTGGGCCGCTCGCGGGACGATCTACTGGCCTACGCCCGCCAGCGAGGCATCGAGCGCGTCCTGGTCTGGCGCGGCGACGCCCTGGTCGATGTGGCCGCAGAGTATGCCCGATGAGTGCGCCACCCCTGACCGTCGCCCTCGCCAAGGGCAAGGTCTTCGATAGCGCGCTGCGCCGCCTGAGCGAGGCGGGCTACGGCGTGCCGCCAGGTCTTTCCGACAGCTCGCGCCGCCTGGTGGTGGATACCCTGGACGGCCGGCTGCGCCTGCTCCTTGTCAAGGGCAGCGACGTGCCCACCTACGTCGAGTACGGCGCGGCCGACGCGGGCATCGTCGGCCACGACGTCGTGGCCGAGAGCGGCCGCGACGTGCTGGAGCCGCTGCGCCTGGGCTTCTCGCGCTGCCGCCTGGTGATCGCCGCCCCGACTGGGCGGGCGGGCCAGCCGCTGCATCGCCGCATGGCGCTGCGCGTTGGCACCAAGTACCCGCGTTTGACGCGGGCCTACTTCGAGGATCGCGGTCTGTCGGTGGACATCATCCCCCTCAGCGGCTCCGTCGAACTGGGGCCACTCGCCGGGCTGGCCGATGTCATCGTGGATATGGTGGAGACCGGCGCAACCCTCAAGGAGAATCACCTGACTGAGGTGGATACCATCCTGGAGTCGGAGGCTGTCTTGATTGTCAACCGCGCCAGCCACACGCTGAAAGCCGACGCGGTGGGGGAACTATTGGCGGGTCTGGCGGCCGCCGTGGTGGTGTGACCGGGTGACGAAGGACGAAAGACCAAGAACCATTGGATATGACACATTGCCCAGCGGGATGGAGCATGGCGGAGTCCAAAGCACTTGTGAGCCAGACATGACAGTAGATCCGAGTGGTCGCGCTATGGACGACCGCGAATCGATCGACATCACCTTCGACTTCCGGTCGGACACACCGCCGTGGAAAGACCCGGATGTTCTGAGTCCAACGCTCCGGAAGTACCACAAGCTCCTTTGGAGCAAGCCCCTTCCAAGTGGCGTGATGTTCGAACTCGTGGACACGACACCTGGCGTCTACCTCCATCACCATTCTCGATTGGGCGAGTTTTGGCTGGCGAGCGACTCAGTGATTCCCACATTCAGGTACGAGCCTCGTCTTTCGCACGTCTTCGGGCAGATTCCTGAAGGGCTAGAGGGTTTTGTACGAATCGGCTACACGATTGGCGGCATGATGGTGTTCCCGGGAAACCGCGTCGGCGGCCAGATGACAATCAACGGTGCACGCGGCTTTCATCCGCGGATCAAGGACCGGTTCGACCTCACGGTTGAGTGCATTCGCAGGCACTATCTCAACGAAACCAGTCCCCTGAGCGCCGTGCTCGCGCGATACGCGGACTACTTCCGGCTATTTGGCGATTTCCGGGGGTACGTGGAGTTCTTTCTTCTGCAGGACCTGGTCACCGACGATTACTTAGGCGTGAAGTTCTTCTCGCCGTGTGGGGACTTCAACTCGCGGCCCGTGCCGGACAACATGGCTACGTACTTGGCCTATCGGGAACTTGCGGTCGACTTCATCGAGGCACGCAACCAGCGGATTCGGGCCTGGTGGACAATGCACCGAGGTAGCTAACACGCACCACGCACCATGAACGACATCACCCTCGCCATCAAAGTCATGACCTACGATATCGACTTCGCCGGAGTCGTCAGCAACATCACCTACGTGCGCTGGCTCGAAGACCTGCGCAACGTCCTCGCCGAGCAGCGGTTGACCCTCGGCGACGCCTTCGCGCGTGGCATCGCGCCGACCCTGATGCGCACCGAGATAGACTACCTGGCTCCGGCGCGCTTCCCCGACACCATCGACGGCCGCATGTGGCCGGAGCACATGGGCCGCGCGCGCTGGATACTGGCCGCCGAGTTCACCAGCCGCGCTACGGGGCAGGTCACCGCCCGCGCCCGCCAGACCGGCGTCTTCATCTCATTGGCGACGCTACAGCCCATCCGGCTGCCGAAGGAGTACAGAGCTTGATTGAGGTCGATAATGCTTGATGAAGCTGTGGCCATCCGCATCGTGCCCGCCGCTGTCGCCCGCGACACCCTCCTGCGCCGCGAGGCCGTCGACAGCATCCACGTCACGCCGCACATGGCCGAGGGCATCCGCCGCGTCTGGGGCGCGGACCTGACCCCCGCCCAGGTCGTTGACCGCATCCTGGCCGACGTGCGCCAGCGCGGCGACCGCGCCGTCCGCGACTATACCCTCCGCATCGACGGCGTGGCTCTCGACGACTTGCGGGTGAGCGACGCCGAGATGGACGCGGCCTGGGCTGCCACCCCTGCTGAGCTGCGCGATGCCCTGCGCCACGCCGTAGACCGCATCACCGCCTTCCACGAGCGGGAGCCGCGCGGCTCCTGGATGGACTGGCGGCCCGACGAGGCGCTGGGCCAGATCGTGCGCCCCCTGGACCGCGTCGGCCTATACGTGCCGGCCGGCGGCGCGCCCCTGCCTTCGTCCCTGCTCATGGCCGCCATTCCGGCGCGGGTGGCCGGCGTTGAAGATCTGGTCGTCGTCACGCCCCCCAGCAAGACGGGCCGCGCCGACGCGACGACCCTGGTGGCGGCGCGACTGGTGGGTGCGAGCGCGGTCTACAAGATCGGAGGCGCGCAAGCCGTGGGCGCACTGGCCTTCGGGACGGAGACGATTCGCCGCGTCGATAAGATCGTCGGCCCCGGCAATCCCTTCGTCATTCTCGCCCAGAAGGCCGTCTATGGCGTCGTCGGCATCGCCTCCCTGCCCGGCCCGACGGAAACGCTGCTCATCGCCGACGACAGCGCGAATCCTGCCTGGGTCGCCGCCGACCTTCTCGCCCAGTCCGAGCACGTGATGGGTACGTCTATCCTGCTCACCCCGTCGGTTGCCCTGGCCGAGCAGGTGCAGCGCGAAGTCGCCGCCCAACTGGTGACACTCCCCACCCGCCCTGGCATCGAGGCGTCGCTGGCAGCCAACGGCGGCATTGTCCTGGTAGACAGCCTCGATGAGGCCCTCGACCTTGCCAATGAGTATGCGCCCGAGCACCTGTGCCTGCTCACCCGCGACCCGTGGTCCCTCGTCGGCCAGGTGCGCCACGCGGGCGGCATCTTCGTTGGCGAAGGCTCCTCCGAGGCGCTGGGCGACTACATCTTCGGCCCCAGCCACATCATGCCCACCGGTCGCACCGCCCGCTTTACGTCGCCCATCCACGTCCGCGACTTCCTCAAGGTCATCTCGGTCTTTGGCGCGACCCTGCCTGCCCACAACCGTCTCGCGCCCGACGCCATCCGCATCGCCGAGGCCGAGGGGCTGGCCGCCCACGCCCATGCCCTGCGGCGACGGCTCGCAGGGGTGGAGTAGCGCCATGGACCCCACCACCCCCCCTGCCGTATCGCCCCTCACTGCCGAGTTCGACCGCGTCGTCGCCGCCATGCTCGGCCTGGCCATCGGCGACGCCCTCGGCGCGCCCATCGTCGGCTGGCCGCCCGACCGCATCGTTGAGCGCCTCGGCGTCGTGGACCGCTATCCTGACCTGGACCGTCTGCCGGGCCTGTATACGGCCCGCACCCAACAGGCGCTGGCGGTTCTAGACACCCTCCTCGAAGAAGGCAGTCTCGACCCCCTCGGCCTGGCCGCTCGGCTGGTCCAATTGAGCAAGCAGTTGCACCAGAAGTGGCCTATCTACGGCGCGTACCGCGACGCCAGCCGCGGCTTTCGCGAAGCGGTGGATCGCCTGGCGGCCGGCGTGCCCTGGGATAGGGCCGGCTCCCTGAGCGCGGCCAACGACCCGGCGGTCCGCGTCGCCCCGCTGGCCCTGTGGAGTCGCGACCATCGCGTGGTGATGTTCCGCGACGACGTGGTTCACTCGGCCCTGCCGACCCACCGCGACCCCCGCGCCGTGGCCGGGGCGATGGCCGTCGGCTACGCCCTGGTCCACCTGGTCAACCTGCCATCGGCGGGCCGCTTTGATCCGCGCGGCTTCCTGCACGAGGTCACCGAGTTTACCGCCAGCGCCGAGGCCTACATCGCCCGCAGCTTCTGGCCGGCCGACTCGCGCCTGCCCCGCGACGCCGCCCACGACCTGAGCAGTGTCCTCAAGCGTACCGACAGCTGGCTCGGCAGCACCCTGCCCACCGCCCTGGACAGCATCACCCGCGCCGCTCGTCCCCTGGGCGATGGCAAGGTGCGCGGCAACTCCGCGTTCGTCGCGGCCTCCGTTCCGACTGCCCTGCTCGTCTTCAGTCGCGAGGCTGCCCACCCGCGCCAGGCTGTCATCGATGCCCTCAATATTGGTGGCGACACGGCCGGTATCGGCGCGATGGTGGGGGCGATGGTCGGCGCGCTGCACGGGACGCACGCCTTTCCTGCCGAGTGGCGGAACGAGTTGCAGAACGTTGAGGCGCTACGAGCGCGAGCGATAGCCCTGGCCGAGGGGACCGGCCTCCCCGCCGAGGCCCCCAGGCTGCCGCGCATGGAGGCTGCCCTGACCGAGTTGGAGATGCCGCGCCTGCGCGAGCGGCGGCACGTCGAGCGCAAGGAAGACGCCGATGACCACTGATCCTGGTCGCTTCGCCAAGCCTGAGGTGCGCGCCGTCAGCGCCTACCACCTGGAGCCGCGCGACACGCCCATCAAACTCAACCAGAATGAGAATGCCGAGGGCTTCCCCCCTGCGCTGAAGGAAATCATCTGGCGGCGCATTGCCGACCGCGACTGGGCGCGCTACCCTGACTTCCACCTGCGCGAAATCACCCAACGCCTGGCGGGGCACGCCGGCGTGCCCGAGGACTGGGTGCTGGTCGGTAATGGCTCCAACGAACTGCTGCAGATGACTCTGCTGACCATCGTAGGTCGCGGCGACCACATCATCGTGCCGCTGCCAACCTTCACCCTCTATCGCCTGCAAGCGACGGTCATGGGCGCGACGGTTCACACGCCGCTCATGCGTCCCGCCGACCAGTTTGCCTTTCCCCTGAGTGAGGTCATCGACCTGGCGCAACGTCACGAGGCTCGCGCCATCGTGATGTGCAGCCCCAATAACCCGACGGGCACGGCCTACGCCGAGGCCGATATCCGCCGTGTCATCGAGGCTACACCCGGTCTTGTCCTGCTGGACGAAGCCTACCGCGAGTTCAACCGCCAGGACCTCAGTCACCTGGTGCGCGACTACGACAATGTGGTCGTCTTCCGCACCTTCTCTAAAGCGCTGGCAATGGCGGGCGTGCGCGTTGGCTACTGCATCGCCCGCCCGCAACTGGCCGCCGAGATCGGCAAGGTCAAGCTGCCCTACGCCCTTAGCCTCCTGTCCGAGGCTGTCACCCTGGTGTCCCTGGATCATCCCGACCTGTTCGCGCCTACCATCGACACCGCCATCCAGCAGCGCGAGCGTCTGCTGGCCGAGTTGCCGCGCCTGCCCGGCCTCACTGTCTACCCGTCGGCGGCCAACTTCGTGCTGGTCCACGTTGCGCAAGGCTCGGACCGGGCGTTCCAGCGCCTCCTGGCCGACGGCATCCTGGTCCGCGATGTGAGCCACTACCCTGGCCTGGCCGACCATCTGCGCCTGAGCGTTGGCACGGTCGCCGAGAACGACGCCCTGCTCGACAGCCTGCGCCGTTTCACCTCCATCCCGTGAATCCTGCCTGGTTCTTTACACGAGGTTCTCATGATTCCACCGCAACCCGTACCTGTGCGCTGCCCACGCTGCCAGACGCCCTTCGAGGCGCCCGTTCGAGCTATCATCAATGTTCAGGAGGCTCCGCGCCTCAAGGAGGACCTGCTCGTCGGGCGGCTCAACGTGGCTACCTGTCCGGCGTGCGGGACGCGGCTGCGGGTCAGCTCACCCCTGTTCTACTACGACCCGGCCAAGGAACTCGCCATCGCCTACATGCCCCTGGAGATCGGACTACCCCAGGCTGACCAGGACCGCCTCATTGGCAGCATGGCGAATGCCCTGTCCGATTCATTGCCGGCTGAGGAACGTCGCTTCTACATTCTCAATCCCAAAGTTGTCTTCAGCCAGCAAGGTCTCCTTGAGACAATCCTGGAGGCCGATGGCGTGACCCGCGAGATGTTGGAGGCCCAGGCCAACCGCGCCAGACTCCTCGGCGAGTTACTCGACAACGTCGACGACGAAGCGACCCTGGCTCGCCTGGTCGAGGCCGACAAGGATAGTATCGATTACGAGTTCTACCTGATGATCGCCAGCCTGATGGAGAATGCCCAGGATATGGGCGCGCCCGACGAGGCGGCCCGTCTGGCCGTGCTTCGCGACCGGCTGATTGCCCTCACTGGCGGACCTTCGCAGCCGCTACCAGAGCCGCTAACCGGTGAAATGTCCGACGAGACGGTCATCCAGCAGCTACTCGATGCCGACTCGCAGACCCTTGTGGCCCTGGTGGCCGTCAACCGCCCGCGCTTCGACTACGCCTTCTTCCAGAGCCTGACGAGCCAGATGGAGGCGGCCGAGGCAGCCGGCGATGCCGACATGGCCGCCCGCCTGGGCAAGTTGCGCGACGACATCCTGGCCGCCGCCGACACGGTTGACCGCGAGATGCAGGCCAGTCTGCGCCAGGGCGCGACCCTGCTACAGACCATTCTGGCGAGCGAAGATCCATCGGTCGCCGTACAGCAGCACCTGAGCGAGATCGACGATGCCTTCCTGCTGGTGCTATCAGCCAACATCCAGCAGGCATACGAGGATGGGCGGAACGATGTGGCCCAGATGCTGGAAGGGCTGTACGCCTACATCCTTGCGCGTCTGGAACTGGAGCTACCGCCTGAGCTTCAACTGATCAACCGGCTACTGCGCCTGGCGGAACCCACACAGCGCGCGGAGGTGCTGGCAGCCGAGGCGTCGTATGTCACGCCTGCCCTGGCCGAGGCTCTAGAGCGCGTCGCCAACGAGGCGGCCGAGCAGAGCCGCGACGACGTGGCGCAGCAGGCGCGGACCATCGCCGGGGAAGTGCGGGCGCGGCTGGCGGAGGGCGCGTGAGTGCGGCTGGGGGGCGTACTGCCGCCCTGGAGCGCAGGACCGGTGAGACGTCGGTGGCGGTGCGCGTCGCTCTGGATGGCGCGGGCGTGGCGGACATCGCGACCGGCGTGGGCTTCTTGGACCACATGCTGACCCTGCTCGCCCACCACAGCCTGGTTGACCTGACCATTCACGCCAGCGGCGACACGCATGTGGACGACCACCACGTGACCGAGGACGTGGGCATCACCCTGGGCCAGGCGTTGGCCCAGGCGCTGGGTGAGCGCAAGGGCATCCGCCGCTACGGCCACGCCCTGACGCCCATGGACGAGGCGCTGGCGCTGGCGGCCATCGACATCTCAGGGCGGGGGATGCTGGTGTTCGACGTGCCCTTCAGCGCGGCCAAGATCGGGGCCTTCGATACTGAGCTGGTGCAGGAGTTCTTTCACGCCGTGGCGGCCAACGGGCGGCTGACGCTGCACCTCAAGCTGCTGGCGGGGACCAACAACCACCACATCGCCGAGGCCATTTATAAGGCTTTCGGCCACGCCCTGCGGGAGGCCATCGCCCCCGACCCGCGCCGCGCCGGTGTGGTCCCCAGCACGAAGGGAACGCTGTAGCGGCGGATACCCATTGTGTCGGGATGGGCTGGAAAACAGACAACACGAGACCGCCGCTAGAGGGATGTAGTCAACGGGGTATCCAGGGGGGAATATCATGAATCCCGGCTTCTTGGGGCTGCCGTGGGTGGTGTGGGGCGTGGCGGCGCTGGCCCTGGCCGTGGTGTGGGTGGTGGTGTGGCCCGCCGATCGTGCGGTCGGGGCGACCGGGTTGCGCTTCCTGCTGCTGCGCTGGGGTCACGCCGCCGTATGGCTGCTGCTGGCGGTGTCGTTCTTCGTGCGGGGGGTGGGCGCGGAAGGCCCGGCGAACGTGATCGCCCTGGCTGCGCTGGGCGTCTACCTGGCCTTCCTGGGTGCGATTGTCACGGCCGGTTGAACTGGGCCTGGACGTCGGGCCGGTACAGGATGTAGATCACGATAATGGACACCGCAACGCCGATGAGAGCGCTGATCCAATTCGGTGAGCCGATGAGGATCAAGATAATCAGGATGTTGAGGGACAGCGCTTCGTAGACAACCGCCCACGGCCACGCCCACGTCTTGAGCTGCCACAAGCCGACGCCGACCGCAATGGAACCGATGGCGTAGGTGAGCAGGATGAGCATGGCAGCCACCGCCAGGCCCCCGGCTGCACCGTTGATGAAGCCGGCCAGGGCCGCCAGACCGCCGAGGGACAGGCCAATGACAGCGACGACGAAAGACAGGATACCGCCCAGCATGGTCAGCAGCGCGATCACCGTGACGGCGGTGGAGCGCACCTTCGGCATGGGGGGCGTGAGGGCGTAGGGGTAGCCGGTTGTAGGCTGAAGACTCAAGGCCATCTCCTTACGGGTAGGCGGAGGCTGACTATTGGCGGTAGCATCGACTACTGATTCTATGCCTTGAGCCTGCTGCCGTCAACTGCCACGAGCCGCCGTCTTTCCTCCCTATGGCATCGCTATTGTTGACCTGGTCTCCGAAGCTGCCTATGATTGGCGCGGCGTCACGCTAACCGCAACTTGCACTTTACCTACCCACGTTTGTCATTTACCCCATGACCACTGACCTTCCCCGCCGCAACCCGCGCCTGGCCCAGTTGGCCCGCGACTACGGCCTGCCCCTGCTCGTCTTCATCGCTCTGGCCGCTCTCCTGTCGTGGCCGACCGTGGCCCATCTGACCACCGCCATCACCAGCGACGGCGGCGAGGACGCGCGCCTGAACATGTGGACGCTGTGGCACGCCGGGCAGGCCCTCATCGGTCGGGAGCCGCTCCTCTATGCCAACGACCTGTACTATCCTGTGGGCGTCTCGCTGCTGACCCATAGCCCCGGTCCCCTGATGGGCATTCTCGCCGTGCCCTTCTGGGGGCTAGGCCCCACGGCGGCCTACAACATCGTCCTCATCCTGGGGCTGGCGCTGACCGGCTTCTGCATGTACCTGCTCGGTCGCGGGGTTGGCTTCACGCGCGGCGTGTCCATCTTCACGGGCATCGTGCTGATGAGTGTGCCCATGGTCATCGGCGGCCTGTTGCAGCACATGGACAAGACCTTCTTGGGGTTGGTTCCCCTGGCCCTGCTGATGACTCTCTACGCCCTCGACCCGCGCCGCGCCCGCTGGTGGGTCGTCGGCCCCGGCGTCGTCCTGCTCCTCAGCATGCTCCACGGCGGCTGGCACTTCATCACGGCGGGCCTGGGGGTGGGGCTGCTGGCGCTGCTGCTCCTGGCGCAGGCAGGCAAGGGCGCGCGCGAGCTAGTCCTGCGGCGGGGCGCGCTGGTGGTGTTGGGCATAGCCCTGCTGGTGGGACCCCTGCTGGTGGCGACGGGCATCGCCTCCGACAACGCCGGCATCCATATCAACCGCAACCGCCAGTCGGCCGAGTTTCACCCCGACCTGACCCAGTTCTTCCGCGACCGTCCCTACAACCGCCTCGGCCAGCTGGACCAGGCGGCTCTGGGCGCCAGTGGCTACAAGACCAACATCGAGACCGCCGTCTTCCTCGCCTGGACGGGGCTGGCGCTGGCCGCCCTGGGCCTGGTGACCAGCTGGCGGCGGGCGTGGCCGTGGGCCATCCTGTTCCTGGTCGGGCTACTGTTGGCCCTCGGCCCCAACCTGCGCGTGGCCGGCCGCGACACTTTCACCGAGTTCAATCTGCCCATCATCCTGCCCTATGCCTTCTTCACCGAGCTACCCGGCATGGCCTTCATGCGCACGCCGGGCCGCTTCATGTTCCTCGGTTTCACGGCTTTCGCCGTCCTGGCGGGCTTCGGCCTGGCCTGGCTGACCCTGCGTTTCCCGCGCGCTGCCGCGCCCATCGTCGGCGTAGCCTGCGCCTTGCTCCTGGTCGAGATGTGGCCGCAGCCGTGGCCGTCGGAGACGTTGCGCGAGGTCCCCGCCTTCTACCAGCAGCTTGCCTCGGACCCTGAAAACTACGCCGTGTTCGATCTGCCGCACCGCCTGCGCTCCAGCGACCTCGGTATCGCCTACTCATCTCACTACCAGTACTATCAGCTGACCCACCACAAGGACATCGCGGCGGGCTACGTGTCCTTCGCCTACGATATGCACCCCGTCTTCCCGTGCTTCTATTCCGAGGACACGACGCCGCCGGACCTTCTCGTGGATGGCAAGAAGGTCAGTTGCTACGCCAACGCCCCGTACCAGCTCTCGCAGAACGGCTATCGCTATCTGGTGCAGCACAAGCCGCAGCGAGTCTACTCCAATTACAAGCCTGGCTCGGTCGGCGACCGCATCGCCCAGGACTTCGTCGCCCAGGGCTTTGCAGGTGAGACCCCCATCGTCGACGACGAGCTGACCACCGTCTATGCCGTGCCGCGCGAGATTGACCCGGCCAGCCTCAAGACGACCATCGAGTTCCGCGACGGCTGGGACAAGCGCGAGGACACTCAGCGTTGGGCGCGCTCGCCGGCTACGCTGTACGCCATCTCACCCGTCGCTCGCCAGGCCACCCTACGCATCACGCCGGCCGCCTTGCACGTGCCTGACGCGCCCGACGGCGTTGGCGAGATCGGGGAGCTGACCGTCACGGCCAACGGCGAGAGCCACACCGTCGCCGTGCGTACCGACCAGCCCGTAGACGTACCCATCAGCTTACGACCGGGCGGCCAGGATATCACTCTCGCGCTGGAAGCAGGCAACTTCCAGCCTACCGACTACGGCACGCCCGACCCGCGCACCCTGAGCTTCGCCATCCGCGACATCGACCTGCTGACGGAGGGTCGCTAGCCCGCCGCGACGACCCGGCAGGTTTCTGAAGCCTGTCAGGTTTCGGCATAGACCCATCAAGGAGCCTGCCATGCAACTGGCGATCATGATCGAGGGGCAGAATGGCCTCACCTGGCCGCGCTGGCAACGCATCGCCCAGGCCGTCGAGGACCTGGGCTTCGTGGGCCTGTACCGCTCTGACCACTTCACCAACGCCAACCCGCCCGACATCGACTCCCTCGAACTGTGGGTCTCCCTGGCGTGGCTGGCGGGCCATACCCGGCGCATCGAGTTCGGCCCACTGGTGACGCCCAGCTCGTTCCGCCATCCGGTCTGGACGGCGCGCATGGGCAAGGACGTGGACGACCTGTCGGGCGGGCGGCTGTCGCTGGGCGTGGGCGCGGGCTGGCAGGCGCGGGAGCATCTCGCCTTTGGCTTCGACCTGCTGGACATGCCGGGGCGCATGGCGCGCTTCGAGGAGTCGCTGGCAGTCATCACCCACCTGTTGCGCGACGATGCGCCGGTCACCCACACGGGCGCGCATTACCGCCTGCATGAAGCTGTGTTGCTGCCGCGCCCGCAGCGGCCGGGTGGCCCGCGCCTGCTCATCGGCGGCAATGGCGAACGGCGCACGCTGCCCCTGGTAGCCCGCTACGCCGATGAGTGGAACGCCCTGTTCGCTACTCCCGACCACCTCCGCGCCCTCAATGCGCGCCTCGACGCGCTGGCCGCCGAGCAGGGTCGCCTGCCCGGCGCCATCGCCCGCTCGATGATGACAGGGCTGTACTTCGGGCGCACCGACGCCGAGGTCACAGCGCGGCTGAACGGCCGCGCGGCCGACGCGCTGCGCGGCGCGGGGATGGTGGTCGGCACGCCGGACGCCATCGTGGCCGAGTTGGGACGTATCCAGGAGGCGGGGATACAGAGAGTCATGCTGCAGTGGCTCGACCTCGACGACCTGGACGGCCTTGAGGCTCTCGCCGCCACGGTTCTGCGCCAGCTATCATGACGACCAATGTGGATTTCGGTCTCACCGCCGACGACTACGCCCACCACCGCGCGGGCTTCCCCGACTCCTTTTTCGACCGCCTGGCCGGGCGCGGCATTGGCGCGGCGGGGCAGATAGTGATCGACCTGGGTACGGGCGCGGGGACTGTCGCGCGGGGCATGGCGCGGCGTGGCTGTCGCGTCACGGGCGTGGACATTGCGCCCGCCCTCCTCGACCAGGCGCGGCGGCTCGATGCAGAGGCGGGCGTCCATGTCCACTACGTCGTCGCGCCCGCGGAGAGAACGGGTCTGCCCGCTGCCAGCGCGGATGTGGTCACGGCGGGCCAGTGCTGGCATTGGTTCGACCGCCCCGCCGCCGCCCGTGAAGTAGCGCGGCTGCTCAAGCCGGGTGGGCGCATCGTCATCGCCCACTTCGACTGGCTGCCCCTGGCGGGCAACGTGGTTGAGGCAACTGAGCGGCTCATCGAGCAGCACAACCCCGCGTGGCGCTTCGGCGGCGGCAGCGGCCTCTATCCCGCCTGGCTACGTGATCTGGCCGAGGCAGGCTTCGGCGACCTTGAGACCTTCTCCTACGACACGCTCGCCCCCTACAGCCATGTCGCGTGGCGGGGCCGCATTCGCGCCAGCGCTGGGGTCGGGGCATTCCTCGCGCCGGAGGCCGTCACCGCGTTCGACCGTGACCTCGCCGCCGTCCTGGCGGCCCGCTTCCCCGACCCGTTGGCTGTCCCGCACCGCGTGTGGGCCGTGACCGGCTCCTCCACGTCCGGGTAGCACAAGTCACGCCTCCCGCGTCACCCCGGCGATCGGTCGTCGGTCGTCAAAGACCGGTCGCTGGTTGTCGGTTGTGTCGACGATGGCAGGGTGACGCGCCGCCTGCGCGAACACCCCCACCAGCGGCAGCAGCAGCAGGCCCGACGCGGCCAGGGCAGCGCGGATGCCGCGCCGGTTGCCCAGCGCTCCCACACCGGGGCCGCCGACCGTCTGCCCGAAGGCGTTGGATAGCCCGGCCATCGAGATGACCGTCGCCCGCACCGGGGACGGTACGTTCTGGATGAGCCACGAGTCGTGGAGTGGCCCTGCCAGTGAGAGCAGCACGCCGCGCAGTGCGAGCAGGACGAAGGCGGCGGCGAAGGTGTTGACGGCAGCGATGCCCAGCGTTACCAGGGCCGTCGCCGCGACCAGCCCCACCAGCAACCGCGCCGCCAGCGCGGGCCGCTGGCTGGCGCGGTCGAGGTGGTCGTGCAGGAGGTGGGTCACGGCCAGGGCCACCAGGCTACCGGTGGCCGTGACCAGCGCGATCCACACGATGGGCTTGAGGTCCCCCACGCCGGGCAGGCTGATGTCCAACAGCAGGAATGCCTCCCACAAGCGGTCGAAGCCCTCGCTGGCCGCGCCGTAGAACAGCGTCGCCAGTAGCAGCGATGTCACCAGCGGCTGGCCCCGCACCGTCTGGCCGCCCGCCGTAAGCGTCCGGCGCATGGCGCGCAGCGGGTTGCGGTCGGCGTGGGGCGCGGGCGCGAAGCCGTGCTCCGGCATGACCAGGACCAGGAACACCCCCAGGGCCAGGTAAAGCCCGCCGCCGAGCAGCACCGGCCAGTTGGGTTGCACGCTCCCGATGGCCGCGCCCAGGGCGATACCCACCAGCGCCGCGACGCGGGCCACCTGACCGGCGCGGATCAGGGTCGGCCCCACCAGCTCGTCGCCAACTTCGTCGGCCAGCCAGGCCTGGAGCGCGCCGCTCAGGAACGTCTCGCCAGCGCCGCGAATCGCCTCGGCTAGCAGGATGGTAGCGAACACGGCGATGCTGCCTTCGATGAGCCACGCCACCCCCAGCACGAACATTCCCAGCACGATCGACAGGCGGCGGCTATACGTGTCGGCGACGACGCCTGTCGGCAGCTCGAAGAGCAGAACTGCCGCCTCCAAGACGGTCCCCACCAAGACCAGTTGGAGCGGGTTCATCCCAACCACGGTGACGTAATACACGGCCAGGGCGACGAACATAGCGCTGTTCGCCAGGGTCACGACGCCGCTCAGAATCAGGTACACCAGGCCAGCGTCCCACTTCCTCACGCGCTGTCCTCCTCCATTGCCAGCAGGTTCATCGCCTCGAAGTCGTCCTCCGCCTGATAGCGCCCCCACAGGCCATGCGCAAGGGCACGGGCGTCGACGCGCACGTCGTAGCGCTCGAAATTTTGGCACAGGCGTAGCACGTCGCGTTGGAACAGGGCGCGGGCGTCGCCGTTGGTTGCCACGTCCACCGCCTGCGGAAAGTCGATGATCGTCGCTTCTTCCTCCCAGTACAGCACGTTGAACGCCGACAGATCGCCGTGCACGCGCCCGTGGCGCAGCATCAGCTCGATGTTGACCATCAGGCGGTCGAACACGCGCCGCGCTTCGCGGCGGTCCAGGCGCGTTTCGTGCAGCGTCGGTGCGGGGAGACTCTCATCGCCGAGGTACTCCATCAGGATAGCGTTCTCGCCGATGGCCCACGGGCGCGGGACGTCTGCCCCCGCCGCGTGGAGTAGCTGCAGGGTCTCGTACTCGTGGGCCAGCCACGAGATGTGGGCCGCGTGCTTACCAAAGGCCGTCCCCTTGGCGACGGCGCGGAGGGTGCGGTCGTCCTTGACGCGCTTGCCCTCGTCGGACAGGATGCGGCGGCCCTGGCGGTACTGGGCGTCGTTGCGCAACTGGCGAAACTCGCGCGGGCGATACACCTTCGCGGCGATCAGCTCGACGCCCGTGCTGGGATGCGCGGCGCAGCAGTAGACCGTCGCCTCCTTGCCGCCCTTGACCGGATGCAGGACATCCGTGATGATGTGATCATCATAGAAGCGCGTCAGGTAGCTCAGAATCCAGGCGCGCTCGTGCTTGGACGAACTAAAAGAGGGGTTGAACGCGCCCTCGGCCCCTACCTCCGGGTCGGCCAGGCGCGCCGCGCTCGCCGAGGGCGGCTTCTTGCGAAGCGCGGGGTGCGTCGGAAGGTCAGTGTCGTCGTCGTAGTCTAGATACTGTCGTGTCTCGGCACGCATTGTCGGCTCTAGCTCCTGTCAGCCAAAGGGCTGGATTCGAGAATCAAAAAGGTCATAGGTCGCTGCCTATGACCCGTCGCAACGGGGGCCGGTCACAGGCGTGCCCATGACCGGCCGAGTCGCGCATGCTGCCCGAATCGAACGGCCACGGGGCAGGAGCGCACCCGTGGCCGCATGGTTCTCAGGAAAGAGAGCCGAGGCGTGAGAACAACCGGGCGAGAGCGACTGGGGGAGGCACACGACACACCGCGTGCCCTAGCGCACCTGGCGCGTCGTATGATGCGCTAGGCGGCCGGTCGCCCTCTCGTTCCGAATCTCACGCCGGCGGATGTTACGTGACGCGCTCCAGAGAGGGGGTGATAACAATGACTTGCATGACTTGCTCTCCCTTCTGCGTCGAGCGCGAGGTAGTGTTCAGAACCGTGGGCAGTATATCACGATGGACGATGCTGCGTCAAGGGCAACGCATCATCCATCCGGATGACAGCCCATAACACACTCGTCGTAAGCGGCCGTTGAGCGGCACACCTACGACGAGGCAATGGCTGGCTAGCGGGTGGCCCTAGTTGGAACTCGTCAGGCCCCGTCCCTGCTCGCGCTTCGAGAGGGCGGCATCCAGGTCGCGCAGGGTGCGTTCTAGGTGCTGGCTGGCTGAGGCCAGGTCGGCGAGCGGCTGCTCATCCTGATGGTCGTCGACGGCGTCGGGCGCGACTGACTCCTCAGCGGCCAGGGTGTTCTCCATGACGGCGCGAATCGCATCGGGGTCGTTCCGCCTGCGGCGCATCAGATCCAGCTCGCGGTTCACGTGCTTGGGCGTGATGGTGATGCCATAGCGGGCGAGCATATCGCGGAACTTGTGGTAGTCGCGGGCCAGATTGACAGTCACCGACTCATAGCCGTGCTGGGCGATGGTCATGCGCGCCGAGTAGCGCATATTGTTGAAGAAGAACATCGAGCGGTCGGTGGCCGGTGGCTCGATCAGAATAACGGTCACGTCGGGATGACGGCGCTGAACCTGCTTGATGTGATAGACCAGCCCCGAATGGAACCATGTTCGATAGACCTGGGCGGCGACCGCGCCCATGCCCTGGTCGGTGAGATTGCGGCGCCGGCCATTGCCGTTCAGCGCCGGGTTGAGGGGGCTGTTGTCGAGGGGAACCGCCGAGTTGACCACGACGACTACCTGCGCGCCATGCTCGATGGCAACGTCGAGGCTGGCCGTGCCCCGCACGACACCATCGACATAGTCGCGACCCTTGATTCGCACGGGGCGGCACAGGATGGGAATCGCCGATGACGCGGCTACGGCCTGGGAGATAGGGATATCGGCGAGGCTGCCCTCGCCGAATACGGCGCGCTGACCAGTGTCCAGGTCGGTGGCGATGATGTACAGCTCGCGGTCGAGCTTACGGAAGTCGTCAGAGCCTCCGGCGGCCAGAATCGTCTTGCGCATGTAGGTGGCGAGTGGGTCATTGGTGTACAGGGCGGACGGCAGAGCCTCGCTCAAGGACGAGACAACCTCGGTCGGGCGTAGGTCGCGCCAGTTGTGCATATAATAGCGGGCGATGCTGGCGGCCGTCATGGGCAGACCGACCACGCGGGTCACTATCTCGCGCACGTTTGGGCTGAGCAGGTCACGCGCGCGCGGGCCGCGGAGGAAGGGATGGTCGTTGTCGATGGCCCGCATCAACTCAGCCGGCGTGATGCCATTTGCCAGGAATGAGGACACGATTGCCCCGGCGCTGGTGCCCACGTACACATCGAACTGGGATGTGTCCAGATCTACCAGCAAATCATCCATGGCCCGCAGCGCGCCAATCTCGTAGACTGCTCCCGTCAGACCGCCGCCGGCGAGGACCAAAGCCGTCTTCACACTGGGTCGATGAGCGTTAGGGTGCGACACCGTTGTCTCCGGGTTGTATCCAACGTTCGCTTAGGGATGAGCCGGTGGCTCTGCCGCAGGATTCTCGTCGTCCGTGGCGTGATCGTCGAGGCTGAGAATGGAATCGAGTTTGGCTGTCAACTCTTCAAGTTGCGTGGTCAACCGCTGGATGTCGGCTCGGGTGGGTAGCTTCAGGCTGTCCAGGCCGCCTTCGTCGCCACTGGCAGCTGTATCGGGCGTCTCAGCGTCCAGCCCACGCGCCCGGCTGAGAAGGCTCTCGCGCAGACGGCGGCCCTCATCCTCGGACATCTGGCCACGACGCACCAGTACGTCGATACGGCGCTCGATACCCTCTTCCAGGGTCCGCATCGCGCCAAGCGATGAGTAGAACGAGCGGCGGAAGATGTCGAAGGTGTCGCCGCCAGTGCGGATAAGCGAGGTGAGCACCTGCTTGGGCAGGCCGGTCCCCTGGCGCTTCTCTTGCTCGAGGATGATCTGCGACAAGGTGACGGTGGTCAGATCCTCGCCCGTCTCGTGATCCACCACCTGGATATCGGCGCCAGCGCGTATCAGCTCGGCGATCCCTTCCAGGGTAATGTACGCCTTCGCTTCGGTGTCATAGAGCTTGCGGTTAGGGTAGCGCTTGACGATGCGCATGGACGACCTCGTGATATGGGGGCAGGATGGCCTGCAATGCCGGTCAGCACAATGTGCTCACCAAGTATAAACTCCTGACGCATCACGTCAAATCTGTACGCTGCCTAACACAGAGGCTGTCACAACAGAGCGCGCCTGCGCCTGGGGTGACAGCCTCTTCCGACTCTAGCTCGGTGTGGCGAGGCGTCCTGTCCAGTCAGCGTGCGACCAGGGATGCCCGCGCGTTCGGAGATTAGCCCTTGTAGCCGTTGGTGCGCTTCAGATCGTCGACCTTCTCCGACAGTTCGGCAATCTTCTTGGACAGGCGCTCGATGTCGGCCTTGGTTGGCACGTTCAGGCGCGCCAGCACCTTCTCCACCGTCGTCTCGACCGTCTCGGTGGCGGCGGCCCACTTGTCCTCGACCTTGCCCTGAACGTCGGCGACTTCGTCCTTGCCAGCCTTCTCCGCGCGGTGAAGGATCTTCATGCCATCCTTGTTGAAGGACGCGCCCTCGTCGGCCAGCTTGTGATACAGGTCGATGAACTCTTCCTGGGCCAGGGCCACAGCGCCCAGGCTGACCAGGTACACCTGGTGGGCCGGCTCCGTGACGTACTTGGCGTACTTCTTCACGCCCGCCACGACCTCTTCCTGAGCCTTCTCGCCCTCAGCCATCGCCTTCTTGGTGGTCTTCTTGACGGCTACTTTCGCCTTCTTGGCCGTCGTCTCTACCTTCTCCATCGGCTCGACCTCAGCGACAGCCTTCTTGACATCCGCAGCCGTCTTCTCGACGACCTTCTTGGGCTCGGCCGCAGTCTTCTTGACCTCGGCGGCAGGCTTGGCGGTCACTTTCTCCATCTCAGGAGCGTCAATCTTCGTCGTCATTGGTATTTTCTCCTTGCCGTTACCACGGCGCCTGAACAGGGCTGTGTTGATAAACCGGGTAAATTTGGGAATCGCTGCTTCCACTCCTATTATAACGCAATGCGTCATCGGTGTCAAGTCCATCGTGGATAGCGCAATGCGTCATTTCACCCATTTAGAAGCCTGACCTGGGGCATCCTTACCCATCGCCGCAGGTTTTTTTGACGCACTGCATCAAAATTGGTCGCCGGATGGCCCCAATTCTCTTGACGCAGTGCGGCGTTTACCATATAATCGAATAGAGTGTCGAATACAACCCACAGACGAGGATGTCATGCCCTACTTCAAAGACTCGGCGGAGGTATATGCCACCATTGGGGCGCTGATGGACAACGCTAGAAGTGACCCGACTGTTGCACCCAAGATCGCGAAATCCGGCGTTATCCTACAGTTTCACTATACCAACCCGGAGGCTATAACGACGATCAACGCCAAGTCTAAGCCGACACAGCCAGGGGCAATCATTGATGTCATACAGGGGCCGACCGATCTCAAGCCCGACATTGTGATGACTATGACGGCCGACACGGCCAACCTGTTCTGGAACAAGAAGATCAACCTCGTGTCCGCCCTGGCGAAGGGCCAGATCAAGCTGCAAGGGTCGCAGATCAAGGTCCTCTCCCTTCTGCCGGCCATTGAGCCTCTCTACGGCAAGTATCGACAACTATTGAAGGACAAGGGTCTAGAGAACCTCATCGTCCCCTAGGCCGGCGAACGTGCCGATGCCAACCAACCTGCTAAAGGAGACACGTTCATGGAGAAACCCTGGCTGAAGTTCTACGAATCGGGTGTGCCGGCGAGTGTGGATGTGCCTGCTATGTCCCTATCGACGCTGGCGCGCGACGCGGCGCGCAAGTACGCAAACCAGACGGCCCTCAAGTTCATCCTGAAGTACATGGCTGGGGACCGGGTGCTGGTCGGCGGCAAGATGACCTACCGCCAGCTGGATGAGGCTATCGACAACTTCGCCGGCGCCCTGGCGAACCTGGGCGTGAAGAAGGGCGACCGGATAGCCGTCATGTTGCCCAATTCCCCCCAATTCGTGATTGCTTTCTTCGCGGCGGCGCGCCTGGGGGCGATCGTCGTGAATGTCAACCCCACCTACACGGCCTCGGAACTCAAACACCAATTGGTAGACTCCGGCGCCGAGACCCTCATCATCTACAACATGGCCTTCCCCCGCTTCCAGTCGATTCAAGCCGAGACCCCGACCAAGCGGGCCATCGTGACCTACATCCACGATGCGACAGGAACGCCCTTCAACCTGCTCGTGAAGCGCTCCCAATCCAAGGACAAGGCCTGGCATGAGCCATCCCTGGGCAATGGTGTCTACCATATGAAGGATCTGATCGCCCAGGGTAGGAAGCCCCCGGCGGTCGAGGTCGCCCCCGATGATATAGCCCTGTTGCAGTACACAGGCGGCACGACCGGCGTCCCCAAGGCGGCCATGCTGACGCATCGCAATATGATCGCCAACGTGTTTCAGACGAAGGCGTGGATGCCGCGCGCCGAGGATGGCAAGGAGAAGATGCTGGCCGCCATCCCCTTCTTCCATGTCTACGGCATGACGATCTGCATGATCTTCGGTATCCACAAGGGCGCCGAGCTGCTCATCGTGCCCGATCCCCGTAACATCCCGATGCTGATGCACATTATCGCTAAGGAAGGCGCGACGATCTTCCCTGGTGTCCCCGCCATGTACATCGCCATCCTCAACCACAAGGATCGTGACAAGTTCAACCTCCGCTCCATCAAGGCGTGTATCTCCGGGTCGGCGCCGCTGCCCATCGAGGTGCAGGAGAAGTTCGGCGAGGTAACAGGGGGTCGGCTGGTGGAAGGCTACGGTCTGACCGAGGCCGCGCCTGTGACCCACTGCAACCCGGTGTTTGGCCGCCGCAAGGCCGGCTGCATCGGCATTCCCTTCCCTGACGTGGAGGCCAAGATCGTGGACCTGGAGACCGGGGCCGACCTGCCCGTCAATTCACCGGGCGAGATGTGGATTCGCGGGCCTCAGGTGATGGCCGGGTACTGGGACAAGCCGGAGGAGACGGCCAAGACCATCACCCCTGACGGCTGGCTTCAGACGGGCGACATTGCCGAGATGGACGAGGACGGCTACTTCAAGATTGTCGACCGCAAGAAGGACCTCATTATCGCGTCGGGCTACAACATCTACCCCCGCGACGTGGAAGAGGTGCTGTTCAAGCATCCTAAGATCGCCGAGGCCGTGGTTGCCGGCGTGC
>DAOUDG010000039.1:0-12113 GCA_034431435.1 Anaerolineae bacterium | reverse complement strand
CAAGAATCTGCGGCGCAAGCTAGAGCCGGACCCCCTCAACCCCACCTACGTACTGACCGTGTACGGCGTGGGCTACAAGTTCACCGAGGAGGGGTAGCCGGCGCGAGCTACTGCCCCGGCGGGCGATAGTGGGGAACCTTCTTGGTAGCGGCGTCGACCTCCTCCGCAGTCAACAGGACCGTGGTCTTGACTGCGACCTCACCGCTGGCGGCGGCGGTCAAGGCGGCGGCGGCCATCGAGGCCGCGTCGGGCAGCTCGACGATCATGAACACGTCCGTGTCGCCGAAGGCGAAGTACATCGCCTCCAGCCGCCCACCGAGGGACGCCGCCAGCCGGTCGACGGCGGCGCGGCGGCCCGTGCCGCCGTCCTTGAGCAGGCCCGCGATGCCTGCCCCAACGTAGTTGGCCTGTACCAGATACTTGGGCATGCTGGTCCTCCTGGGTCAGCGAGTGCGCGGCCAGGCCGCGACGGTGGAATCGACAAACCAAGACTCATTGTACGTAGCCCACGGAACCCGTCAACACAGCGGCTGGCCTGGCCCCATCAGGCTGGGGCGCCCATGACCCGCGCCTGCTCGCGCCGATAGCCGGGCGCGAACAGGGCGATGTTGCGCTCGATCGCATCGAGCTGCGCCTGCACTGCCGCCGCACCCACCCCGACCGGGGCGTAGACCACGTATAGCGCGTGGGTCGTCGCCGCCGAGATGGGCGAGCGGTCGTCCTGCCCGTAGAGGATGGTGCAGGCGATACCGTCGGCGTCGCGCATCACCATGTCGCCCGCCCGTAGCGCCTTGCGCGCCCCGCCCAACTGGCCGAACACCTCGTCGTCGTGCGTGACGTCGATGACAACCGGCGGCGCGAGTCGCGCCACGTCATGCCCCGCCGCGAGGGTCAGCGTGTCTAGCTCGGCGGCGAAGTTGGCGTCGACCAGGGGCGAGACACTCGGCAGCGCCTTGCCCTTCAAGGCGACCGACTCGACCTGGAGCAGGACGTGGTAGGTCTTGCCGAAGCGCTTGTAGTAGCTCCAGTAGGCGGCCATGACCGGCAGCGCCAGGAAATCGGGCCGCGTGTAGCCCGCGTACTGCCGTCGTAGGCGCTCGACCACTGCTTCTTTCTCGGCGTCGAGGGCCGACGGGCGCGGCGTATTGTCCACGCCTGATACTTCCAGCAGCCCGATATGCGCGCCGGGGAACGCATCGCGCCACGCCGGTGTCACCTGGATGTTGAGCATGGTTCCTCCTGGTGACTCACGGTTGGGCGCGCGACGCGAGGCGGGCGGCGGTCACCTCGCTATGGGCGGCCAGGTCGGCCCGCCCTTCCGCGCGCCACCACAGGGCGTATTCAGCCAGCTCGTCGCGAGCTTCGGGGATGTCGGCCAGCAGGGCAGCGGCGCGATCGGGTTGTCCAGCCCAGGCGTAGCAATAGCCCAGCGACTTCTGCACGCCCCGGTGCCCCCCGTCGGCGGCGCGGGCCGCCGCCAGGTACGCGCAGGCGGCGGGAAAGTCGCGGCGCAGCAGGTAGATCAGGCCCAGGCGATGGTTGGCGGTGCGGTTGGTGGGATCGTAGGCCAGGGCTGTCTGGAAGCGCGCCTCGGCCGCCGCCATCTCGCCGACGCGGTGACCGTCGTCGAAGCTCCCCGACGGGAAGTTGCGCAGCTCGACGCGGGCCATGTCCACCGCGCCCAGGTCGGCGTGCCAGGCGGCCAGCCACGTCGAGCGGGTGGCGACGGCGGCGACCAGCAGCACGGCCACGACCGCCGCGCCCGCCCACAGCCAGCGGCGGCGCGCCGTGGCGGGCAGGCCGGTCGACGGCGTGGCGCGCGGGGCGCGGGGCGCGGCGACGCCATAACCCGCCAGGGCGGCGGCGTAGCCCTGCATCACGAAGGCGAGAAAGGCAATGGGTGCGGTGGCCTGGTTGTAGACGATGTTGTCCACCAGCCCGTGGATGAGGATGACGATCAGGCTCGTCAGCGTTGCCCACCATAGGGGCAGGCTCCAGATGGGCCGACGCGGACGGGCGAGAACGGCGATGCTCAGGGCATAGACGGCGACGAAGGCCAGCGCGCCGAGGATACCTTGCGAGATGGCGATGTCGAGGTAGACGTTGTGGGCGAAGGGGAGGACATAGAAGGGCACGACCTGGATATAGTGGGCGTATAGCCCAGGAAACGCGGCCAGGCCCGCGCCGGTGAACGGGATGTCCCCGGCGAGCCGCGCCCCCGCCAGGGCCACCTCGCCGCGCGATAGTGAGCCAGCGCTGCCACCCATCAGGCTGAACAGACTGGCCAGCCGGGTGGGCATGAGGGCCACCAGCGCCACCGCCGCGAGGAGAATCACCCCCAGCCCGATGCCGACACGGCGGGGCAAGCGTGGCGCGCCGTCGCCACTGCGTACCCTGGTCAGCGCCCACCAGGACGCCAGGGCGGCCGACGTCGTCAGCGCGATGGTGGCTCCGCGCGAAGTAGCCAGGACGAACGCCAGCGCGCACGCCAGGATAGCCACGCCGAGCAGCGCCACCAGGGCCAGCCGTCGTGCGTGCCAGGCGCGCCAGCCAAGAATGCCCAGAAACGGCCCGAACATCGCGATGAGGCCGGCGGCGACATTGTGCTGGAGGCCGGGCAGGGGCAGAGTGGGGCGTCCCCGCATCCAGGCGAGAGCCAGCTGGTTCAACAGGGCGATCTTGGCCGGGTCCTGCCGCCAGTCGTTGGTCAGCAGGAAGTAGACGGCCGCGCCGACGGCGGCGACGGCAAAGACGGGCGCGAGGGCGCGCAGGTTGGCGGGCGGCTGGCGGAGCAGGGCGTAGAAGAGGAGCGCGCTCCCGACGAGCAGCCACCACGCCTGCCAGGCGCTCGGTGGCGTGTAGCTGGCCCATACCCCGACCGCCGCCGTCAGATAGAAGATCAGCAGGGGGATGTCGAAGGGGGTGGGACGCCACGGCGCGCGGCCCGCCAGCAGGTAGGCCGCCCAGGGCAACAGCGCGATGGGCAGCGCCAGCCAGCCGACCTGGGGGGCCACCAGCCAGATGATAATCGTGGCGGCCGCCAGCCCCAGATCGACGAAGCCGAAGACCCGATTGTCTACCCAATGCGCCATAGCAGACCGCTCCGTGGCGGCGAGGGAGCCGTCCGTTATGATAGGGGGCGACCGTCGACCTGTCAATCGTCGGTCGTCGCTCGCCCTTACTTCCCCAACAAGGGCAGGCCCCGCGTCGGTCCTGGCTGCCCTGGCATGGACACGGACGACCACCGACGAGACGGACAGGCAGCAGGCCTCTTCCCGCCGTGCCGTCTGTGTTGGTCCGTGTCCCATTCTCTTGGGTGTTGGCGGGGGGCGGCCACGGGGGGACCAGGCGGGCGGCCACGGGGGAGCCGCCCCTACCGTCCGCGCTCGTCCGCGCTCGTCCGCGTCCCCTGCTCCGCATCGAGCGGGCGGCGCGTCAGGACGAGGTGGGCGAAGGTGGCAGCGCCGAAGCCGTTATCGATGTTGACGACGGCGACGCCCGGCGCGCATGAGTTGAGCATCGACAGCAGCGGGGCCAGGCCGCCAAAGTGCGCGCCGTAGCCCACGCTCGTCGGCACGGCCACCACAGGGCAGGCGACCAGCCCGCCCACGACGCTCGCCAGCGCGCCCTCCATGCCCGCCACGACGATGACCAGCGCGGCGTCGAACAGGATGTGGCGCTGGGCCAGCAGGCGGTGAACGCCCGCTACCCCCACGTCGTACAGGCGCTCGACGCGGTGGCCGAGCCACTCGGCGGTGACGGCAGCCTCCTCGGCGACCGGGATATCGGACGTGCCGCCCGTGGCGACGACCATGTAGGGCGCGTCTGGGGCGGGAAGTGGCGGCGCGCCCAGGGCGATGATTCGGGCGCGCGGGTCGTAGTGGGCGGCGGGCAGCCGCTCGCGGACGGCGGCGTAGGCGTCGGGCGTGGCGCGGGTGGTCAGCACGATCGGGCTGTGGGTCGCCAGGCGTCCCATGATGTCCGCGATCTGCTCCGGCGTCTTGCCCTGGCCGAAGACAACCTCCGGCAGGCCGGTGCGCAGGGCGCGGTGGTGGTCCAGGCGGGCGTCGCCCATGTTCTCGAAGGGCAGGTCGCGCAGGCGGGCCAGGGCCGCGTCCACGTCCACGTCGCCGTCGCGCACTGCGCTCAGCAGGTCACGCAGGCGATGGGGTTGCATGCGCTTTCAAGGCCTCGTTCATGCTGCCGCTACGGTAGCCATCCAGGTCCAACGTCACGTAGGTGTAGCCGAGGCCCTGGAAGCGGGCCACAATCTCCGCGCGATGGGCCAGCAGGGTGGGAATATCGTCTGGCGCGACCTCGATGCGGGCGGTGTCGCCATGGTGGCGGACGCGCAGTTGGGACAGGCCCAGCGGGCGCAGGTACAGCTCGGCGCGCTCCACCTGGGACAGATTCTGGAGTGTGATGGCCGTGCCGTACGGAATGCGCGACGACAGGCAGGCCATGGCCGGCTTGTCCCAGACAGACAGGCCCAGCTGGTGGGAGGCGGCGCGGATGTCGGCCTTGCTAAAGCCCGCCTCGACCAGCGGGCTACGGATGCCCTGCTCGCGGGCGGCCTGGCGGCCGGGGCGCATGTCCTTGAGGTCGTCCAGGTTCGCCCCGTCGACGACGGCGTGGTAGCCGTGGGTGCGGGCGTAGTCAGCCAGCAGGCTGTACACCTCGTCCTTGCAGAAGTAGCAGCGGTTGGCCTGGTTTGCCAGATAACGCGGGTCGTCCACCTCGTGGCTATCGATGAGGACATGGGGTGCGCCGATTTCCTGGGCTACCGTCTGCGCCTCGGCCAGTTCGGCCTGGGCCAGGCTAGGTGAGACAGCTGTCACCGCCAGGGCGCGCTCGCCCAGGGTGTCGTAGGCGATTTTGAGCAAGAACGCGCTATCGACACCGCCGGAGTAGGCGACGACGACACTCTCCAGATCGCGCAGCAGGGCGCGCAGCTGATCGAGCTTGGCGCTCAGATGGGGGGCGTGGGTCATGACATCTTCCTTTCCGCAGACGAGCCTGACGGGCGCGTTGCGCCCGCTTCCTTAATTCTAGCGCGCGTGGGGCCAGGAGCGAAACAGGAGCGAGGCGACGCCACCGGCGCAGAAATGTAGCATTCGCCCCATTCAGCCACCTCGCCTATAATACCCTGGCGTTTGGCGGTCTGTCCATCACTGGTGGGTCGATTTCGAGGGGAGCATGTTGAGCACATTCGGCAAGCGTTCGTCAATCGTATTGGTCTTGCTGTTCTTGCTAATCACGGTCGCGGTCGCCGCCGGTGGCGTCGCGCGGCCAGGCTCGGCGGCCCTGGCCGCCCTCGGCTGGCCCACCGGCCAGGCGGCCGTCCTGGGCGTAGCGGCAACCGTGACGCCGGCCCCCGGCGTGGTCACGCCGCGTGACGCCTTCGCCGCACTCCAGGCCCGCACGCCCGCGCCCCTCATGGCAACGTGGGACGCCGTGACCGGCCTCCCCGACTTCATAACCGCCGCCGACTACACCCAGCCCCTGCCCTACACGCCAACCGCCGCCGAGGCAGGCAACCCGGCCGCCATCGCCCGCGGCTTCCTCGACGAGAATCGCGCCCTGTTCCGCCTGCGTAGCGCGGCCGACGAGCTACGGGTGGGTAAGATTGAGCCTGACCTCCAACTCAACTACCACCGCATCCGACTGGACCAGGTCTACAAGGGAATTCCGGTCTACGGCCAACGGCTGATCGTCGGCCTCAACCCCAGCCAACAGATCGTGGCCGTCAACGGTCAGTTCACACCGGGCATCGACGTGCCGACCGAACCCCTCGTCAGCAAGGACGATGCTCACGCCCTGGCCATCGAGAACGTGCGCGACGTCCAGATGAGCGACACCGAACGCGCCACCGCCACCTTCCAGGTCTTGGCAGACCGCACCCAGTTGATGATTCACGTCGGCGCGGACGGCAAGCCGACCCTGACGTGGCGCGTCGCCCTGCTGAGCCACGCGCCGCTAGGTCAGTGGCACGTCTTCGTCAATGCGCGGCGGCTGGCCGTGACCCACAGCCTCGAATCGACTGCTCAGGACATGCGGCGTGTCACCTTCACCGCCCGCAACAGCACCAACCTGCCCGGCCGCAAGCTCGCCGACGAGGGCGAGGTCCCCCAGGATGCCATCGCCCGCGCGGCCCACGACGGCGCGGGCATCGTCTACAACTACTACTTCACCAAGTTCGGGCGGGATTCCCTGGACGGCCAGGGCAGCCCCCTGGTGTCGACGGTCAACTACGGCAGCAGCGCCGAGGACGCCGAGAATGCCGCCTGGATCGGCGAGCTACAGCAGATGATCTACGGTGACGGCGGCCGCATGTTCAAGCCGTTGGCCCTCGGCCTGACCGTCGTCGGTCACGAGTTCACCCATGGCGTCATCGACAACACCGCCCAACTGGTCTACGAGGCCCAGTCGGGCGCGCTCAACGAGTCCTTCGCCGACGTGTTCGGCGTGCTGATCTCGCAGTCGAACTGGGAGGTGGGGCGCGAGGTCATCAAGTCGCCGCCTTACCCGCTGCCCTTCCTGCGCAGCCTGGCGAACCCCAATGCCGGCCGCTACAACCCGCGCAATCCCCTGCAGGGTGTCGGTCAGCCGGGGCACATGAACGAGTATGCCAATCTGCCTGTCAGCCGCCGCGCCGACAACGGCGGTGTCCATATCAATAGCGGCATTCCCAATCGCGCCGCGTTCCTGATTGCCCAGGCGCTCGGCGGCGAGAAGGCGGAACAGGTCTTCTACCGGGCCATGACCCAATATCTCACCCCGCGCTCCAACTTCCTCAACACGGCCACCGCCGAGGCGCGCGCCGCGCAGGAACTCTACGGCGCGGCCGAAGCCGACGCGGTGCGCGATGCCTGGGGGCAGGTGGGAGTCACCATTGGCAGCGGCGACACAGGCCCTACCCAGCAGACGCCGCAGCGCCCCAGCGGCTCGACCGCGCCCGCCCCGGCGCCCGCGCCGCAGCTGCCCCAGGGCTGTAGCGATGTCGTTACCGATGGCGGCTTCGAGACGGACGGCGCGTGGCGACAGATCGTCGGCAAGGGTAGCGCCGGTATCATCGACTCTGAGTTGCCCCACAGCGGCAATCGTAGCGCCTGGCTCGGCGGGACCGACAAGGAAACGCCGCAGATCATCTATCAGAACATCCAGGTTCCCGCCAATGCCGTCAAGGTCACGCTGAGCTACTATCGCAACCTGCACGAGGAGACGACCGGCCTGCTCGGTGCGTTCTCGTCCCCGGCGCGCTTCAATGCGCTGGCCGCGACCGAACAGGGCGACATCATCGGCGCTTTCGAGCGGCTTACCTCCGAGGGCGCCGCCGACGAGTGGCAGCGCGCCGAGTTCGACGCCACCCAGTTCGCGGGCAAGACCCTGCGGCTGGCCTTCTCAGCCGAGAATCCTAAGGGCAACGTGAGTTCCATGTTCATCGACGACGTCCAGCTCGTCGCCTGCACGACCGGCGCTGGCCCGGCCGCGCCCGCGACGGGTAGCGACACCCTGGTCTACATCCAGGGTCGCGTCCAGGACGCTGACACGGGGCGCGGTATTTCCGGCGCGCAGGTCTTCGTCCTCACGCCCGGTGTCACCGCCCGCCAGGCCGCCGCTGACGACAGAATCACCCAGAGCGAGGTGTTGACGATGGCGGTGACTGACGGCGACGGCGTGTATCGTACCCAGGCCGCCGTGCCGACGAATCAGGTCTACAGCTTCATCATCTTCAACCGGGGCTACCGCCCGATACTCGCCGACAATGAGGTGTCTGTGCCGCCGAACGCCAACAACCCGCACACGGTCAACGCCGTCATGCGTCAAAGCCGCTAACGGGGGGAGCATGACTGACCAGAGCGCATCGCCGCCAGCGCTTCGCTGTTGTGTCTGTGACACGCCGGTGTTCCCGCCCTACAACACCCTGGGGCAGCGCGTCTACTGCGACCATCACTTCGCCGTCGTCAACAAGCCCCATGCTGGCTTCTGGCGGGCGGGCGCACTCCAGATTCTAGTGATGGGCATCTTCGCTATCGTGGTCGCCGGCTTCAGTAGCCTGCTCGCCGATGTCAGCGGCTCGGCCCTGATTGGGCTGGGGCTGCTGCTGGCGATCGCGCCGACCGCGCTGTGGCTGTGGTACTTCTACACCCAGGACCGACTGGAACCGGAGCCGAAGACGCGCATCGTCCTGGTGTTCATCGTCGCCCTGCTGCTGACGGACTTTTTCGGCCGCCGCCTGGTCTACGACTGGTTGCGCGTGCCGGAGTGGGCGTCGGTGGATACCATGACCTCCCTGCTGGCCTCGATCCTCATCGTCGGCTTCACCTGGCAGGCCATCCAATATGTCGCCGTGCGCTTCGTGTACGCCTCGCCGGAGTTCGACGAGCGCATGGACGGTATCGTGTACGGCACGGTGGCGGGTCTGGGCGTGGCGACGCTGCTCAATTTCTATTACATCCTGTCCAACGGCGGCGTGGCGCTGGCGCCCGGCGTCATCCACGTCGTCACCACCTCCCTGGCCCAGGCGTCCTTCGGCGGCCTGATGGGCTACTTCATGGCCGAGGCGAAGTTTGCCCACAAGCCAGTGTGGTACGTACCCCTCAGCTACGGCCTGGTAGCTGCCCTGAATGGCTTCTTCACCTGGCTCATCGGCGAGATCTCGTCGGCGGGCCTGTCGGTGGAGCCGTGGCGCTCGCTGGCGATGGGAGTCCTGGTGGCCCTGGGTGCGTTTGGCGTGCTGATCTATCTCATGGGCCGCTCCACCGAAGTCACCCTTCGTCGCGGCGCGCCAGGCGGGCAATAGGGAAAGGCGACTCGTATGCTGGCAACGCAAGTCCCTGAGAACATCCATCAGGTTCGCATGCTGCGCAAGGATGTGGGCGTGGCGCTGGTAACGGCCATCGCGCTGCTGCTGGGCTGGCTGTTGGGGCAGCAGGCCATGACCCGTACCCAGGCCTTCCAGGCGCAGGACATACCCTTCCGCATGGCGTTCCCGTACCGCTGGACCCAGGCCGACACGTTCCAGGACGTGGTCGTCAAGATGGAGGATCCGCTGACCGCCTCGACCTACAAGACGAATGTCACCGTCGAGACGCGCCTGCTCGACCCGCAGAACGCGCCGACGCTCCAGACTCTGCTCGACCGTCGCGTCGAGCAGCGGCAGGACCTGACCTCCTATCACTACCTGAGCGACAGGGATGCGGCGGTGGATGCCGAGAAAGCGAAGGAGTTCCAGTACGCCTACGCCGTGCAGCCCATCGACGAGGCGCGGCGGCAGTCGCTGCCGGTGGTGGTCCAGGCGCGCGAGTACATCATCGTCACCCAGGATCGCTCCTACTATATCACCCTGGCCGCGCCCGCCGACTCCTTCGCGGCCGCCAGCGCCCAGTTCGACCAGATGCTCGCCAGTGCGAAGGTGAAGTAGCCATGCCCAACAAGAGGACTCCAGCCGACCGGCCCACTGATGACGAGGTGCTCCTGGGTGGCCTGGGGTTGGGTGGCGCGGATGTGGACACGAGCCTGACGCCGACAGCGGCGGCCAGCCATCGCAAGGGCGAGCCGACGTCGGACGCTGCCGAGATGCCCTCGCTATTCGACGCTGACCCCCTCGTGCTACCCGGTACGGCCGTCGCCGCGCTTCGCAAGAGCGGTGGGCTGCGTTTCAGTTCCCGCGAGGTAGTGGTGTTCCGCGATGGGCGCGTCTCATACCGGACGCTGGCCCCGCATCCTGAGCCGCGCCGCCGCTCGGTCCGTGTTCTGAGCAGCATGGAGATGGGCGAGCTGCGCCGCCTGATAAAGGCGTACCTGCTGTCGCCCAGGCCAGCGGCTCGTTCCAGCCCCGACGCCTTTGTGTCTGAGGTGGCGACGCGGTCGGGGCGGACCGTGCGCCAGGCGGAGTTGACCCCCGGCGCGATGGATGCGAGCGAGGCGGCGCTGGTGAATTTCCTGACGAAACTGTTCCCGGCGTAGACGTAGAGCGGGAAGCGTGGGGCATGGAGCGATGTAGGTCGCTCCACGCTCTTTCTTTCTTCTTGGAGTGCGGCCCTAGGGGGTAGGTCGCACGAGAGGGGGTCGTGGACCCGTTCGCGCTTGGGGGCAAGTGCGGACGCAAAGAAAGCCCAGACGGGTGGTCAGCCTGGGCCTTCTGATGAGTGAGGTGTCGCCTCGCCGACTACGCGGCGAGTTTCTGCGCAACCTCCTCGCGCTCGCCCCAAGGGACCGGCTCGATGCGATAGTTGTGGAGCGCTGCGAGAAGCTCGCGAGGGACGGGCTTCTCGTCATTCAAGAATGCGTACGCCTGCGAACTTGGCGGGCGCGCATCGATGGTGTCAACCCAGGCCCAGCAGTACTGCGAGATGTTATCCTTGTTCGGTCGATTAATGGCGCGAATGTAGCGCTCGGGTACTTCGCCTGCGGCAGGTACAACAAAGTCGAAGTTGTGCGGTATCCCGCTTCGCCCCTTTCGCGGCACATTGGTAGTGAAACGCACCTTGTGCTCGCGCAAGAAGGACGCAACATCGTCGAGGAACACAGATCGCACATGGTCCCGGCCCAGGACGAAGAGGTCATTGACAGCCAGCATGGCCTGAATCAAGCGATGCTGCGCGTCACCCAGGTTATCAGGCCCGGCCTCGACCCGCAGTTCTCCATCTGCATTGTCGACGCCGAACCCGGTCAGGATAGTGTCCAGAATCCTGGCCCGGCGGTCTCCACTCGTATCGACCCCCGACATGACTAGGTCGCCTAGCACATAGCCGTCGTCGGACAGCACGTAGCGCCCGCTCTCCTCGCTGAGGTACAGAGCAAGCGGATCATTGTGGCGATCGAGGAAGGGGGTTACGATTTCGCACACGCCATCCAGGCGCTGCACTCGCATCCCCTGCTCAAGCCAATCTATGTACTGTCGGATGAGCTCGTCACAGTCGCGCATCATGGTATCAACCTCGGCCAGATGGGTGGCGGTGCAACAACCTTGCAAAACAGGAAGAAGTCGGCGATGCCCTTGACGATGTCATCTGGGTCCGAAAACGGATAGCCCACGATGGGATAGGCAAACTTGTCGTCGTAGCCTTCTCTGTAGAGGTGTAGATGGGAGCCTGCAACCCTCGTACCATCAGGATTGGGATGCACGCCTAACACGCCCACGTCGAGGCGTACCAACACCGCATTCGACTGGCTATGTGACATGAGGATAGCAGTGTATCGTGCGTGGCCTAAGCGCCCTCGAAAGATGCCCAGCCTGAATTCCTCACGACGGTCGACAGAGATTAGATCACCGTACCACCATTTGCCTGGCGCGGGAAGTACCACCGGTCGCTCGATCAGGAACCTCTTCTCGACGTCAATCAGCCGATCGGCTTCGGTCTGGGTGAGCGACAAGGATGTACCTCCACTGGTACAGATAATTGTAGCGGTTTACGCCCGGACTTGTCAACGCCCATCCCGCTGATTCGCTGCAAAAAGTTGACGGCCTTTATCGTCTCCCCCTCACTCTTTCCACAACCGCAACTGCTCCCTGTCCCGCCCCCCTTGCTCCACGCTCCACTCCTCAGTGCCCCAACACCTCGACGCTCCTGGCGCGGCGGTGCCAGTTCAGCTCGGCGCGGCTGAAGGCGCGCAGTAGTTGCTGCGCCTGCTGGCACAGGGGACGCAGGCGCGGCTCGCTGACCTTCCACTGGCCCTGCACCTGGCGAATCACCAGCTGGCTGTCGCCCTGGACCTCGACGCTGAAGGCGCGTGGGTCGTGGCCCGCCTTGCGGATGCCATTGACCAGCTCCTCCAGCGCGCGAATGAGGGTCATGTACTCGGCTTCGTTATTGGTGGTTGTCTGGCCGGGGTACTCCAGGCGGCGGATGCGAGCCTTGCCGTCGCGGGCGCGTGTGATGCGATAGCTGCCGTAGCCCAACCCCGGATTGCCCTTGCTGCCGCCGTCGAACACAATCGTGTAGTCCGCCATGCGTGCCTTACTCTAAACTGATTCCAAGGTGAGATCTACATGCGGCATGAGGGTAGTCAACTGATCAGCCGTCGCCAGCAGCGCATCGGCGCGCGACTGCAGGACGGTGTGGCAGCGCTGCTTGACCTCGGCAGTGCGGTCGGCCAGGCCCGCCAGG
>DAOUDG010000038.1:0-30025 GCA_034431435.1 Anaerolineae bacterium | reverse complement strand
CCTGGCGGGCCTGGCCGACCGCACTGCCGAGGTCAAGCAGCGCTGCCACACCGTCCTGCAGTCGCGCGCCGATGCGCTGCTGGCGACGGCTGATCAGTTGACTACCCTCATGCCGCATGTAGATCTCACCTTGGAATCAGTTTAGCGGTGGCCGTTGTCGATCGTCAGTGGTCCGCCAACAGTCAACACGCACAAGGAGACAACTCACATGGGACTCGCGTAACCCCAGCCTATGCCCCCGCCGAGATCGAGGCGCGCTGGACGGCCCGTTGGGCCGAGACCCACGCTGACCGCACGCCTGACCCGGCCGCCGCCTCGCGCGGCAAGTTCTACTGCCTGGACTTCTTCCCCTACCCGTCCGGCGCGGGCCTGAGCGTCGGCCATGCCCGCAATTACATTCCCACCGATGTCGTGTCGCGCCTGAAACGCCGCCAGGGCTACGCCGTCCTGCACCCTATGGGCTGGGACGCCTTCGGCCTGCCCGCCGAGAACGAGGCCATCAGCCGCGGCATCCACCCCGCCGACTCTATCGCCGCCTACACCGCCACCTACCGCCGCCAGATGACGCGGCTGGGCTGCTCCTACGACTGGGAGCGCGAAATATGGTCCTGCGACCCGACCTACTACCGCTGGACGCAGTGGATCTTTCTGCGCCTGGTCGAGCGCGGGCTGGCCTACCGCGCCGCTGCGCCGGTGAACTGGTGTGCGACGTGCCAGACGGTGCTGGCGAACGAGGAGGTCGAGCAGGGGGCGTGCTGGCGCTGCCACCAGCCGGTCGTGAGTCAGGTACGCGCCCAGTGGTTCTTCCGCATCACCGCTTATGCCGATCGCCTGCGCGCCGACCTGGAACGGTTGGACTGGCCCACCCACATCAAGACGCTACAGCGCAACTGGATTGATGGCCTGCGCGACTGGCTAATCTCCCGCCAGCGGTATTGGGGCGTGCCTATCCCCATCGTCCACTGCTCCCGCTGCGGCCTGGTCCCCGTGCCAGACGCCGGGCTGCCGGTGCAGCTGCCGCCCATCGACGACTACCGCCCCCACGGCGACGGCCAGTCGCCACTGGCGAACGTGGCCGCCTTTGTGGCTACCACGTGCCCAACGTGCGGCGGCGCGGCGCGGCGCGAGACAGATACCATGGGCGGCTTCGCCTGCTCATCGTGGTACTTCCTGCGCTTCGCCAACCCCCACTATCACGACGGCCCCTTCGACCCGGCGGCGGTGGCCGCCTGGCTGCCGGTGGACCTGTACGTGGGCGGCGCGGAGCACGCCGTCAGTCACCTGCTGTATGCCCGCTTCTGGACGAAGGCGCTATACGACCTGGGGCTGATTGCCTTCGACGAGCCATTTCCGCGCCTGCGCTCCCAGGGCGTGCTACACGCGCCCGATGGCAAGCGCATGTCCAAGTCGCGCCGCAATATCATCAGTCCCGACACCGTGATCGACGCCCACGGCGCGGACGCGCTGCGCCTGCACACGCTGTTCATGGCCCCCTTCGACGAGCCGACGACGTGGCAGGCGGACGGCATGGCCGGGGTGGAGCGATTCCTGGCGCGGGTGTGGGCGCTGGGCCTGACAGCGGCGAGCGTGGAGCGTGGAGCGTGGGGCGATGCTGGCGACCACGGACCCAAGACCGGGGACGAGTCAGAAGTCCCCGATTCGTCGTTGGCCGTTCGTCCTTCGTCGCGCCGGGCGACAGAGCCATCGGCCCTGGACCTGGGTACGCGCGTCACCGACGCCATTGACAGCTTCCGCTTCAACACCGCCATCGCCGCGCTGATGGAGCACAGCCGACGGCTGGCGGCGCAGGCCGATGACCCGCCGCCCGGCTGGCGCGCTGAGGTCGAGACGTTCATCGCCGTCCTGGCGCCCTTTGCGCCCTTCATCGCCGAGGAGCTGTGGGCGCGGCTGGGTCACACCACCAGCGTCCACGCTGCGCCGTGGCCGGAGGTGGGAAAGAGCGTTGTTGTCGAGGCGGTGGAGTTGGTCGTGCAGGTCAACGGCAAGGCCGTGGCGCGGGTGGTGGTCGCCGCCGCCGACGACGAGGCGACGGTGCGCCAGGTGGCGCTGGCCGCGCCGGGCGTCGTGACTACGCTGGCGGGACGCGCCCCGCGCCGGGTCATCGTCGTCCCGCGACGGTTGGTGAACGTCGTGGTGTGAACCTGAGTCAGGGTCAGAGGAAAGGCAGATGCTTGCTCAGTATATCGATACGCGGATGATGAGCCATGACCGCGGGTGGAAGGGCCTCCATGCTTCATGGCTTCGCCGTCCGCCTCACGTCGGTAGATGGGCCGGCTCGCTCTCGCCGACCGGCCGCGCCTTACGAACCATCGTCCACAGGCGAATGGGGTGACCCGGCGCCTGCCCCGACCGCAGCACCCGGAAGCCGCACCGCTCGTAGAAGGCGACATTGCGCTCGGTTTCCGTCTCAAGGTAGCAGGGCAACCCCTGGGCATCGGCCCGCGCCAGGACCGGCTGCATGAGTTGGCTGCCGATGCCCTGGCCCTGGCAGGCCGGGTCTACGCCGATGACCCATAGATACCAGAAGGGGCGCTGCATGTCTCGCCGGCGCAGCTCGTCGGTGTAGCGGGCGATGCCGTAAAATCGCTGCCGCGACGCGGCGGGAAAGGCGAAGATGGCCCGCACCAGGCCGAACCCTGTGCGGGCCTGCTGCACCAGGGTCATCTCCGTGCGACCGGGCGCCATCCAGCAGGCTATCCCTTGCCGTGTCGGCGTCGTGTAGACCTCGCCATAGCGCAGCCCGGCGGCGAGTAGCGCCTCCCACATGCGGCGAGTGGCGCGCAGGCGGGTGTCAGAGTCGGGGAAGACGTAGGTATAGATGGGATCGTCGGCGAAGGCGCGGGTGAGCGTCTCGGCGGCCTCGGCACAATGCGCCGCCTGGAGCCGGGCAATGGCGTGAGTCTTTACTGACATGCAGCCTCTCTACCAACGGCGCGTCTCTACGGCGCGGGTCGTCCCTACTGGGTGGCGATGGCGGCGCGACCGCCGCGCAGGACGTACTTTTGAATCTTGCCCGTCGCTGTCTTGGGCAGCTCGTCCACGAAGGTGATCCACTGGGGGGCCTTGAAGTGGGCCAGATGGGCGCGCACATACTCGCGCAGCTCGTCGGCGGTGGCCGTCGCGCCCGGCTTGAGGACGACGAAGGCGTGGGGCGCTTCCCCCCACTTCTCATGGGGCATTCCGACGATGGCGACCTCCTGCACCGCTGGGTGGCGCAGCAGCACGCCCTCCACCTCGACCGACGAGATGTTCTCGCCACCGCTGATGATGACGTCCTTGATACGGTCACGAATCTCGACGTAGCCGTCGGGGTGGACGACGGCCGCGTCGCCGGTATGGAACCAGCCGTCGCGGATGGCGCGGTTAGTGGCCTCCGGATCGTTGAAGTAGCCCTTCATCACCACGTTACCCTGCACGACGATTTCGCCCAGCGTCTGCCCGTCATGGGGAACCTCGCGATCCTGGGCGTCCACCACCAGCAACTCGCCGCTGCTGATTAGCTCGACGCCCTGCCGCGCCTTGATGGTCGCCAGGTCGCGGGGCGATAGGTCGCCATGCTCGGGGCGCGGCTCGCAGATAGTGATGAAGGGCGACGTCTCGGTCAGGCCGTACACCTGGGTCAGCTCCCAGCCCAGTTCGCCCTCGATGCGCTCGATGGTGGCGGCGGCGGGCGGCGCGCCGGCCGTGAGCAGGCGCACGCCGCGCGGGGCGTCGCGTCGCATGACCTCGGACGCGTTGGCGATACCGATGAGGACGGTCGGCGCGGCGCAGAACATGGTGATGCCCTCGCCGCTGACCAACTCGAAGATGGCGCGCGGCTCGACCTTACGCAGGCAGACGTGGCACGCCCCCCGCGCCGTGACAATCCAGACGAAGGTCCAGCCGTTGGCGTGGAACATGGGCAGCGTCCACAGGTAGCGGTCGCCGGGGTGCATCGGGTGGTGGGCCAGCGTGCCCAGGACATTGAGATAGGCGTTGCGGTGGGTGATCATGACGCCCTTGGGGCGGGCCGTCGTGCCGCTGGTGTAGTTGATGGCGATGAGGTCGCCCTCGGCAATGGCTGGGCGCTCGAAGTCGGGCGCGGTGGCGGCGATGATGGCCTCGTAGTCGAGCCAGCCGTCCTGGTGGCCCTCGAAGGCGACGAAATGCTCGACGTGGGGTAACTGGTCGCGGATGCTGTCCACGGCGTCGAGGTAGTCGCTGTGGACGCACACGACCCGCGAGCCGCTGTGGTTGATGATGTAGGCGAAATCGTCGGGGATGAGGCGGTAGTTGATGGGCACGACCACCGCGCCGACCTGGGGCACGGCGTAGAAGGCTTCGAGCTGGGCGTGGGTGTTGGGCGCGATGGTCGCCACGCGGTCGCCGGGCCTGACGCCGAACACCTGCAACGCGGCCGACCAGCGGTCGCAACGGTCGAAGAACTCGCGGTAGCTGTAGCGCAGGTCGCCGTCGACGACGGCCTCGCGGTCGGGGTACAGGCGGCGGGCGCGGCGGGCGAACTCCAGGGGGGTCAGGGGGATTTCCATCGGTGCGCCTCCTATGCTCACTCAACAGCAGCGCGGGAGTCAGGCCAGGGTGTGACCTATTGTACACCAAAGCCGCAAGGAGGCAAGCGGGCGGGCGACCGTCGGATGCCAGTCGGCGAACCGGCCGGGGAAGCCGCGGATTTCGGCGGCCAGCGCCTCGCGGCCGTCGTGGGTCACGCAGCGGCCGTCGAGGCGCACCCAGCCGCGCGCCTCGTCCACCTCGGCCACGACCGCCTCGGCGGTGACGGTGTCGCCGATGTAGACCGGCGCCTTGAAGCGAAAGCGCATGTCGGTGGCGAGAAAGGCCCACAGCCCGCCCAGGTGGGTCAGCAGGCTCGCGGTGAGCAGACCGGGGGCAATACGTCGGCCTCGGTGAGGGTGCGGGTGAAGCTAGCTTTCGCGCCAAGCACGGGGCCTTGCGGCAGGCGGCGCGGGAGCAGGGGCGGGTTCATTGCGAGTCCTCCGTGCCTACACCAGCGGCACGCCGCGCCGCACCACCACGGGCGAGCCGTCGGCGACGAAGGCGGACGTGGGCGGGCGCGACAGGAACGGTGCGAATTCCGCGCCATACAGGGCGGCCACGTCACACTCGAATGCGGCGCTCGTCGCGCGCCAGACGTTCCAGCGGGGATGCTCGACGCCGTATTCGAGGGTTGAGCCGTCGCGCTGGCGGGCGTAGCCCCAGTAATGCTCGGTGATGAACTCAGCCTCCGAACCGGGGGCGAGGGGCGACGGCTCGCCCTCGATCGCGGCGGCCAGGTGGTTCCAGTGCCCGTTGAGTCGCCACTCGTAGGCGATGCGGCCGCGGTCGGCCGCCGTGGTCGGCAGGCTCACGACATGGCGCATGGGGAGGGCGACGTAGTTCTCGTTGTAGACGGCGCGCGCCACCCAGGCCAGGGCGGGTAACGGCACGATCTCCTTGACGAAGACGACGCCGCGCCGCGCCTCGGTGGGGGTGTCGCGGCGGACGTAGAAGCGCAGGTTGACTTCGTCGAAGTCGGTGTGGAAGGGGACGGGCGCGCCCATCAGCCGCGTGCGCAGGAAGCGGAAGCCGACCATGCTGACGAGGGTCTGCCCCTGCCAGGTATCAAGGCTGACGCCAACGGGCACGCGCGCCGCGAGGATAGCCGGGTCCACGGCGTAGTTGAGCATGACCAGGGCGCGCCACTCGGCGGTCAGGAAGCGGGGGGGCTGGGCCATGCGTCCGTCCTGGAGGGGGTAGCGATTGGCGGGCGGGGAGTTGAGATGCGGAAGAGGCTTGCGGCCCAGACCAGGCTGACGGCCACATTCGTCAGGGCGTAGACGGAGCGGTACAGCGGCAGCCCCAGCACACCGTATAGGGGGAGCGTCCACACAGCCAGCACGACCCAGGTGAATACATTGAGTGCGGCCTGCTGGCGCGGAGTGAGGGCGAGGCGGTCCATCTCCGCTTCCCCCGCTGGCTCCCGCCGTGGATGGGGGGTAGGGGGCAGAGGGGGCACGACCCGGCTCGGCCGGTAGGCGACCACGACTACGAACAGGAAGGCGAAGACCACGTCCTGTCGCCCGTGGTACAGCGCGTACAGGCTCCACATGGTCAGCGCGCCCAGCAGCGTCAGGCGCGTCAATTCGGTATGACGCGCCATAGGGTGGCGCGTGGACCAGCGATACCATGCGACTAGCACGGCGATGAGGGCGGCGCTAGAGACGAGCAGGGCGACGCCGCCAGGCGCGCCCCAGCCGAGGCTGAGCAGGTGTACCGAGTAGTCCTGGGTTTGGGCCAGGATGCGCGTCGACAGGTCCAGGTAGCGGCGGATGATGTCCACGGGATTGGTGCGCGCGACGAGGGCCACGGCGACGAGTGCGGCGAGCTGGGTCAGGGCAGCGGCGAGAACAGGCTTCCAGCGCCGCTCCCACAGGCAGATCAGCAGCAAGGGGAAAGTCAGGGTATACTTGGACAGGGCGACGCCCAGCAGGATGCCCGCCAACCACGGGCGATGGTCCAGCAGGCGCAGCGCGGCGAGGACGCAGGCGGTGATGAGCAGGCTGATCTGACCAAGCTCCAGCGTCTGGCGGGTGGCGATCAGGGCGGCGAATAGGGCCAGACACAGCGCGCCGGCGAGGGACGCCAGCCGCCCGCCGTTGAGGCGCAGCATCAGCCACACGCACCCGACCGCCAGCACGAGATTGGTGATCGCCCACAGCCCACTGGCTGCTACCCACGGCAGTGCGGCCAGGGGCGCCAGCAGCAGCAGGACGGGCGCGGCGCTGGGGACTTTGGTGGCATACGGGTTCTGCCCCTGGAGGAGGAGCCGCCCGCCCGCCCACCATTGGTCCAGGTCGTTGCCCCAGCGCGGCCCCGTGAAGCCGCCTTCGACGTAGCCGCGATAGACGACGTTGCCCAGGGATGCGATGGCGAAGAGGGTGACGATGCCGAGAATCACGCTCTGAAGCCAGCGGGAGCCGATGCCCAAGAAGGTCATGGTGCGGGGCGACCACGCAGGGGGCGCGGCGCAGCCTGGACGCGCTCGGCGAGAAGTAGCAGGGTACTGTGGTTCATGGGCGAACCCACTCCAGTAAGGTAGCGCGACACCATGACGACCTCTGAACGTGTACTTACAGTTTACACCACAAACCTCGGACTCGACACAGTCATCCGCTAAAATCAGACTGAAGGAGCAGACATGACGGAGCACAACGGCCGCATCGCGTCCATCAACGTCGCGCCGAAAGGCGGCGTGCCGAAGACCGCCGTGGCGAGCGCGGAGATTACCACCGAGCGGGTGGTGGGCGACAAGCAGAATAACACCCTGCACCACGGCGGGCCTATGCGGGCCGTGTGCCTGTATTCGGCCGAGCGCATCGCGGCCTTGCAGGCGGAGGGTCACCCCATTCTGGCGGGCAGCGTGGGCGAGAACCTGACGTTGAGCGGCGTGGACTGGGCGATTGTCGCGCCGGGCGACCGGCTGGTCTTCGACGGTGGGGTAGCGATGGAGGTGACGTCGTACACCACGCCGTGCCAGAAGATCGCGGCGGCCTTCAGTGACGGCGACTCGACGCGCATCCATCAGCAGCTCCACCCCGGCTGGAGCCGGGTGTACGCGAAGGTCATCACGCCGGGCGTCGTGCGCCAGGGCGAGCGCTTGATACTGGAAGCGACAGGCCGCTAGAGGCAGCCCGCTCGAAGCGGGCCGGGGGGTGGGAGTCGACTCGGCGCGCCTGCCCTGAGCAAGCCCCTTGCCCCACGTCGGCACGTCGGGGTTGACATGTTGCGGTCGGAGGCGATAATCAATCGAGGGACGCAAGCAAGCCCCAGTCAGGAAGGGGGACGAGCGCATGGCATCGACCGTTCACGGCATTCATCACGTGACGTGCATCGCGGGGCCGCCCCAGCGCAACGTGGACTTCTACGTCGGCGTGCTGGGGTTACGGCTTGTCAAGCGTAGCGTCAACCAGGACGCGCCGGATACCTACCACCTGTTCTACGCCGACGGCGTGGGCACACCGGGGACCGACATCACCTTCTTCCCCTGGCCGGAAATGGAACCGGTCCAGCTGGGCATTGGGCTGACGGTGGAGATTCCCCTGGCCGTGCGCCCCGGCAGCCTGGCCTACTGGCAGGCCCGGCTCACCCAGGCGGGCGTCGCCACGGACCCAACCGAGACCCGCTTCGGCGAGTTGACACTGCCTTTTCGCGATCCCGACGGCCTGCGCCTGGCGCTGACCGAGACAGCCGACGACCGCGACTGGACGCCGTGGCGCGAGGGGCCAGTGCCCGAGGCCCATCAATTGCGCGGGATGCACACGGTGCGGCTGTGGGAGCGGCAACTGGAGCCGACAGAGTTGCTACTGACCCAGCGGCTCGGCTTCGTGGCCGCGGGCGAGGAGGACGGCTGGCGCCGCTACGCCGTGGACGGCGGTGGATCGGGCAGAATCGTCGATGTGCGCGAGATGCCCGGCGAGCGGCGTGGCCGCTGGGGAACCGGTGGCGTGCATCATGTGGCATGGCGGACACGCGATGTGGCCGAGGAGATGGCCGTCCGTGAGGGCGTGGCCCAGGGCGGCCTGCGCCCGACCGCTCTGATCGATCGCTTTTGGTTCGAGTCCGTCTACTTCAAGGAACCGGGCGGGGTGCTGTTCGAACTGGCGACCGACGGCCCCGGCTTCGACCGCGACGAGGATATGGCCCGCCTGGGCGAGGCGCTCATCCTGCCACCGTGGTTGGAGCCGCATCGTCGCGACATCGAGGCGATTCTACCACCGCTCACCATCCCCGCCTGAGCTTACCCGCAGGAGCGCATCAATGCTCGTTGCTCTGGCATGGGGTGCGCTGATTGCCTGCAACTACTCCGGCAGCAAGAAGAACTGACTCATCCTAAGGAGCCTGCCTTGACCTCGCTTTCTACCGCCGTTGCCGACCGCCGCGACCAGATGCTCGCTCGCCTGGAGGTTCTGGTCAACATCGACTCGGGCACGTTCAACAAGCCAGAGGTGGACCGCGCCGCGCGCACGATGGCGGGCTGGCTGGCCGAGCTGGGCCTGGACACCGAGCTTTTCCCCCAGTCCGAGCGCGGCGACCACGTGGTCGCCCGCAAGGTGGGAACCGAGGGGCGCATGGTCCTGCTGGTCGGCCACTGCGACACGGTCTTCCCGGCCGGCGAAGCCGCGCGCCGCCCCTTCCGCCGTGAGGGGGAGCGCGCCTTCGGCCCCGGTATCTATGACATGAAGGGCGGTCTGGTGGTGATGATGGCGGCGTTGGCGGCCCTCAAGGCGGCCGCGCCCGCGACGTGGGACGCTCTGGGCCTCATCGTCGTGGTCAACGGCGACGAAGAGATCGCCTCGCCCACGTCGCGCCCCCTCATCGAGGCGGCGGCGCAGGCGGCAGACCTGGTGTGCGTGCTGGAACCGGCGCGGGTCAACGGCGAGTATGTGACGCAGCGCAAGGGGGTCGGCACGTATACGCTGCAGGTGACCGGCAAGGCGGCCCACGCCGGGGCGCGGCCGGAGGACGGCGCGAGCGCACTCCACGAATTGCTGCGCAAGCTGAACGCGGTTCTCGACCTGCCACGGCCCGACGGCTTCACCCTGAACGTAGGCGTGGTACGCGGCGGGATACGGCCCAACGTGGTGGCTGATCTCGCCGAGGCGGAGATTGACGTGCGCGCGCCGACGCCGGCCGACGTGGACTGGATCGACGCGGCGATGCGGCGCATCGCGGCCGAGACCCACGTGCCGGGCACGACCACGGTCCTGGGGGGCGGGGTCGAGTTTCCGCCCATGCCGCGTACGGCGGCGAGTCTGGCGTTGTTCGAGCTGGTGCGACAAGCGGGGGCGGAGCAGGGCCTGACGCTGGAGCACACGGCGACGGGCGGCGGCTCGGATGGCAACTACGCCTCGCAGTTTGCGCCGACCCTCGACGGCATGGGCGTGCGCGGCGGCGGCGCGCACAGCGCGGATGAGTTCATCTACGTCGACAGCCTGGTCGAGCGGGCGCAGGTGCTGGCGCGGTTCCTGGAGTTGTGGAGTAGGTGAACCGTGGTACGTGAAGCATGAGAGGCTGCGGACGTTCTTCTGTTTCACGAGTCGAAAGCGAACGGTCCGGGCAGCGCTGCCCGGACCGTCGTACGTTCAATTGAAGGGCGAGCGACTAGTAGCTGTTGTAGCCACCGCCGTAGCCGCTGCGGCTGCCACCGCTACGGTTGCCACCGCTACGGTTGCCACCTGGCCGCTCCTGGGCCTCGTTGACGCGCAGCTGGCGGCCATCGAGAGTGTAGCCGTCGAAGCGGCGAATCGCCTCGGTCGCCGCGCTGTCGTCGGCCAGCTCCACGAAGCCGAAGCCGCGGGGGCGGCCCGTCTCGCGGTCGGTGGGGAGGAACACGTCGGTCACCTCGCCCACTTCACCGAACAGCTGGCGAAGCTGATCCTCGCTGGTGCGGTAGGCCAGGTTGCCAACATACAACTTCTTGGTCATGGTCTCTGTCTTTCCTTTGCTCTGCGACCTGTGTCGCGCTTCGCGAGTGCACTCCGCATCTCGCCCGATCTGGTGGGTCTCACCGCCGACCCTGGCACTGTGGCGCGGCACACACGCCGCCGCCCGATTGCGCGGCCCTTTTGGCCGCCCCTGAATAGAGAACTCGACTGGTTGACCCTTTCCCAGGCCGGACAGCAAAGGCTGCTGACAAGCCCTCTGACAAAAAAGCTGCCGAGGTGTGAACCTCGGCAGCCCCTCGGACACTGAACAAGGACAACTTCCCAGAGCGTTCTACAATCACAAATATACACTACTCTGTAAAGCGTGTCAAGAGCCAATTTTGGATTATGGCATCTTGCGGGCCGCGTTCAGCCTGCCGGCAGGCGCACCGTAAAGCAACTGCCCCGGCCGGGGGCGCTGGACACATCGAGGTGGCCGCCGTGGGCGGCGACAATGTCGTGGGCCAGGGCGAGACCGAGGCCCGCGCCGCCTGCCCGCCGCGAGCGGGCCTTGTCGACACGGTAGAAACGCTCGAAGATGTGGGGCAGGGCGTCGGCGGGGATACCGATGCCTGTGTCGGTCACGCTGATGTCGACGGTCGCACCCTCGGTCATCGCACTGAGGGTGACTGTTCCGCCCGGCGGCGTGTACTTGACGCCATTCTCTAGCAGGTTCCAGAACACCATGCGCAGTTGCTCGGCATTGGCGGTGACCGGCGGCAGGTGTGGTGGCGCGTTGACGATGAGCCGCACCCCCGCCGTCTGGGCGAGGGGTTCGAGGCTGTCGGCGGTGTCGTACAGGAGAGGAGCCAGGTCGAGGGGGGCGCGCGGCGGCGCGGCGGCCTCGTCCACGGCGGCCAGGGCCAGCAGGTTGTCGACCAGGTGCTGGAGTCGCTGCACCTCGCCGTCCATCTGGGCCAGGTAGCGTCGCGTCAGATCATCGTCGCCTGTGGGAGCGTAGGTTTGTAGCATCTCGATGCGCAGCCGAAGCGCGGTCAGGGGGGAGCGCAACTCGTGGGCGGCATTCGCGCTGAAGGCCTGCTGACGGGTGAGCATATCCGTCACCTGGTCGGCCATTTGGTTGAAGGCGCGGCCCAGGCGGGCGATCTCGTCGGTCCCGCCAGGTTGCACGCGCTGGCTCAGGTCACCGGCCGCCATAGCGCCGCTGACGCTTGTCAGACTCTCGATGGGGCGGGCGATCTGCCGCGCCAGGGTCAGGCTGGCGAAGGCAGTGAGTAGCAGGACGCCGCTGCCGAGAGCCAGCAGGCTCAGCCACGTCTGCCGCATCTCGGCGTAGATTGGCTCGGTGGGCACGGAGACCCGCACGTAGCCGATGGGTTGGCCCTTGTCGTCGCTGATGGGTGAGCCAACAAACAGGCGTCCGTCGCGCTCACTGGGGCTGACAAGGGACTCGTTGCTTGCCCCGCTCAGATCGCCCTTGTGGTCGTCGTCGTCCCCGTTATCATCGTCATCGTCCTTCCCCTTGTGGCCGTCGCCTCGGCCTGGCGGGTCGCCGGAGCTGATGATCGGGCGGCGATTCGCGTCGGCCAGGGTGACACGCACGCCCGCGCTCTCGGCGTAAGAGCGGAGGAGGTTGTCGAGGGAGCGACCGGCGGCGTCGCGATGCTCCAGCGGCTCGCGCAAGGCGTTGGCGATGATGTCACTCTGCACCGCCAGCTCGCGCTGGGCCTGGTCGAGGGCGGCGCGTTGCAGCCGAAAGCCGACGAACAGGATGAGTCCGGCGATGCTCAACCCGATAAGGGCCAGGTAGGTCGCCAGCAGCCGCGCCTGGAGACTGCTACGGCGAGGGGCGGATAGCGCCATTGGTGGCCTCGGGGTCGACCAGGCGGTAGCCGTAGCCGCGTACCGTCTGAATGAAGCGCGGGGCTGAAGGGTCGTCCTCTATTTTCTCGCGCAGCCAGCGAATATGCACATCCAGGGTACGCGGATCGCCGATCCAGTCAACGCCCCATACCAGATCCAGCAACTCCTGACGCGCCACGGCCTGGCCTGCCTGCCGCGCCAACGCAGCCAGCAGATCGAACTCGCGGGGCGTCAGGTCCAGGGCGCGCTCCCCCTGCCACGCGCGCCGCGCGGCGCGGTCCACGGCAATGCTGCCGACGTTGAGGTGCGAGACGGGCGACCCTGCATCCCGGTCAAGCTCGCGGCGGCGCAACATGGCCCGGACGCGGGCGACCAGCTCGCGGAAGCTGAAGGGCTTGACGATGTAGTCGTCAGCGCCCAACTCCAGGCCGGTTACCCGGTCCACCTCTTGCCCCCGTGCGGTGAGCATCAGAATCGGCACTGCCGACTCCTGGCGCAAGAGTCGGCAGACCGTGAAGCCGTCCATACCGGGCAGCATGACGTCTAGCAGGATGGCATCGGGCGCGGCCGCGCGCGCCATCTCCAAGCCGCGGGGGCCATCGGGGGCGTGCAGCGCCCGATAGCCCTCGCTCCGCAAGCCGAACAGCAGCGGCTCGGCGATGTCGTCGTCATCCTCGACCAGGAGGATCGTGGGCGCTGTCATCATGCCGTTTCGCGGGCAGCCGGGCGCGGGCGGCTCATGGCGATCAGAATGCGGTAGAAGGTCAGGAAGAGAACCGTCGCCCCGCTGCCAATATACATAGCCTGGACGGGCAGTGCGCTGGCGTCCGTCCCCGCCAGGATGCCGTGGGCCAGTACGAGGGAGTATACAGCAAAAGCGGCGTAATGCAGCAACCGCCAGGTGCGGTAGCCGATACGCTGTCGCACATAGAAGCTAAACGTGACGGCGACCATCAAGTAGAAGCCGATCTGCCCCAGGGCAACCTCGACGCGGCGGTAGTCAGCGCTGCCAAAGGGGATGAGTAGCTGCGACAGGCTGTAGTTTAGGTAACGGTCACCCATGAGGATGAGGGCATGAAACAGGCCATAAGCGACGCCGGCCAGGCTGGCGAACTGATGCAGGTCGACGGCGGCGGGGCCGCCGGGCCAGACACGCGCCAGGCGATTGCTAATGAGCAGGCCGAAGGCGACGGAGAACCATAGCAGCAGGTAGCCCGCGAAGCCTGCGCTGCGGGCCAGGTACCAGTAGGCTTTAGGCTCAGGGCCGAGCAGGGACTCGCTGAGGGCAGGCGCCCACAGCGGCAGCACGACGGCGGCGGCGCCCGCGCCGCCGATGACGGCGACCAGCATGAGCAGGGCGGCGCGGGCGCTGAACATGGGCTTGACGGCATCCAGCGGGTTTGGGGGCGGGTTGAACTGTGACATGCGCTGCTCCTTAACGGCTAACGATGCAGATAGTCAGCCAGGGTACGGGTGGCGAGGGTTGCGCCGTCGTCGCGGATGAGGAGCGCGGCCAGGCCGCGACGCCCCTCCAGCCAGGCCAGGCCGCCGACGCTACCGAGAATCAGGGCGCTCTTGGCGGCCATCTCCGCCTCCGACGTTGATGGCGCAACGACGGTCACGCTCATCAGGTCGGTGGCGGCGGGCTGGCCGGTGCGCGGGTCGATGATGTGATGCCGCCAGACATCGCCCTGTTGCCAGCGGCGATAATCGCGGCCAGAGGTGGCGACGCCGCCTCGAATCACGTCCAACGCCGCCAGGTCGCGGTCCGGCGCGAAGGGGTCGGCGACGCCGATGAGCCAGGGCGAGCCGTCGGCGCGCGGGTCCCCGATGGCGATGTCGCCGCCCGCGTCGACCAGGGCCGGGCCATGCTCGCCCAGGCGGCGGGCGGCCTGCTCGGCGGCCCAACCCTTCGCCACGCCGCCCAGGTCGAGGCGCGCGCCGCGGGGCAGGGTGACGCTCTGCGTCTGGGCATCGAGGCGGATGGCGCGCCAGTCGGGGGCCGCTGTCGCTGGCGCGGCGGCGGGCGCCAGAGCCGACGGCAACGTGTCAAAGGAGCGGTCATAGCCCGCCTGCTCGACGGCGCTCAGCACGGTCGGTGTGACCAGCCCCCCACTGTCGTGGGCGGCGTCGAGGGCAACGCGCAGCACCGCCCACAGGGTGTCACTGACGGCCACTGGCTGGCCTGCGGCGCGGTTGACGAGCATCAGCTCGCTGTCGGCGCGGAAGCGGCTGAGACGCGCCTCCCACGTGGCGAACCAATGGGGGACCTGCGCCAGCGCGGCGCGGGCCTCGGCGGCGTCGCTGTCGATGAGGGCGAGCATCTGACTGCCCATGGCGCGAAACTCAAGCTGTTGCATACTCAAGACCTCCCCTTCGACCGCGCCGGGCTGAAGCCAGGGCATGTCGGCTGCCGCCGCTGCTAACGCGACGCCCTGGTGCGCGCAGCGGGCCTGGCCGCCGCGGCGGCGGCGAGCGTGGACGAGGCCTTCTGCGTTGACACGGGCCGAGACGCGGGGGCGATCACGGCAGCGGGCGGCGCCACGACGATGCGAGGCGCGGACGCGCTGGCGGTGGGTGGCGCGGCGGCGACCTGGGCGCGGACCGGCGTCAGACCCAGATTGAAGTCGGCGGCAGCTACGTCGATCGTCGTGGTTGTCTCAAGGTCGGCGTCGTGGGCGTCGCGGCTGATGGCTCCCCAGCCGCCGATGGTCAGGCTGAGGGTCGCGGCGGTCAGTAACAGCTTCAAGCTCGTGGTCTCGGTCGTGCGACGCTTGGCGGGGCGCGGGGCAGGCATGGTCACCCTCTCCTAGTCATCATCCTGGTTGTCGTGGTCGTCATCCTGGTTGTCGTGGTCGTCATCCTGGTTGTCGTGGTCGTCATCCTGGTCGTCGTGGTCGTCATCCTGGTCGTCGTGGTCGTCGTCATCCTGCTCGCCGCGATGAGTCCCGTAGCGATTGCCCGACTCCCCGCTGTTGCTTGGTGAGTTCGCGGCCAGCGCGGGCGCGGCCGACTGGGTGGCTGAGATGGCTTGCACGCTGGCTACAGCATTGTACAGGACCGCGCCGGTAGCTGCGTCGACGTACACGACACCCCGATCAAGGGTGACTTCATAGGCCGCAACACCACGGAAGATGACAAGCTCAGGCTCGCCGTTGAGCGCGCTGCCCGCCGCCACGGCCAGGGCGATGCGCCTCGCCTGGTCCGTCGAGACGGCGTAACGAGGAGTGACGGAGACGGGCGCGGGTGGCGAACCGGCCACCGTTTCCTGGGCAGCCGACCCGACCGCGCTCGCGGCGGGCCTGGTGTTGGCGGTATTCTGGGCGGTGGCGGCCTGCGCAGCGGCCATACGAGAGGTCTGGTTGAGGTATACGGCGGCGCCGCCGAGGAGAACCAGCACGAAGGCGGTCAGGCCGAGCGCCAGGCTGAGGGCAGTTCGTTGCGGCATAGACACTCCTTTGGCGTAGAGTAATTGAACAGCCCCAGCATAGTAGAAAAGAGGGATGCCGTGGTTAAGTCGCTCTTAAGTTGGTGTTAAGGGCAACTTAAGGGCGTGGTTCTATCCGCGCTCCGGCTGGCCCGCGCCGGGTTGACCGGCGTTCGGTCAGCCGCTTTCAGTTAGCCGTGGATAATCTCGCCGTGACGCCACATCCTGGCTACAATGGAGGCGTAGCGCTCGAGACGTCCCGCTATCCCATGTCAGCCACGGAAAGGAATCGCGCATGAAAGTCGCCTACGTGTTCAGTACCTCAGGCCATACCGCCAGCTACAAGCTGGGCAAAATGATTCTACCCCAATTGGAGGACGGCCGCCACGGCGCGCAGGTCGTCGGCATGATGTTCTTCGACGATAACAATTACATTCTGCGCACGGGCGACCCCCTCGGCGAGCGTCTGGCCCGCGTCGCGCAGGAGCAGGGTATCCTGCTGATGATGTGCGACCAGTGCGCCCTGGAACGCGGCCTGGCCGAGGGCGAGGTCGGCGCGTGTGCCCCCACAGGTACGGTGGCGGGTGTCCACGTCGGCTGCTTCCCCGACCTCTACGCCGCCCTGGCGGGCAACCCACCCGATCAGATTATCACCCTCTAGCCATAATTTGTGGCGTGTCGGCCGTCACGACGATACTCGGCGGGGCAGGGGTGATGTATAATGGGGGTACATCATCCTCCCCGACCGCCTCGGCGGCGAGACCACGACGATGGTAGAAGAGTACGCCGACTTCGAAGTGACGATTGGTGAAGGGGCGGGCAGCAAATACCCGGTCAGGGCGCGTTGCCAGTTTGCCGGTGAGTTGACGGCCCAGGCCACGATTGCCCTGCCCAGGGAAGCCAAGATTCGCGACGGCCTGAGCGTCCTGGAAAAGGCCAGCTTCTCCGATCAGGAACGGGCGACGCTGCGCGAGATGGGGACTCGCCTCCTCGACCTGATTCTCGTCGGCGATGTCGGTAAGGCGTACTACGTCACCCTGGGCTTTGCCGAGGGCAGCAAGCAGCGGATGCGCTTCCGCCTCAAGGTCGACGCGCCGGAGTTGAAGCGACTGCCCTGGGAGTACATGTTCGACCGCTTCCGGGGTGGCTTCCTGGTGTGGCGCGACGATTTCGTGCTGGCTCGCTCGCTACAGGCCGTAGCCACGCCCCCGCCTGATCCGCCCACCCGACTGCGCGTTCTCCTCCTCCTGTCGCGCCCGAAAGACACCACCGGCCTCGACCTCGTGACCGAGACGGAGTCGATTCAGGCGGCGCTCAAGGCGCTGGAAGACCGGGGTAGCCTGGAACTGAAGGTGCTGGACAATCCCACCTCGACCACTATCCGCGAGACCCTGGCGCAGCAGACATACCATGTTGTCCACTACAGCGGCCATGCCTACTTCAAGCCGGTGGGTGGCCTGAATGGCGCCGCCATCGGGGGAGCGGCCGATCCCAGCCGTGGCATGTTGCCGCCCGTTCGGCCCTTGCTGCCGGAAAAGGCCTATGTGGTGCTGCCCGGCGCCCAGGGCGTACGCAACGACATGGAGGAGGAGGCTTTCGCTGCCTTCTTCACCGGCTTTCGTGACCTGCGCCTGGTCGTCCTCAATGCGTGCCAGACGGCCACCTCGTCTGGCATGGAGCGACTGTCGGGCCTGGGTGACTTGCTGGTCGCGGCGGGCGTGCCGATGGTCGTCGCCATGCAGTACCCCATCCGCGATCTGGCTGCCAATCTGTTTGCCGCCGAGCTGTATCGCGCCCTGGCCGCCAGGGCGCGCCTGGGTGCGGCGATCACCCAGGCGCGGCGGGCCTTGTACCAGGAGTTTCGCCCCAATGACCGCTCCTGGGGCACGCCCGTCGTCTATATGCGCTCGGACGACGATCGACTGTTCCAGTGAGCTGCGCGCCTCGCGCGACCGGCGGGGCCAGGAATAGACCAGCATGCAATTCAAGGAAAAGGCCGCGCTACGCGACACTCTGGTCGCATCGATCAGCAGCGACGAGCTTAGAGACCTGGCCTTCGATGTCGGGCTGGACTATGACGCGCTGCCTGGCGATACCTTGCAGAGCAAGGCGCACGAGTTGATTCTGTACATGGAGCGCAGCGGACGGGTGGATCAGATTGTGGACTGGCTGCGCAAGCACCGCCCTGATATCGAGACGGACCATCTGGTGAACGACACGGGAAGTGCGCCGCCGCCAACGCCGGCCCCGCCCGCCCCGCCGCCGGCCCGACACGAGACACAGGCCCCGCGCCGTAGCGCATGGCGGTATGTCGACCTGGATATTCATGTGGACACGGCCAGCGAGGGGGGGTACATCGTTCGCGCGTCAGGCTCGGATGGCGTCATCACGTCCTATGTGAGATGGGATGCGACCGAGATGGCGCTCAAGGGTGGACTGTCAAAGCTGAGATCCCCTACGGTTTCGCCCGCCACCCTGCAGCGCCTGGGCGCTATGCTGTTCGACTTCCTCTTTGCTGAAGAGGTGGCTGACCTGTACCAAAAGACGCTGCGCCGCGCCGACCGCAATCTGGACGCCGTGCGGCTGCGCCTGTTCATCGCGCCGCTGGAACTGAGCCGATTGCCCTGGGAGTGCCTCTACGATCCGCGCCTGGCTAGCTTCCTGGCCGTCCGGGGGCGATTCGCCCTGACCCACACCGTCGATGTCAGTCACCCAGGCGTGGCCCCAGCGGACACGGACGTCTGGCGCGTCTTGCTGCTGCTGTCGTCGCCGCAGAATGTGCCCCCGTTGAATCTGGACCGCGAGCAGGCGCTCATTGAGCGGGCGCTCAGTGCGCCAGAAGCGGGCGGGCGTTTCGCAGTGGATGTGCTCACCAATCCCACCCTGGCCATGGTCGGGGAGGCGCTACAGCAGCAGGCGTATCACATCGTCCACTACACGGGCCATGGGGTCCTGAGCGAGAAAGACACGACTGTCCTGGGCATGGCGGTGCACGCCGATCGCCCCTATCTGGTACTGAGCGACGCCGCAGGGCAGGCGGCGCTCGTCGATGACACGAGCCTGGCGCAGCTCCTGGCCTCGGCGGCCAGCGTCCGCCTGGTATTCCTGAACACCCAGGCAGGGCCTGGCGAGGCGCTGTTGCGGGCCGGTCAGCTCGAGGCCGTCGTGTCGATGCGCTACCCCATCACGGACCAGGCGGCCAGTGTCTTTGCCCGCGAGTTCTACCAGGGCATTGCCGACCAGCTACCGATGGAGATGGTGTTTACCCAGGCGCGTATCGCCCTCTATCAAGAGCTTGGCGCGGCCAGTCGTGACTGGGTATCGCCGGTGTTGACCACCCGAGGCGAATGACATCGCAGCCTCCCACGCCGGTCCAACGAGGTGGCGCAGCCATGACCGAGACCTCCAATCCAGCCAGCGCCCTGCATGTCGTGCTGATCGGCATCAACGCCTATCCGCCTCACGTCAGGCAACTCTATGGGTGCGTGAACGATATCGACGCCGTGGAGAGGCTATTACTGACTGCGCCCGGCATTGGCATCCCCCCGGACATGATTCACATCACGCGCCTGGCGTCTCAGCACCCTGACGCGCCGTCGACTACCTCACTGGCGACGCTACCGGCCACCAAGGCGTACATTGTCAAGGCGCTACGCGCCCTGACCGGCAGCCGGGTGGGGCCTGACGACCGCGTGCTGATCTATTACTCCGGTCACGGCCACCAACTGCGCTGGCGCGGGGCATCGGCCTGGCACGAGGCGCTCGTGGCGGCCGACCTGAATTTTGTCTACGATGTCGAAATGAACGCGCTGGTCAACGCGATTACCGAGCGCACGCGCGACCTGACGATCATTCTGGACTGTTGCCACTCGGCGGGAGCGCTCAGGGGCGATCTGGTGGCGGCCGAGGAGGGCGAAATGGCCCGCCTGTTGGAGCCGCAAGATCGCGGGGCGACCGACGACTTCAAGCTGGGGCCGCGCCCGGATGCCTCGATCTTGTCTCTCCGCCCTGCCACCGCTGATGAGCGGGTCGCGCCGGGTATGCTGCGCGCTCCAACTCCGCACTACGTTGTCGTCGCCGCCGCTCAGGCGGATGAGCGCGCCTTCGAGACCGTCGCATCTGCGCAGCCCCATGGCCGACTCACGCTGGGCCTGCTCAACCTGGTCCAGGCTATGACTGTCGAGCAGCGCGCCGCGCTGCGCTGGGGTGACATCTGGAGCGACGTGCTGGACCAGGTCGATCGATTGAAGTCGCCGGGCAAGGAGCAACACCCCTGGCTCGTCGGCCGCCCGGAGCGCCACGTTTTCGGCGGCGCGTGGACGCCGGGCGAGCTGGACCTGGGCTACCCCGTCACCCAGAGTCAACCCAACGCCTTCGCCATCAAGGCCGGTGTCTTGTTGGGAGTGACCGAGGGGGCGCATGTGGCCGTCTACCGGCGGGATGACCCGCCGCGTTTCCCCATCATCGACTCGCCCGAAGACATGGCCGCGCGATTGGGGACGCTCGTCGTCGAGCGAGCCGAGCGCGCCACAGCCCTGGCGCGACCCCTCGATGCCCCATTGTCTTTGTCAGGCGAGGCGCGGGGGCGGCTGGTCAAGCCGGGTGTGGCGGCGCGTCTCAAGGTGAGGCTCCAGCCGGCCGAGCCGACAACGGTGGACTTCCTCAAGGCGTCGCCCCTCCTGGAACTCGTGCCGCCTGACGCCGTCGATGTCGATCTGTTCGTCGATGGGAGCATGGAGAGGGGCTGGCTCATCAGCGACGCGGTAACGCTGGGGATAGCCAGCGTGCCTTCTCAGGAGCTACGCGCGCTGCGGGCAGGGGTAGAGCACTATGCCGTCTATGACGCGGCCCTCCGCCTGGGCCGCCTGGGCGACGCCGAACTGCGCGGCCTGCTGCAAGTGACGCTGCTGGATTGTACGGCGTGGAACGCGGCCGACGTCGCGGTGGACCCGATGAAGCCCAACCTGCCGGAAGCTATTCGCGAGGGCGGCATCTACAGCCTGACGACGGGGACGAAGGTGGCGATTCAGGTCATCCATGCCGGTAAGGCGGCCGATCAGCCCCGCCTCTACGTCACCGCTCTGCTCTGCACAGCCTTTGGCGGCATCGAGAAAATCGGCGAGGTCACTGTACGCCCCGACGACCAGCAGGTTATCTGGATGCCTGGCCAGCTCGGCGTGCCGTTCGAGGTGTGGCCAAGCGGCCCCCTCCCCGGCACACCCAGCGATGCGGCGGCGACCGACCGCCTGATCATCGTGGGCACGACTCGCCCCGGCGTCTCCCTCGACCATCTCGCGCTGGACCGCACCGTCCAGCAAGTGGTGGATGACAACATCACCTTCCGTGGCTCCCTGCTCGACGAGGACAGGTCGGTGATCGATGGGCCGCCGCCAGCGGCGCCGGCCGACTTGTGGACAGGGCAGACCATCCCGATGCGCGTCAGGCCCGGTTCGTATGCGTTTCAGAAGTTAGCCTGATCAGCCAGCGCCAGGGATTTGCAGAATTCCCCGCCGAAACGTACAATTATGCGTCGCCCCCCAATCGGGTGGCGTTGTGTTGTGCGTTCACTGAGGGGCCAACCCTATGCCGATGTTCGAGGACCTGACCGAACGCCTGGAAGGTATCTTTTCGCGCCTCAGCCTCAAGGGCCACCTGACGGAGGCGGATGTCGACGAGGCCTTGAAGCAAGTGCGTCTTGCCTTGCTCGAAGCCGACGTCAACTTCCGCGTCGTCAAGCAGTTCATCGCCGACGTGCGAGAGCGGGCCATCGGCGCTGAGGTCACCAAGAGCCTGTCCCCCGGCCAGCAGGTCGTCAAGATCGTCAATGAGGAGTTGATCAATCTGCTCGGCCAGCCTGCGAGGCTGGACCTGGGCGGCGTGCCGCCTCACGTGATCATGCTCGTCGGCTTGCAGGGCGCAGGCAAGACCACCGCCGCGGCCAAGCTGGCCCTCCAACTACGGCGCAGCGGCCAGCGGCCTTTGCTGGTGGCGCTGGACACGCGCCGCCCGGCGGCCATTACCCAGCTCGAAGTCCTCGGCAAGCAGATCGACGTCCCCGTGCATGCGGAGGGCACGCAGCCCCCGCCGCCCGACATCGCCGCCCGCGCCCTGGATCGCGCCCGTGTCAGCAACTACAGCGTCGTCATCCTCGACACCTCCGGCCGCCTCAACATCGACGAGGCGTTGATGCAGGAGTTGGAGCAGATTCGGGGGCGCACGAAGCCCGCTGAGACTCTGCTCGTCGTCGACTCGATGACCGGCCAGGAGGCCGTGCGCGTCGCCCAGGACTTCTTCAACCGCACCGACGTGACGGGCCTCGTACTGACCAAGATGGATGGCGACGCCCGTGGTGGCGCGGCCCTATCCATTCGCGCCGTGACGGGCATCCCTATCAAGTACATCGGCACGGGCGAGAAGCTGGACGCCCTGGAGCCGTTCTACCCTGACCGTATTGCCTCGCGCATCCTCGGCATGGGCGATATCCTGTCGCTCATCGAGCGCGCCGAGCAAAGCATGGACCAGGAAGAAGCCGAGAAGGCCACCAAGCGCATGGCCGAGGGCCACTTCGACCTGGAGGACTTCCTGCAGCAGCTCCAGCAGATCAAGAAGCTCGGCCCGCTGAGCCAGATCATGGAGATGATTCCCGGCCTCAACCAGATGACCAAGCAGTTGCCGCAGGGCGTCAGCGACAAGGACCTGAAGCGCGTCGAGGCTATCATCTACTCGATGACGGCGCAGGAGCGGCGCAACCCGAAGATTCTCAACGGCAGCCGCAAGCGGCGCGTCGCGGCGGGCAGTGGAACCAGCGTCCAGGAAGTCAACAACCTGATTCGCCAGTTCCTTGAGATGCAGAAGATGATGAAGCAGTTCGGCAAGGGCCGCCGCCTGCCGAAGAACCTCATGGACATGTTCAAGCAGTGATGCCCTTGCCGTCCGTGCCGAAGGCGGATACGCCTCTCTCCCGCGCGGGAGACGCCCGCTGGGGGCTGAGGCCGGCGGCTCATCATAAGTGGAGGACTGAGTGCTGAAGATTCGCCTGCGCCGCGTCGGCGCCAAGAAGCAGCCATCGTATCGTATCGTCGTCGCCGAGGCGACTTCGCCGCGGGATGGTCGCTTCGTCGAGGTCATTGGTCACTACAACCCGCGCACCGAGCCGGAGACCGTCTCCGTCAACGCCGGCCGCGCCGCCTACTGGATCAGCGTCGGCGCGCAGCCGACCCGCGCCGTCGAGCGCCTGCTTCGTAAGGGCGGCGCCTACGACGCCAGCGCCACGTCGGCCCCCGCCGCCGTCGAGGCCGCCGTGCCCGCCCCGGCGGAAGCGGTCGAGGCGCCGGTCGTCACCCCCAGCGAGGGCTAAATGCCGCCGTACCGCAGCTCGTCGGGCCGCCCGCCGGCCCGCGACTACCGTCCGCCCGCCCGCCCCGCCTCCCCTGAGGCGGTCGAGCAGATTCGTGGCCTGATTGACTATCTCGCCAAGTCCCTGGTCGATGACACCCAGCGCGTTCGCGTGCGGTCCATCAGCAACGGCCCCGGCGGCATGGTCTTCGAGCTATCCGTCGCGGCCGATGACATGGGCCGCGTCATCGGCAAGCAGGGCCGTGTCGCCAACGCCATCCGTACCCTGCTCAAGTCGACAGCGCAGCGCTACGGTACGCGGGTGACGCTGGAGATCGGTTAGCATGCCTCGCCCCGCCCCCAAGACGCTCGTGGTGGGCGAGATTGTCGGGGCGCACGGTATCCGCGGCGAGGTCAAAGTAGCACTCGAGACTAGCTTTCCGGAGCGATTCCAGCGCCTCACGTCGGTGCTGGTTGGCCCGCCCGATGAGAGTGCGTATCGTCCCTACCGACTGCTGGCGGCGCGGCTGCACAAGTCCTTCGCCTTGCTGCAACTGGCCGACGTTCTTGACCGCACCGCCGCCGAGGAGATGCGCGGTCTGGTGGTCGCCGTTCCCGGCAGCGAGGCGATGCCTCTGGGGGAGGACGAATACTACGTTCACCAGTTGCGGGGGCTGGCCGTCGTGGCTGAGGATGGCGAAGTATTGGGCACGCTGGCGGAGGTGATCTTCACCGGCGCCAACGATGTCTACGTGGTTCAGGGCGAGGACGGTGCGGAACTGCTGCTGCCGGCCATCGAGGACGTGGTCCTTGACATCGACCTGGACGCCGAGCGCATGACCGTGCGCCTGCTGGACGGGTTGCGGTAGGTCGACAAGGACGAGCGGCGGAGGTGACCATCCGCCGCCAGCCAATTTCAAGGCCCCCGAGGTCTCTGAGACCTTGAGGGCCTTGCTATGTTCATCCCTCCCGCGCCAGGACAACGAACGCCAGCGGCTCCAGGGTCAGGTCGGTCGCGGTGGTGGCGCGCCCGGTCAGCAAGTCCTGGAAGCGGTAGCCGACGCCATACAGGCGCAACAGGTGGGCGGGTAGCGACTGCGGCTGCTCGCTGAAGTTGGCGAACACCACGACGCGCTCATGACGTCCACCGTTCACCGCGTGCTGGCGCACGTAACCTAGCACATGAACGTTTTCGGTGCCGATGACCTGCGTCTCGCCGCCCGCAAAAGCCGGATGGGCCTGTCGCAGTTGAATCAACTGGCGCAGGCGCTCGTAGACGTGGCCCTCGATGGTGGCCGGATCGTGCCGCCGCGCCATTCGCTCCCAGTCCGTGACCGGACGATGCACCCAGCGACTGTCGCGGGCCTTCGTGTCGTCGTCCTGGAAGCTGTAGTCATTGAGGGCGCCGATCTCGTCGCCCAGGTACAGCAGCGGGATACCGCCAATCGTCAGGATGACGCCGTGGATGAGGGCGATGCGCCGCACGGCCAGTTCGACCTCCGCCGCGCCCTCCTCGGTCAGCGCCTTCTCCAGCCCGGCCAGCGAGGCTCCCGTGCCGGAGATGCGGCAGTCGCCGGTCTTGGGGTTCTCCTGGAAGGGCAGGCCGCGAGCGAAGCTGCCGGGGAAACGGCCCGTGTAGAAATTGTTGAGGAAGCGGCGATGGTGGTAGCCGTCGATGCCCAGGCGCGCCGCGTCCTCGTCGGAGAAGGTCCAGCCAATGTCGTCGTGGACGCGCACGTAGTTCACCCAGGCGCAGCCGTCGGGCAGGGCATGGCGCTCACGCAGGGCCTGACCTAGCAGGCGCGTGTCGCGCGTCGCCAGGGTGTTCCACAGCAGAGCCATGAGGAGCGGGTTGTAGGAGAGCTGGCACTCGTCCGTGGAGATGTAGCGGACCACGTCGTCGGGGTGGACGATGGCTTCGGACTTGAAGAGCAGAGCGGGCGCGGCGATGCGGGCCACGGCGTTGAAGGCCTGTATCAACTGGTGGGCCTCGGGTAGATTTTCACAACCCGTGCCCATCTCTTTCCAGATGAAGGCCACCGCGTCCAGGCGCAGCGCCTCGACGCCGATATTCGCCAGAAAGAGCATCTCGCCCGCCATGCGGTTGAAGACCGTCGGGTTGGCGTAGTTCAGGTCCCACTGGTACTTGTGGAAGGTCGTCCACACCCACTGATCGGGCGGCGAGGCGAAGGTGAAGGCGCCGGGGTGCTCGTCAGGGAAGATCTCGCGCAGCGTGCGCTCGTAGCGGTCGGGCATGCTGCGGTCGGGGAACATGCGGTAGTACGCCTGGTGTTCCTCATCCCCCGCCTGCGCGGCCACCGCCCAGGCGTGCTCGTCCGAGGTATGATTGAACACCAGGTCGACGACGAGGCTGATGCCCTCGCGGCGTAGCTCGTCGGCCAACTCCGCCAGTTGCTCCATCGTGCCCAGGGCCGGGTTGACGTCGCGGTAGCTGCTGACGGCGTAGCCGCCGTCGTTCTCGCCCTCGGGCGACTTGAACAGGGGCATCAGGTGCAGGTAGGTCAGCCCCAACTCCTTGAAGTAGGGGATGCGGGCGCGCACGCCGTCCATGTCGCCCGCGAAGAGGTCCACGTAGCACACCGCGCCGAGCATCTGGTTCGACTGGAACCAGCGCGGGTCAGCCTCGCGCGCCGCATCGAGCGCCTTGAGGGCGGGCGCGCGATCCAGCCAGGAGCGGGCGAGGCTGGCGAGTAGCTGTTCCAGGTGATAGAAGAAGTCGTACTGGTCGCCGTACAGGTGATATAGCAGGCCGAACAGACGCGGGAAATGCTCCTCCAGGCGATGGCGGAACGTCGCCCACTCATCGGGTGCGGCAGCGGCAAACTCGGCATCGAGGCGCGGTAGCAGCCGCGCCAGGGTGCGTTGCGCCTTGCGGGCCAGGTCGGGAGGCATAGTAAGGGTTGTGGGCATAGATGAGTTTCCAGGCCAACATCCAAGAGAGTGAGACACGGACGACCACGTCCCGTGCTCTCGGGGCCAGGGCAGGCACGGGGGCCTGGCCCTACGAGGCCGGGTGGGTAGGGGCGGCCACGGGGGCCGCCCTCTTTCGCCCCCGTCAGACGGGCGATTAGCCCTTGACCGAGCCGGCCATGAGGCCGCGCACGAAGTAGCGTTGCAGCGCGAAGAACACGATCAGCGGCAGAATCATCGAGATGAACGCGCCTGCCGTGAGCAGGTGCCAGTCGTTGCCGCGCGTGCCGACCATCTCCGCCAGGCGCATGGTGAGGACCTGCACGTTTGGCCCGGCGCCAAGGAAGATGAGGGCTACCAGATAGTCGTTCCACACCCACAGGAACTGGAAGATGGCGAAGGACGCCAGGGCCGGCACCGACAGGGGCAGAATCAGCTGGGTGAAGATGGTGAAGTGGGACGCGCCGTCGATGAACGCCGATTCCAGAATGTCCCGTGGCAAGGAGCTGATGTAGGCGAATAGCAGATAGGTCGCCAACGGGAGGCCAAAGCCGGTGTGGGCTAACCAGACGCCCAGGAACGTGCCGTTGAGGTCAAGGCGCAGGTAGTCGCGCAGGATGGGGACCAGCGCGATTTGCAGCGGCACCACCAGTAGCGCCACGACCATGATGAAGAACAGCCGCCGACCGGGGAAGCGCATCCAGGCGAAGCCGTAGGCCGCGAAAGCGGCGATGAGGATGGGGATGACCGTGGCCGGAATGGTCACCACCAGGCTGTTGATGAACGCGCTGCTCAGGTCAACACCTGGCTCGACCTGCACCGTCCCGTCGGGCTGGCGTATCTCGACGGCCGTGCCACCGAGTACCTGCTTGTAGTTATCCAGCGTAAAGCCGGTGTTCATCACCCATTGACGTTCTTGCAACTGGATGTTGCCGATGCGACGGTTGCCCACCCATATCAGGCGGTACTTGCCATCAGCCGATGTCACGCCGTCGCGGAACTGATCGAAAGTGCCCTGGGCGGAGGTGGCGCCGTTGGGAGTCGGAATGAGCATGACTCCCTCGCGGTCCAGGCCATCTGGCACCGGGAACTCCATGATCGTCACGTACTCGCGATGCGGGAAGACCGTCCACCAGCCGGAGGTCTGGATGTCGAAGCGGGTGCGGAAGGATGAGACGAGCAGCCCCACCGTCGGTACGGTCCAGGCGATGACGATGAGCGCCAGCGCCAGGTTGAGAATGATCTGGCCCCAGTCGAAGCGTCGCTTGGGCTTGCCCGCCATGCTGTTGGGCGAGGCCTGGGTTGCAGTAGAGGCAGCCATCAGAACGCCTCCTTCTCGCTGAATTGTCGCAGGTTATAGACCATGACCGGGATGACCAGGACGAGCAGCACGATGGCGATGGCCGAGCCGTAGCCATAGTTCTGCGCCGTGAAATACTCGCGGAAGTACTGGGTCGCGATTACCTGCGTACTGAACTGGCCGCCCGTCATGACCCACACCACATCGAAGATCTTGAGAGTGAAGATGAGCACGGTCGTTGACACGGCCACGATGGTGCCCATGATGGAGGGGATCATGATGCGGAAGAAGACCTGCAACTCTGTCGCGCCGTCGACGCGGGCCGCCTCCAGGATATCGGTGGGGATGCCCTTGATGGCGGCCGAGAAGAGGACCATGCAGTAGCCGGTCTGCAGCCAGATCATGACTGCGATGAGGAACAAGTTGTTCCAGGGCTGAATCTCGGCCGCTGCCGTCCACGCCACCGGCTGATTGCCTGTCATGCCGGTGTAGATGGCGTTCAGCAAGCCGACGTTGGGATTGACGGCGTATATCAGCCTGAAGATGATGGCCGCGCCAACCATCGAGATCGCCATTGGCATGAAGATCAGCGACTTGGCGAAGCGCTCGTACTTGCTGCGGTCGGCCAGGACGGCGATCAGCAGGCCCAGGACCACGCAGCCGGTCGCGCCGAAGATAATCCACATGACATTGTTGCGGAAGGCCGTGAACATGTTGCGGTCGGTGAAGACCGCCACGTAGTTGCTCAGGCCGACGAACGCCTCGCCGTCGGGGCCAAAGAAGCTGGCCCACAGCGTGCGCAGCGTTGGCAGGGCCAGGTACCAGATGAGAATGGCGACGGCGGGGCCGACGAAGACGTAGGGCTGGATGCGGCTGGTCCACGGGTTGCCCATGCGCTCGACCAGCCAGTTGGAGGCGAAGTACAGCATAGCCACGCCGGCGACGCCCCAGACGATGGCCACTACGGCGGTGACCACCTTGGGCGCGTCGGTGTCGCGCAGGAAGATGAAGCCCGCGTATAGCCCAATGAAGGTGACGATGGGAACAAACAGCGCGACCAGGATGCGACCTATATTGGTGGCCAACGACGCCAGCGGCCCGCCCGGTTTGCCTTCGCCTGGTCCCTTCAATGGGACAGGCTGGCCGACCGGCTTGATATCGACAAATTGGTCATCCATCGCTGCCCTCCTGTCGGCAACGAACAGGTGTCTTCCACCCTCCCCCCTCCGGCTCCCTCCCTGGTCTCCCCGCATGCGGGGGAAGGGGTGGGGGGAGGGGGGAAGGTGTCAGAGTCGCAAGCCTACTGCTTCGGCCAGGAGGCGTCGATCTCCTTGAGGATGGTGTCCAGCGGCGCGGCGCCGGTCACCCAGTCGGTCATGCCCTTCCAGAAGGAACCCGCGCCGACCTTGCCGGGCATCAGATCCGAGCCGTCGAAGCGCACGGAGGTGGCGTTCTGGTAGACAGTGGCGATCTTCTTCTCGACAGGGTCCTTGTACCAGTCCAGGTTGACGTCCTTCTGGGGACCCAGTGCGCTGCCCTGCTGCAGCCAGCCCTTGACGCCGTCGCCGGTGGAGAACCACTGCATGACGGCCTTCACCTCGGGTCGATCCTTCGTTGCCACCATCATGTCACCGGCCACCAGGAACGGCCTGCCCTGGGCCGCGTCGATGGGCGGCAGGTAGAAGAAGTCGTAGTCCACGCCGGGCTGGAGACCTTTGGGGAAGAAGGAGGTGATGAAGTTGCCCTGGCGGTGGAGCCAGCACTTGGGCGGGTTCTGGAACATGCCGGCCGGCGCGTCACCGAAGTTGGTGGTGGCGATCTTGGCCTTGCCGCCCTGGACGTATTTCTCGTTCTGCCAGATCTTGCCCATCGTGTCGATGGCCTTGCGCACCTCAGGCGAGTCGAACTTCAGCTCACCCTTGACCCACTTGTCGTAGTTCTGTAGGCTGGTGGTGCGTAGCATGATGTCTTCGATCCAGTCGGTGGCGGGCCAGCCGGTGGCCGCGCCCGACTCGATGCCGATGCACCACGGCGTGTCGCCGTCCTTGGCGATCTGGTCGGTTAGCGCCATCAACTCATCCCAGGTGGTGGGAACCTTGTAGCCGGCCTTGTCGAAGGCGGCCTTGGGGTACCACACCAGGCTCTTGCCGTTGAAGCGCTGCCAGATGCCGGCCTGGACGGGTTGACCGTCGGGACCAGGCACGGTGGCCATGTCCAGCCACGACGGGAGGTAGTTCTCCTTCAGCCAGGCGTCGGGGATACCGAGCTTGCTCACGGGGATGGTCTTGCCCTGCTTGACGAAGGTCGCCGCCAGGCCAGGCTGCGGAAAGTCGATGATGTCGGGGGTCGCGCCCGCCTGGAACTGAGCGCCGATGGATGCCTCAAACTCCTTCGAGCCTTCGTACTGGATGTCGATACCGGTCTTGTCCTCGAACTCTTTGATGGACGCGCCAAACTTTACCGCGTCCTCACCCGTGAAGGGGCCGGTCATGGTGACCTTGGTGCCCTTCAGCTTGCCGGCGTAGGCGTCGGCCAGATCGTTGAGGCCCTTGGAACGCGCACCCGCTTCGGTTGCGCCAATGTTGGCGGGGGCCGCGCCAGCGGCGGCGGGCGCGGTGGTTGGCGCTGCCGCCTTGGCCGCGGCTGTCGGCGCGGTGGTCGGCGCCGCCGCCTTGGGGGCTTCGGTCGCTTTGGGGGCGGCGGGGGCAG
>DAOUDG010000037.1:0-81825 GCA_034431435.1 Anaerolineae bacterium | reverse complement strand
ACCTCGACCGTGGCGAGGGCCTCGGCGTCTGTCGCCTCACCTGGGACGGCGGCTTCGACTCTACCTCTGTCCCCGTCTGCGCCCTCTACAACACCGACGGCGGCACCACCGGCCAGAAGCTGCCAGGTAACCTCGTCCGCGCCATCCTCCTCGACCCCGCTCAGCCCCTGGCCTACTTCGGCACCAGCGCTCGCCTCCCCGAGGTCGGCACCGTCGCCTACTCCCAGGGCACCGAGGGTCACGGCATCGGCGCCCTGTCCTTCGCCCCGCCCAAGACCACCGTCCTGTCCACCGCCGCCCTGGGTCTCACCCCCCGTTCCAACCACATCGCCGCCATCGCCCTCAAGAGCGACGGCTCGGTGTGGGTCGGCGCCGCCTTCCCCACCTCCCCTGGCGAGTGGGCCGGCTCCGGCCTGAACTTCCTCGACACGCAGGGCAAGTGGCACCCCTATCCTATCGGCGACTCCAGTACAGGACAGGTGAGCAGTGCGGTCAGCAGCCTGATGTTTGACGACAAGAGCCGCCTGTGGGTAGGCCTCCTGCGTGACCAGCTTCCCGGAGGCCAGATCCTCAAGGGTGGCGTCGCCATCGACAACCCACCCTGGGAGATCATCGACCCAGGTCCCGCCCTACCCGGCGAGTCCGTCTCGAGCCTGGCGCGTCAGGGTTCACAGGTATTTGTGGGCACGGGTAACAACTGGCCCGAACCCCACGGTATGCCCTCTGTATCGGGCGGTCTGGGGGTCTACAACACCGCGACCAGTGCGTGGGGAACGCCGATCCAGGCCCCTACCATTATCGCCAACGAAATCACCGACTTGAGCAGCAACGGTGGTCAGGTGTGGGTAGCGAACACCTCACCCACCAATCCCGGCGAGGCACAGACAGGTGGCGCGAGCCGCCTGGCGAACGGCACGTGGACAAACTTTGTCGCAGGCCAAAACGGCCTCACCCTCAGCGCCGGCGACGCGCGCTCGGCCTACTATGCGCCGGACGGAACGGCCTGGATCGGGGGCTATTCCGCCGACCCTCCCAAGTCGCTCGACCCCTTCCTCGCCAACGCTGTGATCAACTGGCTGCCGTCGGGGCAGGGCGCGTGGCAGAACGCCAAGTTCACCGATGAGGGCTGGGCGAGCGCAGTCGCCTACCGGCAGAAGGGTGGCGGCACGCCCTGGGTGGGCCTGTCACGGGGCGGCCAGGATGTGGAGGACTTCCCGGCCAAGGTCTTTCCCGCCGGGCAGGGCAATCAGTATTATGCCCAGGGTGGTATCCGCGTCCTGGTGAACGGTGAGTGGCGGACCTTCACCCCCAAGAATTCGCCGCTCACCAGCGGCCACATCACCGCCCTGGTCGTCGACAGCAACGATAACCTGTGGATCGGCACGACCCTGGGCCTGCAAAAGTACACGGGCGACGTTCCGCCTAAAGAGACCGCGCCGACCGCCACACCGTCGCCGACTCCCTCGGCCACCAGCACACCACGCCCGACGCCCGCGACACCCGCCCCGATGACGCCCGCCACCGGCGGCAACGCGCCGACCCTCACGCCGGTCGTTCCTCAGCCGACGGCCACGCCCTTCGGCGGCTCGTCCTCACCGCCGCCGGAGATTCCTGAAGCGTCGACGATTCTGCTGCTTGGTGGCGGCCTGACCGGCCTGTTGGGCTACCTTCGCTATCGGGTGCGGCGTCAAAGACGCTGACAGCGCGCATCAATATTGAGGGGGGCGTGCGATGACACGCCCCCCTCTGCTTGTCGAATGAACGCCGCAACGCCGACGAACTACCGTAGCCGCTCACTGAGCTTGGTGTCGCTGGTCGCCGGGCGAGGCGCTCGTATTATAGACGCCGCCCGCTGACGTGCCCGCACATGCCAGGGTGTAGGGGCGGGTTGCATCGCTCCCAGAAAGGCGACCGCCTGGTTGTAGCCTGCCTGGAGAAGCAAGTCGGTCTTGGAATAGTCCCACATGGGGCACGGCTCGGGCGGCGTCAGCCGGATATGGTGCAGGCGGACAGGCCCTTTTTCAACCCGCGCCACAGTGTCCTGCCACTGGCGCTGAACGAGCGCGCCGATGGCCTTGCCGCCAATTTGCAGCATGGTGCGCCGTCCCACCGGTGGCGTGGGGCCGTCGATGATGTGCAGGGCATACACTTCGCGCGCGCCGTGCGCGATCGCTACCTCGACGGGCAGCAGCGCGGTCATCGCGCCGTCCACGTACTCACCGTCGTCCAGGTGGTACGGTGGGTGCAACGGGGGCAAGGCCGTCGTCGCCATTAGCGCGTCGAGGACCCTATCGGCGGGCCGCTCACCCAGCACGCGCATCGCGCCCGTGTCGAGATTGGTGGCGACGATGTAGCAGGGCAGTACCAGGTCAGCGAAGGATTCGGCGGTCGACGTGATGTGGCGGTAAAGGTGGCGCTTCAGGCCATCGTTGGGATACAGGCTGCCCTTGCCCATCGCGACCCGCCAGGCAATCTGCACCCGGCTACCCGGGTAGACGTCGGAGCGCCGCGTCTGCCGCCACAAGGTCTCCATGCGCTCGATGTTGCCCATGGACGGATCACCAGCCAGCGCGGCGGCATTGATGCCACCGACCGACGTGCCGACAACCATGTCGGGCGCAATGCCTCGCTCCAGCAAGGCGCGCAGCGCGCCGACCTGCAACGCGCCGCGACTGCCTCCCCCGCTGAACACAAACGCGATCATAATCGTTTCCTCCACCCTGCTTCGTAGCAACCGCGCCTCGACTCTTTATCTTACGTCCGCCTCGCCTTTCCCGTTCTCTGGCTCGTCCTCATCGTCGGCATCCGCGCCAACCGCCGCGAGAGGCATGGCCTTGCGGCCAAACAGCAGATACCCGGTGTGTGGAGTCAGGCGATCCATGGGCCGCAGGCGAGCCGGGACGGTCTTGTACAGACGCAAGATGATCTCCGCCACCTCGATGTCCATAAAGCCCATCGCCTGCATGCCAGCCAGCACCTCGCTCACCTGATTGGTGGTGGGGACGAGGGAGCCGAACGCGCCGCCCCACCGCAGCGCTGCCCACGCCTGCGCCAGATAATCCTCCGGCTCGCGCACATCCAGGAACACCGCGTCGACGTGGGTTTCGTCGAACCCTTCAGCAATATCACGAACGTGGAAATCGACCCACTCGTCGAGGCCGATCCGCTCCAGATTCTTGCGGGCGCGCGACTGCATGTCCTCGCGCGCCTCGTAGGAATAAACGCGCCCCAGCGGGCGAACATAGGTCGCCAGGGCGGTAGTCAGGCCGCCGCTGCCCGTCCCTGCTTCGATGACTCGCGCCCCCGGCCCGGCCCCCAGCTTGAGGAGAGCGTAGGCGATATCCTTGGGATACATGATCGTGCCGCCGCGTTGCACGCTCATGATGAGGTCGAACAGCGTAGCCTGGAGGGCGACGAAGCGGTCGCCGCGATGGGTGACAACGACTCGGCCCAGCGGCTGACCGATGATATCGTCGTGGAACATGCGGCCCTTGTGGGTATGAAACTCAGCGCCGGGGGTAAGCCGAATGATAAAGCGCTTATTGTCGGCGCTGACCATCAGCACCAGTTGGCCCGCCGCGGCCACCTCCGGCGCGCTCTCCAAATCATGATTCATACATCAAGTATACAGCGGCCTGTCAGCTCCCGCAAAAACCCCACTCCAAAATGCAGCCTCGTGACGTATGATTAGGACTCATCGGGGCGTCATATTGGCGCGCCCCCGTAGCTCAGAGGATTAGAGCACCTGTCTTCGGAACAGGGTGTCGTAGGTTCGAGTCCTACCGGGGGTACACCCAGGGCCACGCCCGTCGCTGCCGAGCAGCGACGGGCGTCCGCTTTGCCAGGTTCGGCCGCCTATTGTTTGCCGCGCCCTGTCCCGATGGCTATAATTGGCGCGAGTTCGGGTCCACTTCGGCCCGCCTCTGGTCTGGAGAAAAGCCTCCATGATTGAGCCCTCGCGGACCTTGAGCGAGCGTGAGATCGACGTCCTACGCTTGCTGGCGACAGGTGCGACCAATCAGCAGATTGCTGACGAGTTGTTCATCAGCGTCAACACCGTCAAGGTCCACGTGCGTAACATCTTCGACAAGCTCGGCGCGCAGTCGCGGACCGAAGCGACCCTCTACGCTATCCACGCCGGGCTGGTCCCCCTGCCAAAGGCTGCCCTCGACGACACCACACGCGCTGCGGAAGTAGCGCGCGCCGCCGAGCCGGGCGATGGCTCCACCCCGGCCCTGCTGGTCGCCGAGCCAGCCGCCGCACCCCCTGTTCCTGTGCTCACCCCGATCCCAGCGGCGCAGCGTGTCCCGCTGTGGGTCGTACCACTGGTTGTGCTGGCTCTGGCGTTGGGCGCCGGCCTGGCGTGGCAGGTGACGAGCGCCGCCGGCCGCGCCAGCCCGACCGCCCTGCCCACGCCCATCGATGCGGCGGCCGTCACCGTGGCCGGGCAGCGTTGGGCAGAGCTTGCTCCCTTGCCCACTCCCCGCGCAGGCCTGGCGGTGGCCGCTGTCGGCGAGAGTCTGTACGCCATCGCCGGGCAGACCGCCGACGGCGTCAGCGGCGAGGTGACACGCTACACCCCCGACAACAGCTGGCACGCTCGGCAGGCAAAGCCGACGCCGGTGCGTGACGTCAGCGGCGTGGTAGTCGGCGGCCAGGTGTACGTCCCAGGTGGCTGCGATGCGGCCGGCCGGCCGCAGAGCGTGGTCGAAGTGTACAACCCTGCCACCGACCACTGGACGACCGCGCCACCACTCCCGCGCGCCGTGTGCGGCTACGCCCTGGCCGCCCTCGACGGCAAGATCTACGTAATGGGCGGTTGGGACGGGGAACGCCCCCGCGCCGAGACCCTGATCTACACGCCGGGGGCAAGCGACTGGCAGGAAGGCCCGCCGATGCTCACTCCGCGCGCCTACGCCGCCGCAGCCGTCATCGACGGCCACATCTACGTCATTGGTGGCGCGAACGACGCCCCACTGACGGCCAACGAGATGCTAGACCCATCCGCCGGTAGCGGAACGCCGGCCTGGGTGGCGCGCGCGCCGCTGCCAGAACCCCGCAGTCGCCTGGCCGCCGCGCCCGTGGGGCGGCGTATTATCGCCATCGGCGGCGGCCCGGCCAATCAGGCCGTCGCCAGTTATGACGTCAGTAGTGATAGCTGGCGTATCGAAGCTACCCCCTTTGAAGGCGAGTGGACCGGTCTGGGCCTGGCCGCCAGTGATCTGCGCCTGCACGCCATCGGCGGCGATGGCCCACTGGCAACCAATCGAGCTTACCAGGCCCTGTTCCAACTGACCCTGCCCCTGGGCAGGCCGGCGCCTTGAGACTCGGTACATGACTCGTTGGCTGACCCACCCCCGACTGCTACGCCTCCTCGCCGCCGTCAGCGCGGCAGCGGCTCTGATGGTCGTCGCCGTCTACGGCTGGTCGGACTATGTGTCTGACACGGCCAGCGCCGCGCGGCGCGACATCCCTCACACCGATATCAACCCCTACGGCGCGAACTTCTTCCTCGACCTGGAGGTGGAAGCGTGGAAGCGTGAGAAGACCGTTCAGATGGCCCAGGCGGCAGGCATCGGTTGGGCCAAGCAATCCTTTGCCTGGGAAGCCATCGAGCCGAAGGCGAAGGGTCGCTTCGTCGACGGCGACGGGCATAGCACCTGGCAGAAGTACGACGAGATGGTCGACCTGTTCGCTCGCAACGGCATCCAGGTCATCGCCCGCCTCGATCGGCCGCCCGCCTGGAGCCGCGTCGACAACCGCTACCCGCAAGCGCCGCCAGACCGCTTCGAGGACTACGGCGACTTCGTCTACGAATTCGTCAATCGCTACAAGGGCAAGATCCGTTACATCCAGGTCTGGAACGAGCCTAACATTTTCCCGGAATGGGGCGCGCGGCCAGTCTCCCCCACTGAGTATGCGCGGCTGCTCAAGATCGCCTACACCCGCGCCAAGGAAGCCGACCCCAACATCGTCGTGCTGTCGGCTCCCCTCGCCATGACCCTGGAGAGCTTCCCCGACCGTCGCAACCTGTCGGACCTGACGTTCCTCGAGGAGATGTACCAGGCAGGCGCGAAGGATAGCTTCGACATCTTGTCGTCTAATGCCTTTGGCTTCGCAGACCCGCCGACAGCCCCGGCCGACCCCAACCGCCTGAACTTCCAGCGGGTGACGCTCCAGCGCGCCATCATGGAACAATACGGCGACGGGAATAAGCCTATCTGGTTCAACGAATACGGTTGGAACGCCGCACCATCCGACTTTCCCGACGACGAGCTGACCTGGAAGCGTGTCGAAGAGCCGCAACAGGCCCAGTACACCATCGACGGGATTCGCTACGCGCGCGACAATTGGCCGTGGGCCGGGGTGTTCAACATCTGGTACTTCCGCCAGGTCGGCGACAAGTCGCCGGACCGGGCTGACTACTATTTCCGCATGGTCGATGTCGACTTCACCCCGCGCACGGTGTACAAGGCCGTCAAGGACGCGACCGCCGCGCTCCGCGCGGCCGGCGACGGCCACTACGAGGAGACAAGCGTCCCGGTGGCCTCATCGGGCGGCTGGCAGATGGTCCTGGCTCCCCAGGCCAGCGGCGGGACTTATGTCAACAGCGACCACCCCGGCGCGACGCTGACGTTCCAGTTCCAGGGTGAGGCCGTTGACCTGCTCACGTCGCGCGGCCCAGAGGCGGGCCGCTGCCTGGTCACCGTGGATGGGCAGCCAGTGGCAGGCTTGCCGCGTGACGCCAGGGGACGCTCCTACATCGAGCTGTACCAGGGCGAGCGGCAGTGGCAGGCGCGCGCCCCGCTGGCCCACGGCCTGGGGCGTGGCCTGCACACCTTGCAGCTCAGCGTGCCGGAAGGCCCGAGCGAGGGCGCGGCCGGGCCGCGCTGCTCCATCGATGGCTTCGAGGTCGTCGCCAGTCGTCCCTCCCTGCCCTTCGGCTGGCTGGCGCTTCTTCTGGCCGTCTGCATGGGCGCGACAGGGCTGCTATACGCCCGCCGACGCCGCATCTAGCGTGCCATCCCAAACGACGAAGGCCCCCAGCGATTTTCTCCAATCGCTGGGGCCTTTCGTGTGTAACAGGCTCTTACCCTCGCGGCGCGATGGCGTCGATGCCTGTCGTGAACCGCCCCACAATCAGCTTCTGAATCTGCGTCGTCCCCTCGTACAGGGTGGCTACCTTCGCGTCGCGCAGGTAACGCTCGACCGGATACTCGTCGGAGTAGCCGTAGCCGCCGTGCACCTGGATGGCGTTGAGAGCCGCGCGCACGGCCGACTCCGAGGCGTGCCACTTTGCCAGCGATGTCTCGCGAGTATTCTTCACGCCCTTGTTCTTCAGATAGCCCGCGCGGTAGACCAGCAGGCGCGCCGTCTCCAGGTCCAGCACCATGTCGGCGATAAGTTCCTGCACCAGCTGGAAGCCAGCGATAGGCTGCCCAAAGGCATGGCGCTCCTGGGCATACTTCGTTGAGGCGTCCACGCAAGCCTGGATAATGCCCACACAGCCCGACGCGACACCAAAGCGTCCGTCGTCCAGCGCCGACATAGCGATCTGGAAGCCCTGGCCGATGTCACCCAGCATGTTATCAGCCGGTACACGCACGTCTTCCAGCACCAACTCGGCCGTGTTCGACGACCGCAAGCCGAGCTTACCGTGAATACTGGGTGCGCTGAACCCCGGCGTATCGGTCTCAACCAGGAAGGCGGCCAGCCCCTTGTGCTTGAGGGCGGGGTCGGTCTGGGCGAAGACCAGGGCCAGCCTGGCCACGCCGCCGTTGGAAATCCACATCTTACGCCCGTTCAACACCCACTCGTCGCCGTCGCGCACGGCGCGCGTGGCGAGGTTGGAGGCGTCGGAGCCGACACCCGGCTCGGTGAGGGCGAAGCAGCCGAGCCACTCCCCCGACGCCAGGCGCGGCAGATAGCGGCGCTTCTGGTCCTCCGTGCCCCAGCGCAGAATGGGCAACTCAGTCAGCGAGATCTGCACCGAGAGGGTGGTGCGAATCGATGAATCGGCGCGACCAATCTCCTCGAAGATGACGGCCTCGGAGATGAAGTCGAGGCCCATCCCGCCGTACTGCTCAGGCACGGTTGGCCCCAAAAAGCCCAGCGCCCCCAGCTTGGCAATGATATCGTGGGGGAAGATCTCGCCGCGGTCACGCTCGCGTGCGCCGGGGATGATCTCGCGCTCCGCGAAGTCTCGCGCCGTGCGGCGAATCATGGCCTGTTCCGGCGAGAGATCGAAGCTCATGCCACCGGGGGTATCGACCTTGATGACAGCCGGTGTCGTCATGGATGTCTCCTATCGATTTGGAATGTGGGTATCGCTACGCACGCTCAATTATAGCTCAGGGGCTGTCGCGGCGAGATTCCGGACCAGGCGATAGCTGCCAGGACGCGAGCGGTAGCCGAGCTTGCGGTTGATTGCCAACATGGCGGCGTTGCGGGAGTCATTGTTGGTGCGCATGCTGCGCGCCCCCTGCTCACGCGCCCACCGAATCGCCAGCAACTTGAGAGCCGTCGCCAGCCCGCGACCCCGATACGCGGCGTCGACCCCGGTGAAGCCGTTGTACGCCGAGTGCGACTCCGGATAGAGAACCACGGCAGCCAACCCCACCCAACGCTCCCCATCCGCAGCGAGCCACTGCCCATCGGGGCGGAACCAGCTCGCCTCGCATACGGTGTGGCGAAAACTCTCAAACGGCTCAAAGACACCTGGGTTGCCAGGGTTGTCCAACGCGGCGGCTCGGTTCAGTTCATAGAGACGGCGTAAGTCGTCTTCACCTGGCGTGCCAGAATCGGCGAGAGAAAAGAAACGCACGCCGGCCGCCTGAGCGCGCGTCAGGCGGCCCAGAAATGGCGTCTCGTCAAAACTATCGAGATCGAGTACCGACTCGAAGGTGTGGGCAACCCGGCGAAAGCCGCGCGCCTCGGCAAAGCGGAGCGCGCCGGAGTCGTTGTCGCGGACCTCAGCCTCGAGATGAGTCGCGCCGTGGGCCAGGGCGAAGGCCACCCCCTCCATGTACAGCCGACGGCCGATGCCCTGCCCACGCCACGAATCATCGACTATCACGTTCAGGTAATAGTGCTTCGGCTCCAGCCAACCGTCGTGGGCTACCTCCAGGAAGGCCAGCGCCTGGCCGTCGGGGCCGGTCGCGACCTGTAGCGAGCGTATGCTATCGGGCCGCGCCCGCCACCAATCGCGTACCTGCGACGCGGTCGCCGGCTCGAGGCGCGTCAGGCTGACAAGTCGCGCCACAGCCTCGGCATCCAGGTCAAGATTGAGCGGGCGCAGGGTGATCATGGCAGCCCCATCAGGCGCGCCCACAAGGGCGGGCCTAGCACAGTCAGCCCCACCACGACGGCGGCCAGCGCCAGAATCAGCACGACCCCGGCCGCGGCGTCCTTGGCAATCTTCGCCAGAGGATGGATGTCGGGTGAGGCCAGGTCCACCAGGGCCTCGATGGCCGTGTTGCCCACCTCGACAGCCAGCACGATGCCGATGGTGAGGGCCAGCACGGCCCAGTCTCGCGGCGGCAGATGAAGCCAGAGGCCCACCAGGATGACCGCCGCCGCGATAGCGACGTGTATCTTCATGTGCCGCTGGGTGCGCCAGGTATGGGCGATGCCCTCCCCCGCCCAGACGAAGCTGCGCCACCACGGGGCGCGCCCCCTGGCTGGCACGGCCGGCGGCTGGACGAGCCGCCGGCGATCACCCATCGGCGGGGCCGCCCGGCGCCCGGCGACCCAGAATCTGTTCCCCCATGGCCCACATGGCCGCGCGTCCTGCCTCGTCCTCGTCGTCGTAGCCGAGCAGATGCAGCACGCCGTGGATGACCAGCCACACCAACTCGTCCTGCGTGTCCCAGCCAGCGCGCCCGGCCTGCGCCGCCACCTGGGGGTAGGCAATCACCACGTCGCCGAGGGGGCGCGGCAGGTCGGGAGGTAGCGGCGGGCCGTCGTCGTCCTGGCCGAAGGAGAGAACGTCGGTGGCCCTATCCTGCCCGCGATACACGCGGTTGAGTTCCCGGACCGCCTCATCCGTGGTGACGACCATCGATACCTCGACCGCGCCATTGACGCCGGTCGTCTCAAGGGCACGCCGCACTGCCCCTGCGATGGCCTCGACATCGACGAGTGGCGCGAAGGCGTCATCAATCTGGATGTCAACTGTCAGCCAGTCGAGGTCGTTCGGGGACATGGGACTCACTCGATCGTAGCGCGGCCAGCCAGCGCGCCACTGGCCGCCGGCTCGACGACGGGCGGATACTCGACCCGTGGATGATAGACGCCGTGCAGCACGCTGCAGAAGGCAGCGCGCACCTGGTCCACTTCCCGCAGCGTGAGCGGGCACTCGTCCAGTTCGTCATCGGCCAGCCGCTCGCCAATCACGCGGGTAACAACGGCCTCGATCTCCTCAGGGCTGCCAGGCCGCTTAGCGCGCACCGCCGCCTCGCACGAATCGGCCAGCATAAGGATGCCGGCCTCCTTCGAGCGGGGGCGAGGCCCGCCGTAGCGGAAGGCGGAGTCATCGGGCGGCGGGCTGCCGTTGGCCCGATCCACGGCGCGGGCGTAGAAATAGCGGACGAGGGTCGTGCCGTGATGTTCCGCGATGAGATCGATCAGGCGACCCGGCAGGCGAGCCTCCTGCGCGCGGACAACGCCTTCCGTCGAGTGGGCGAGGATGTAGCGCGCGCTGGTTTCCGGATCCAGCTGGTCGTGGGGATTGCGGCCATCGACCTGATTTTCGATGAACAGCGACGGGTTGGTGAGCTTGCCGATGTCGTGATAGTATGCGCCAACGCGGCACAGCAGGGCATCGGCCCCGATGCGATGCGCGGCTTCCTCAGCCATGTGACTGACGACGAGGCTGTGGTGATACGTACCGGGCGCTTTCAGTTGCAGTTCGCGCAGCAAGGGCTGGTCGGGACGCGCCAGTTCCATCAGGCGGATGGACGTTGGCAGATCGAACACGTGGGCCAGGACATAGTAGCCCACCGTCGTCAGGGATGTCGCCAGGACGCCACTGGCAATGGCGGCCAGCGTCAGCTCGGCCACGCCCACCACGTCGTACTCGCCGCGAATGAGGCGGAACGAGAGCAGTACCACCACCTGCGCCAGGATGACGTATACCCCGGCCAGCGCGAATGCCATGAGCCGCTCGACGCGCCACAGGCTCAGGCCGGCGATAACGCCACCGAGCAGGATGTAGGTAAACAGTTCGAAGTTACGCCCCGCCAGCAGGCCGACCATCAGGGCCAGTAGCACCGTCGTCGCCAGGGCGAAGCGCGGCTCCAACAGCACCGTGAGCAGCATGGCAGCGGCAGCGCCGGGGAAGATGTACGGCATCAGCGTGCGCCCCGGTACCATGAACTTGGCGAGGAGCACGAAGGACAGCAGCACCAGGGACAGCAACCAGGCTCGCCGGTTGTCCACCCAGAAGTCGGGATTGCGATACACGACCCACATACCCAGGATGAAGACGCTCAGCGTGACGAGGAGGAACGTACCAACGACGCCGCGCCAATCCAGCCCGCCCTGGAGCAGGTCCAACTTCTGCAAGACCTCCAGGTGCGAGGGCTGAACGATGTCGCCGGCGCGCAGGATGATCTCCCCGCGCTCGACGGTACGCGTCGTGGCCGGCACGGCGGCCGAGGCGGCGCGGCGGGCCGCCAGGGTGGCCGCCTCGTCCGGCAACGAGTTGGGCTGGATGAAGCGCGCCACGTATTCGGCCACGGCATCCGCCTCGGCGTCCGACAGGCTCAGGCCGATGTAGTTGGACAGCGACCGCCGCACATCGGCGATCTGGTCCTCGCGAATGGGCTGTCGCATGGCTGCCTCGACCACGCGCACCGTCTCGGCCTTGATGCGCTGCCAGTTGGCCTCAGGGGCCTGGAGCGTCAAATCGAGGGTATCGGTGGGCAGATCGCGCAGCTCCGCCACGCCGCGCAGCATAGCCCGCTTTTCGTCCAGGGTCGCTGTCGGGTTGGTCCGCGCCCACTCGACCGTCTCGAAGACCTCGGCGGCGCGGCGCACGGCCTGGCGCGTCAGGCGCAGGTCGGGCGGTTGATACACGGGCGGCACACGCCGCGCGGCGCTCGCCCGTTCCTGCGCCGTGAGAACGTCGCTCTCAAACTGGATACGGCGCGGGGCGCGGATGTCGCCAGGGCTGACGTCACCTTCACGGAGCTGGACCTGCTGAGTGGTGGGGAAGACAACGATGACAGTGAGGGCAACTGACAATAGCAGGCCAAAGGCGACAGCGGTGAGCAGTCGCTTCGATTCGGCTTGAGACGAAAACGGGGGCAGGCCGTCAAGAATGGCGCTGACCCCCTCGCGGAAGCGCATTCAGGGCTTCTCCGCCGGGGCGACGTTCCTGGTCGCCCTCAGGCGCCGCTCAGTAGAGCGCGCACGACGTCGTTGACCATACGGCCATCCGCCTGCCCCTTGAGGCGGGGCATGAGCGCCTTCATCACCAGACCGGCCTGCGAAGGGCTGGTGGCTCCCACCTCCTGAATCACCGCCCGCGCCTCGGTCTCTACCTGGTCGCGGCCCATCTGCTGGGGCAGGTAGGTCTCAAGGATGCTCAGTTCGGCCTGCTCGCTGGCCACCAGATCAATGCGGCCTGCCTTCTCGAACTCGGCGATGGAATCGCGACGCTGCTTGACCTCGCGCTGCACGACGGCCAGCGCCTCGGCGTCCGTTAGCTCGGTGGCCTGGTCGCCAACCTGTGCGGCCGCCTGGTCCCAGTCGCCACCCAGTTGCTTGCGAGCAGCTTCCACGGCGGCGTGATGTTTCGCCTCGGCCGCCTTCTGCAGCGCGGCCCGCAGCAGCCGCAGGGTCGTCTTGCGCGTCTCGTCATGTTGACGCAACGCATCTTTCAACTCGATTGCCACGCGCTCGCTCACCGCGTCAGCCATGCGGCCTCTCCATCGCCTCTGTGTCAATCACCAATCGTCGCGCCCAATTATAGGCTGACCACCCCTTCCGTCAAGTAACGCTTAGGGAACCTTTAGCCCGGCGGCCATGTCAGGCGGCGGCCGCCCAGGACGTGCAGGTGGATGTGGTAGACATGCTGGCCGCCCTGGCTGCCCACGTTGTTCACCACCCGATAGCCGCCCTCGGCCAGCCCCGCCTCGTGGGCCACCCGTTGGCAGACCATCAGCAGGCGGCCGGCCAGCGCGGCATCATCCAGGTCGTTGAGGGTCGCGATGTGGCGGTTGGGGACGACCAGGATGTGCGTTGGCGCGACCGGGTTGATATCCTGGAACGCCGTCACCAGGTCATCCTGGAAGACAATCGCCGCTGGCAGACGGCCCGCCACGATGGCGCAGAAGGCGCACTCCGGCATGACTCCTCGCTTTCCCGCAACGTAGCAAGATGTCGCCAGTGTATCACGCCCGACTCCAGGGGTCAAGGTCGCGCCTCGCCCCCACGAGCGCGGGGGGGGGGGCACATCCCGCACGCGCCAATGGGTCTGTTCTTGCGCCGCTCTTCCCGCACGCCTATACTTTCGCGGCTAAAGAAATCACAACTGAGGGCACATGGCACGCATCATTCTCTATACCGGTAAGGGCGGCGTCGGTAAGACCAGCGTCGCGGCCGCTACAGCCCTGCGCTGCGCCGACCTGGGCTATCGCACGATGGTACTGAGCACCGATGCGGCCCACTCCCTCGGCGACTCCTTCGATACACCCCTTGGCTCGACGCCGACCGAGATCGCCCCGCGCCTGTGGGGGCAGGAGGTCGACGTCCTCCACCAGATGGACGAGTATTGGGGCACAGTGCAGGAATATCTGTCGGGCCTCCTGGTCTGGCGCGGCGCGGATGGCCTGGTCGCCCAGGAAGCCAGCGTGCTGCCGGGCATGGAGGAACTGGCCAGCCTGCTGCAGATCACCCACCTGCATGACAGCGGCGACTATGACGTGATCATCATCGACTGCGCGCCGACCGGCGAAACCCTCAAGTTCCTGTCCTTCCCCGAGGCGGCGCGCTGGTATCTGGCGCAGATTTTCCCCGTGCAGCGCAAAGTAGCCCAACTGGCCGGGCCGCTCATCCGCGCCATGACCGACATCCCCACGCCGGATGACCGGGTATTCGACTCCATCCACGAGCTGCTCATCCAGTTGGATCGCATGCACGAGCTACTGGCCGACCCGGCGCGTTCCTCGGTACGCATCGTCCTCAACCCGGAGAAGATGGTGGTCAAGGAGGCCCAGCGCTCCTACACCTACCTCAGCCTGTACGGCTTCCCCACCGACGCCATCATCTCCAATCGCATCCTGCCCAGCTTCGTGACGGACGCTTATCTGCAAGGGTGGAAGGACATGCAAGAGAAGTACGGGCAGCTGGTCGAGCAGGCCTTCAGCCCGTTGCCCATCTACAAGGTCCCCCTATTCGATCACGAGATGGTCGGCCCGGCGATGCTGCGCCGCATGGCCGAGGCCATCTACGCCGAGACGGACCCAACGCAGGTGATGTACCGGGGGCAGCCGCAGAGCATCGTCCCGGCCAATGGCGGCTACGACTTACAGCTACGGTTACCCCTCGTCGACCGCTCTACGGTGGACCTGGGTCGTTTCGGCGACGAGTTGGTTATCGACATCGGCAACTTTCGCCGCAACCTCATCCTACCGCGCACCCTGGCTGGTCTCGACGTGAGCAAGGCCACGTTCCAGGGCGACACGCTGATTATCCACTTCGCCACACCAACGCCGCCCCCCTAACCCCATCGCCTGGCCCCCTCTTCCTGTCGCCGCCGAAGGCCAGCGGCAGGGCGAGGCATGCCCTCTTCTCATCCTGCACGAAGCAACACGAAGGCGCGACAGGGATATGTTCTACACTCCCTTCGCGCCTTCGTGTTGTTTTGTGGCCATCGCGCTAACTCAGGACCGAACCACTCCCGCCGTCGCTCATGCTTCAGGCGTCACGCATCACGTCGTGGGGACGGCGCGTCTCGTCGCGGTGGCGCAGGTAGGCCCACACCCCCGCCCCCGTGGTCAACCCCAGGGCCGCCAGCACCAGGCCGCGCGGCATGGGCCGCTCCACCCACAACGGCGGCGTCCAGTCGGGCAGCCGACGGCGGGCATAGTCCACCCACTGCTCGGCGTCGTCGCGCCACACTTCCCACGCCGGGCGCGGCTCGCCCGTAGGCCGCCGGCGAGCGGCGGCCAGCAACTCGCGCCGCAACTCGTCGCGGAAGACCGGCGACGGGCGCACAGGGGCCATCAGTGCGCGCACCCGCACCGCCAGCGCCATCAGGTCGGCAAGATCGCCGTCCTTGTTGCCGAAGAGGCGCAGATAATTCTCGCGCTCGTCGACCCCGTTAATCAGGTTATCCGCGTGCGCCGCCAGGATTTCAGCGGTGATCTGTTCCTGCATCTGCCAGGCCTCCCCTCACCGGCCAGCTTCCGCTAACTGCCGACCCCGCGCCGCTGCAATTCCTCGCGCAAGGCGAGCAGCGTGCGATGATACAGCGACTTGATCGCCCCCTCCGACCGGCCCAGGTGGCGAGCAATCTCCGCGTTAGACAGGCCTTCACTGAACTTGAACACTAGCAGCTTCTGGCGGTCATCCGGTAGGCTACGGATGGCATCCAGGAGCAGCCCCTCCTCCTCAGCCTCCTCCGCCAGGGCTTCGGGGTGGGTGCGTGGGCTGGGCAGCCCATCATCCAGCATTATCGTCTCGCGACGGCCCTGGTCCCGATGCCAGTTCGCCACCAGGTTGTGGGCGATGCGAAATAGCCAGGCGGAGAAGGGCACACCCCGGTCCACATACGCGCCGATGTTGACGAGAGCGCGGTGGAAGGTGCGCGCCGTCAGGTCCTCGGCGTCGTGGTGGTTGCCGACGCGGTGGTAGATGTAGTTGTAAACCTTGTCGACGTAGCGATCATACAGGTGGCCGAACGCCTCCGGCTCGGCCTTAGCCCGCTGGACCAGCTCGTCTTCGCTCTGAAGCACCATCCCCCCTTGTGGGGTCTCGGCTGTTATAACACCGCTATCGGCCCCAAGTTGCGACGTCACGAAGTAGAGGCTTGCCCCGCCTTCAGCCACAGCTACATGCCACCAAGCACATTGACCCCGTCGGTGGCGCGGGTGACGTAGATGGGGGGCGGCTGCCCCGTGGCATCGGCGTAGGCGCGGGACACCTCGCGCTCGAAGTCGGGGACCGCCGCGGCGGCGACCAGGCTGACCGTCGCGCCGCCGAAGCCACCGCCCGTCATGCGCGCCCCGTATACCCCCGGCACGCGGCCCGCCATCTCCACCAGCATATCCAGGTTCGGGTGACTTACCTGATAGTCGTCGCGCAGGCTGCGGTGAGACTCGTTCATCATCTCGCCCACCGTCGCCAGGTCACCCGCCTCGAGGGCGGCTACGGTGCGCAGCACACGGTCGTTCTCGGTGACGACGTGGCGGGCGCGGCGGCGCAGCAGATCGGGCAGGACAGCGGCGCGGACGTCGAAGTCGGCGGCGGCGACGTCGCGCAGGCTCTGCGCCCCCATCAACTGCGCTGCCTCGGCCGTCTCGCGGCGGCGTGCGCCATACTCGGAGTCGACCAGGCCACGCTTGACGTTGGTGTCGGCGATGACGACACTCACGCCGGGCGGCATCGGAACCGCCTCATAGCTCAGGTCCCGCGTATCGACCAACAGCGCGTGGTCCGCCTGGCCGAGGGCGGCGATGAACTGGTCCATGATGCCCGTCGCCACACCGACCCAGCCATTCTCGGCCCGCTGCATCAGCTGCGCCAGCCGCGCGCGGTCGATCGTCTGCCCGGCCGCCTGAGTCAGCGTCCAGCCCAACCCCACCTCCAGCGCCGCCGACGAACTGAGGCCCGCGCCCAGGGGTACGTCGCTCGCCAGGACAATGTCGACGGCTGGCGGCGGGTAGCCAGCCTCGCGCAGCGCCCACGCCACGCCACGCGCGTAGTCACGCCAACCCTGGGCGTGGGGCAGATTGTCGGGGTCGAACTCGTCGCGCGCGCCGAGGGTCGCCGAGTACACGCGCACGCGGGTTCCGCCGCCGCAGGGCCGCGCGGCCAGGATGACCTGGCGCTCAATGGCGATGGGCAGCACGAAGCCATCGTTATAATCGGTATGTTCGCCGATAAGGTTGACGCGCCCCGGCGAGCGCACCCACAGCGTGGGCGCATCGCCAAACTGCTGCGAGAACGTCCGCGCGACTTGCTCGCGCAGGGCCTGGATGCCAATTGGGCTGGTCATGCCTGGGCCTCCGTAGCGGTACGCTGCGAATAATGAAGCTCACCCACTTCGCGCAGACGCTCGGCGGCCGCTTCGGGCGTGATGTCGCGCTGCGGCTCGCCCAGCATCTCGTAGCCGACCATGAATTTGCGGACGGTCGCTGAGCGCAGCAGAGGCGGATAATAGTGGGCGTGCAGGTGGGCCGCGCCGCCGACATTCCCGCGCGGCGGGCGTTGATGGAAGCCCATCGAATAGGGGAAGAAAGCCGAGAAGACGTTGTCGTAGCGGATGGTCAGGCGGCGAATGACGTCGGCCAGGGCGTTGCGGCCGGCGTCGTCCAGTTCGCCGATGGTGCCGACGGGCGCGCGGCTGATGAGCAGCGTCTCGAAGGGCCACACCGCCCAGAAGGGGACCACCACCACAAAGTGGTCGTTGGCGCACACCACCCGCTCGCCGTCCTTCTCCTCCAGGGCCAGATAATCGCTCAGCAGGTGGCGGCCGTGGCGCTCGCGATACTCGGCCAGACGCTCCAGCTCGCGGCGCGGCGTCTCGGCGATGTGCTCCGTGGCCCACAGCTGACCGTGGGGATGGGGGTTGCTCGCGCCCATCATCGCACCGCGATTCTCGAAAATCTGCACGTGGTGGACAAAGGGCCAGGCGGCCAGCTCATCGTACTGGTCCGCCCAGGTATCGACCACGGCGCGCACCGCCGCCGGGTCCATCTGCGCCAGGGTCAGGTCGTGGCGTGGCGAGAAGCAGACGACGCGGCTCGTGCCGCGCTCGGTTCGCGCGTGGAGCAGGCCGCTCGCGTCGAAAGTCGCCGACGCCACGTCGGGCAGAAGGCTGGGGAAGTCATTGGTGAAGACGTAGGTACTGGTGTAGTCGGGGTTGCGCACCCCCCCGGCTCGATGATTGCCGGGGCAGAGGTAGCAGGCTGGATCATACGTCGGGCGGTGGTCAGGCGTTGGTTTCTCGACCTGTCCCTGCCAGGGGCGCTGGGTGCGGTGGGGCGACACCACCACCCACTCACCTTGCAACGGGTCGTACCGGCGATGCGGCTGGCTGCGCAAGAAGGAGTCAAGCATGGAAAGCCACCTTTCGACCTGACGCAGGCTGAAACGATGCGCCTCGTTCTACGTAGTGTACCATGCGTAGTATAGTCAAGCATCGGCAGACAGCAAGACGCGCGCCGGGCCTGGGCCAATGCGGCGTGTTGCCAAAAGTCGCTACCGCTTCTATAATTGGGACGCTTCGCTACGTAAAGGAGACGGTTCATGGCGCAGAATAACGCCCCGCCGGGCAGCGGCCTGTTCGGCTTCATCGGCGACTTGTGGGAGGATATCCGCCTGGCCTGGCGATTGCTGCTAGATCCCGAAGTTCCCCTGTATCTCAAGGCGCTTCCGGTCGCCGGGTTGCTGTATGTCGTGTCGCCCATCGACTTCATCATGGACTGGATCCCCGTGCTGGGACAGATGGACGATATCGCCATCATCGCCGCCAGCCTGGGCGCGTTCATCAAGCTCGCGCCGCCTGATCGCGTGGCGTACCATCGCGCCCAACTCGAAGGTGGCGCGGTGGAGGAAGAGCGCACCATCGACGGCAGCTACAAGTCGTAGCTGCATGGGCCAGCGCCAAGCATGACGGAGCACAATTGAACCAGACGAACCTGTTGGGACAGCGTCAGGGGCGACGGCGCAACCGCGCTTGCCACGGGTGGCAGGCGCGGCCATGCCGGTTGCCGCGTCTCGGCACGGCGGAGGCCGCGTGACTGCCGTAGCCCACGCCTTCGGCCTGCGCGACGCTTCGCTGGTTCAGCGTCTACAGCGTTCCGGCACGCTCCTGGACCTGGAGAGCGCGGTCCTAGAGCCAGTCTCGCCCCTGGGCGCTGCTCTGCGGGCCTATCTCACCCACGGCGTTCGCGAGCGTCACCGCATGACCTTCATCCTTAATAGCCAGGCGCAAGGCCGACGGCTGAGGGGCTTCATCCAGGTGCAGGTGAGGGCGACGCGGCCCGAGGCCGACGTTGTCTTCCTCGCGCCTTCCCTGGGTAGCCGCGATACCGGAGCCACGCCGGAAGTCTGGGAACGGCTGCTGGCCTTTGCCTGTCAGCAGGTGGGAGCAGCGCAGCGCCAGCGTGTATTTGCCCGCCTTCCCACGGGCGATAGCGAGGCCATCGAGATCTTCCGCCACGTGGGCTTCGTGGTCTACGCCCAGGAGCATATCTTCCGCCTCGACCGTACGCCTGCCGCGCTGCCCGCGACCAACCTGGCTTTGCGTCCCTATGAACCGCGCGATAGCTGGGGGGTCCAGCGTCTCTATTGCCACGCTGCCCCGCGTCCCGTTCAGCAACTGGAGTGCCAACCCGGCGGCGGTTGGGACATCCCAGGCGTCAGCCTCAGCCGCGAGGCGCAGCAGTACGTCTGGGACGTCGAGAGCGAGCTGCATGGCTACGTGAGCGTGCGGCGCGGCGTGCACGGCGCGTGGTTGCACGTCTTCGTTGATTATGACAACATAGAAGCCACGGACGACCTGGTAGTGTGCGGCCTCGCGCTCCTGGGGCCGGGCGTGCGTCCGGTATTCTGCGCTGCCCGTGGCTACGAGCCAGGCTTGCAGCACTCGCTGCAGCGCCTGGGTTTTCGGCCCCACGGCTCCTTCTTGTTGTTAGCCAAATCGACCACAGCCCCCATCCGCGATCCAGTCCTGAACTGGCTGGCTGTCCCTGAGCGCGGGGTAGAAGCCGCGCCGACGCCGTCTCGCATCCATGCTGTAGCCAGGCGCTAGAGGCGTCGGTCCCGCGCTCCCTGTAGGTGTGAAGGATGCCAAACGAGAATAGAGACGACCTGGATGCGTTGTTGCGCGTGTTGCCGCCCAGAGTGCGCAGGGCGTTGCTCGAGGACCCCGACAGCGAAGACCTGCTCGAAATTGTGCTAGACCTGGGGCGGCCCGCTGAGGCGCGCTACCCCGACCGAGAAGTGACCCTCGGCAGCGAGGAAGTTACTCAAGAAGACATCGACTATGTGGCGGCGCGCATCGGCGACTTCGGCGAGGATAATCGCGCTGGCATCGAGCGCACCCTGCACCGCATCTCTGCGATTCGCAACCGCAAGGGCCGCATCGTCGGCCTGACCATGCGTGTCGGGCGCGCCATCAGTGGGACCATCGACATCATCCGCGATATCGTGGGCGCGGGGCAAAGCGTGCTTCTCCTGGGCCGCCCGGGCGTCGGCAAGACAACCATGCTGCGCGAGGTGGCGCGCGTCCTGAGCGAGCACCGCCGGGTTGTCATCGTCGATACATCCAATGAGATTGGCGGCGACGGCGACATCCCCCATCCGGCTGTCGGCCGCTCGCGCCGCATGCAGGTCGCGACCCCCATGCTCCAGCACGAGGTCATGATCGAGGCCGTCGAGAACCACATGCCGCAGGTCATCATCATCGACGAGATTGGTCGCGAGCAGGAGGCCGAGGCGGCGCGCACCATCGCCGAGCGCGGCGTCCAGCTCATCGGCACAGCCCACGGCCAGACTCTCGCCAACCTGATGAACAACCCCACCCTCGCCGACCTCGTGGGTGGGATTCAGACCGTCACCCTGTCGGATGAGGAAGCGCGGCGACGCGGCACACAGAAGTCGGTTCTGGAGCGCATGGCCCCGCCGACCTTCGATGTTGTGGTCGAGATTCAGGACTGGGAGCATCTCATGGTGCACCCCAACGTCGCCGAGGCCGTCGATGGCATCTTGCGCGGCCGGCCGGCCGCCGCCGAGATGCGTTACCGCGACGAGGACGGCGACATTCAGACCGAGAACATTCAGCTTCAGCCAGTCAGTCGGCCCCAACGCGGGGGAGGCGCGGCGCGGGGCCTGGACGACGACCTGGAGGAGATGGAAACAGTGATGTCCGCGCCGCGCGGGCGGCCGGCTGAAGAGCCGGTGCGGCCGGTACGGGTGTATCCTTACGGCATCAGCCAGAACCGGCTGCGCCAGGCGGCCAAGGCCCTCCAACTGCCGGTCATGCTCGTCGACTCACTGCGCGATGCAGACGTGCTGCTGACCCTCAAGAGCTACTACCGCAAGCGCCAGCAACCTATCACCGAGGCGGAGCAGTCGGGCATCCCCGTCTACGTTCTGCGCAGTAACACGGCGGCTCAGATCGAGAGCGCGCTTGCGGATGTCTTCGGCCTGGAGGTCCGCCCCGACCCTTTCGAATTAGCCATGCGCGAGGCTCAGAGCGCAATCCATGACATCCTGCACGGCAGCCGCCGCATGGTGGAGCTGAGGCCGCAGAACGCCTACATCCGCCGCCAGCAGCACGAATTGGCGCGCGCCGCCAATCTGGTGTCCCAGAGTAGCGGGCAAGAGCCGCAGCGTCGCGTGCGCATCTATCGCAACCATGGACGCTAGGCCGCGCGGGCTGTTTATCACCTTCGAGGGGCCGGAGGGTAGCGGCAAGAGCAGCCAGGCGCGCGCCCTGGCCGACAGCCTTCGCCAGCGTGGACTGTCCGTGACGCTGACCCGCGAGCCAGGCGGAACCCCCATCGGGGACCAGATTCGCGAGATTGTCCTCGCGCCACGCAACACGGCGATGGCGCCCCCCACCGAGGTTCTGCTACTGTCGGCCTCCCGCGCCCAGCACGTCGCAGAGAAGATTCAGCCCGCCCTCGCCGACGGGCAGGTCGTTATTTCAGATCGCTTCGCCGACTCGACCCTGGCCTACCAGGGCTTCGGCCTCGGCCTGGACCTGGCCGCGCTACGCGCCCTCACCGCCTTTGCTACCGGCGGCCTGACGCCCGACCTGACCATCTACCTGGACTGCCCGGCAACCATCGGCCTGGCCCGCAAGGCGCAGGCGGCGCAGGCAGGCGGGGAGTGGAATCGCCTGGACCAGAAACCCGTGGAGTATCACGAGCGCGTGCGACGCGGCTACCTGGCGCTGGTCGCAGCCGAGCCGAATCGCTGGCGGGTCGTGGACGCGGCGCAGCCGGCCGATCACGTGCAGCACCTTATCGACGCCCAGGTGGGCGAATGGCTGGAGGAATTATGGACCCCGCCACCCTCATCAAGAAGCTGATCGTCGCCATTGTCCATAGTGACGATGCGCCCGGTCTGATTGAAGCCCTCAACCGCCGCGGCTACTCTGCGACGGCCATTAGCACCACCGGCGGCTTCCTCCGCGAAGGCAACTCCACGGTGCTGGTGGGTACGTCGGACGCCAATCTGAGCGACGTCCTGCGCACTATCAAGGCCAACGCCCACGCGCGAACTCAGTACGTGAACCCGCTACCCCCGGTAGTCGAGCCGGGCGAGTTGTACATGCCTCAACCGATCGAGATAGAGGTCGGGGGCGCGGTAGTCTTCGTCCTCAACGTCGAGCGGTTCGAGCGTTACTAGGGCTTCCTCATTTTCGCCCCAGGTGTGCTATACTCTAGCCCAAGTCGCCAGCGGCATCGGAACCGAGCATGGCATCAACGTCTTCGGGCGCTTCCCCGGCTTCCAGGCGTTCCACCATGTCGTCGAAGCCGTCGCCCATGTCGTCACCCATCGCCTGTCCCATGCGGCGCATCCAACGCCCCATGCTGGCCGGATCGCTCTCGTCCAGCCCGGCCAGGTTCGATGGGTCAGCCAGGGCTTGCATGCGGCTTGCCTCCGAGTGTAGCAGCGCGACTCGCGACACGAGCCGCTCGGTGGCGGTACTCTGGCAGTGTTCGCACGGCGGCGCGAGAGGCGGCTCAAAGGCCCGCACCAGCAGCGTGAAACGGCGGCGGCAGGTCTGGCAGCGATACTCATACAGGGGCATAGGTCTCCTCCTATGACAGCGCCCATCGCGCTTATTATACCCTCACACGAGGGTTTCTGCGCTCGAAGCACGACGGAGCATGGCTATGACCCTTGATCCAACAGCGACAACCACGGCCCTCCCCACCGAGCTTCAGCGCATGCTTGACGAAGTCGCAGGCGATACGGGACTGCCCGCGACGGTCTTTCGGCCTCACCCGCTGCTGATCGTCATCTCTGGCCCCTCCGGTGTCGGTAAGGACACCATCCTCCAGCGCCTCAAGGACCGCAACATTCCGTTCCACTTCGTCGTCACGGCCACCAGCCGCCCACAGCGACCCGGCGAGGTCCAGGGGCGCGACTACTTCTTCGTCGACGAGGCTCAATTTCGTACCATGATCGAGCAGGATGAGCTGCTGGAGCATGCCCTCGTCTACGGCCACTACAAGGGCATCCCCAAGCAGCAAGTGCGCGACGCCTTCAAGAGCGGCATGGATGTCGTCCTGCGCATCGACGTGCAAGGCGCGGAGACTATCCGCCGTCTGGCCCCGGAAGCGGTGCTCATCTTCCTGGCCGCCGGCGATCTGAAAGAGTTAATGGAGCGACTCATCGCCCGCAAGACAGAAGCCGTCGATGATCTCGCCAAACGCATGACGACGGCGCGCGCCGAGATGCAAAAGATTCACATGTTCGACTACGTGGTCATCAACCACGAAGATCAGGTCGATGCCACCGTGGATCAGATCGTCGCCATCGTCCGCGCCGAGCATGCGCGGGTCCACCCCCGCAACTGCCGCCTCTAGCAGACCCGCTGCCCCCAGTTGGAGTCATGTACGCCGAGGTTGCCGTCAACGTCCTGCTCGGCCCCTGGTCTGGCGGCAAAGATTCGCCCCCGCCCGCCTATCATTATCGCATCCCCGCCCACCTGGTGGGCCGGCTTAGCCCCGGCCACATGGTGCGCGTCCCCTTCGCCGCGCGCCCTACCCAGGGTATCGTCCTCGCCCTGACCGTCGACCGGCCGGCCAGTCTCGCCCCCGCCCAGATTCGGGACATCGACTCCATCGCCGACCCGACGCCGGTACTTACGCCGCCGCTGCTAGACCTGGCGCGCTGGATGGCCGAGGTGACCCTGACTCCGCTAGGCGAGACGGTATGGTCCTTCGTCCCGACCGGCGTCGAAGAGCGCGCCCACGTCGTCGCCGCCCTGACGACAGCCGGCGCCCAGGCTCGCGAGGCGGCGACGCGCCTCGGCCCCGTCCAGCGCGCCCTGCTCAACGCCCTGGCCGAGCATGGCCCGACCCGCCAGGACGAACTGAGCGCCCTGGCGGGTGTGCGCTCGACCGACGCTCTCGCCACCCTCGTCAAGCGCGGCCTGGTCGAGCGGCGTTGGGGGCTGGACCCGCCGACCCTCAAGGCGCGCACGGTGCAGGTAGCGCGCCTGGGAGTCGACCTGACCACCGTAGCAGCAGCGCGGGCCACCCTCGGCCGCGACACGCCGGCCGCCAGGGCGCTGACCTACCTGGCCGCCAGTGACGACCCGCTACCGACGCTGGCCACGGTGATTGACGGGAGCGGTGTCAAGGTGACTACACTGCGGCGGCTGGCGGAGCGCGGCCTGATCGGCGTGACCGAGCGGCGCTCCCTGGTCGCGCTCCGGGTGAGTCGTGGCGAGGCGCAGCGTCGGCTCGCCGCTACCTCGCCGGAGGCCCTGCCGGGCGAATCGCGCGCCCTGCTGCACGCGCTCGTAGAGCGCCCTGCCCCGCTGGACATGGACGAACTGGCGCGGCTGGGCCTCGGGCGCGAGGCGCTGCCACCCCTGATCGAGGGTGGGCTGATTCAGGCGGTGGATGAGCCGCCGGCCGTGTTCCTGGCCGCGCCGCCGGATGAGGTCGCCAACGCCATCCTGGAGCTACGCAAGGGCGCAGGCCAGGCGCGGCTGCTGGACCTGCTGCGCGGCGTGGGGACCGAGATGGAGGTCCGCGCCCTGCTCAAGGCGGCCGGCGCCAGCGCCGATGACCTGGCCGCGCTGCGTGAGCGCGGCCTTGTCCAGGTGGACGAGCGTATCGCCTGGCGCGATCCCCTGGCAGGCGAGACCTTTGCCCTCAGCCGCCCACCCGAGTTGACCGGCGACCAGGCTCGCGTCTGGGATGCGGTGGCGGCGGCCTTGCGCGCTGCCGAGCCGTCGCCAGCCTTCCTGCTGCACGGCGTCACCGGATCGGGCAAGACGGAAATCTACCTGCGCGCGGTGGGCGAGACTCTCAGTCGCGGTCGCCAGGCCCTCATCCTCGTGCCCGAAATCTCGCTGACGCCGCAGACGGTGCGCCGTTTCGCTGCCCGCTTCCCCGGCCGTGTGACCCTCCTCCACTCGCGGCTGTCGGCGGGCGAACGCTACGACACCTGGCAGCGCATTCGCGGCGGCCAGATCGATGTCGTCATCGGCTCGCGCTCGGCCCTGTTTGCGCCGCTGCCGCGCCTGGGCCTCGTGGTGGTCGACGAGGAGCACGATCCATCCTACAAGCAGGACAACACACCGCGCTACCACGCCCGCGAGGCCGCCCTGCGCCTCGGCGCAGCCAGCGGCGCGGTGACCATGCTGGGCAGCGCCACTCCCGACCTCGAGACCTACGCCCGCGCCGAACGCGGTGAGTTGAGGCTACTCCGCCTGCCGCGCCGCGTCCTGGGCCACCGCGCGCCCGCCCCGATTGCCCTGCCAGACAGCGGCGATGAACGCACCCACGCTGCCGCCTACGGCGAGTTGCCGCCCGTCGCGGTGGTTGACCTGCGCGCCGAGTTGCGCGCGGGCAACACGAGTATGTTCAGCCGCGCCCTCCAGTCCGCGCTGCGTGAGACGCAAGCGCGCGGCGAGCAAGCGATTCTGTTCCTCAACCGGCGCGGCTCAGCCACCTTCGTTATGTGCCGCGACTGCGGCCACGTCGCCACCTGCCCGCGCTGCTCAGCGCCGCTGACATATCACGGCGCATCGGGCTACCTGGTGTGCCACCACTGCGGAGCGCGGGCCGAGACGCCCACGACCTGCCCGCTGTGCGGCTCGGCGCGCATCCGCCACTTTGGCGCGGGGACACAGCGGGTCGAGGAGACTCTGCTCGCGCTCCTGCCCCAGGCGCGGGTCATTCGCTGGGACCGCGACACGACCGGGCCTCGGGCGTCCCACGCCCAATTCCTGGACGCCTTCATCCAGGGCGAAGCCGACGTGCTTATCGGCACACAGATGATCGCCAAGGGCCTGGACCTGCCGCTCGTCACGCTGGTGGGTGTCATCAGTGCCGACGTGGGCCTGAACCTGCCCGACTTTCGCGCCGCCGAGCGTACCTTCCAGTTGCTGGCGCAGGTAGCCGGGCGCGCAGCGCGCGGGCCGCTGGGCGGCCGCGTCATCTTCCAGACCTACACGCCCGACCACTACGCCATCCAGGCCGCCGCCCGCCACGACTACGAGGCCTTCTACGCCGCCGAGATGGACTTCCGCCGCACCACGGGCTACCCGCCCTACAGTCGGCTGGCGCGCCTGTTGTACACCGACCCAACAGCGGAGCGCGCCGCCGCCGAGGCCCACGCCCTGGCCCGCCGCCTGACCGACTACGTTCGTCGCCAGGGGCTGCCGAACACGACGCTGATTGGACCGGCTCCCGCCTACTTCGCCCGCGAGCGGGGCGAATATCGCTGGCATATCCTGGTACGCGGTTCCGACCCGACGGCCGTACTGCGCGGCTTCCTGAGCCAGGGGCGCGCGCCGTATGGCTGGCGTGTCGATATTGACCCGGTGAGCGTCCTCTAGGCGCGCCGTTACGGCCACCTCACGAGATAGCCATGCCCACTGAGCCGCCCGCCAACCCTATCACCCGCCTCGCTGCGACGACCCAGGCCCGCGCCAGCCGCCTGTTCAGCCGTCTGCCTGGCCCTGTGCAGGGGGTGGCGCAGCTACTCCACCGCACCTGGGCTGAGTTCGGCCTCGACCACGGCATGACCCTGTCGGCGGCTCTGGCCTACGCTGGCGCCTTCGCCATCTTCCCCCTGCTACTGGCAATCATCAATGCCCTGAGCTATCTGCTCGGCTCGACACTGAGCAACGGTATGAGTATCGAGGCTTACGTCTTGAGTTGGGTATCAACCACCATCCCCGGCGCGACGGACATCGTCGCCTCGGTGTTGCAACAGCTTCAGGCCGATCGCGGCTCCGCGACACTGTGGACGCTGGCCTTGCTCATCTTTGCTGCCTCCGCGCTATTCGGCCAGATGGAGTACTCCCTCGACGTGATCTTCGACTGCTGGCCTCGGGCGCGAAATCCAATCCAGATGCTGCTCGCGCGCGCAGCCTACGCCCTCGCGGTAGTGATCATCATCCTGCTGCTGTTTGCTGGCGCGGTGCTGGACACGCTGCTCAGCATCATCCAGCAGAACACGCTCTACCTGTTCGACTTCGGGCTGCTCGCGCCACTCTCCACGCCCTTCGTCACCCTGGCCCTGACTATCCTGGGCTTCGCCGCCTTGATCACGATCCTGCCCGCGCGCCACCCACGCTTCCTGGACGTGCTGCCGGCAGCCGTGGTGGGGGGCGTGTTATGGGAGCTGGGCAAGACCGTTCTGACCTGGTATCTGGCCCGTCCGGTGTATGGCCTGGTATATGGCTCCCTGTCCTGGCTGTTTGTGCTCATGCTGTGGTTCTACTACGCCGCCGTGGTGTTCCTGCTGAGCGCGGAACTGGCCGCCACGACCATCCAGGTACGGCGCGAGGGACTGGAGCAACGCGAACGGGGCGCGCCCGAAGACGCGCCCCGCCTGCCAACCGGCCCCGTCGAGTAGCTACTCCGCAGCGGGCGCGGGGGGAACCGGCGCCGGAACCGGCGTCAAGGCCCCGCCCGGCGCGCCTAGCCCCGTCAACTCCCGATAGGCCAGCGTCCACACCGTCTCGTGGAACACCACCCATAGCGTTCCCAGCGCGGCCATCGCGACTAGCAGTAGCAGGAAGCCCGGCAGCGCGGCCAGTACGCCCGCCCAGGTTTGCTCGGTCAGCAGATAGACGATGGCCCCCGGCACACCCGCCAAACCAAATCCCAAGCCGAAGGCGACCAGGACCGTGAAGATCCACCACACCAGCCCAATCAGGAACAGGATGACCACCAGACCTACCAGACTCGCCAGATGCGCGCGGAACAACAGCCACGCCTCACCCAGGCTCGCGAAGACGCCGCCGTCCCGCAGTACGACATGACGCTGCGCCAGGCTCACCCAGGTGGTGATGAACGCCATCAGAATGACAAAGACTGGCAACAGGCAGAGGAGCGCCACGCAGACGAGGCCGACAATCCCCGGCACGTTCGCCTGACCCGGATCGCCACTGAAGATGCCCATCGCCGCACCGAAGGCGACAAAGATGCCGCCAAAGAGCAGCGCAAGCAGGAACGCGATCGCCGCCACCGCCAGCCCGACCAGAACGCTGATCAGGAAGTTGCGCCAGGCGAAGCGCGACCAGCCGTAGCCCCAGCCGCCCCGGACGGTGGTCTGGCCTGTGCGTTCGACGTCATCCGCCATGCCAATCAGCGCGGCGCGTGAGATGTTCTGGACCGCCACGACCACGACGAACACGATGACGGACACGCACACCAGCACCCCAAACAACCCTGCCATCGCGCCACCGTTGGTCACCAGCGCGCCCAGATCGCCGGGCACAGGTGGCGCGCCCTGACTACCGGGCGACCCACCGCCGGAGGGGAACTGGTAGTTCATGCTCCCGCCGCCCAGCAAGGCCAGCAGAAAGCCATACAGCCACAAGGCGCGATGGTGGAGCGTGATCTGGAAAGCACGGCCCAACAGCCGTCCGAAGTCCATACATACCTCCCTTTTCGACATGAAGAATGACCGTGACAACCCGCCGTATGATGTGGGGCGTTCGACGTCTCATTGTACAGTACGGATAACGAGCGTCAAGGTTGTCATGGAATCACAGGGGGCAGACTCGCTGCAGCAAGTCCGCCCCCCCTCACCCATGCGCTCGCGCCTCACGCCAGCTGCGGTATCCGCATGCCCAGGCTCTCGTACAACTGAATCATCTCATCGGCGATGTGGCTCCACGAGTAGCGTTGCGCCGCTTCGACGGCGCGGCGGCTGAACGCCCGTCGCAGCGGACCCACCTGCAACAGAAACTCCAGCCGGTCGGCCAGAATCTCCGGCTGCTGATCCGGCACCAGGAACCCCGTCACGCCATCGTCGACAATGTACGACAGCCCCCCCACATCTGAAGCGATGACCGGCGTCCCCGACGCCAGCGCCTCGACGGCCACCATGCCGAAGGACTCGTAGTGAGACGGCACGACCAGCGCCTCGGCCGCCGAATAGTACAGTGGCAGGGTCGTCTGGTCCTGCTTGCCGAGGAACGTCACCAGGTCTTCGACGCCCAACTCGTGGCGCAGCGTTTGGAGGCGGTTCATCTCGGCCGTCATCTTCGACGGGTCGTCGCTCACGTCGCCGCCGATGATGGCCAGTTCCACCTTGCCGCGCAAGTCCTCGCGGTGCTTGAAGGCCATTGCCATCGCCTCAATAAGCGTGTCGATGCCCTTGAGCGGCTCGATGCGCCCGACGAACAGCACCAGATGGTGGTCGGGCGGCATCCCTAGCGCGGCCCGCGCCGCATCCTTCGGCATGGGGCGAAACAATTCAGTATCGACGCCGGCCGGGGTGACGACGATGCGGTCGGGGTCCGCGCCGTACAGCCGCAGCATCTGCTCCTTGTCGCGGGGAGTGGCGGCTACAATCCGGTCGGCCCAGGTCATGATCTGGCCCTCAACGTAGTTGCGATGGCCGACCTCGCGCTCCTCTGGCCGCCGCGCCACCTGGTCCTTCATCCGCCCCAGGGTATGGAACATGTGCACGTTCGGCGCGGGGTACAGGGATTGCAAGGCATGGGCGACCCACCCCGACAGCCAGTAGTGGCTGTGATAGACGCTGTAGCGAATCTGTTCGGCGTAGATCTGACAGCGTACGCCCTCGACGAACTGGGGCAGGTAATCCCAGATTTCTTCCTTTGGGTAGGGCGTCTCTGGCCCACAGCGCACGTGGATGACCCGAACCGTGGGCCCCAGGTCGGCGTCGGGGATGTGAGGCACTTCGGGGTTCTGCGAGCGCGTGTAGGCGTCCACGTAGAACCCGCGCCGCCCCAACTCGCGACTCAGCTCGCGGACGTAGACGTTCATGCCGCCCGTCTCTTTGCCGCCCAGCGCGGCCAGGGGACAGGTATGCACGGAGAGCATGGCGATGCGCGGCATCTGATAGCGGGTCATGCAACAACCTCCCGCGCGACGGTCAGGCGGCGTAGCTCAGTATCCGTCGCACCGAAACGATACTTGTACTCCTCGTCGCCTTGCAGGAAGTCGAATGTCCTCAAACCGCGTTCGATGGCGTCCTGAATACACTGGCTCAAGAGGACGATGCCACTGCTCAGATTGGGCCGCAGGCCCGGATCATACCCCGAATTGTAGACCAGTAGATCGTCACGGTAGCGGAAGTTGTACATGGCGGCGGCGGGCGCGCCGTCCATCTCCAGGATGTTCAGTTCCACGTACCCTTGCTCGCCCATCGCCTGGGTCATGTTGCGGAAGAAGGCGGCCATGCGGTCGTCCATGAAGGTCGCCTTATCGACATGGCTGAGGCGGTGCAGGTAAAAGAACACCTCCAGAGCAGCGTCCAGATCGGCCCCCCCGGTATACACGCGGCGCACCGCTACTGCCTCCTCGCCAATGCGCCGCAGCTTGCGCCGCACCTCGTGACGTTGATGCTTACTCAACCCCGCCAGGTACGCCTCCCACGTCGCCGGGAGCGTGATGACCGGGCAGACGTCTTCGTAGTCGTCGGTAACCGCCCAGCCCCGCGCCGCGACCAACCGGGGCAGAAACGCCAGCGTCGGCGAGCCGGCGGCGACGTTGCACAACGTCAGGCTGTCCCATCGTGCGCGGCGCTCGTCGAGGGCGGTCAGCAGCGCGTCGTACACCAGGGCCTCGCAGCCCCGCCGCACCAGGATATCCAGGTAGTCGGAGACATCGACGCAGCCGACCAGTGTCAGGCTGCGCCGCCCCGTGTCGTGACTGAGGTACAACGGGGCGACGCCCAGGAGACGCCCAGAGTCATCCCGCACCGCCAGCAGCAACAGCTCGCCCGACCCCAGCTCGCGCCACCACACGCGCTGCCATTCCCAGGTCATGAACAGGCTGTTGGTCCAACTATCCGCCAACAGGGCGTTCCACTCTGGGCGGAGGGCGTCAAACGCCGTCGTATCGGTAAAGACATCGACATACATGCCGTGGCTGCTCTTTCCAATTTCTAGCAACCGCCCCACGCCTGGGCCGTGGGGCGGTCAACGTAGCACCGTAGCGGCGGCGTCTCTCAGCCGACAGGTAGCACGGGCGCGGCGGGCAGAGCGGGCGGCCCGCCGTCCCCAGCACGCCGCTGCCGATCGAGCCAGACGACCTGACCAATGAGGGTCGAGAAGAGCAGGCCGCCGAAGAAGCCCAGCCAGGGCAAAGCGATACCACACGTCACCGACGAGATGAGACCCAGCACAACGTAGATAAGGATGCCGGCCACGACGGCCATCGTGTACGGGCCAATGTTGTCGCGAATCAGGCCAAAGACACGATTGAAGTCGAACGCTGCCGCGATTTCGCCCTCCACCGCGTAGCGCAGGACGGCGGCTGGTGTCACGTAGGCGATGATGATCGCCAGGGGAACCATGAGGCACGTCAGGCACAGGATGAGCGCGCTCGCTCCATCGCTCATGGTGCGGGCATTCACCCCCTGCCCCTGCCCCGCCAACAGGCCCACCGTGGCCATGCAACAGCCGAGGATGATGAGGGGCAGGCTGTAGATGAACTGGATTGCCAGCGACAACAGACCACGCACCAGCATGTGGCCCCAGTTGGCCCACTCCGGCAGGCTATCCTCGCCCAACGCCACGCGCTGCATCAAGTCCAGGAAGTAGCCGCTGACAAACAGGGCCGGGATGATCAGCGGGCTGAGCAACACCATGACGCCCCCGATGAGAACCTTGACCAGCCAGTTCTGGTCGTCCACGATGGCGTGCCAGGCACGGGAAAAGTCCATACGGGCCTCCTAAGGTAGGTGAGCAGGCTGCAATGATGATGGCCGGAGTATAGCAGACTGCGGCGCAGTAGCAAAGTTCACCCGTGCACCGCACTCTACCCACCCAACCCGCTGGAATCCGCCAGCCTCAGGCACACCGCCAGCATGGGACGGCGTCGCCGCGATCGTTGCCAGGGGCGAATGACACACGGCCACCAGCGACCGCCGCGCGTGGGCGCGTCGGCATGCGTCTGGTGGCCTTGCGAGTAATCGAGCGCGTTACCCTGCGCCGGGCCGGGTATCAATGACCGTCATGGGCGGCTGTCCACAGTTTCTCAGGCCGCATCGGCAGTTCCTGGAGACGCACCCCCGTCGCCATGCGGATGGCATTGGCGACGGCCGCCGCGCCCGCAACAATCGACGGCTCGCCGATACCCCGCGCGCCCACCGGCCCGTAGGGCGTCGGATTCTCCAGGAGGATAACGTCGAAGGCGGGTATCTCGTGGGCCTGGGCCAGGTTGTAGTCCATGAGGCTGCTGGTCAGGAGTTGGCCGTTCTCGTCATAGACCATCTCCTCCCACAGCCCGTAGCCCAACCCTTGCGTCGCTCCCCCGTGGACCTGGCCCTCGACGATCATCGGGTTGATGGCGCGGCCCACGTCCTGGATGATGACGTTGCGCAGCACGTGCACCTCACCGGTCGCCTCGTCCACCTCAACTTCGGCCAGCTGTGCCGTGAAGCCGGGCGCCTGCTCGGCGATCTTCGAGCCACCCTCACCCACGATGGGCGGGTGCTTGATCTTGCCACCGTAGGTCTTACTGGCTACGTCGGCGACCGTCACGCCACGATCCGGCACCCCGGCGATGGAGATACGCCCGTCGCTGATGGTCAGGTCTTCGGGGCTGGCCTCCAGAATCTCGCCTGCCGCCTCCAGCAGTTGCTTCCTGGCTTGCTCAGCGGCGGCCACCACCGCCGAGCCGACGGTGTACGTTATCATGCTGCCGCCACTGTTGGGGGCAAACGGGCCGGTCGTCGTATCGCCGGAGACGATGCGCACGCTCTCCGGCGGCACGCCCAACACCTCGGCCGCCAGTTGAATCATGGCCGCGTTGGAGCCGCTAATGTCGACCGAGCCAATGTGGACGTTGACCGTGCCGTCGGTATCAACGCGACACACCGCCGACGCCGCCGACGTGCCGCCCGGCCAGCCCCCCACGGCGAGGCCGACGCCGCGCCCCGTCCCCTGTTGCCGCGGGCGATTGACCCACAGGGGATGCTCGGCCACCTGCTGGAGGCACTGGCGCAGGCCGATGTGGGGCCAGGGATCGCCACTAGGCATGGGGTCGCCCGTAGCCACGGCATTCTTGAGGCGGAATGCGACAGGGTCCAGCCCTAGCTCGCGGGCCACCTCATCCATGTGGGACTCGATGGCGAAGGTCGCCTGGGGTGCGCCGGGGGCGCGGTAGGCCCCCACGGGGACCTTATGGGTGACCACCTCGTAGCCGCGCACGTCCAGATTCGGGAAGCGGTAGTAGCCCGCCAGCAGTGTCGCGATGATGCCCTGGAGACCGAAGGCGAAGGCTCCTGTATCGACGATGATGCGCGCCTGCAAGGCCGTCAATGTGCCGTCGTGCTTGACGCCCGTCTTCACCTCGAGGACCGTCGCAGGCGACGGCGTGGTCGCCAGGAAGTCTTCGCTACGGCTGAGGACCAGCCGCACCGGGCCGCCGACAACGATGGCGGCAGCGGCTACCAACGGCTCGATGATGCCGTATTTTGCGCCGAAACCGCCGCCCACCTTCATCGGCACGATCCGCACCTTGCTCTTGGGCAGGTTGACCAGCTTCGCCACCTCGTCGCGCACCGTATACTGGCCCTGCGTCGAGGTGTAGATGGTCAGCTCACGGGCGGCGGGGTCGTAATCGGCCACCGCTGCGTGCGGCTCCAGGTAACCCTGGTGAACGATGCCGGTCTTGTAGGTGCGCTCCAGGACGAAGTCGGCTTCGTGGAAGCCCTGGGCCGGGCTGCCGCGATGGAAGTGGACCGTGTTGACCACGTTGCCGTGGACGTCGTGCTTCCCGGTTTCGGCCACCGCCCCCGCGTGGAGGCTCGCCATACTGTCCTCGTCCTTAGGCAGGCCGTGGGGCCAGACGCGGGGCGCGCCCTCCTGCATGGCGGCGACCACATCGACGGTCGCTGGCAGCGGCTCATACTCGACCATCACCAGATCGGCGGCGTCGGCGGCGGCGGCCTCGCTCTCGGCGACCACCAGGGCCACCGGCTGGCCGCGAAAGACGACGCGGTCGCGGGCCAGAATGGCGCTGTTGCGGCTGTGAGGGCGACGATGAAACGGGATGGTGTCGCGCGTCAGCACAACCGCCACGCCAGGAGCGCCCTCGGCGGCGCTGGTGTCGATGGAGACAACGGTCGCGTGGGCATAGGGACTAAGCACGGGGCGCGCGTGGAGCATACCCGGCAGCGTCACGTCGCCTGCATAGCGAGCCTTGCCCGTGACCTTCTCCAGGCCATCCGGCAACTTGATGCTCTGACCAATGACCTTGAAGGAAGCTGGCGCACTCACGAAGGTTCTCCTTGGCCGTGTAGAAAGGGGTGGCAGCACGCGGGACAATCCTGCCGCCAGGTGGCGACAGGACGCTTGTCGACAACAGCAGTGTTCTAAATTGTAGCACGCGGCGACCAGCCTGTCTACATGGCTGCCGGCGTTGGGGGGTCGAGATTCTCGGGGCCAAAGCTATCCGGCAAGAGGTCCGCCAGGCGGCGCTCGCGGTAGCGACCGTCGGGGGTGGCGATGAAGACGCGCAAGTCACCCGCGTTGAACTCGCGCAATATCTGGCGACATGAGCCACACGGGCTGCCGCCGTCCCGTGTCACCACTGCCAGGGCCACGAAGTCCGTGTCCCCCTCAGACACGGCGCGCACGACCGCTGCGCGCTCGGCGCAGGTGGTCAACGGAAATACGGCATTCTCGACGTTGACGCCTGTGTAGACAGCGCCGGCGCGGGTCAGGAGGGCCGCGCCGACAGGGTAGTGGGAGTAGGGGGCGTAGGCGCGGCGTTGCGCCTCGGCCGCCTGGGCTATGAGGCGCTCGGCGACGCCGTCCCGTTCATCCGTCGTGGCTTGTCCCATGTCTCACCCTCGCGCTCGGCCTCAACGTTCGCGCCCGCGCTGCCGTCAGGTGGGCCGCTGTTCGGATCAGCCGGCGGCTCGGTCACGAGCTTGACGCGGCCAATCCGCCGCCCGTCCATCGACAGCACCGTCAGCCGCACGTTACCCACCTGTACCTCGTCGCCCACCTCCGGCACGCGCCCCAGGTGGCTGTAGATCAGGCCGCCCAGGGTATCGCTGTCCTCCGTCGGCAGGTCCAGGTCCAACTCATAGTTGATGTCGTCCAGATCGACGCGGGCATCGTAGATCGTCTCGCGGGCCGAGATAGTTTCGCTGATAGGTTCTTCGACATCATACTCGTCCTGAATCTCGCCGACAATCTCCTCAAGCAGGTCCTCAATGGTCACCAGGCCGGCCGTGCCACCGTACTCGTCAACGACGATGGCAATGTGAACCTTCATGCGCTTGAAGTCGCTCAGGAGGTCGTCGACAGGCTTGGACTCGGGGATATAGTACGCCTGGCGCATGATCTGCGGCAGTGTCGGCTCCGGCCCGCCGTCACGCATGATCCGCAGGATATCCTTGGCGTACAGCAGGCCGATGATCTGGTCTATAGTACCCTCGTAGACGGGCACGCGCGAGTGGCCTGCGGCGATGACCACGTCCAGCGCCTCGCGGAGCGGCGTGCCCGTCTCGACCCCGACAATATCGATGCGCGGGACCATCACCTCACGGGCGACAGTATCGCCCAAGTCGATGACCCCCTCGATCATGTCGCGTTCCTCTTCCTCGATCAATCCTTCTTCCTCGCCAACGTCGACGAGCAGACGCAGTTCCTCCTCGCGGGCGAGCATCTCAGTAGATGCCCCGCCACTGGCGAGGAAGCCGACGAGAGTCACAACCGGGCTGAGAAGGGTGGCGAGGATGTCCAGCGGCCGCGCGACGAACAGCGCGACCCGCTCCGGCCAGCGGACGGCAACGGCCTTGGGGATGAATTGACCGAAGAGCAGCAGGACGATAAGAAAGACAGCGGTGAGATACTGGCTCGGCCCCGGCGTAGCCGTGACAGCCAGCAGCATGGCCGAGCCAGCGCCGCCAATCAGGCCGATGGTATTGAGGACGAGGACGGTGGCGAGAGAGCGACGGGGGTCGCCGACAATACCTTTGAGCGCGCCGCCCCGAGATTGGCCGCGCTCGACGGCGGCCTGGACACGGATGCGATTGAGAGTGGTGATGACGGTCTCAGCGGCAGCGGCAAAGGCCGTCAAGGCCCAGAACAGAGCGTACAGGACCACCTCGAGCCAGTAACTACTATTGGGGTCCAAAAACCTTCCTCCTGATGGTCCCCCTGCGGGACCACACCTCCTTTAGACAGCGCAGTCACCACCGGCCTTACCGGCGCAGAGATGGGTAAACGCTCCAATCGTCACGCCCTCTGGCACGGCGACCCTCTCGACTACAGCCATCTCGACCCGGCAGTTGTCGCCCACCACGGCATCGCGCACGACGCTGTTCGGGCCGATGACGCAGCCCTCGCCGACGCGGGTTTGCCCCAGCAGATGGGTACCCGGCAGGAGCGTTGTGTCGGGGCCAATCACCACGCCTGCGTCGATGTAGGTTGCCGACGGGTCCCGAATAGTGACACCTTCGGCCATCCACTGGTGGGCCAGGCGGCGTTGCATCACTGCTTCCGCCTCGGCCAGCAGGGCACGCGTATCGACGCCCAGCGTCTCGCTATAGTCTTCGGTGGTGACAGCGTCGACGCCCCGCCCTTCGGCAATCGCCATGCCAATCAGCGAGGTCAGGTAAATCTCGCCTTTGACGGCGCTCGGCTTGACCCGCGCCAGCGCGGGCCACAGCCAGTCAGCGTCGAAGGCGTAGATACCCATGTTGCACTCGTCGATGGTGCGCTGGGCGGGCGTCGCCTCCGCCATCTCCACCACCGCCTCTACCTTGCCGGCGACGCCCCGCACCACGCGGCCATTGGGGCGCAGGGCGGGGTCAGCGATGCGGGTCGTCAGTAACGTGATGGTTGAGGCGTCGCGGTGATGAGCCTCTACCAGCCGCCGCAGCGTCCTCTCGGTCAGTAGAGGCGTGTCGCCGTACAGCACCAGCACGGTCTCCGCGTACCCCGCCAGAGTGGCTTCGGCCTGGGCTACGGCGTGCCCCGTACCGCGCTGTTCCGCCTGCACGACGATCTCGGCCGGCAGGTCCAGGGCTGAACGCACATCATCGCCCAAACCAACGACGACAGCCAGGCGAGTCGGGTCGAGGGCGTGGGCGGTGCGCAATACGTGCTGGAGCATGGGGCGGCCGGCGACGGGATGGAGCACCTTGGGCAGATGCGAGCGCATCCGCGTCCCCTTACCAGCCGCCAGGATAGCGACGGCCAGAGCCATGGGCGGGTGTGGCAGGGTTACTTCCGATCGCGGTGCTGGTTCAGCGTGCGATTGAGAATCTCTTCCTGATCCTTGCGTGCCCTGGCGTCGGCGTCGCTGGCCTTCTTGGCCTTCGCGTCCGCCTGCGCCTTCTGCTGCGCCTTCAAGAAGGCCGCCTGCATGGTGGTCAGGGTTGGCTCGCGGTCGTCGTCCTGCACCGGCGGGGGCGCATCATAGACGTCGTCGCGCGACTTCATCGACAGGCTGATGCGGCGGCGATTCGGATCGACTTCCAGAATCGTCACCTCCACCTCCTGACCGACCTTGACCACGTCCTCGACGCGGCGCACGCGGTTCTCCGACAACTCAGAGATGTGCACCAGGCCATCTTGCTCGGCGCCAATATCGACGAAGGCGCCAAACTGAGCGATGTTCTTGACCGTGCCAGGCACAACGGCGCCGGGCTTCAACTCGTTCAACCGTAGGCGACGGGGAGCGGAGGGCCTGGCTGCCTGCTCAACCGGCGCGGCAGCCTCCGTCGCCTCGACCGTCTCGGTGGAGGCAGCCAGTTCCTCGGCCACCATCTCCTCCACCTGGGTTTCCTCTATCATGCGGTTCAGTCCTCCTGCGCAAGTTACGTAGCCTAATTGTAGCACGATGCACGAGTCGGGCCAAACATGGGCAAGGGTGTGACTCTAGCGGTCGTGAGGTACGGAGAGGCCGAGGCGTGCGGCGTGAAACGTGAGACGGGGTCCTCTCACAGTCACGCCGCACGAGTCTCCTTGCCACGCATGACCAACGGGCTTACAATCTGAAGGCAACGTGTGGCGCGCGGAGGACGGATGACGGATCTCAGCACGGTACAGGCCCTGGCGCAGACTCTCGTCGGCAATGTCGAGCGCGTCATTATTGGCAAGCGCGAGGCCATCGAGCTGCTAGTCGTGGCGCTGCTGGTCGAGGGACACGTGCTTCTGGAAGACGTGCCGGGCGTGGGAAAGACGATGCTGGCGCGGGCCATGGCCCAATCGCTGGGGATGGACTTCAAGCGCCTGCAATGCACCCCCGACCTGCTACCCAACGACGTGACCGGCGTCTCCGTCTACCACCAACCGACGGCCAGTTTCGAGTTTCGCCCCGGGCCGGTTTTCACCCATATCTTGCTCGCCGACGAGATCAACCGCGCCACCCCACGCACCCAGGCCGCGCTACTAGAGGCCATGCAGGAGCGCACCGTCAGCGCCGACGGCGTGACCCACCCGCTGCCGCGCCCCTTCCTGGTCATGGCAACCCAGAACCCCATCGAGTACGAGGGTACATTTCCACTGCCCGAGGCGCAGTTGGACCGCTTCCTGCTCCGCTTCAGCCTTGGCTACCCGAACCAGGTCGAGGAGGGCCAGATCCTGCGCACGCTGCAACGCCAACACCCCATCGACAGCGTTGGCCCTGTCGCTGCCGCCGACGCCGTACTGGCCGCCCAGCCAGCCGTGTGGGACGTTCACGTGGATGATAGCCTGGTAGACTACATTACCGCCGTGGTCACCGCTACGCGCAGCCACCGCGACGTGGCGCTGGGAGCCAGCCCGCGCGGCTCCCTCGCCCTGTTCAAGGCATCGCAGGCGTGGGCCGCCGTGCGTGGACGCGACTATGTTCTGCCCGACGATATCAAGCGCCTTGCCCCGGCGGCCCTGCCCCACCGCTTGCTCGTCAAGCCGGAGAGCGCGTTGCGCGGCCGCACCGCGTCGAGCATCATCGCTGAAATCCTGACGGCGGTTCCGGTCCCGCTGGCCCAGCGGACGTAGCCGAGGCGGGATGCGGAACTTCTGGGGCTTCCTTATCCTCCTGTTCCTCATCGCCGCCGTCCTGCGCGTCGACTTCTTCTTCTACGTCGTCTACATCTTCGGCATGCTCGCTATCCTGACCCAGTGGTGGACACGCCACGCGGTGCGCTCGATTCGCGCCGAGCGCGTCTACCAGAATCGCGCCTTCTACGGCGAGCAGATTCCGGTTCGGCTGACCGTCCGAAATACCAGCCCCCTGCCCATTCCCTATGTCCGCCTCCACGAGAGCCTGCCCATCGCCCTGATCAGCCCACCCTTCGCGCGCCGTGTGGTATCCCTGTGGCCCCGCGAGGCTACCATGCTGGAATACACGCTGGACTGTCGGCGACGGGGCGTGTATCGCCTGGGGCCGCTGACCGCCAATGCCGGCGACGTTTTCGGCTTCGGCGAGCAGGAAGCGAACGAAGCCCCCACCAGCGCCATCACCATCTACCCCAAGATCGTCCCCCTGAGCCGCCTGGGTTTGCCGTCGCGCTCGCCCTTCGTCAGCCTGCGCCACCGTCAACGCCTGTTCGAGGACCCGGCCCGCGTGCGCGGCGTGCGCCCCTATCAGGTTGGCGACTCGCCGCGCCACATCCATTGGACCGCCAGCGCCGCGACCGGCGACCTGCTGGTCAAACAGTACGAACCGGCCATCGCGCTGGAAACAATGGTGTTGCTCAATCTCGACGAGGTCGCCTACGACCCGCGCTGGAACTACTTTGCCTCGGAAACGGGGGTGACGGTGGCGGCATCCATTCTCTACCACCTTCAGAGCCTCGGCCAGGCAGGCGGGCTGGCCGTCAATGGGCGCGACTCCCTGACCCAGGCGACGCCCGCCACGCTGCCACCGTCCCACGGGCAGGCGCACCTGATGCAGGCGCTGGATGTCCTGGCCCGCGTCGAGACCAGCCCCGCGATGCCCTTTGCGGACTGGGTGCGCTCAGTGACGGGGACCCTCGGCTGGGGCACAACCGTAGCGCTGGTCACGCCGATCGAGCCGCCAGACCTGGCCCCACTCCTGCTGCACCTCAAACGAGCCGGCTTCAGCCCGACGCTGATCCTGACCCACGGTCCCGACAGCGGCACGGCGGCCCAACTGGGCGTATCGTCGACCATCATTACCTACGAGACCGAAGTACCTGAACTGGCACGCCTCGACGGGGCACGAGCCAGTTGAGAGAGTCATCGTACAATGCCGCCTTTCTTCCGTATCCTACGCCCACTGCTCATCGCGATCATGTTCGCCTGCATCGCGCTGAGCGTCGCCACGTTCCTCCAAACCTTCGCGCCCACCTGGAGCGTGACGTACCTGGTCATGTGTGCGTTTCTCATCAGCCTGGAAGCCTTCTTCTCGGCGCGGATGGTGAAGCAGTACCACATGAGCGGCAATGAGTGGTGGAGCTTTCGCGTCGCCGAGTGGGTCGTTATCCTCTTCGTCGTCAAGCTGCTGAGCTACGCCGCGCCCGGCTGGCGCGCCCTGGTCGCCGATATGGCCAGGTGGCAGGCGGACCCGACGACCATCTTCTCCCTGGAATACATCGTCGCCGTGGTACTGGTAGGCTTCACCTGGATTGGCTCGACAGATATCGCGGGCTGGCTCGCCGACCTCGACCAGGAGCCGGCCGGGCCGGATTTCAGCCCGATGGTCAGCCTGGGCAGCCTGCAAAGCCTGTACTTCACTGGCGGCGTCATCATCGTTGCCATGGCTGGCCTGACCCAGGTTAGCCTGCAAGCCATCCTCCAGCTGGATCGCCCGCCGGTGGGCGGGGTCATCGCCAACGTGCTGGTCTACTTCGTCGTGGGCCTGCTGCTCCTCAGTCAGGCGCGGCTCGAGCTACTGGCGAGTCGCTGGCAGGCCAGTGGCGTGGATGTCGCGCCCGGTATCAAGAGTCGCTGGGCGCAACTGGCCCTGGCGACTCTGGCGGCCATCGCCCTGGTCGCCCTGCTGCTCCCCACGCGCTACAGCCTGGGCATCCTGGATATCGTAGCCGTGGCCATCGCCATCGTGGGCAACATCCTCCTCATCATCGGCTATCTGCTCAATGTGCTGCTGTTCTGGCTGCTGAGCCTGCTCGCTGCCCTGGTGGGCCTGTTCGGCCAGACTCCTCTGCCCAGCCCCGCCATCGCCCCCGCTCTGCCTGTCTTCGCCCCCGTCACGCCGCGCGGCCCGACGCCGGACTGGGTGGCCCTGGTGCGCTCCATCTTATTTTGGCTCGCCATCTACGTCATCATCGGCTACGCCGTGTGGCAGTTCGTCCGGTCGCGGCGGGGGTGGTGGGAGGCCCTGGCGCGGCTGCCCGTCATCGGCTGGCTGATGGCAAGCCTGGCCGCCCTCTTCGCCGGCCTGCGCGCCGCCACCACCCAGGCGAGCGAGGCCATCCGTCATCGTCTGACCCGCCCGCCCGCCCCGGCCCTGCCGCCGCGCCGCTGGCTACGCCTGGGGGGTCTGTCACCCCGCGAGCTACTCATGTACTTCTACCTGTCCACAGCGCAGCGGGCGGGCCAGGTCGGCCTGCCGCGCGCGCCGAGCCAGACGGCTCGCGAGTACGCCGCCGCCCTGCGCGAGAAGCTCCCAGAGGGCGGCGAGGACGTGGGCACGCTCAGCGACGCCTTCGAGGTGGCGCGCTACTCGGCGCACCCGGTCGGCAAGGACGCCACCACCACGCCACGCCGTAGCTGGGAGCGCCTCAAGCGGGTGCTGCGGGAGCGGCGAGGGACAGGAGATAGTCAGTCGTCAGAGGTCGGTGGGAAGCCGGGGGACTGATTGGGAGGCGAGTGGACCGATGGTAGCCAGGGGTGTCGCCCTGGGCGAGGCTCGTCGGCCTTGCATGTCATCGTTCGAGCGCCACATTCCCCGCGGTCACCGCATCCCCCGGCCCGCCCGCCGTCAGGGGCAGGCGCTCGCCCGTCGTCGGCAGGTAGAGGCCAATGCGCAAGGGGTAGACGCCGGGGGCCGTGTCGGGGCGCAGGGTGAGGATGCGCGTCTCGCGGATGAGTTGGCCTGGCTGCCAGCGGCTGGTGGGGGCGAGGCCGCTCAGGGGCGGGCCGTCGGCCTGGGCGGCCAGGGGATCGCCGTCGCCCAGATGCACAAACACCGTGTAGTCGGCGGGCAGGGGTTGGCGCGCCCGCCAGTAGAGGGTCAGGGTCAGGGTGTCGCCGGGGCGGGCGGTGGTCGCGCTCAACTCGTAACCGGCTAGCTCGGCGGCGTCGCCGAAGGTCGCGCCCGTCGGGTGGGGCGGCTGCCAGGCCGGGTCGGCGGGACGCACGAACAGGCTGCCCAGGGCGGCCGTATCGCCGGCCGGTTGGCCATCGCGGCTGGCGGGTAGGCGGGTGTTGCGAGCGCGGTCGGTCACGCCAACGACGACGCCGAAAGAGCGCGGCGCGTCCACCTGTGCGCCGACGGGGATGTACAGGCTGTCCTTGATGACCGGCCCCACCTCCCAACGGCGGGTGGGGTAGCTGCCCAGACCGGGGTAGGTATCGAGGCCCGCCACGCGCTGCCCCTGCTCATCCACCAGTTGTGCGAACACTGAGTAGTTGGCGTCCATCGGCTGCAACGCCTGCCAGTACAGGGTCAGGGGCGCGAGGCCGCCGGGCGTGATCTCTGGAGCGACCTCGTAGCCGAGCAGCCGGAGCTGCCCGCCGAAGTCGATATCGACGCGGTTGGGAATGGCGACCGTCGCCGGGTCCAGGCGGGGCGGCAGGGCGTAGGCGGGAGCGATGACCAGGGGCGGGATGGCTGCGGCCGCCAGGGCCATGCCCATCGCGACCGCGCCCACCGTCACCCGCTGCCAGCGCGGGGCGAGTTGGGTCAGCCCCCACACGCCCAGGACCGCCAGCGCGGCCAGGGCGGGGAACAGCAGCCGCCCCTGGGCCGACTTGATGAGGCTCATCCAGCGCAGCAGGCTGACGACAACGATGCCCGCCCAGGCGGCCAGCAGGGCGACCCAGGGCAGGACGCCCCGGTCGCCGCACCAGGCGCGCCAGACACCGACGACCACGCCCACCAGGGCGGCGACGGCCAGGGCATCATACAGCCAGGCCAGCCACTCCGGCCCCACCACGTTGAACCAGCCGAAGACACCCCAGAACGAGCGGCGCACGCTCTCTAGCTCGGCCCACAGTTGGGCGGCGGAGGGGCGCGGGTTGCGCCGCCCCGACAGGTCGAGGTGAACCTGGATCGCCAGTGGGTCGCCATAGAGTTGGAAGTTACGCCAGTAGAACCAGCCCGCGATGAGCAGCGGCAGCCCGATGAGAACCGCATTCCACACCAGCAGGTCGCGCCAGGAGCGTCGGCGCAGCGCGCGCAGGCTGACACATAGCACGATGAAGGCGATGAGGGCCAGGCCCGACAGCTTCGCCAGGGCCGCTACACCGCCCACCACGCCCAGCAGCGCCAGCCCCGGCCACGACGGCGGCCGGCGCAGCCAGCGCGTCAGCAGCCACAGGCCAACGGTCGCCGTGGCGATGACCAGATTGTCGTTATTGATGCTGCCCGACAGGAACAGAAACTGAGGGTTGAAGGCCACCGCGCCCGCCGCGCCCAGGGCGATGAGCGGGTTATCGGGGAAAGTCTGACGGCCCAGGCCGTAGGCTGCCAGGACTGTTACCAGGCCCAGCGCGACACTCAGCAGGCGCGCCGTCTGCGCCGCGCGCGCCGTGCCTTGCAGCGGGTCGCGCGGCACGGGAACAACGGCATTGTGGTTGCCCGGCATGTCGGCGCGGCCGACGATGGAGTGGGGATTGTTGAGAATCAGGACAGGAGCGTCGGCGGTATCTATACCACGAATGACCTGCGCCGCCATGAGGTAGTACAGCGGCGGCTGCGTACCCTCCTGCCGCCACGGCGCCCGCGCGCCGGGGTCGCCCACCGCCAGTCCACCGCCGTCGGCGAGGTGCTTGACGTACCAGAAGTGCCACGTCTCGTCAGGCGCTTCAAACAGCGGCGTCGTCCAGGCATAGAGGGCGGCGAGCGCCACATACAGCCCGGCTATCACCGCCAGTATCAGGCGTCGAGTTCTCACCACCGGCTGGGGTAACGCGAAGGCCCAGAGGCACGAAGACTCGAAGAAGACATCATTTCTTCCCTTCGCGTTCTCAGGCAAGAAGAATCACCACCGCTGGCATTGGTGGCAGCGTTGGAAACTCTTATACTATGGGCAGGATACAGCAGCGTGAGGCGCTTGTGTTGGAACGACTGAGACGACTGTGGAGTGGCGCACCGCCTGCGGAGCCGCCCCCGCCCTGGACGAGCCGGCCGGTCAGCCGGACCCCGCAGCCAGAGATCGCCTATGCCATCCGCTGGCTGGAGGAGATTCGCGACTGGCTGCCCGACGCGCGACGCGACATCGCCGCCGCCGTCCAGGCCATCGTGACCGCACCCGATTTCGCGCCGACCTCGACCCGACGCTACGCGGTCGAAGGCCTGCTGGGTACGCACAGCGGCGCGAGCCTGGTTGCCCTGGCGCAGACCCTGGCCGAGTGGGACGAGGGCGTCGCGTGACGCAAACACGCGCCGCGCCGGGTGACAGCCTGTGCCCCAGGCGCGGCGCTCGAACCAGGCGGACAAGCCACTAAACCTTGGGACCGACCAGCTTGACCTGGTAGCCCGCCTGAGTCAGGATGTCGGCCAGTTCATCCAACTCGCCCACGGCCTTCCAGCGATTGGTGCGGCGGTCCCAGCTGACCCGACCGCTGGCAACGGTGCGAATCTTCTCCACCTCGGTAGGCGCAAAGACCATCGTGCGGTCCTTGCGCTTGATGGTCACGTGGGGTACTTCAGCCGTATTCTCCATAGGCACGCCTCTCGTCGTAGTCTGTCAGGATTCTAGACGCGACCCTCCCCTATGTCAAAACGAGCGAGTGTTTCATGCGCCTCGTCTGGCCCCAGGACCTGCTACGTTGGATCTCCGACCCGCGCGCCACGCATCGTGTCTTCGATGTCGTCGCGCAAGGCTACGACCTCATCACCACACAGGCCATGTGGCAGGCCAGCGCGGCAAGCCTCACCCGTGGGCTGGATGACGTGGCGGCCCCGCGCATCCTCGACCTCGGCGCGGGGCCGGGCAACTCGGCGAGCGCCATGCGCCGCGCCCGCCCAGATGCCCGCGTCGTGATGCTCGACCGCGCCCCGGCGATGGTCCAGCGCGCGGCCCGCGTCGCGGCGCGGGGGCCGGGGCTGACGGCGCTGCTGGCCGACGCCGCTCGCCTGCCCTTCCCCGATGCCAGCTTCGACCTGATGACAGGGCACAGCTTCCTGTACCTCGTCCCGGCGCGAGAGGCCGTGCTGGCCGAGGCGCGCCGCACCCTGAAACGAGGCGGCCACGTCGCCTTTCTCGAACCGGCCGACGGCCGCCTATCGCCCGGCCAGTGGGCGCGGCTCACGCGGGGCGGGCTGCGCTTCTTCATCTCGATGGTCGGCTGGCGCGCCATGAGCGGGCTGCATGCCCGGTTCAGCCCGGCCACCCTGACCACCACCCTCGCCGCGGCAGGCTTCACCGACGCGACGGCCACCATAACGATGGAGGGAGCGGGCATCGTAGGCAGAGCAAGAAGCAAGTAAAGATTGGAGGTTCATGCCCACCACGTTCGAAGTTACCCATACCGGCCTGCGCGCCGTCGATGTCCCCGGCGCGACCCTCGACGAGGTGTCGCACGCCTTGCCCCAGGGCGTGTACACCACCCTGCGCACCTACGGCGGCGACCGCTGCCTCGATCTACCCCACCATCTGGCGCGGCTGGCCGAGTCGCTGCGCCTGCTGAACGGCGCGGCGAGCGTCGATGAGGCCGCACTGCGCCACGCCCTCGCCGATGCCCTGGCCGCGACGCGCTACCCCGAGGCGCGGCTGCGCGTCACCGTGCCCGCGGCGGGCGCGCCCATCTACGTCACGGTCGAACCCTTTGCACCCTATCCGCCCGAACTGTACCGCGATGGCGTGGCGGCGGTCACGATGCTCATGGCGCGCCAGAACCCGCGCGCCAAGTCCACGGCCTTCATCGCGCCATCCCGCGAACTGAAGGGCCAGCTACCGCCAGGCGTCCACGAGGTGCTGATGGTGGACGGAAGTGGGGCCATCCTGGAAGGCTTCAGCAGCAACTTCTTTGGCATCCTGGACGGTGAGTTGCGCACCGCCGAGGAGGGTGTCCTGGCGGGCGTGACGCGCGGCATCGTTCTGCGCGCCGCCGAGGGCGTGCTGCCCATCCGCCGCGCGCCGGTCATGCAGATCGATATCCCGCGCCTGCAAGAGGCGTTCATCACCAGCGCCTCGCGGGAGGTGATGCCCATCGCGCGCATCAACGACGACGCGGTGGGCGATGGCCGCCCCGGCCCCCTCACGCAGGCGATTGCCGCGCGCTTCGCAGTCCTGGTAGCGGCCGAGAGCGAGCGCCCTGTGGCGTGACCACCGACCATGGGCCACCGGCCACGGGTTGAACTGGTGATCGGTGGTCGCTCGTCCTGGGTCCTGCCCACTTGCACATTTGAGCTAAACGGACTACACTCACCTGGCCCCTAATCCCGACTCCTCGAGGACGCCGACTGTGTCCCTGGCTGACGCGCTGGCTGAGATGGAAGCCCACCATAGCGCCCAGATCACCGCCTGGCGGGTTGTGCCCGCGCGCCCGGCGTCCCTCGCCCCCGCGCCCGAGCGTCTCGCCCCGCCCCTGGTCGACGGCCTGCGCCGCCGTAGCATCCAGGGCCTCTACCAGCACCAGGCCGAGGCCGTCCAGGCGGCTCTGGACGGCGAGAATGTCTGCGTCGTCACGCCCACGGCGTCGGGCAAGACTCTGTGCTATGTCCTGCCTACCCTCCAGGCGCTGCTGGCGGACCCCGTCGCCCGCGCCCTGTACCTCTTCCCCACCAAGGCTCTGGCCCAGGATCAGGTGGTCGAGCTGGGTCGCTGGCAGGACACCCTCGACGCTCCCATCGGCGCGGCCACCTACGACGGTGACACGCCGCCCTCGGCGCGCAGCCGCACCCGCCAGGCGGCCCGCGTCATCGTCTCTAACCCCGACATGCTCCACACCGGCATCCTGCCGCATCACACCAATTGGGCCGCCTTCTTCGAGGGTCTGCGCGTCGTGGTACTGGACGAGATGCACACCTATCGCGGCGTCTTCGGCAGCCACGTCGCCAATGTCCTGCGCCGCCTGCGCCGCGTCGCCGCCTTCTACGGCGCGTCACCCCAGTTCATCCTGTCCTCGGCGACCATCGCTAACCCTGGCGAGCTGGCCGAGCGGCTGGTCGAAGCGCCGGTGACCGTCGTCGACAATGACGGCGCGCCACGCGGCGAGCGTCACCTCATCACCGTCAATCCGCCCATCGTCGACCGCCACCTGGGCATCCGGCGCGGCGCGAGCGCGGAGGCCACACTACTGGCGCGGGGCTTGCTGGCCCATGACGTGCAGACGGCCGTCTTTGCCCCGACACGCCTGGCAACCGAGGTCATCCTCCACAACCTGCGCCGCTCGGTGAGCCAGCCCATCGCCGGCTATCGCGGCGGCTACCTGCCCCACGAGCGCCGCGCCACCGAGGCGGGCCTGCGCGAGGGCGCGCTACGCGGCGTGGTCACGACCAATGCCCTAGAGTTGGGCGTGGACATCGGCGGGCTGGACGCCGTCATCCTGGCAGGCTATCCGGGTAGCGTTGCCAGCGCCTGGCAGCAGGCGGGCCGCGCCGGGCGACGGCTGACCCCGTCGGCGGCCATCCTGGTGGCGAGCGGTGGACCGCTGGACCAGTATATCGCCGCCCACCCCGACTACCTGTGGGGCAGCGCTGAGCGGGCAGGGACCTCGCCGGAGCGCGCCCTCATCAATGCGGACAATGCCCTCATCCTGGCTGACCATCTCCGCTGCGCCGCCTTCGAGTTGCCCTTCACGACGGATGAGGCCTTCGGCGGCTGGACTACTGTCGCGGCCCGCGACAGCGACACAGATCGCGTGGCCCTGATACAGGACATCCTCGCCTTCTTGAGCGAGGAAGGGTCGCTGCACCTGTCGGGTGGGGCGTGGCATTGGCTGGCCGAGGGCTACCCGGCCGAAGGCGTCAGCCTGCGCACGGCCAGCCCCGAGCGCGTCGTCATCACCTGCCAGGACGGCCCCGACACGCCGCGCAGCGTTGGCGAGGTCGAGCGCAGTCGCGCCCCTGGCCTCGTCCACCCCGGCGCTATCTACCTCCACGACGGGGCCATGTATCACGTCGACGCCCTGGACTGGGAAGCGGGCCACGCCCACGTGCGCCCTGTCCAGGTCGAGTACTATACCGACGCCAGCGCCAGCGTCGCCGTCGAGGTCGTGGCGACCTTCGCCGAGGCGGAGCAGCCGGGCGGCCAGGTGGCCCACGGCGAGGTTGAGGCGACGAGCAAGGCGACCACCTATCGCCAGGTACGCTTCGGGACCAACGAGACGCTCGGTTGGGGTGAAATTGACCTGCCGCCGCAGACGATGCTGACCACGGCCTACTGGTTCCGCGTCGCCCAGACCACGGTAGACCACCTGCGCGCCGAGGGCTGGTGGCGCTTCGACCACAACGACTATGGCCCAACGTGGTTCCGCCAGCGCGACGCCGCCCGTGCTCGCGATGGCTACCGCTGCCGGGCGTGCGGCGCGCCAGAGCGCGACAGCCGCCAGCACGACGTTCACCACCTCAAGCCCTTCCGTAGCTTCGGCTACGTGCGCGGCCAGAACCGCCACGACGAGATCGCCAACCGTGTCGAGAACCTGGTGACGCTGTGTAACCGCTGCCACCGCCGCGCCGAGGAGCACCAGCGCATCCTGGGCGCGCTGAGCGGGCTGGCGAACGTAGTGGGCCAGCTCGCCCCGCTGTACCTGATGTGTGACCCGCGCGACCTGGGGGTGCTGGCCGAGTCGAAGGCGGCGGGCACGGGGCTACCGACGCTGACCGTCTATGAGCAGATTCCGGCCGGCCTGGGCTTCGCCGCCGCCCTCTACGAGCTGCATGCGACGCTGATGAACGACGCGCTGGGCCTGATTCGCGCCTGCCCGTGCGAGAATGGCTGCCCTGGCTGCATCGGCCCCACGACCGACGCCGACCCGCTGGCGAAGCGGTGGACACTGCGACTGCTAGAGGAGCTGATCTGATTCTGGCTCCCCTCTCCCAGGCGGCGAGGGGATCAGAGGTTCTCGCCGCCAGCGATGGTAGCGATGGACAGGCTTGTGGGGAGGTTGACACGGCGATGAACGCCGGGGCGCGACAATGAGCGAACCACCGTCGATGCGCGACCGCCTGGAGCGGCTGCGGCGGCTTGGCGTGCAGCGCGGCGTGGAGGGTATCCAGCCACCGCCCCCGCCGCCCCGCGAGCCGCGCCGCCGCGCCGACATCGCCGAGGTGGTGGACGGCGTGGACGTGACCACGCCCCACGGCGCGTGCTTCGTCGCCGACACCCGCTACCCGGAGCACGCGGGGCTGCCCGTCGGCGAGCCACCATCGACAGGCCACCACGTCGCGCGCCTGACCCGCGACGCCAGTCTCGACCGTCTCGACTTGCGCCGCGCCGCCTTCGTCGACATCGAGACGACGGGGCTGGGCGGCGGAACAGGAACGCTGGCCTTCCTGGTCGGCGTCGGTTCCTTCGAGGGCGACGCCTTCCGCGTCCGCCAGTTCTTCTTGCGCGACCCCGGCGATGAGCCAGCCCAACTCCACGCCCTGGACGAGTGGCTGAATCAGTTCAGCGGCATCGTCAGCTTCAACGGTCGCGCCTTCGACATGCCGCTGCTGACGACACGTTATCGCCTGGCGCGGCGGCGTGTCCCGCTGAGCGGCGCGCCCCACCTGGACCTGCTGCTGCCCGCCCGCCGCCTGTGGCGCGCCCGCCTCGGCAGTTGCGCCCTCGGCTCGCTGGAGCGAGGCATCCTGGGCGTCGAGCGCACCGACGACGTGCCGGGCATGATCATCCCCTACATCTACTTCGACTACGTGCGCCACGGTACGCTGGGCCGGCTGGAGCGCGTCTTCTACCACAACGCCCTGGATATCGTATCCATGGCGGCCCTGCTGACTCGCATGTGCGACGCCTTCGACGACCCCTGGGGTAACGGCGTCAGCCACGGCGCAGACTGGCTCAGCCTCGGCATCGTCTACGAGGCGGCTGGCGCGGTGGACCAGGCGGTGGAGGCTTACGAGCACGCCATGCGCTGCCAGCTGCCGCCGGAGTTGCACGAGCAGGCCAAGGAACGCTGGGGGCAGCTCTGCAAGCGCGAGGGAGCCTGGGACCGCGCCGTGGCCGCGTGGGCTGCCGCCATCGACACCGGAACCGCCCGCCGCCTCTATCCTTATGTCGAGCTAGCCAAATACTACGAGCATCGCGCCCACGACTACGCCGCTGCCATCGTCACTGTGCGGCGCGCCATCGACATGGTACGCGCGTCGCAGGTCCGCCACGACAGCCTGAACAGCGCGGCGGTCCTGGCCGAGCTACAGCACCGTCTGGCCCGCCTGGAGCGCAAGGCCGCGCGCGGCAACGGATCGGGGTAATGCGTATCCTTGCCGTCGCCGATCGCATCGCCAAGCGCCTGGAAGGTTCCCGCGCCCGCGAGAACTTCGGCCCCTTCGACCTCATTCTGGCCGCGGGTGACCTGCCCTACAGCTACCTCTCATACCTGGTGGATGTCTACAGCGCCCCAAGCCTGTTCGTAGCGGGCAACCATGACCTACCTCTGTCCTACGATGAGTATGGCTCGCCCCTCATCGGCCCCAAGGGCTGGACCTACATGGATAGTCGATTGGCTGAGGTCGAGGGTTTTCTGGTGGCGGGCTTCAGCGGCTCCATCAACTACAATCCGGGGAAACCCTATCACTACTCCCAAACCCAAATGTGGATGCGCGCCCTGCTCGTCGCCCCGCGCCTGTGGCTCGCCGAGCGGCGGCGCGGCCGCCCCCTGGACTGCCTGCTCAGTCACTCCCCGGCGGCCGGTCTCGGTGACGGCCCCGATTTTGCCCATCAGGGGTTCCGCGCCTACCGCTGGCTCATCGACCACTACCGGCCGCGCTACCACATCCACGGCCACGTCCACCTGTACGGCGTCGCCATGCCTGCCGTGCGCACCTACCATACCACGACCCTCATCAATGCCTACGGCCTGCACATCATCGACACGGAGAGCAAGTGACGCAGCGGTACGACATTATCGTGGTCGGCGGCGGGCTGGCCGGCAGCGCGGCGGCCAGCCTGCTGGCGCGCGCCGGCGCCACCGTACTGCTCCTGGAAGCCGCCACCCTGCCCCACGACAAGCTATGCGGCGAGTTCCTGTCGCCGGAGACGGTGGGCATCTTCCAGCGCCTCGGCGTGTGGTCCGCCATCGATGCTCTGGCTCCGCCGCGTCTCACCGCCGCCCGTATTATCGCCCGCGACGGCGCACGCTGGGACGCACCCTTCCCCGCGCCGGGCATCGGCCTGAGCCGCTACGCCCTGGACAAGCTTCTGTTCGATCACGCAGGGCAGGTGGGCGCGGACGTGCGGCAGGCAGCGCGGGTAACGGGCATGGTGGGCAGCCTCGTCGAGGGCTTCGGGGTAACGTGGCAGACGGGGAATAGGGCGCACGCCGCCGAGGCGCGGGTGGTGCTGGGAGCGTGGGGCAGGCGCGCCAACCTGGACCGCACCCTGGGGCGGGGCTTCCTGAGTCTGGACCATCCGACCTTCGCCCTCAAGGCCCACTACCACGGCCCGCCCATTGGCCGCCGCGTCGAGTTGCACGGCTTCGATGGTGGCTACTGTGGCCTGGCCGAGATCGAGGGCGGCCGAATCAACCTGTGCCTGCTGGCCGAGACCCGCGTCTTGCACGCCTGTGGGGGTGATCCGGAGCGTCTCGCCGCCGAGGTCCTACCCACCAACACGGCCCTGGCCGCGTGGCTGGCCCATGCCGAGCGCATCCATGATCGCTTCCTGGCTATCAGCCAGATCCCCTTTGTTCGCAAGGCAGTCGTCGAGAACGACGTGCTGATGCTGGGTGATGCGGCGGGCCTCATCAGCCCCCTGGCGGGCAACGGCATGGCGATGGGCCTGGCGGCCGCCGAGATGGCCGCGCCCCTGGTCCTCGACACCCTGGCCGGCCGCCGCACCGCCGCGAGCCTCAAGGCCACCTACTCCCGCCAATGGCACGCCCGCTTTGACCGTCGCCTGCGCCTGGGTCGCCTGGCGCAACCCCTCATGCTCCGCCCAATAACGTTGGGCCTCGGCCTGCGCGCCCTGCGCCTCATTCCGCCCCTTGGGGCTGCCCTCGTCGCCAACACGCGGGATTCATACGTGACGAGTGAAACATGATGCGTGAAACGTGAGCACGTTGGATGTGGTTCAGGTTTCAGGTTTCAGGTTTCAGGTTTCACGGCTCATGTCTCACCCATCACGACCGGCTCCTCGGTGTACACAAACACACTCTGCGCGACCGTCGGGCTGACGGATTGGGGCACGCCGTCTACCAGGACCGTCAGCGGGCCGCCGAAGGGCGCGACCGTCACCACCTCTACCTGCACACCCGGTAGCATCCCTATGTCGCGAACGTGGGCCAATAGCTCTCGGTGGTGGCTGGCAACGCGGTAGACGGTCGCAGTCTCACCCGGCTGCACAAGCGTCAAGGCGTGTTCGGCCGGCTCGACCACCGCGCCGTCGCGGCCCGGTATCGGGTCGCCATGAGGGCAGGCGCGCGGGTAGTCGAGCTGCGCGTCCAGGCGGTCCACGAACTCATCGGACAGGACGTGCTCCAGTCGGTCGGCCTCCTCGTCGATGTCCTCCCAACCGTAGCCCATCCAGCGCACCATCATCACCTCGATCAAGCGATGCGCCCGCAACACGCGCAATGCCTCGCGGCGGCCAGCGGGGGTCAGCGCCATGCCGTGATAGGCGGCGTAGCGCACCAGGCTCGCCACGTGGAGCTTGCACGACATGGCCGTCACCGCCGAGGGGGACACCTCCAACGTCTCGGCCAGAGCAGACGTCGGGACCGGCGACTGAGCCTTCTCCAGCTTGTACAGGGCCTTCAGGTAGTCTTGCATCGTTGCCGTGGCGACGACGTTCTTCTTGGCTTCCATTTTCACCGCACTGAAATCAGCCCTTGACGCAGGTGAACTGATAAATCCACACTCGTAGAGCGCGCCAGGTCATTGACACGCCAGGCTCGGAAATTATAATACACCTCTGTACCATTCGCAATCGGGTGGCGATTCGCCGCTCTACCTCTGCCCTACAGATGGAGTCTCCCACATGCTGAAGCATTTCCTCCTGGCCGTGTTGGCTGTCCTGAGCATCGCCGGCTGCGCCGCGCCGACCGCCCAGGCCCCGGCCCAATCGGCCGCCCCTGCGGCCGCTGCACCCGCCACCGCAGCCCCCAAGACCGCTGCGCCCACCACCGCCCCTGCGGCCGCTGCCGTCGGTGGCAAGCTAACGGTATACAGCGGCCGCAACGAGCAACTGGTCGCGCCCATCATCGACAAGTTCAAGCAGGCCACTGGTGTCGATGTTCAGGTGCGCTACGGCGACACCGCCCAGTTGGCAGCCACCATCCTCGAAGAAGGCAACAACTCGCCAGCCGACGTCTTCTTCGCCCAGGACGCGGGCGCGCTGGGCGCGCTGTCCAGCCGCCAGCGGTTGACCCCCCTACCCGAGGCGCTGCTGAGCAAGGTGGACCCGCGCTTCCGCTCGCCCAAGGGCGACTGGGTAGGCGCATCGGGGCGGGCGCGTGTCATCGTCTACAACACTAAGGAGCTTAAGGAGAGCGACCTGCCCGACTCGGTCCTCGGCCTGACAGACCCCAAGTGGAAAGGCAAGGTGGGCTGGGCGCCTACCAACGCCTCGTTCCAGTCCTTCGTGACGGCCCTGCGTACGACCCAGGGCGACGCCGCCGCTACCAAGTGGCTGAAGGACATGCAGGCCAACGGCGTCCGCGCCTACGCCAACAACCCCGCCATCCTGGACGCCATCGCCAAGGGTGAAATCCAGGTCGGCCTGGTCAACCACTACTATCTACACCAGCAGAAGGCCAAACAGGGCGACAGCTACCCCGTCGCCAACTACTCCCCTCGTGGCGGCGACATCGGAGCCATGATCAACGTGGCGGGCCTGGGCATCCTACCCACCGCCAAGAACCGACCGGCCGCTGAGGCTCTCATTGCCTTCCTCCTGTCCGAAGAGGCGCAGACATACTTCGCCAACCAGACGTATGAGTATCCTCTGGCCGCCGGTGTGAAGCCGGGGCCGACTCTCAAGCCCCTGGACCAGATTCAGACGCCCAAGCTGGACCTGAGCAGCCTGGCTGACCTGGAAGGCACGCTCAAGCTGTTGCGCGACGCGGGCGTGCTGTCCTGAGACGGCAGTGATTCCGGACGTGCGTACCGCGGATGCGGCGGCGACCCAGCGCGAGGTCGCCGCAACGGGGGCTGAGGCCGCCGTGCGGATTCCCGACCTGGCGCGGCCGGCTGCGCCGCGCCGCCCCCCTCGCAGCCTCGCCATCCTCGCGGCCCTGGTCGCCGCGGGGATGTTGCTGCCCATCGCCTACCTGCTGATCCGCGTTGCAGAGGTCGGCCCGGCGGCGGTTGAGTTCGCCCTCCGGCCTCGCACCCTCCAGGTATTGCTCAACACGGTCGGCCTGGTGGCCGTGGTGACAACCGTCTGCGCGCTAATCGCCGTGCCACTGGCCTGGCTGCTAGTGCGCACCGATCTGCCCGGCCGCCGGGCGTGGACGGCGCTGGCCGTGCTGCCCCTGGTCATGCCGTCCTACGTAGCGGCCTTCGCCGTCATCGCCGCCCTCGGCCCACGCGGCCTGGTACAACAGGCCCTGGCCCCGCTGGGCGTCGAGCGCCTGCCTGACATCTACGGGCTGCCGGGGGCAGCGTTGACCCTTATCATGGTCAGCTACCCCTACATTCTGCTCAGCGTGCGGGCCGCCCTGCAGAGCATGGACCCGTCACTGGATGAGGCGGCGCGCAGCCTGGGCCACGGCGGCTGGTCAACCTTCCGCCGCGTCACCTGGCCCCACCTGAGGCCAGCCCTGGCAGCAGGCGCGCTCCTGGTCGCCCTGTACACGCTGAGCGACTTCGGCGCGGTGTCCCTCCTACAGTACAATGCCTTCACCCGCGTCATCTACCTGCAATACTCGGCCTCCTTCGACCGTGCCCTGGCCGCCGTCCTGGCCCTGATGCTGGTTGCCCTGACCGGCGCCGCGCTGATTCTGGAGGTGCGAGCGCGCGGGGCGGCCCGCCACGACCGAACGTCCGTCGGGGTGGGGCGCGCCGGCCGCCGGGTACGCCTGGGGCCGTGGACTGCGCCGGCCCTGCTGTTCGTCGGGGGGGTGGTAGGACTGGCCCTGGTCATGCCCCTGCTGGTCGTCATCTACTGGGCGGTGGAGGGGGTGGGAGCGGGTGAGGCGCTAGGCTTCGTCGCGGCCGATGCCGTGCGCTCGGTGGGCGTCTCGACCCTGGCCGCGATGGTCATTGTCGCCGCCGCGCTGCCCGTCGCCATCCTGGCCGTACGCTACCCCAGTCGGCGCACGACGCTGCTCGAGCGGGTGACCTTCACGGGCTACGCCCTGCCCGGCATCGTTATCGCGTTGGCGCTGGTCTTCTTCGGCGCCCGCTACGTGCCCCTGCTGTACCAGACGCTGCCGCTGCTCCTGTTCGGCTACATGGTGCGCTTCCTACCCCAGGCCGTGGGCAGTACGCGCAATTCGCTGCTATTCGTCAGCCCACGTCTGGAGGAGGCGGCGCGAGGTCTGGGGCGCGCCCCGCTGACCGTCCTCTTCCGCGTGACCCTGCCTCTGGTACGGCCCGGCCTGGTCGCGGGGGCGGCGCTAGTGTTCCTGACCGTGATGAAGGAGTTGCCCATTACCCTCATCCTGGCGCCCATCGGCTTCAAGACCCTGGCCCTCGCCATCTGGTCGGCCACGTCGGAGGGCTTCTTCCACCGCGCCGCCGTCCCTGCCCTGATTCTGACCCTCGTCTCCGGCCTGTCCATCTTCTCGCTGCTTGGCAGCGGCAACCAGGGACGCAAGGCCGACGACTCGACGCCAACCACAGACGAAGGACAGGCGACCAATAGATCGGCTTCGTTGTAGGGATCGCGCTTTGTCCGCAATGCGTGTATGATTCGCCCTTGAAGGACGTGCTATGGACATTCTCCACATCATCCGCACCCGCCGCAGCGTCGGCAAGGTGCGCTCCGAGCTGCCAGCCCGCGCCGATATTGAGGCGATGCTAGAGGCCGCCACCTACGCCCCCAACCACCACAAGGTCGAGCCGTGGCGCTTCATCGTCCTGACCGGCACGGGGCGTGACCGCCTGGCCGACGTGTGGGCCGACATCGAGCGCACCAAGCATGCCGATCCCACCAGCGACGCCGCCCAGCGCGCCGCGACTGGGGTGCGCGCCAAAGCCTACCGCGCCCCGGTCATCATCGTCGCCATCGCCGAGCCGCCCAGCGGCCCGAAGGTCGTCGCCGCTGAGAACACCGAGGCCGTCGCCGCTGCCGTCCAGAACATGCTGCTGGTGGCCGAGAGCCGCGGCCTGGGGGCCATGTGGCGCACCGGCGAGGTCGCCCACGATCCGCGCACGCCGGCGGCGTTCGGCCTGTCCTCCGATCATATCATCGTCGGCTTCATCTATGTTGGCTACCCGGCCGCGGAACCGTCGCCGCGCCGCCTCGCCCCCCACCACGCCAAGACCGACTGGTGGGGCGACGTGGAGGGAGACTACAGCGAACCAGCCTGAACATGGGCTGCCACCCCGACGGCATGACAATGATGGCTCATGCTGCAAAATCCAATACCCCAGGAGACGCATAATGTCCACCCCCTACACCTACATTGAAAACCTGTCCACCGCCCTGACCGTGCCGCCCGATGGGATTCTGAGCCGCACCCTGTACACGCGCGACGGCGTCAAGGCTGTCCTGTTCGGCTTCAGCCCCGGCCAGGAACTGTCGGAGCACACCGCCGCCATGCCCGCCATCATCCACATCGTCGACGGCCAGGCCCGCGTGACCGTCGGCGGCGATAGCTTCGAGGTCGGCCCTGGCGCTATCATCCACATGGAGGCCCATCTGCCCCACAGCGTCGTCGCCCAGACCCCGCTGATCATGCTGTTGCTGATGATCAAGGGCTAAGTTTGACATCAACCCGCACGGCTCTATACTTATGCGATGAGTGACGCCCAGGTCGGGCGTCACTTGCTTAGTGAGGCAAAGGAGTCTCGCGGTGTCCCGAACTCGCTTGATCGTCATCACGGTGTCGGTCATGCTGGCTTTGTTCCTGGCGGCCGTCGAGCTGACCGTCGTCGGCACAGCCATGCCTACCATCATCTCCCAATTGGGGGGACTGGCACAGTACAGTTGGGTGTTCTCGGTGTACGCCCTCGCCAGTACGATGATGACGCCCATCTTCGGTCGCCTCTCCGACCAGTTCGGTCGCCGTCCCATCTTCCTCATCGGCATGGCCATCTTCCTGGTCGGCTCCGCTCTCAGCGGCCTGTCCCAGAACATGCCCCAACTCATCCTCTTCCGCACCATCCAGGGCCTCGGCGCGGGCGCGCTTATTCCCCTGTCGTTCACCATCGTCGGCGACGTGTTCACGCTCAAGCAACGCACTCGCGTCCAGGGCCTCTTCTCCAGCGTGTGGGGCATCGCCAGTCTGATTGGCCCGCTGGTCGGCGGCTTTCTAGTCGATCGCGCTTCCTGGCGCTGGGTCTTCTACATCAACATTCCCTTCGGCATCCTGGCCATGACCATGATCTGGTTCAGCCTGAAGGAGCCGGCCCGTGACCGCAGCAAGCAGCGGATCGACTTCCTGGGCGCGGGCCTGCTGGCCCTCAGCAGCGTGGCCCTCCTCCTGGCGATTCAGGAGGGCGGACGCGCCTGGACGTGGCTGTCAGCGCCGTCTATCGCGCTGCTCAGCCTGTCCGCCGTGGGCGTCGCGCTGCTCCTGCGCGTCGAGCGTCGCGCTACCCATCCCATCCTGGAGCTGAGCCTGTTTCAGGACCCCATGTTTCGCGTCGCCGCCGGGCAGGGTTTCCTGGCGGGCTTCGCTCTGTTCGGCATCACGTCATTCCTCCCCTTGTACGCCCAGGCCGTGCTGGGCGTCAACGCGACCACGGCGGGCGCGACGCTCACGCCCCAAATCCTCGGCTGGACCGTCGCCAGCATCGTCGGCACGCCCTTCATCCTCAGGGTCGGCTACCGGCGCATGGTCATCGGCGCGATGAGTGTCATGGTGCTGGGCGCTGCGCTGCTAGCGATGCAGAACGCAAGCTCCTCGATCCTGAGTCTGGCCGTGAGCCAGGTCTTCTATGGCGCGGGCATGGGCCTGACCCTGGCCAGCCTGCTCATCGCCGTACAGAATCGGGTGCGCCGCGACCAGCTGGGCGCCGCCACCTCCGGCCTGACCTTCACCCGCACCATCGGCGGCGCGCTGGGCGTCAGCATCATGGGCGCTATCCTGGCCCTGGGCGTCACTAACGGGGTGGCCGCCCTGGGCAGCGCCGTGAGTGTTGCCCCTGAAGACCTGCTCAACCCCGTCAGCGCCGCCACCATCCCGCCCGCTATCGTGGAGGCGCTGCGCGAGGTATTGGCGGCGGCCCTGCACAACGTATTCCTGGCCGCCCTCATCAGCACCTTGCTGGCGTGGGTCGTCGTGTGGTTCACCCCACGCGGCTCGGTGGAGGACTTGCGCGCCACCCCGGAGCCGCCGATGATCGAGGCCGAGCTACCAAACCTGTAAGAGACGCACCGATGACCCTGGATGCCCTGACACTGGCCGCCCTCACCGACGAGTTGCGCCCCCTGCTGGTGGGCGGGCGCGTCCAAGCCATCGTGCCGGTGGATACGCTGACGGTCGCGCTCGAGGTCTACGTCGGCCGGCGATACTATCTACTGCTGTCCGCCAACCCTCAGACCCCCCGTGTCCACCTGGCCGATAAGGGGCGGCGCGGCGTCGAGCGTGAGACGCCCTTCCTGTTGCTGCTGCGCAAGTATGTGCGCGACGCCCGCGTCGCCGCCATCGAGGTTCCGCGCTGGGAGCGCATCGTCAGCCTGGATTTCATCGGCCCCGAAGGCCGCCACCGCCTCGTCGCCGAGTTGATGGGCCGCCTCAGCAACATCATCCTCGTCGACGCCGAGGGCGTGGTGCGCGATAGCGCGCGACGCATCACCCCCGACATGACGCGCGCCCGTGTCGTCCTGCCCCGCCAGCCTTACGTCCCGCCACCGCCCGTCGACCGCCCGGCCCCCGACGCGGCCACGCTGCCCCTGCTGGAAGCGCTGCTAGCCGGCGCGCCCGCCGACCGCCCCGTGTGGCGTACCCTGAGCGGGGGGCTGCGCGGCCTCAGCCCCCTGGTGGCTCGCGAGGTCGCCTACCGTGCGCTGGGCGAGGCCGAGGCCACGGTAGCCGAAGTGGAGCGTGTCAGCCCCCTGCTGACTGCCCTGGCCGCGGTCATCGGCCCCCTATCCGGCCGCACCGATGCCGCGCCCTGGCAGCCGTCGCGCGCCGTGGCGGATGGGGCGGTCGTCGCTTTCGCCCCCTACGCCCTGACCCATCTGCCCGACGCCAAGCCAACCGCCAGCCTGAACGAGGCCATCGCCGCCTATTTCGCCGACCGGGCGGGCCGCGACGCCTACGCCGTGGCGCGCGGCCGCGTCGCCGCGCGCATCCAGGCCGCCCGCGATAAGGCCACCCGCCAGCGCGCCGCCCTGACCCGCGAGACGCTGCCAGAGGCCGACCTGGAGCAGCGTCGCGTCTGGGGCGAGTGGTTGCTGGCCTACGCCCATGCCGTGCCCCAGGGTGCGACTGAGTATCGCATCGAGGACACCGGCGACGGTCCGCTGACCATCCCCCTCGACCCGACGCTGACGCCGGTCGCGAATGCCCAACGCCTGTTCCGCGACTACGAGCGCGCCAAACGAGCGGGCGAAGACCTGGCCGAGCGCCTGGCGAGCGTGGACCTGCAACTCGCTGCGCTGGACCAGCTGGCGACGGACCTGGCCCTGGCCGAGACACGCCCTGAGATCGACGCGGTTCATGCTCAGTTCGCCGCCCTGACCGGCGAGAAACCGCCCCAGGTCGCGCGCGGCGGCCGCCTGGCCGGCCCCATCGAGGTCACGTCGCCCGATGGTCTCACTGTCCTGGTGGGGCGCAACAGCCGCCAGAACGACAGTGTGACTTTCGAGCGCGCGGCGGGCCACGACCTCTGGCTCCACGCGCGGGGCATCCCCGGCGCCCACGTCATCGTCAAGGCCGAGGGCCGCGCCGTACCGGACACGACCCTGGCCGCCGCCGCCAGCCTGGCGGCCTACTACTCGGCGGCGCGCGGCTCGACGAGCGTGGCCGTGGACTGGACCGAGGCGCGGCGGGTCAAGCGCCTCAAGGGCGGCGGCCCCGGCCTGGTTACCTACAGCGGCGAGCGGACTCTGCACGCGGCGCCTCTATCGGCGGAGGAGATTGGAGAATAGAGATTGGTGATTAGGGATGATCGACCGGGCTTGGCGCTATCGCCCGTCGGTGGTCGGTTGTCCGTCGTCGGTGGTCCGCAGACATACTACCCTCAAAAGGAGTCACTCATGCATCTCGCAGACCGCATGCATCGCATTGGAACCGAGACTGCCTTCAAGGTATTGGCGCGCGCCAAAGCCCTGGAAGCCGAAGGCCGCGACGTAATCCACCTCGAAATCGGCGAGCCAGACTTCGACACGCCACCCAACGTGGTCGAAGCGGGCGTGACCGCGCTGCGCGCCGGCCATACCCACTACGTCGCCGCCCCCGGCATCCCGCCCCTGCGCGAGGCCATCGCCCGCTACATCGGCGAGACGCGCGGCATCGACGTCACGCCCAATATGGTCGTCGTCACGCCGGGCGGCAAGCCCATCATGTTCTACGCCATCCTCGCCCTGATCGACGCGGGCGATGAGGTGATGTACCCCAACCCCGGCTTCCCCATCTACGAGTCGATGATTCGCTTCGTGGGCGGCACGCCGGTGCCCACGCCGCTGACCTACGACAACAACTTCCGCCTCGACCTGGACCACTTCCGCGATCACGTCACGGACCGCACCCGGCTGGTCATCCTCAACTCGCCCGCCAACCCCACGGGCGGCGTGATGACCGAGTCCGACGTGCGCGCCGTGGCCGATATCCTGGCCGACCGCCCCGACATCACCATCCTGTCCGACGAGATCTACGACCGCATCCTGTACAGCGGCGGGCACCACAGCATCACCAGCCTGCCCGGCTACCAGGAGCGCACCATCATCCTCAATGGCTTCTCCAAGACCTACGCCATGACCGGCTGGCGGCTCGGCTACGGTGTGATGCGCCCCGACCTGGCCGAGTGGATCACGACCCTGATGATCAACTCCAACTCGTGTACCGCCGCCTTCACCCAAATGGCGGGCGTCGAAGCCCTCAACGGCCCCCAGGACAGCGTCGACGCCATGCTGGCCGCTTTCCGCGAGCGGCGCACCGCCATCGTCGAGGGGCTGAACGCCATCCCCGGCATCCGCTGCGCCATGCCAGAGGGCGCGTTCTACGCCTTCCCCAACATCGAGGGCACGGGCCGCAAGTCCGACCATCTCGCGACCGAGCTGCTAGAGCGCGGCGGCGTCGCCGCCCTATCGGGCACGGCCTTCGGCGCGTATGGCGAGGGCTACCTGCGCCTGTCCTACGCCAACTCGCTGCCCAACATTCGCAAGGCGTTGGAGCGTATCGCCGACGTCGTCGCCGTGCCCGCGTGATCGACGGCGGGTCGCGCCAATAACCACAGGGGGGAGCCACGCGGCTCCCCCCTGTACCCTTGCCTCTTTCGCACGGCAGGCCGTCGCCTAGTTCAGCGGGCAGCCCGCGTTGTTCGCCTGCTCCAGTTCGCCGGTCAGATGATCGATGTAGCCCCTGTCATACGTGTAGAGTGCGGCTGTCACGTTGGCGCTGATATCCGTCACAGTGAACGGGTAGTAGACGCCGGGACTCGCCGCATTCAGCACACCGGCCACCGCCGCGCGCAGCAAGCCACGCGCGGACCCGTTGAGATCGTCACTGGGCGTGTAGTTCAACGCCGTCAGGAACGAGTCGGGTCCATAAGCATCGAACGGCGGCGGCAGGCTGAAGACGCTGTCGAGTCTCGTTGTCGGGAGATAGGGCGCGGGCCACGAATCGAAGTGCTGGTCATCGCTCCAATAGCTGGGCGAGCAGCCCTGGTAGGAGGCCGGCCGCGTCGCCGTCGCTGTCGCCGTGGCCGTGCCAGTGGGTGTGGGCGAGCGGAGCGGCGTCTTGGTGCTGGTCGGCGTCGCCGCCCCTACCGTTGTCGCCGTGGCTGTTGGCGTCCGGGTCGAAGTGGGTGTCGCCGCGGGCGTGCCGGTCGGCGTCGGCGTTCGCGTCGGCGTCGGCGTCCACCAGAACCACGGCGTCTTCGTTGGGGTCGATGTCTTCGTTGGGGTGGGTGTCTTCGTTGGGGTCGGTGTCTTGGTGGCCGTCTTCGTGGCGGTCGGGGTTCTCGTCGCAGTTGCCGTGGTCGTCGCCGTCCCTCCGCTGGCCGGTGGTGTCAGCCAGGGCTTGGCAAAGGCCACTGAGCCGCCGCGTTCGGCGCAAATCGGCAGGTAACCTGAGGGCATGTCTGGCGGCCAGTAGGCCCATGGCGGCGACTCGACACCCACGCACAGGTACCGCACACCCGTCTGCTCGTTGACCAGCTCAACTACACACGCTTGGTTCAGCCAGCGCCCGCCCAACCGGGCATTGTCACACCAGGCGGGCCAGCGCTCCGAACCTGTTTGGGACGCTGGCGCCAACGCGCCTTCTGAGGGCGGTGCGGCAAGCGCGCTCACGTAGATGGCAAGCAGGAACAGACCAACGCCCAGCGCAAGGGCCAACAACGCCTTCTCTGGTGTTCGCCCCATATGTCCCCCCTTCATCTACCAGGCTCTGGATGAGCGTCCTGCCTGGCGGCTCGGCCCCTGCATAGGAGCCAGGCGGACTGGTTATCACGCTCCTTCTTGCGAGTGACTGGATAGCAGCTGGGGCCTATCCAGAATCAATTATATACTTGTTGTCAGGTTCTGTCAATGGCCTTGAGTGCGAGCATCAAGACCAGGAGGCTTGGCCAGGGTCGGCATTTGCGGCTACGATTCGCGGGGGATGGAGCACGTAGCCCATCCCCCCCATCCCCCGCGAATCGTAGCCCCGGCCGCGTCTACTTCGTCGGCAGCGCCTCCCCGCCCTGGCCGACGAGGGCTATCTCGGCCAGGCTCACGCCCGGCTTGCCGTCGGCCAGCGCGCGCAGGCGGACACTGAATAGCACGCCGTCGGCCGCGCCCGCCGCATCGCCCAGGCGGGCGACGGTGAACGTCACCGCGCCGTCCGCCGCCTGGTTGCGCGCCACGAAGCTGGCCGCCGGGTCGAGAAGCGCGCCCGGTTGCGCGGGCGCGTCGCCCGCCTGGACCACCGCCAGTTGCTTGGGGTCGAAGCGTAGCCTGACATCCGCCCCGCCCAGACCCGCTGCGTCGCTGGCGCGCACGACGACCGTGAACTCCTCGCCCGCCTTGACGAGTGTGGGCGCGTCCAGGCTGATGCGCGCCGTCGCCGCCTTCGCGTCCGTCTTGCTCGACGGCGCGCCCCAGGCCGTCGGCCCACGCTTGCCGTAGTTCGCGCCTACCAGCACCAGGTCTGTCAACCCCACCTGCCCGTCGCCGTTGATGTCGGCGCGCGAGTCGGCCGGCGGAACACGCAGCCCGTAGTTGGCGGCTACGATAACCAGATCGAACAGGTTCACCACGTTGTCGCGGCGGGTGTCACCCGCCTGGAGCAGCGTCGGCGGCAGACTGACGCTACCCTGACCCCAGCCGACATCGACGGTCGTCTGGCTGGGCAGATAGCCGGGCCGCCGCGCTTCCACGGCATGCTGGCCGGGCGGCACCAGCAGGTGGAAGGAGCCGTCGGCCTCAGTCCCGGCCTCGGCGCTGCCTACGACCACGCGCGCCCCGCTGCGGTCCTGGCGGCCTTGCAGGCTCAGCTTCCCGGTCAGCTGATACAGCGCGCCCTGGTTGATGTAGATGTCGTTGGGATCGCCGGGCAGATACCAGAACTGGAGACGCACCGGCTGCTGCGTTGACGCCTGGAAGTACGTGCCCGCCGCGTCGGTGGGCGCGGGGATGGCTGGCATGGCCCCGTTGAGAGCCGTCTGCGTGCCGTAGGTCGCGTCGCACCCCCGATAGGCCAGTCGGCTGCGATCCGACGACCAGTCGGAGGTCAGCAGATAGTACTGGCCGCGCGGGAAGCCGATGTCGGTGAAGTGGTCTGGCAGGGTATGGAACTGCTCGACGCTCCACACCGCCGGTCCCGTCGCCGGCCGCTGGTAGGGTAGCTCCCGCAACTCGCCGAAGAAGCGCGGCTCCACGGCCTCGCTGTTCAGCCGTGCCGTCAACGGGTCGACCCCGCGCCACGGCCCCAGGCAACGCGCCAGGTCGGGGTTCGTGGGCGTCTGGGCAAACTCGGCGTCGGTAATAGGCCGGATATCCTCGCGGATGGTGTGCCGCACGTTGAAGGGCGGCATGACATACATCTCGCTCGTGTCCACGCCGAATTGCAGGTCCTGCAGATAACCCTGCAACACCAGCGATTGGGGCGTGTTGACGACATCGGCCTCCTTGGGAATGGGCGTGCGGATGGTGATGGCCTTGAAGTCCTCGCCTCCAGCCGCCAGCGGAACCGTCAGCACCGCGCTCACATTGTATTCATGGCCGTCCACGAAGAACCGCTTCAGGTACCACGGTGTCGGCGCGGCCAGGTTCAGGTTGCCGCTGCCGTCGTACATCGTCGCCGACGCCCCGCCCAGCGCGCGCCCCACCGTCAGTACCACCCCCTCCAACCGTGACTGGCCGGGGATGGGCGCGCCGATGGCCTGCACGTAGGCGAACCACGCCCCCTTCGCCTGCCCAAAGTTGTTCTGGCCGGGGCCTAGCTTCGTGATCTGCGTCCGATTGACGAGAATCATGTCGCCGGGGGACAGGGTGATGGTCCCGACCGAGTCGGGGTACTTGGAGTAGAGACCCGGCCCGACGGGGTGCAGCCCGCCGCCGGTCCACCACAGCCGCAGCGTCACTGTACCCTGGTTGTACGATACATTCTCCAACTGCACCAGATGATCCAGGAACTGGGCCGACTGCCGCGTCGGGTCGCCCCGGTCCAGCAGGATACCGTCGTCCAGCAGCACCACCATCTCGTCGCCGCTCAACTGCGAGTTGCTGGGGTCGAAGTCATCCAGCGCCCCGTTGGCGTTGAAGTCCGCCCCGATGCCCGTCATGGCGTTGAGGCTCTGCTCGGTCTCGATGCGCACCACGCCTGGCCGCCCGTCGAAGTCGGCGTCGAAGCTCGTCAGCCCGTAGCCGAAGCTCTGCAGCCCCGCGAACTGATTCGGGTCGGTGGTCAGCGGGCGGGGTAGCTCCTGCGCACCCGTCGCGACGGGGAACAGGAAGCGGCCGCCTGGTCCCGTCGGCGCGGGCTGGTCGTTGGGGTCCAGCAGCATGTACGTCATCTCTTGCTGGACGGCCGGGTAGGCCAGCATCTGGGTCGGGGAGATACCGCCGGTCGTGGACACGACAGCGGTAAAGGCGGTGTCAATGTAGAGCGGTTCGTACCACAGGCGGGGGAAGACCTTCTCGCCGCCATCGGAGCCGCCGACGCCGGCCAGGGAGATCTGGCCGTAGGCGACGCTCAGCGGCTCACCGCCGTGACGGAACTCATTCATGTAGGCCGGGTTGAGGGTGAGGATATCCTTGACCGGAGCCTGGGGCGACTGGGGGTCGAAGATACTGGTGACCTCGGTGTAGGGTGGAACCTCCAGGTAGGCGGCGGCCGTCCCCGCCGGGGCGGTGGAGGTGCGCGGCGTGGTGTTGCCCGCCCCCTCGTTATCCCGCCCATAGACGCGGATCCCGTCGGCGTTCTTGTAGATCTTCGCGCCTGTGGGGTTGTTGGCGGCGGCCGGATCGAACCAGAACTTGGCGCGGCCGCCCGTGGTCGTGATGGGCGCGGTGATGTCCTGGACGTAGCGGCGGTACTGGGCCTGAGGCGCGTTCCAGCCGGTGGCGACAAGATACAGGTCGCGGTCGGGAGCCGTATCCGCGTCGGGGTTATCGGGCAGCAGGAAGGACGTGAAGGCATCGGGCAGGGTGTGAAACTGCTGGCGATACCAGAACTCGCGCTCGGCCCCGCCGGTCCCTGGTCCCTGGCCGTAACGCTCGGTCAGCTCGCCCAGGAACTGCGGGTTACGCGCCTCCTCGACGAAGGTGAAGCGCGTCGCGGCGAGATCATCGTAGACGCGCCCCGTCGCCGTTACGTAGGGCAGCGGCTGGTTCGCCTGCAAGATAGGCGCGACCGGCCCGATGATAGCCCCAACATAGCGCGGCGGCGTCGCAGCCAGGCCGAAGCTCGTCAGCGGGCGAACATCGCTTACCAGGGTATGCTCGTAGTTGAAGGGCGGCAACATGGCCAGGCCGTCGCCGGGCTGGTAGGCGTCCTGGATGACCGAGAACTGGGCGTTCACCACGTCGTCGAGCTTGGGCGTCGGCGAGCGCAGGGTGATGAAGCCAAACGTGCTGGGGTCGGCCAGTGTTGGCCCGCTATAGGCGCAGTTGCCCGTCGAGGCCTGCGCTGCGCTGCCGCCCTGGGTGTAGACAGCAACAGTGTTGTACTCGTGGCCGTCGACGTAGAAGCGCTTGGTGTACCACGGGTTTGGTCCGGTATTGGGCACATTGGGCAGGCTCTCCATGCCGGTGTGGGTCGCGCCTAGCCCGCGCCCGATGGTCAGCTGCACCAGGCCATCGACGCTGTCTACGCTGCGGGCGTAGGCGAACCACGCGCCGAGCGAGCCGCACAGATTGCCGCCACCCGCCCGCACGACCTGGTTGGGGGCGTTGGTGTTAGCCACAACAGCGTCACCTGCGCTCAGCAACACCGTGCCCAGGTCCTTGGGGGCAACGCTGCCGGTCCAGTACACCCGCAGTACCACCGTCGGCGGGCTGGTAGTGAAGCTCTCGACGACAACCACATGGTCGAGGAACTGCGCTGCCTGCCCGACCTGGAGCGGGCGGCTATCCACCGACAGCACGACCAGCTCGTCCCCCGTCAGCGGCAGGCCGTCCGTATCGAGGCCGTCCAGGGTACGATTGTTGTTGAGGTCGAGGGCCACACCGGGCAGGCTGCCCTGGCGGCTGCGGTTGTAGAGCGTCTTCTCGCTATCGACATGGACGATATCCGGCGCGCCGTCGAAGTCGGCGTCCAGGCTAGTCAGGCCGTAGCCGACCGCGCCGACGCCGCCGTCGTTGGTAGCAATGTTGCCGTCGGGGCCAAACAGGTCAGCGGCGCGCATGCCGACGGGGAAGACGAAGGCCGCCTCGCCCGGCACAGCCTGCGTGGGCTGAACGTCGTCGCCCCACGGCCCGGCCTCGATGAAGCGATATGTCCATTCCTGCATGATGGCCGGGTAGCGAATGTCACCCGTAGTCGCGCCGCCCGACGCATCCTGGTCCTTGTCCAGGTGATCGCACTCGTACCAGGTGCGCGTCCAGACCTTCTCGGCCGCGTTCTGGTGGGTTGCGCTGTCGATGCGCGTGTAGAGGGGAACATTCTCGTCGCGGCTGTACAGTTCCGACAGGATAGCCGGATCCCAGGTGATGCTGTCGCGGCGTGGAGCCTGGGTATGCTGCGGGTCGAACGGCGCCTCCGGGTCGGTGTACGGCTTATCCTCAACGAAGGTCGAGGCCTGGGCCTTGAGCAGACGGTCAATCGCCATCAGGTCGCCCACCACGCGCGTCTGCGGCTCGAACACCGAGGCAACGGCCACGCCATCCGTGGTGCGCCTGAGCACCCGCTTCACCGGTGAGCCGATGTTCGCGTCGCCGACGCCCAGGGTCTCGGTGCAATAGGCGCGCAGCGAGAGGCGCACGCGGTCGAGGATGAGCGGCGTGACGGTCGGGTCATTCGGGTCGGGTGTATCAGGATCATTGGACACGTCGACGAGGTTGTCGCCCATGACATGGCCCTGGTTGACGAGGTGATCGACACCCGGCGGCACGGCCCCGATCAGCACCCTGAAGGTGATGGTGACCTCGGCGTCCGGCGGCATGGTTCCGATGCTGACCTTGACGCTGGTGTTGCCGGCCGTGTTACCCAGGTCGATGGTCCCCTGGGTGGTGGTCACCGTGCCCACAATCAGGGATGTGATGGGATCGGGCGTGTCGGTGAAGATGACGTTCTGCGCCGTCGTCTGGCTGATATTCTTGATGGTGACGGTGTAGCGCAGCGTATCGCCGGCGCTCGCCCCTCCGTTCAGGTCGGCGTCAAACACCAGCGTATCAACCTTGTCGACCGATAGCTCAGCGGTAGGTGTTGGCGTCGGCGTGTTGGTGGGCGTATTGGTTGGCGTGCTGGTGGGCGTCGGCGTGTTCGTCGGTGTATTGGTCGGGGTGTTCGTCGCCGTCGGTGTGTTGGTTGGCGTGTTCGTCGGTGTCTCGGTCGGCGTATTGGTGGGTGTATTGGTCGGAGTCGGTGTATTCGTTGGCGTGTTGGTCGGTGTATTGGTCGGGGTGTTCGTCGCCGTCGGTGTATTCGTCGGCGTGTTGGTGGGCGTGTTGGTTGGTGTATTGGTCGGTGTGTTGGTGGGCGTCGGCGTGTTCGTCGCCGTCGGTGTATTCGTCGGCGTGCTGGTCGGCGTGTCCGTCGGTGTATTGGTCGGCGTATTTGTCGGCGTGCTGGTGAGCGTCGGCGTATTTGTCGGCGTGTTCGTCGGGGTGTGGGTAGCAGTTGGCGTGCTGGTCGGCGTCTCGGTCGGCGTCGGCGACGGCCCTTGTGTCGCTGTCGGGGTATTGGTAGCCGTGTTCGTCGGGGTGGGCGAAGGGCCTGCCGTGTTCGTCGGCGTGGCCGTGGCTGTCGGAGTCTGAGTCGCCGTCGGCGTCTGAGTCGCCGTGGCCGTGTTCGTTGGCGTGAAGGTTGGCGTGACCGTGTTGGTCGCCGTTGGCGTCGGGGTGCGAGTCGGCGTGCGCGTAGGGGTCCGGGTCGCACTTGGGGTCAGCGTAGGAAAGTCGGTCGGCGTCTCGGTGGGCGTCGCGGTGTATTGGGGCGGCGGGGGGGTCAGCGACGGCGTGTACGTCGGCTCGAGGGTCGGGGTAATCGTGGAGTGAGCCCCCTGATTGATGACGATGGTACAGCAGTACTGGAACTGCGACCCAGGGACGTCCACCGTATCCCACCAGCCCTGCCAGCCACTCGGCCAGATGAACTTGACCGTGTAGTCGTGGTCAGGTGTCTCCAGTCCCAGGAAATCCCAGGTGCCGTCCACACCCGTGATGGTGGTAGCCAGCAGCGTCGTGCCTTCATATAGCTGGACAGTGACACCGGGTAGCCCGCTTTCAAACGCGGGGTCGTAGAAATTGTTGTAAAGGATATCGCCCCAGACCCAGCCGCCGATACGACCATTCGTTCCGATGCAGCCTTGCGTGCTATTGAGGCACGGTCGGGCCACATAGCCGACTGGGGGCACGGGGTCCAGGGGCGCTCGATCGGGCGCGGGGGAGTCGGGAGCCGACTCCTCAACATCTATCACCGGCTCGCTGGCGGGGAAGGCGCCGGCGGTGGGCGGCATGAAGTCCGCTCGCCCGCCGAGCCAGAGAATCATCAGGAGCAGGACAGCGCTCAGGCCGGCCGTGACAAGACGTCGCAGCAAGGAACGGCGGGCAGGCGGCGCGACAGGGCGCGGCGCGGCGGATTCGGACATGGTACCCCCTCCACGAAACCGAATGGATGCGATTCCCGGTAATCCCAATAACGGGAAACGACGCTGCGTGTTCCGCGCCGACCGTCACAACTCAGCGACGACGATATTTCTTCACAAATTCACGCGAATCGGCTTGTCTTTGCCGGGGGTAGCCCTATAATGAGCCACGGAGGAAGCTATGCGCGTCAACGATCTGGACACACCTGCGCTCGTCATCGACCTGGACCGCACCGAGGCCAATATACACCGCCTGCAAGCCTACTGTGACCAGCACGGCCTGGGCCTGCGCCCCCACATCAAGACCCACAAGATACCCGCCCTGGCCCACCAGCAACTGCGGGCGGGGGCGGTCGGCATCGCCTGCCAGAAGCTCGGCGAGGTCGAGGTGATGCTCAACGCCGGCATATCCGACATCCTCATCCCCTACAACATCGTCGGCCAGGCCAAGCTCGAACGCCTGGCGCGGCTCGCCAGGCAGAGCCGCCTCACCGTCTCGGTGGACCACGAGACCGTCGCCCGCGACATGAGCCGCGTCCTGGCGGCCGAGGGCGGGCAGGTCGGCGCACTCATCGAGATCGCCTCCACCATCGAGCGGGCCGGGGTCGTCGATGTCGCCGAGGTCGTGCGGCTGGCGCGGCTCATCGACGATCTGCCCGCCCTGGACTGGCGCGGCATCCTCATGTACCCCACCAACGCGGACAACATCCCCCTACTGGACCGCGCCTACCGCGCACTATGCGACGCGGGGCTGACGCCAGCCGTGGTCAGCGGCGGCGGCAGCCCCTTCATGCTACGCCAGGCCGAGGTTCCCTGGCTCACCGAGGTGCGCGTCGGCACCTACATCTTCGAGGACATGACCGGCGTCAAGGGGGGGTATTTCAGTCTCGACCACTGCGCGGCGACGCTGCTCTGCACTGTCGTCAGCGCGCCGACCGCTGAGCGCGTCATCCTCGACGGTGGCTCCAAGACCCTGACGACTGAGGGCGGCGCGCCCCACGGCCACATTGTCGAGTACCCCGACGCAATCATCTACAAGCTGAACGAGGAGCACGCCTACACCGACGTCAGCCGCTGCCCCACCACGCCCACCATCGGCGAGCGCGTCCACGTCATCCCCAATCATGTGTGCGTCGCCGTCAACCTGCACAACGTCGCCTACGGCGTGCGCGGCGATGAGATCGTGGCCGTGTGGCCTGTCGCGGCGCGGGGGTTAGTGCAGTAAGCGCGCCACAGGCGAAGGGCTATGGCTCAACGCGCCGCCGCGCCCGACCGCCGAAGTGCAGCCACGCGATACGGCCGGCGCGGTCGCGCTGGAACTCGGCATGAACATCCTTGTTGGGTGGGTCGAGCGCCAGGATGTGGTCGGGACCGACAAAGGCGACGCGGACGGGGGGCGGCGTGGGTCCAGGCGGTGAGTCGGGGTACGGGAAGCCACCCTTGGGGATGGACTGAAGCGTCAGCTGACCATCCTGGACGCTCACCGCAACGTCGGCCAGCGCGCCCTCGTAGCGGCCCACGTACTCGGCCAGTTGCGCCTCGCTCAGCGCGTGATGGGTCGGCGGCGGCTCGTCGATGCCCAGGAACAGGCGGAGCGCCGCCCTGACGACCTCCAGGTGCAACTGGCCGCCGGTGTCGGCGTTGGTCAGGACGGTGACAGCGAAGCCGCGGCTGGGGGCGAGCAGGAAGGCCGACATCTGACCGTTGGTGGCCCCGCCGTGGGCGACGGTCGTGACACCGCCCATATCGCGGATGGCCCAGGTGATGCCGCGCCAACCGCCGAAGCTATCCATGGGCAGGAGCGGCGTCTGCATCGCCTGCATCGTCGCCGTGGCTAGCAGGCGCGCCCCGTCAGAGGCCGTCCCATCGCCCAGGTGGAAGCGCGCGTAGCGCAGCTGGTCGGTGACGCTGGAGGCCAGGCCACCGACCGGGTTGGCGTTGCGGGCCAGCTCCCACGGGCGCGCCACGTTCGGCGGGCCATCAGCGGCGATGTGACCCACGGCGAAGCGGTAGGTCATGGCCTGGCTGGGGAAGAAGAAGGAGCGCGTCATCCCCAGCGGGTCGAGCAGCAGGCGGTGCGTCGCCTTCTCGTAGCTCTCGCCCGTCACGACCTCGATGAGGCGGCCCGCCAGGTAGAAGCCTGCGTTGTTATAGGAGAAGCGGTCACCCAGGGGCGTGACCTGGGGGATGCGGTCCATGCGACCGACCATCTGGCTCAGCGCATCGTCGCCCCAGCCTGTGTCATCGAAGGTATCGCCGACCCAGCCGCCGGTGTGGGTCAGCAGGTGGCGGAGGGTCACCGCCTGGGCCACGCCCTCGTCGGCCAGGCGCAGGTCGGGCAGGTAGGCGCGTAGCGGGGTGTCCAGGTCGAGTTGGCCCGCCTCGACAAGGCGCATGGCGACCGTGCCTGTAATAGTCTTGGTGGTCGAGCCGATCTGAAACAGGGTATCGGCGTCAACAGGCAGCGGATTCTCCGCGCTGGTGACACCAAAGGTGGCGACGTGCTCAGCATCGCCATCGAGGATACCCAGGGCGACGCCGGGCACACGGTAGCGGGGCATCGCGTCGCGGGTAAAGGCGGCGAGTTCGCGGAAGCGACCAGACATTGCTCATTCCTTGTTTGCGAGGGCGGCTACAGGGGCCGCCCTTACCGATGCGCCGTAAGGGCAGGCCCCCCAACTGCCCCGTGTGGACTACATCCCCCCCGTCACCTCTAACACCTGGCCGGAGACGTAGTTGGACAGGGGCGAGGCAAAGAACAGGACCGGGCCGGCCGCCTCGTCTGGGGTACCGGGGCGGCCCAGGGGAATCATCAGCTTCGCCATCTCGCGCATGGTGGTGGGTATGCCGAGGGCAATGTCGCGCTCGCCGCGCTGCAGAGTCTCGCCCGCCTCCTTGGCCTGGGTCAAGCGCGTCTCGATCAGGCCGAAGGCCACAGCGTTGACCTGGACGTTGAACTGGCCCCACTCCTTGGCGAGAGTCTTGGTGACGCCGATGATGCCCGCCTTGCCCGCCGCATAGTTGACCTGCCCTGCGTTGCCGCGCGTCCCGGTCGTCGAGCTGATGTTGACGATCTTGCGGGCGCGGGCCGCCCCCGTCGCAGCCATCTCGCGCCGGGCCGTCTCGCGGAAGTGCCCGCTCGCGGCGCGGATGAGGCGGAAGGGTGCGGTCAGGTGCACCGCGAGCATGGCCTCCCACTGTTCGTCGGTCATCTTGTGGATGACGCCGTCCCAGGTGTAGCCCGCGTTGTTGACGAGGATGTCCAGCCCACCCAGGTCGGACACGGCGGTGGCGACGAGCCGGGGGGCAAAGTCGACGGCGGTCACGTCGCCGGGTACAGCGATGGCGCGGCCACCGGCGGCGGTGATCGCGGCGACGGTGGCCGCGGCGGGGGCGGGGTCGATGTCGGTGACGATAACGGCCGCGCCGTGCTCGGCTAGCAGGCGCGCAGTGGCCGCGCCAATGCCGCGGCCACTGCCGGTAACGACGGCAACCTGGCCTTCCAACAGGGGGGACATGACGGACTCCTTTACCCACGGGGGCCGATACCCAGGCATGGGGATTGTAGGGCGGGCCAGGCGCGAGGTCAAGCGGCCGGCGATGTTTTCACCACGGCCTAATTCTTGCTTAATGTGGGCTTAATGCGGTGGCCGGATACTATCATCAACAACGGTGGCTAACCTCCCACCGACACCTCTCAGAGACAACGGCCTGGATACGGCTTGAGCAACCGTAGTCAGGCCGTTGTCTTGTGTGTCTCATTCAGAAGAATGATGCGTCTCGCCGGGAGCGGTGTATAATGAGAACATTATCCCCTGTCTAGTCAGGACACCGCCATGATCAAGCGCATGTGGGCCGCCTTACCGTTGACCTGGCCCATCGGGCAGCGACGATCCGCCGAGAACGACCGAGTCGCCGCTTCCGTCAACAACCTCGCCTGGCCGGTCATCATCGAGAACCTTCTCCAGACCCTGCTGGGCGTTGTTGACCTGATCTTCGTCGGCGCGCTGGGCGCAGCGGCCGTGGCCGGCGTAGGCGCGGCCCTCCAGGTGTTGTGGGTCATCCAGTCGGCCTTCTCGGCGCTGACGACGGGCACAACGGTCATGGTGGCCCACGCCATCGGCGCGAAACAGCCCACCGAGGCGAATCGCGTCCTCAAGCAGTCGGTCCTCATCGGCGCGGTCCTGTCGGTCTTTGTCGGCATCATCGGCGCGGTGTACGCAGTTCCCATTATCGCGGCTCTCGGTGGCGATCCGGCGGTCGTCGCCGAGGGCGTGGCCTACTTCCGCGTCGGCGCGATCACGGCCGTGTTCATGCTCGCCATGTTCATCATGGGCGCTGCGATGCGCGGCGCGGGCGACAGCAAGACGCCGATGAAGATCAACGCCGTGGCCAATGTGGTGAACGTGGTCCTCGCCTGGGCCTTGATCTTCGGCCACCTGGGCATGCCCGCCCTGGGCGTGGCCGGCTCGGCGTGGGCGGCCGGCATCGCGCGGGGTGTGGGAACGGCAATGATGCTGGTCGTGTTGGTGCGCGGGCACGGCCCGCTATCCCTGGACTGGCGACCGCCCTGGGCGCCGGACCTGAGCTTGCTGAGGCGCACCCTACGCATCGGCATCCCTTCCATGATCGAGATGGTACTGATGAGCGCGGGCATGCTGGTCTACGGCGTGTTTGCCATCCATCTCGGCACCGACGTGTACGCGGCGCAACGCATCACCCTCAACGCCATCTCCTTTGCCTTCATGCCCGGCCTGGGCTATGCCATGGCCGCCACGGCCCTCACGGGGCAGGCGCTGGGCGCGAAGGACCCAGCGCGAGCGAAGGCCTCCACGCGCTACGCCACCTATTCGGCCCTCGCGTTCATGACCTTCGTCGCCCTGATCATGTTCTTCTTCGGCCGTCAGGTCATGCGCATCTTCACCCCAGACCCGCAACTCATCCTGATTGGCGCCGAGGCCCTCAAAGTCGTCGCCATCGCCCAGCCTTTCCAGGCGGTGGGGCAGGTGCTGGCGGGCAGCCTGCGCGGGGCAGGGGACACCCGATTCCCCATGTGGGTCACCGCTGGCTCGATCTGGTTGGTGCGTCTCCCACTGGCCTATCTGTTCGGGCCGGTCATGGGTATGGGCCTGGCCATGATCTACATCAGCAACGTCATCGACTCCGCCGTGCGTATGGTGCTGATGATCTGGCGCTACACCCAGGGCAAGTGGCTGACCATGCGGGTATAGGACATAGCAGCCAGGACCACGGACGTACAAGGCAGGCCGTGCCTCAGGAGGTACTCGATGGCGAAACCCAATCTTCGCGGGCAGTGGGCGTTGATCACAGGAGCATCGAGCGGACTGGGGGCGGATTTTGCCCGCAACCTGGCGGCACGGGGCATGAATCTCGTCCTGACGGCGCGGCGTGAGGAGCACCTCAACGCCCTGGCCGATGACCTGCGGCGCACGCGCGGCGTGCAGGCCGACGTGATTCCCCTGGACCTGGCTCGCGAGCACGCCCCCGACACGCTGCATGAGAAGGTCACGGCGGCGGGCCGCACGATCGATGTGCTTATCAATAACGCCGGCCTGGGCATCTATGGCGACTTCCTGGACATCGCCTGGGAGCGCGAGCGGGCCATGCTCCAGCTCGACATCGTGACCCTGGCCCACATGACCAAGCTCTTCGCCCGCGACATGGCCGCCCGACGGCGCGGCTACATCCTCCAGGTAGCGTCCATCGGGGCGTTCCAGCCGTCGCCCACCTACGCCACGTACTCGGCCGCCAAAAGTTTCGTGCTGTACTTTGGCGAAGCCTTACACCACGAGCTGAAGGATAAGGGCGTCGTCGTCACCGTCGTCTCGCCGGGTGTCACCAAGACCGAGTTCTTGGACGTGGCGGGCCAGGAGCCGACTCTCTACCAGCGCGCCTTCATGATGGATAGCCCGACGGTCGTCAACATCGCCGTCGAGGCCCTGCTCAAGGGCAAGTCGAGTATCGTGCCCGGCTACCACAATAGCGCGCTGGCCTTCTCGACGCGCTTCGTACCCCGCCAGTTGGCCGCGAGACTCGCGGGCCAGTTGATGAAGTATTGAGTCGATACACCCTCCTGCTACCGCGCCGTCACCCCCAACCCCGGCCCCGTCGGCAGGACGAGGCGTGCGCCGTCGTAGGCCATGCCCCGGAATGGGTCGTCGGCGATGAGCAGCGGCCCATCCAGGTCGGCGTGCTCGCACAGGGGAGCCAGGTGCGCCGCCGCGCTGACACCCAACGTCGACTCGACCATGCAGCTCAGCATCACCTGCATGTCCAGGGCGTGGGCCAGGTCGATGGCCCGCCGCGCCTCACGCAGGCCGCCGAACTTCGCCAGCTTCACCACCACCCCATCCACCGCCCCCACCAGCCCCGCCACGCTCCCCGCCGAGCGCACCGCCTCGTCGGCGAACAGGGGCAGCGGCGAGCGCGCCCTTAGCCAGCGTAAGCCCTCCACATCGTCCATCGCCAGCGGCTGCTCCACGAACTCCACGCCCAGGTCGGCCAGCGCCGGCAGCAGGGCCAGGGCTGTATCGCGGCTCCAACCGGCGTTGGCGTCGACGCGCAAGGTCGCGCCGGTCACAGCGCGGATGGCGCGCACCAGGGGCAGGTCGTCGGGGCCGCCGAGCTTCACCTTGAGAATGGGCGCGTTCAGGGCGCGGGCCTGGGCCGCCATGACCTCGGCGGTGTCGATGCCGATGGTGACGGACGTCAGCGGCGCGCGCGCCGGGTTCAACCCCCACAGCCGCCACAGCGGCTGGGCCAGCCGCTGGCCGTGCAGGTCGTACAGGCACAGGCTGAGGGCCGATTGGGCGGCGTGGGAGCCGTCGGGCAGTCGGTCCAGGATGTCCTCGATGAGCCACGGGTCGTCGCCGAGGGCATCGGCCGCCTGCGCCAGATAGGCCGTCACCCCCTCGCGGCTCTCGCCGAGGTAGGGCACGACCGCCGCTTCGCCCAAACCCGTCAGCCCGTCGTGCTCCAACCGCGCCAGGACGTTGTGCCGCTCGGTGTAGCTGCCGTGGGCAATGTTGAAGGCAGTCGCCAGCTTGAGGGTCATCGGTTCCCAGGTCAGGCGCATGGCATCCTCCTCGCGCCGAGGAATTGGCTGTTGGCGGCACGGTAGGCGATGGGCGAGGCGGGGTCGAGGCTGCCGTAGGCCGTCCCCCACACAGTCTGCGTCGCGTGCAGATAGTCCTGACCGCCGAGAGACACGGCCACATGACTGACGCCCGCCGTCCGCACGATACCCGACGCGCTGTAGCCAGGCCGCCCAAAGAACAGCAGATCTCCCGGCTGCGGTTCGCCGTCGACGGGGTCGCAGGCCGCGTACTGCATGTCGGCGTCGCGGGGCGCGGGCAACCCGACCAGGCGCAGCGTCGTCTGGGCCAGCCCGGAGCAGTCAAAGCCGAAGGGCGTCCGCCCGCCCCACAGGTAGGGCACGCCGACGAAGCGGCTGACCAGGCGCAGCGCCCGGCGAACACCCGCCCCATCCGGTGCAGGCCGCTCGGCCAGCGGGAGCAGGTCGGCATGCATCACCCAGGCGACATAGCCCGGCAGGGCCAGAGCAGCGCGTTCACCCCGCGTCTCGGCCACCGCGACAGCCACGCCAAACGGAGCCTTGCCCGTCCTGCGCTCGCCGTCGACCGCCGCGTACAGGTCGGCCAGGGGTGCGGCGACGACGTGGGTCGCCGGCGGTGGCAGGTGTGCGCTCAGGGCGTGGCAGGCCGTCCAGCCCAGGTAGCCATCGGCATCGAGGCGCACGAAGGCCCAGTCGCCGTCGGTCTTCAGCACAGCCACCGTCTCGCCGAGCAAGGCCTGGGTGAGCAGCTCGCTGCGCTCGGTCGGCTCCTTGCGGACGTTGGCGACGGCGCGGGTTATGGCCATGCGCGGCGCGCCGGGCAGCAGGCGACGCATCTCATCGCGCGCCGTCAGCCCGGCGCGACGGCGCACCGTCGCCAGCAGGCCGTCGGCCGTCACGTCGTCCAGCGCGTCGCCCACCAGCGCCACGCCGTCGCCTCGGTTCACCACCGTGACAGCGCACAGGTCCCGGCGCGGGTCGCTCGCGTGAGCATCGCGCCAGGCATCGACGCGGGCTTGAAGTGGGTCGGTCACAGGATTCTCCTGACGAATGCGCCCTATTCTGGCGTTGCTTCCACAGTGGGGGGCCTGATCGAAGATTCTGAGCGCGTCGCGCCCTACGCAGGAGTATAGACCTGGGCTGGGCAGCGGGCAATACTCGGTTGCGTCGGCGCAGTTCAGGCAGTATAATTCGTTTAGAATGGTGTAAACGTTTCTAATGGGATGGGACGAGATACGAGGTCCGCATGACAACGCAGGTCGAGGTGAGACCCGGCGCGGGGGGGAACCTGGAGGCCGCCAAGCAGACGCTCATCCAGGGTACGGGGCGCATCAGCGCGTTCTGGGGACTGAAGGAGGCCATGGGCCGCATCTACGGCCTGCTGTACCTGACGCCCGGCGTCTTGAGCCTCGACGACATTGCCGAGACTCTTGGCATGAGCAAGGGCAGTGTCAGCATCCATGTTCGTGACCTGGAACGCATCGGCATGGTCTATAAGGTGTGGAACGCGGGCAGCCGCCGCGACTACTATGAGGCCGAGACCGATTTTTGGGCCATCGCCAAGGGCATCTTCAAGTACCGCGAGAAGAAGGAGTTCGACCAGGCGCTGGGGTCGGTCAAGGAAAGCCTGCGCATGGTCGAGGCAGCTGACCCGACCCATAGCGACCCGGCGGCCGAGTTCTATCGCCGTCGCCTAGCCGAGATGGAGAAATTCTTCGCCACCCTCGACCAGCTTGTAGACGCGGTGCAGGCGCTCACCGAGTTGCGCGTCAGCGCGCTGGCCGAGCTGGGCCGTGACGCCAGGGGCGACGATCGAGCCTGACGCCGCGTCTCCTGACTCAACTGCGCCCGGCCTATCGCCGGGCGCAGCGCCATTTCCCCCGCACAGCGACGCGCTAACCCTCGACGGCCACGGCATAGACCACCAACCGCCGATCGTAGTTGGCGTTGTTGCGGTCGAAGCTGCCGTTGCACGTAATCAGGTTGAGGCGCGCCTTTGCATCGGGGCCAAAGATTCGGTCGAGGGGGGCCTTGTTGAAGGGGTACACCTCGGCCGCCTCGACGATGAAATCCTTGCGCGTGCCGTCCTGGAGCCCGACCGTAATGAGGTCGCCCGGCTTGAGGCGATACAGGTTCCAGAACACAGCCGGCGCAACATCACTGTCATAGTGTCCGGACAGCACGGAGTTGCCCGGCTGGCCAGGCCTGGGTCCCAGCTTATACCAGCCAATGTCCCACCAGCCCCTGGGCGTCTCCATCGCGCCATTCGGCTCCAGGCCCACTTCGACGATGCGGGCAGCCGTGACGCCAATGGCCGGGATGTCGAGGGTGACAGGGCCGCCGCCGCCGTAGGGTGTCGGCGTGGCGGCCGGCGTGGCCGTCGGCCGGGCGGTCGGCGACGCGGTGGGGCGCGGCGTGACCGTCGGCGGGGCAACGGTAGGTCGCTCCGTGGGCTGCGCGGTGGCGGTCGGAACGGGTGGGGCTTGGGCGACGCGCGTGTCGTCGCCGCCGCAGCCCGCCGCGGCCAGGGCAAGGATCACCAGGAGAGCAAGAACGGGGATACGGGGATGCATGGGCAGTATCAGTCCAGAATCGTGGGATAACGGCGACGAATGGGCAACAGTATACCCAGGCGCGCGCGCTCTGCCAAGTCGCAACGGTCGACGCGTTGCCTCGGCCCTCATATCAACGCTCCCGCCACACGTGATGCCCATCGCTGACCAGCGTACCGACCACGGGGACGCTGGCGGCGTCGGTCATGCTGACGCGCGCCGGAGCGTTTGCCCCGACGACCACCGTCACCTCGCCGAAGCGCAGGCGATAGGCCGTCACGTCGGCCGCCTCGCCCACCATCACCATGTCAAGAGTCACGCCGTCGGGCAGAGCCACAGGCTCGCCCAGGCTGAGCGGGGCGATTCCCTGTTCCAACACCTCGCGCTGCCACGCCACACCACCTGCCCCGTCGGGGAGCGGAGGCGATGCGGCATAACGCACGTGGTAGCGCCCCAGCACCGCCACCAGCGCCGCGACAGCGTCACGGTCGGCTTGCGTCGCCATTACGGCAACGACTGAACGCTCCCACGGCAGGGCCAGCCCGTCGAGGGTGGCAATCAGGTCGGTGGCCGACGCGCCGCCCCCCATCACGAGGCGCTCCCCCGACGGGGTGCGCGCTACCACAGTCTCGCCCCTTCCCATCACCGCTACCCTTAGCAGACCGTCGGGCCGACCGGCGCTGAGCGTGGCGGCCAGCCAACCCAGCGCCACGGCGACCACAACGAGCATGACCCAGTGCGGCGCGACGAGGACGCGGCCCGCGCCAGGGGCCAGCGCCGGGGTTCCGTCGGGGCCAGGCGCGCTCCGCCAGCGCACCGCGAGCCAGTAGCCCGTCGCGGCGAGCGCCGCGTAGGCCAGAACCAGGGGCACGAAGCCTAGTTGGGCGGCCGCGGCCGCCCACGGCGCTTCACCGAACCAGCGCGCAACCTGCACCGTCCAGGCCAGCGGTAGCCAGGCAAGGGCCGCCACCTGCTGGGCCAGCCAGGGCCACAGCGGGGCGAGCACGAGCGCTGCCCCACCCAGGTACATCAGGGGCGGCTGCGCCGGCATCACCAGCAGATTGGCGGCCAGGCCAACCACCGACACCTGGCCAAAGTAGTACGACACCAGCGGAGCCGTCATCAGCGTCGCACCGAGGGTGACGCACACGGCCTCGACTAGGCCGCGCCATGTCAGCCAGCGGCTCAGCGGCAGCGCCAACAGCGGCGCGACAACCACCAGGCCCAGCGTACCGGCGAAGCTGAGTTGGAAGCCTAATCACAATCGCATCCTCATCTTTGCTGCAACACTGGCTGTTGATGTGAAAGCAGAGAGAGGAAATAGTCGCGCGTCAGCGCATTAGTTGCCCTCAGCATGGACAAAGAGCCAGACACGTCCTTTGTCGCCAATCGCACAATACAGCGCGACGCCATCAGGCCGAACCCGTGACCAACGGATGATACCTGGCCCCGTACAGTAGATGTAAATCCCCATGATGCCGGTTGCTTTGAGATATTCGGCGTGCTCCAAAAGATCCCGACTTGTTGCTAACCGCTTCTCACCCATTGCTCCTCCTAAGAGAAAGAGGCCGACGTATCGGCCCCTCTCTTGCAGGTGTCATGCAGTGGTAGGTTGAGTTGTGGTGGTAGGTTCTTGACTGTGGGCTTTTACCCGCTCATCGCATGCCGAGGTTAAACGGCCTCGATCATGGTCGCTTGGGTTTCTCAACCCAAGACAGGTGCAGCTCGTCCTCCGATCGGCTGGTCAGGCATCGGAGCGGCTTTGTCAGTTCAAGTCGTACCCCTTCCTCCTCTTTGCTTATGGTCATACGCTGTATTATATCCGCATTTCTCATTACTGGGTCGTACCAAACCTTGCATTTACCTTACGATTTCTGATGACTGAGTAGGAGAGGGGAGTCTGGCGGTATAATGGGCGTACTTTACACCACGAGGAAACACGCCCCATGCCCGACGACGAGAAGCCCCAGTACGTGAAGTTCTCAATCTCCTTGCGCCATGATGTCTATGAGCAACTCACAGAACTGATGAAACTCACAGGCCTTGACCG
>DAOUDG010000036.1:0-27277 GCA_034431435.1 Anaerolineae bacterium | reverse complement strand
GCGAGCGCAGGCGCGGCCCCAACCGCCGCCTCACAAAGCGGCCCCGCCGCTGTCGCCGCCGCCTACGCGCCCGGTAGCCCGCAGGCCATCGCCGCTGGCTTCCAGAAGGGCGGCTGCGGCGCGTGCCACACCATCCCTGGCGTCGCCAACGCCACAGGGACCATCGGTCCTGACCTGTCCAAGATGTCCGAGACAGCCGCCGCCCACATCGCCGATAAAGCCTATACGGGGAAGGCAAAAACCGCTGTCGACTACATTCGCGAATCCATCGTCGACCCCGCCGCCTTCCTGGTGGCGAAGTGCCCCGGCGGCCCCTGCCAGCCGAATTTGATGCTGCCCAGCATGGCCCAGGCGCTAAACCCGACCGAACTCGACTCCGTCATCACCTACCTGGCGGGCCTGCCCGCGCAGGCAGGAGCCGCGGCAGCCGCCCTGCCCACAGTCGCGGCGACGGACGCGAAGGCCCCCACCCTGACCCAGGCCGAGGGTGATAAGGCCAAGCAGATCTTCTTCGAGCGCTGCGCGGGCTGCCACGGTGTCCTCCGCAAGGGTGCGACCGGCCCCGCTCTCACGCCCGATAAGACCCTGCCCAAGGGCACGGCCGCCCTGTCATCCATCATCTTCAACGGCACGCCGCGCGGTATGCCCGACTGGGGCAAGCAGGGCGTGCTCACTCAGCAGGACGCGGAGATGATGGCCAAGTTCATCCAGAACGAACCGCCACAACCGCCAGAGATGTCCCTGGCCCAGATGGAGGAATCCTGGAAGGTCACCATTCCGGTCGACAAGCGCCCCACGTCGCCCCAGACGAAGCGCGACTGGGAGAACATCTTCGGCGTCACCCTGCGCGACGCCGGCCAGGTGGCCCTCATCGACGGCGACAACTACGAGATCATCAACAAGGTCAACACCGGCTACGCGGTGCATATCTCGCGTAGCTCGGCCACTGGCCGCTACATGTACGTCATCGGCCGCGACGGCAAGTTGTCGCTCATCGACCTGTGGATGGAGAAGCCGGAGGTCGTGGCGGAGGTCAAGGTATGTAGTGACGCTCGATCCGTCGAGCTTAGCAAATACAAGGGGCCTGAGGGCGACTTTTTCGACAAGTACGCCATCGTCGGCTGCTACTGGCCGCCCCACTTCGTCATCCTCGACGGCCTGACTCTGGAGCCGTTCAAGGTCGTCAGCACCCGCGGCTACACCTACGACACCGAGGAATTCCACCAGGAGCCGCGCGTCGCTGCCATCGTGGCCTCCCACTTCGCCCCTGAGTGGATCGTCAACGTCAAGGAGACCGGCCAGGTCTGGCTGGTCAACTATACGGACCCCAAGAACCCAGAGATCAAGATGATCGAGGCTGAGCGCTTCCTCCACGACGGCGGCTGGGACTCGACCAAGCGTTACTTCCTCGTCGCGGCGAACCAGGCCAACAAGGTGGCGGTCGTCGACGCTCAGGAGGGCAAGCTCGCCGCTCTGGTCGATACCCCCAAGATCCCGCACCCTGGTCGCGGCGCTAACTGGGTCGATCCCCAGTTCGGCCCTGTCTGGACGACTTCGCACCTGGGTGAAGCCGCCCTCATTGCCATCGGCACCGACCCAGAGAAACACCCTGAGTCGGCCTGGAAGGTGGTGCGTAACGTCACACTACCCGGTGCAGGCAGCCTGTTCGTCAAGACCCACGTCAACAGCCCGTGGATCTGGACCGATCACACGCTCAACGCCGACGCCAAGATCGCGCGCACCATCTGCGTGATTGCCAAGGCTGACCCCACCAAGACTCATAAGTGCTGGGAGGTGGCCGACTATGGCCGCGCCACCCACTTCGAGTACAACAAGGACGGCACGGAGATTTGGGTGAGCGTTTGGGGCGCGGCGGATCAGCCGGGCAAGACCGGCGAGATCGTCGTCTACGACGACAAGACCCTGCAAGAGAAGGCCCGCATCAAGAACCTGGTGACACCCACCGGCAAGTTCAACGTACACAACACCGTCGGCGACATCTACTAGCCTCATCCCCGCCTGTCGTCGACACACAAGCCCCCGCCTGCCAGGCCAGGCGGGGGCTTTCTTTTTGGCCTTGCGACCGACTACACCCGGTCCACGGTCTGTTGCTACTGCCCCACCCCCAGTACCGCCCGCTGACCGTACTGGCGCGCGTAGTACTCGCGGAACTCACCGGCCTTGATGGGCCGCCACCACCAGTCATTGGCCGCGTACCAGTCCACTGTCAGGGCGATGGCCTCCTGGCAGGTGTGGCGCGGCTGCCAGCCCAGCGCCCGAATCTTGTCCACGTTGAGGGAATAGCGGCGGTCGTGGCCCGCGCGGTCCTCGACGAAGTGAATCAGCGAGCGCGGCTGGCCCAGGCGGCTAAGGATGATCTCCACCATCTCCAGATTGGGCAACTCGCGACCCGTGCCAATGTTGTACACTTCGCCAAGCTGCCCCTTGCGCAGCACGACATCCACGCCCTCGCAGTGGTCGATGACGTACTGGTAATCGCGCATCTGCATGCCGTCGCCGTAGACGGGCAGCGGGACGTTGTCGAGGGCATTGGTCACAAACAGCGGGACGACCTTCTCCGGGTACTGGTACGGCCCGATGTTGTTCGCGCCGCGGGTAATGGTGATGGGCAGGCCGTAGGTGACGTGGTAGGCGAGGGTCAACAGGTCGGCGCTGGCCTTACTGGCGGCGTAGGGCGAGCGCGGCGCGAGGGGGTCCGTCTCGACCGACGCGCCTTCGCGCACGAAGCCGTACACCTCGTCGGTGCTGATGTGGTGGAAGCGCAGTCCCTGCGCCCGCGCCACTTCCAGCAGCGTGTACGTGCCCAGGCAGCTGGTGCGAATGAAGGCGTCAGGGTCGAGGATGGAGCGGTCGACGTGGGTCTCGGCAGCGAAGTTGACGATGGTGTCGATGGCATGGCTGTGCGTCGTCTGCGCCACCAGGGCCTGGTCGGCGATATCACCCTGGACGAAGGCGTAGCGGCCGGCGAAGTCCCGCGCCACATCCTGCAAGTTCTCAAGGCGGCCCGCATAGGTCAGCTTGTCGTACACGACCAGTTGCAGGTCGTCATAGGTTTGCAACATGTAGCGGGTGAAGTTCGAGCCGATGAACCCTGCGCCGCCCGTTACCAGCAATCTCCGCACAGATCCTCCATGCATCTCACGCATCACGTTTCACGCATCGCACCGCGCACGCGCGTCCAACCCTAGAGCACCCCAACTTGCGAATTGTCTCCCAGCGTCATCTTGTACGCCTTGGGCTTGATAGGCGAGCGGGTGATGGTCACGTTGCGGCCGATGAGGGAGTCTTCCAGCCGCGCCGGTATGTCCCGCACCTGACTGTGCTCCAGGATGATGCAATGTTCCAGTTCCGAGTTCTCGATCAGGCAGTGGTGGTACACCGATGTGAACGGTCCAACGTAGGAATTCACGACTCGGGTGTCCTCGCCAATGATAGCCGGGCCGCGGATGACGGAGTTGATGATCTCCGCCCCGCGCTCAATCGTCACCTTGCCCGACACCTGCGAGTCGCGGTCCACGTAGCCCTGGATGCTCGGCTCCAACTCGTCCAGCACCAGGGCATTGGCGGCCAGCATGTCGGCCGTCTTCCCCGTGTCGATCCACCAGCCGCGATGGATGTAGGGGTGGACGCGGCAGCCGTGGTCCACCAGCCACTGGATGGCGTCGGTGATCTCTAGCTCACCGCGCCACGAGGGCTTGATACCGTTGACCGCCTCGAAGATGTGACGGTCGAACATGTAGATGCCCACCAGGGCCAGGTTGCTCGGCGGCTGGCGCGGCTTCTCGATGAGGCGTTGAATCTGGCCGTCCTCGACGATGGCGACGCCGTAGTGCTGCGGCTCGGCCACCTCAGTCAGTACCACCTGCGCGTTCCAGTCGCTGTCGGCGAACTCGCCGATGAGACGATTGATGCCCCCCTGGATGACATTGTCGCCCAGGAACATGACGAAGCGGCTGTCGCCCAGGAAGGGCTGGCTGATCTTGACGGCATGGGCCAGGCCCAGCGGCGCGTCCTGCTGGATATATTCGACGTTCACGCCCCAGCGTCGCCCCTGGCCGATGGCGTCCTTGATCTGCTGCGCGGTGTCACCGACGACGATGCCGATGTCGGTGATGCCCGCATCGCGCACCGTCTCAATCACGCGCACCAGCACAGGCTTATTCGCCACCGGCACCAGTTGCTTGGCGCTGGTATACGTCAGCGGGTAGAGGCGCGTCCCCTTGCCGCCGCTCAGGATCAAGGCTTTCATACCCCTCACTCGCTTCCGTAGTACGTAAGCCCCTTATCGCCCTTCACCTCGGTCAGTACCGCCCCGACGAGATGGGCGTTCACCCGCTCCAGCGTCTTCTTGGCGCGCTGGACGGCCTCGCGTCTGGTCTTCTCAGCCTGCACGACGAGGATGACGCCATCCACGCGCGCCGCCAGTACCGCCGCGTCCGATACGGCGGTGAGGGGCGGGGCGTCGAACAGCACGATGTCGGCGTCCTGCGTCAGCCGCGCCAGGACATCGTCCAGGCGGCGCGAAGCAAGCAGCTCGGCCGGGTTGGGCGGCAGCGGCCCGCTGGTCAGCACGCGCAGCCCGGCCACCGGCCCCGCCTGGTATGGCGGTTGGGCAGCAGCCTCATCTAGCATCATGCTCGTCAGGCCCGCCACGTTGGGCAGGCCGAACAGGCTGTGCAGCGACGGGCGACGCAGGTCGGCGTCGACAACGACAGTGCGGCGTCCCGCCTGGGCCAGAGCCAGGGCCAGGTTGGCAACCGTTGTCGACTTACCCTCATCCGGCGACGATGAGGTAACGACCAGGGTCCGCAACGGTCGGTCCAGACTGGAGAATTCGAGGCTGGTCCGCAGGGTGCGATAGGCTTCCGCCGCCGCGCTGCGAGGTTGGGTCAGGGTGACAAGGTCGGGGGTTGTAAGCTGGTCAGGCACGCGATGCCTCAGGTGGGGGCGCCGGATGCGACCATCTCGCGCGCCTCAGATGGTTACTTCGCCGGTGAGGCGCGCCGCTCCGCCTCGGCGCGCGTCGTTGGGGCGGGGCGATGGCTGGGATCATTCGCACCGGCCGGAATCATGCCCAGGACGTTCGTGCCGAGGTACTTTTCGACGTCCTCCGCCCCACGCACCGTGCCCGCCGCCGCGTACTCCAGGCCAAAGACAATGATCAGGCCGAGCAGCGCGCCGAGAACCGCACCCGCTAACAGGTTGACGCGGGTCTGCGGCTTGAAGCGGTCACCATCGCGGGCGTTGCGGGTGATGGAGGCCAGGATGCGGTCCCGCTGGTCCACCTTCTGGTTCTCCGAGTCGCGGAACTCGACGAAGGTTTGCGCGAAGGCCTGGGCAATACGCTTGGCGATGATGGGATCGGCGTCCGTGGCCCGGATACGGAGCGTCAGGTTCAACTCATCCGGATCGACCTGGATGCGACCCTTCAGGTCGTCCGCCGGCAGGTCCAGCTTGAGGACGTCGGCCACGCGAGCGGCGATGTCGTCATTCTGGCGAATCTGCTCGGCGAAGTTGTTCAACATACCCTTCGCGCCCTGGCCCGAACCCCAATCGGCGGGTCGGGTCGGCAGGACACTCAGCAGCACCTCGGAGCGGTATTCAGGCTTCACCAGGTAGCGGCTGAACACGAACGCGCTCAACGCGGCGACGACCGCCAGCAAGACGATGATCCAGCCGCGCCGCAGGAGAATGCGCACATAGTCGCGAAGCGCCATGAAGCCTCCTTCATCGCGCTATTGTAGCACACAAAGCCGAGACGACCAAAGACGAAGGCCAACGACGGGTAACGCGCCACCAGGAGCGCGGGCTGGCCACCTCGTCTCCAGCCGCTAGTCCCTAATCCCCCATCTCAGCCACCGGCGCCCCGCTCACTGGCAGCGCCGCCTCCTCTGCCACGTGGTTCCCCACCCGCGCCTTGACCGCACCGATGAAGGCGACGAACAGTGGATGCGGGCGGTTGGGGCGCGACTTGAACTCGGGGTGATACTGCGTGCCGAGCATCCAGGGGTGGTCGCGCAGTTCCGAGATGTCCACCAGTGACCCGTCCGCGCTCGTGCCACTGACAATCAGGCCCGCGCCCTGGAGGGTTGGCAGGTAAACGTTGTTGACCTCGAAGCGATGCCGCCGCCGCTCGCTGATGGTGGCTGTGGCATACGCCGCATGGGCGCGCGTGCCTGGCAGGACGCAACTCGCCTCTGCACCCAGCCGCATCGTGCCGCCCATCTCGGTGATGCTACGCTGCTCGGGCAGCAGGTCGATGACGGGGTGCTTCGTCGCCTCATGGAACTCCGTGCTGTTGGCGGTCTCGTTGCCTAGCGCATGGCGGCCCAGCTCGATGACCATGACTTGCATGCCCAGGCACAGGCCAAGATAGGGAACCTTGTTCTCGCGAGCGAAGCGCGCCGCAGCAATCTTGCCCTCGATGCCACGATGGCCGAAGCCGCCCGGCACCACGATGCCATCGGCCTGGCTCAGGCGCGCGCTGACGTCCTGCTTCTCCAACTCCTCGCTGTCTACCCAGTCGATGTCCACATCCAGACCGTGGGCGACGCCCGCATGCTGCAACGCCTCCTTGACGCTCAGATAGGCGTCGTGAAGCTCCACGTACTTGCCGACGACAGCGACTCTCACGCCTGGCTTGGGGCGTCGAATGGCGTCCACCAGCCGCCGCCACTCGGCCAGGTCGGGGGCGTGGGCGGGCAGGCCCAACTCGCGCACTACATGGTTACCCAGCCCCGCCGCCTCCAGCTCCAGAGGCACGGCGTAGATGGTATCCGCTGTCACCAGGGGCACCACCCCTTCGACGTCGACGTCCGTGAACAGGGCAATCTTGGCGCGCACGTCGTCAGTCACCGGATGGTCGGAGCGGGTGACGATAATGTCGGGTTGGATGCCGATACCGCGCAGTTCCTTGACGCTGTGCTGGGTGGGCTTAGTCTTTAGCTCGCCGGTCGCCCCGATATGGGGCAGCAGGGTGACATGAATATACAGGACGTTGTGGCGACCCACGTCCTTGCGCATCTGGCGAATCGCTTCCAGGAAGGGCAGGCTTTCGATGTCGCCGACCGTGCCACCGATCTCGACGATGAGCACGTCCAGGTCGCCCGACCGCGAGGCCAGGCGGATGCGGCGCTTGATCTCATTGGTGATGTGGGGAATGGTCTGAATCGTCTTGCCCAGGTAGTCGCCGCGCCGCTCTTTAGCGATGACCTCGGAGTAGATCTGCCCGGTCGTGGCGTTGCTGGCGCGGGTCAGGTTCTCGTCGATGAAGCGCTCGTAGTGGCCCAGGTCCAGGTCCGTCTCCGCCCCATCTTCGAGGACGAAGACCTCGCCATGCTCGTAGGGACTCATGGTCCCCGGATCGACGTTGATATAAGGGTCCAACTTCTGGATGGCGACGCGCAGGCCGCGCGCCTTCAGCAGTCGCCCTAACGCCGCCGCCGTGATGCCCTTGCCCAACGAGCTGACGACACCGCCGGTGACAAAGATAAACTTGGTGCTCATGTTACAACTCCTCGTTGGGCGCGCAACAACAATAAAGAGGCCACAAACGGAGCCAGGTCATACAGCGCGCTCATCGCGCCTGTGAGACGTGCCCGCGTGTGGCCTTGACATTCGATAGACCCTCGGCATCGGCCAATCTTACGTCGATATCTCGCCACCGCTGCCTACCGTCAGCCGCTCGTCAACATAGCGGATGAAAACCTGGACCTCCATCTTCTCCGCCGCCATCCCCTTGTAGAAGCCTCGCACCGGCGTCGCGTCGGCGTAGTCGCGCCCCACAGCCACCCGCACGTAGTTGGCATTGGTGGGACGGTTGTGAGTGGGGTCCAGGGCCAGCCACCCCTGGCTGCCCACGAAGACCTCGGCCCAGGCGTGGGACGCCAGCACCGCATCGTGGGGCTTGGCCGCGTCGTACAGGTAGCCGCTTACGTAGCGGGCCGGGATACGTTCCGCCCGACACAGCGCGAGCAGCAGATGGGCAAAGTCCTGGCACACGCCCTGTCGGCCGCTCAGCACCGCCTCCGCCGTGGTGGAGATATCGGTGCTGCCCGGCACGTACTCGCACGTGTCGAAGATCGCCGTCATGAGGCTGAGGGCGCGCGCCTCATCACCCTCGCCGTGGGCGTGGCTCCGGGCGAAGTGGGCCAGTTCCCAGGTCTGCGGCACGTAGCGGCTCGGCGACAGGTAGTCATGACGCTCCAACGGCGACAGGGGCGCCGCGACGATTCTCGCGCTGTCGCTCGTCTCTACCAGACTTGTTGCGGTGACGGTCAGTCTCTTGTGCCAGGGCAAGACACTGTAGCAGTGAACCGTGTTGCCGAAGCGATCGCTGATTCGACTGACTGGCGTCGCCGGATCGAGGGCAACCCGCGCCCCTACCAGCCGCTGACCCTCGTCGTCGCGGGGTTGGAGGCGCGCCTCGCCGGTTTGCTCACGCACCAGATGGTCATACCGAAAGATCGTGTGATGCTCGATGTAGAGTCGCATGGGTCTTCAGGGAGAGGCCACCGGGCGCAGTCTCTCCCGATGGAATGCTACCTTCGTATCAGCCCTGGTCGCCGGCGCTCTGCTCGTGCAGCCTGGTCAGCGCCGTCAGGGTATTAGTGCCCAGCGCTGAATATAGTTCAGCCCCGCTGGCAGCCAGGTCCGCCTTGAACTGGTCGGCGACCTCGAAATCGGCGATGGCAACCAGCACCGACGAGTCCGCGCCCAGGCTATCGCCGATGGCCTTGAGCTTATCATCGGCGAAGCCGCTGTCGGTGAGCTTCTCTACCGCGCCGCCGATCACCGCGCCAGCGGCGGCTGTCGCCAGAGCGAGGGGGCCAAACAGCAGGCCAATCGCCCCGCCAATGGCTCCGCCCACAACCGCGCCGCGCCCCGCGCCGTGGTCGTCGCGGTCGTAGATATGGAGCTTACCCTCCTCGTCGCGTTTCACCACGGCCAGGTCCTTCAATCCCTTCATGGGATGCGCCTTCATGAAGGCATCGGCGGCCACGTCGTCCGGCCACGCCGCCAGGATGAACTCGCCGTACTGGCCCAACGGCGTGCCGCGCGGTCCCTGATCCTGGAGGGCCATCTCGCGGAACGACTCCTCGCGTACCGCCTCGACCTTGTCGTCCACCGGCACCACCTGCTGGCGGCGGGGGTCCTGAAGTTCGTTCTCCTGTCGTTGGAGCGACTCGTACTCGCCCGGATCGGGTACCTGGGACATGCATGCCCTCCTTGTGCGTCGCTGGTGCGTACTATTGCTCAGGCAAGATTATACTCGATTGCCGAATCCCGTCGACCCTGGCTATTGCTGCTGTTGCTGCTGGCTGGCGACCATTCCCGGTCGGGGCGCGAGTGGCGGAGGGCTGGTGATGTCGAAGTAGGTCTGGGCGATGGCCTCGCCTACGTAGTTCATCTTGCTCTGCAAGCTATCTAGGTAATGGTGGAAGTCGCTGAGCGCGTCCCGAATGTCCAGGTACTCCATCTCTGCGCATAGCCGCCCTAGCGACCGTTCTGCCAGGTTAGTCGGCCGCCCCTGGTGTCCCGAGATGGCAGCGAGCGCCAGACGCACCTGGTCCAGACAGAACAGCACGCTGCGGGGGAACTGACGGTCCAGCAACAGGAAGTCGGCGACGCGCCACGAATGCAGCTGAGAGTGGACGCGGCGATATGGCTCGAAGGCGCTGCATGACTTGAGCAGCGCAATCCATTGCAGCGTCCCCAGCGGCGCGCCTTCGGCGTCCTCTGACAGCGCGGCGTACTTCACGTCCAGGAGGCGCGTCGTCTTGTCGGCCCGCTCCAGGTATTTGCCGGTCTGGATGAAGTGCCACCCTTCGCCGTGGGTCATGGAGGCGTCCGTCGCCCCCTGGAACAGGTGCGAGCCGTTACGGACCTCGCTGAAAAAGTCGTAGGGGTTGCGGACGACGGTCGCCACGTCGTAAGCGCGCACCTGATGATACAGGCGATTGATCTGCTCCCACATCTCCCGGCTGATCTGCTCGCGCACAGCGCGGGCGTTCTCGCGCGCCCGCTCGATGCTGGCGACAACCGTGTTGGGGTTGCTGGGATGGCTCAGCAGGAAGTGAGTCACCGTGTCGGCCGAATACTCGCCGAATACCCCACGAAAGCGCGCCTGATCACCGGTGATGGTAATCAGCGGTTCCCACAGCAGCGCCTCGCTCAGATGCGGCGCATCAAGCGCCGCCTGAAAATTGACGGCGATGATGCGCGCCACATCCTCGGCGCGCTCCAGATAGCGCGACATCCAGAACATCGACTCGGCCACGCGCGAGAGCATAGCGTCTCCTACTCATCCAGCACCCACGTATCCTTGCTGCCGCCGCCCTGCGATGAATTGACCACCAGCGAACCACGCCGCAACGCGACCCGCGTCAGCCCGCCCGGAATCAGGCGCACCCCTCGCCCATACAACACATACGGGCGCAGGTCCACGTGGCGGCCCTCGAAGCGACCGTCCACGAAGGCCGGGTGACGACTGAGGGCGATGGTCGGCTGAGCGATGAAGTTGCGCGGCTGCGCCCGCACCTTATCGGCGAAGGCGGCGCGCTCAGCCGCCGTCGCGTGAGGACCGACCAGCATCCCGTAGCCGCCCGCCTCGTTGACCGACTTCACCACCAGCCTGTCCAGATTGGCGAGGATATAGTCCCGCTCGGCGGGATTGACCGCCTGGTAGGTGGGCACGTTGCGTAGAATCGGCTCCTCGCTCAGGTAGTAGCGAATCATGTCGGGGACGTAGGGGTACACGGCCTTGTCGTCGGCTACCCCCGTCCCGATGGCGTTGGCGATGGTAATGTTGCCCGCCCGGTAGGCATTGAACAGCCCCGCGCAGCCCAGTTCTGAGTCGGCGCGAAACGCCAGCGGGTCGAGAAAGGCGTCGTCTACCCGCCGATACAGCACGTCAATCCCTTGCAGGCCGTGGGTCGTGCGCATGAAGACACGGTTGTCGTGGGCGACCAGGTCGCGGCCCTCGACAATCTCGATGCCCATCTGCCGCGCCAGGAAGGAATGCTCGAAGTACGCCGAGTTGTAGATACCCGGCGTCAGCAGCGCCACCGTCGGCGTCTCGAGACTGTAGGGCGCAACGCTGCGCAGGGTTTCGAGCAGCAGTTGGGGGTACTGCTCCACCGGCAGCACGCCGTAATGCTCGAACAGGCGCGGGAAGGCCCGCTTCATCGCGGCGCGATTTTCCAGCACGTAGGACACGCCGGACGGACTGCGCAGGTTATCTTCGAGGACCAGATAGTTTCCCTCTTCATCGCGCACCAGGTCCGTGCCCGTGATATGGATGTAGACGCCGCCCGGCGGGTCGACATCCACCATCAGGTCGCAGAACCCCTGCGCGCCGAGGACCAGTTCCGCTGGCACGACGCCTTCGCGCAGGATGCGCTGATCGTGGTAGATGTCGTGGAGGAACAGGTTGAGGGCCGTGACGCGCTGCTGGAGACCCTGCTCCAGAACCCGCCACTCGCTCTGGGGAATGATGCGGGGAATGAGGTCAAAGGGAAAGATACGCTCGATGCCCTCCTGCGCGGAGTACACGGTGAAGGTGATACCCTGGTACAGGAAAGCGATGTCCGCCAGTTGTACGCGCTCCTCGAAATCGACGCGCGTCAGCTTGTCGAGGCGCTCGAACAGGCGCTCGTAGTGCGGGCGGGGCTGCCTCCGCGCGTCAAACATTTCGTCAAAGAAGCCGTCGGTGGTGTAGTGCTCGAAGAGGTGAGGCATGGCGCGGCGCTCATGGGTGGGTTAGGCGGTGGCTAGCTACGTAGACGCCCCTCCCGCGCGAGGGGAAGGGGCATCGAGGCAGGTCGCGCTGCCGCGCCCATTATAGCCCCTGTTGAGGGAGCAGGCAAACGGCGGGATGGCCGTGGCTCGGCGTGGCTAACCACGGCCATCGCCTGTTGCGCCAGACGGTAGGCTCGGTACGTCGGGGATGGCCGTGTTGCCGCGCCTAGCGGGCCATGCTCCCCACGGCGTGCGCTTGTGGCTGCAGGCTGCGCCGGCGCTGGCGCAACGCCGCGCCCAGGCCTACGGCCAGCAGGACCAGCACCATCATCGCCATCAAGAGCGCGGTCGAGTCACCGGCGATGTTGGGGTTCGTCTCGGGGTCACTGGCGATGTTGGGATTCGTCTTGGGATCAGTCGCGATGTTGGGATTCGTCCTGGGGGCGTCCGCCGGGTTGGCAGTGGCGAGCGGCCGGGGCGCTGTCGTCGCTGCCGCCATTGGCGCAATCGCCGCCCCCATCTCCACCGTGGCCGGGGTCGCGCTGCCCGGCACAACCCCCAGCAGCAGCACAGCCAGGACCAGCGCGCCCGCCGCCACAAGCCCCACGGTCGTCATGAAGCGCATAGCGAATCTCCTTCTGCCAAATGGCATCCCACCGTGTGAAGGTTGCGAGAAGAAGGTATTACCACGCTCGCTGCAACCTGTCAAGCCCGCCGGCCCGCGGCGTCAGGCGGGTGTGGCCTCGACGACGCGCGGCGTAGCGTCGATGACCTGGCGGATGCGCGCCCAGGCCTGCTGCGCCTGGGCCAGGGTAGCGTCGCTCGTTGGCAATTCGTGATAGTGCGCGTCCACGTACGTTTCTGTCAGGAACAGGAGGTCGCCTTCGGCGGTGGGGAAGGCTGCGACGAGGATGGGCAGGTACTCGTAGGGCGTGTCGTCCGTCGGCCGGGGCGCGCCGTGCTCCGCCGCCACCGCCTGGAGCGCGGCGTAGATGTGGCGCACTGAGTCGGACGCCTGGCCGCGAGGGCGGCGACGGAACCGCCCCACAGCGCGCCCCCACAGGCTACGCGCATCCTGGGCGAAGGCCTCAGCCGACCACACCGACTCGCGCAGTTCCGCCACCGGCTCCGCTGCTGCTGCCCGCCGCCGCTGCGCCCACAGCCCCAGCAGCATGACCGCCGCCAGCAGCCCCACCGCCAGCAGCGCCCACTTCAGCCCCATGCCCACCGCCTCCGGCAGGAGGGACGTTGCCTGGGTCACTTCCTGGTCGCCTGGCGTTGGCGTTGGCAGCGACTGCGCCGCCAGGCGCTCCAGAGCAGGCCGCACGGCCCGCGCCAGCGCCTCCACCAACGGCGACAGCAGAATGGCGAGAATCGTCAGGAGAGCGACGAGAATGTGGGCCAGCACGTCCCACAAGGGTCCCATCCAGCCCAGGATGGCGCGTATCGTATCCACCGAGAACAGGACGCTGATCACCAGGCCAAGCAGCATGACCGCCACCACGGCCCCTACCAGGATACTCACCCACCCCCGATCGAAGGGTGTAGCGACTCCCACCACATCGCGGCTGACATCCTCGACCCGCGCCAGCCCCATCGCCAGCAGCCCGGCGGCGAAGAAGACGAAGACGGCCGACGTGACCGAAACGCCCGCGAAGGCGGCCGCCATGAGCACCCACATCAGCACCACCACGCCCACCCGGAAGCGGAAGCCGGTCTGGTCGGCGCTGAAGCCGCCGCCGACGAGGCTGATGCCACGCCACCACAGCGCCAGGTAGCCCACGATGAATAGCACGTTAGGGTCGTAGAAGTCGCGCAGCCCCACCAGGAACGCGCCCGGCCCCCCCAGGCCGAGCGCGGCGGCCGCGATGAACATCAGCACGGCAACAGCGACGGCGACGGCGACCGCCTGCCCTAGCGAGCCGGCTCGCCCCAGGTCCAGGTAGCGCGCGACGAACACGGCGATGATCATCAGCAGGCTGACCAGCGCGAGCGACGGCGACTGGGACTGGGGGCTGAACAGGCCGAACGCCGCGGCCCACGCCGCCCAGAACCAGGCCGCTTCCATCAGCGCCGTCGCCAGCCGCAGAATCTCCCGGCGTAGCCGCGTCGCGCTCATGGCGCGCCTCCCATCGGTCGGCGGAAGATCGCGTCCGGGTCGTCGGGTATCGCTGCCGCAGCCGCAGCGCGCGGGCGGTCGCCGCCAGGGCGGCGAGGCTCCGCCCCGCTGTCGTGTCGCCCGTACACCAATTCGGCGGGCGGGACATGGTAGACAACGATACCCGGTAGCGAGTCCTCGGTATACGCGGCATCCAGTGAGACCAGCACGATGCGCCGCGCCGCCGACCGCAGCCGCGTCATCTCGGCGAGAAGCTCCGGCGTGACAACGCACGTTACTACCACCAGCGTCGCCCCCCACGGCAGCCGGGGCGTCTCCTGGGCCAGGATGCGCTCGATACGCTCCGTCGAGAACTGGCCGACGGCCGCTAGCGCCTCCAGGATGCGCGTCAGCACGCCGGGATCGCGGCTCGGCATGACCCGAATCGTCTGGTCAGAGCGGGGCACGGAGCCGTTGGCAACCAGACCCACCGCCTGCCGCCGCTGGGTAGCGTGGTAGGCAATGGACGCCGCCACAGAGATAACCCGTTCCTGCTCGTCGGGGAGGATGCCCACCCAGGGATTGGCAAAGGTGGCGATGTTCAGCACGATGACGATGCGCTGCGTCGCCGTCGGTTCGTAGACACGGGTTTGCAGCTGCTGCTGCCGCGCGCTGGCCTTCCAGTGCACGTGGCGGAACGAGTCCTCAGGCTGATAATCGCGGATACCCACCGTGCGTAGCGGATCTTCAAAGATGGGTTGGGGCGAGCGGGCATCGCCGAAAGGCTCCTTGGCCGGGAAGCCCAACTCCTCTAGCGGCGTCACCTGGGGATAGACGATCAGCCGCGTCGCCGCCGACACCCGCGCGCGTGTCTCGAACAGGCCAAACAGGTCGCCAGAGCGCAGCGTCGCCGGTCCGATGAAGTAGAAACCGCGCTGGGGGCAGTGGAGCGTGTACTGGCGTACCACCCGCTCATACCAGCGCAGCGCCATCACGTTGCTCAGCGTCCGCTCGCCACCACTGGCGGCCGGCCTCGTGTCGCGCTCGACCACCTCTAGCCCGGCCGGGAACGTGTCCTCGATGGTCAGCCACGGCACAGGCAGCGGCTTGCGGTTGGTGGTGACCAGGCGCAGCCCCGTCGTCTCGCCAACGAAGACGCGGTTCTCGTCCAGGACGCGCTCGTAGCTCACCGCCCGCAGCGTCAGCCGCTTCCAGGCCCAGGCAATGGGGATGATGACCAGCAGCAGGACGCCCAGCGCGAGCATCGCCGGCTGACGGAACCACGTACCCATCCCGATCAGGATGATTCCCAACAACACCCACGCATCCGAAAACATGCCGCCTCGTCTCACGCATCAATTTCATGCGCCCCATGGTCAAGCGGTCGTGCCCGACCTCCCCCATGCTCCTACGTCTCCACCGGCGCGGGTGTCGCCGCCACGATTTCCTGCACGATCTGCTCCGGCGTCCGCCCGCGCAGCTTCATCTGGCTCGACAGAATCAGGCGGTGGGTCAGCACGTGGGGCGCAAGGCTCTTCACGTCGTCGGGCAGCACGAAGTCGCGGCCGCGAATGGCCGCCAGCGCCTGGCTGGCCTGGTACAACGCCAGCGAACCGCGCGGGCTGGCCCCCAATTCCACCGCCGTGTGGCCGCGCGTCGCGTGGACGATGCGCACGATGTAGTTGCGCACCGACGCCTCCACGCGCACCTGCTGGCGCAGCTTCGCCAGCGCCAACACGTCGGCCCCCGCCAGGACGACCGGCAGGCCCACCAGCGGGTCGGCCTGCTCGTAGCGCAGCAGGATGTCCTCCTCCTCGGCGATACTCGGGTAGCCCAGGCGGATGCGCATCAGGAAGCGATCCATCTGCGCCTCGGGCAGAGGAAACGTTCCTTCCAGCTCGATGGGATTCTGCGTCGCCATGACCAGGAAGGGGCGCGGCAGGGCCATCGTCTCGCCGTCCACGGTGACTGTGCGCTCCTGCATCGCCTCGAGCATGGCCGACTGGGTGCGCGGCGTGGCGCGGTTGATCTCGTCGGCCAGCACGATCTGGGCCACAATCGGCCCCGCCCGGTACTCGAACTCCTGCGTCTTCTGGTTGAAGAAGTTGATACCGACCACATCCGAAGGCAGCAAATCCGGGGTGAACTGGATGCGGCGGAACGAGGCATCCAGCGAGCGCGCCAGGGCGCGCGCCAGGGTCGTCTTGCCGACGCCGGGCACGTCCTCGATCAGGACGTGGCCCTCCGACAGCAGAGCGACCAGGAGCAACTCGATGACCTCGGCCTTGCCGATGATCACCTGGGCGATGTTCGCCTGGACCTGGGCCGCCGTGGCGGTGATATCGAGGGTAGCGGTGGACATGGTGAGGGTTTCCCAAGTGAAGTAAAAAGCCCCGTTCTCGCTACGAAAACGGGTCTCGCGAAGGATAGATTGATTCTATCCCTCTGCCGCGCGCTGTCAACACATGCGCGGCGCGCCGGGCGGAGACATCACCTGTGGCGTCGCTACGACCCTTATGCGTTACGCTGCGTCTCGGTTCAACGTCTGCCCTATTGGGTGTATACTGTGCCTTCATTGCAGCCCGCCGCCTGGATAAGGACGCCCATGCCCGCGCCGACCGGAACCGTCACGTTTCTGTTCACCGACATCGAGGGCAGCACCCACCTCTGGGAGCAATCGCCCGCCGCCATGCGCGCCGCCGTCGCCCGGCACGACGCCCTGTTGCGCCAGGCCATCGAGGCCCACGATGGCTACGTCTTCAAGACCCTCGGTGACGCCTTCTGCGCCGCCTTCGCCACAGCCACGGCCGCCCTCGCCGCCGCCCTGGAGATTCAGCGCCGTCTTGCGACCAGGGACGACGGACCACCGCCAACCGAGGAAGTCGCCACGGCCGGCGATCAATCGGTGGTCGACCCAGTGGTCGGTGGTCCGCCGTCGGTGGTTCATCTCAAAGTCCGGATCGCCCTGCACACGGGCGCTGCCCTGGAGCGCGACGGCGACTACTTTGGCCCGCCGGTCAATCGCGTGGCGCGCCTCCTGGCCACTGGATACGGCAGCCAGACGCTCCTCTCGCTGCCCACCTGCGAGCTGGTGCGGGATACGCTACCGGCCGCCGTCAGCCTGCGCGACTTGGGCAGCCATCGCCTCAAGGACCTGGCCCGCCCCGAGCGCATCTTCCAGATCGTCGCCCCCGACCTGCCCGTCGACTTCCCGCCGCTGCGTAGCCTTGACTCCCTGCCCAATAATCTGCCCGTCCAGCGCGACCCCTTCATCGGCCGCGACAAGGAACTGGCCGCCGTGCGCGACCGGCTGCTGCGCCCCGACGTTGCTCTGGTCACCTTGACCGGTCCTGGCGGCGCCGGCAAGACCCGCCTCGCCATCCACGTCGCCGCCGACTGCCTCGACCACTTCGCGCAGGGCGTCTATTTCGTCAGCCTGGCCGCCATCGCCGACGCCGACCTGGTCCCCTCCGCCATCGCCGACGCCCTCGGCGTGCGCGAGCAGGCCGCCGAGCCTCTCCCCGTCACCCTCAAGGCGCATCTGCGCGACAGGCAACTGCTGCTCGTCCTGGACAACTTCGAGCAAGTGACGGACGCCGCCACCCTTGTCGCTGAATTGCTGGCTGCCGCGCCGCGCCTCAAGATTCTCGCCACCAGCCGCGCCGCCCTGCACCTCCGCGACGAGTGGGAATACCCCGTGCCGCCCCTAGGCGTCCCGCCCCTGACCGCCGACCGCCGACCGCCGACCGCCGAGCGGACGTCTGCCGCCGGCCCGCCCCTCACCGACCGCACCTCACGCATCACACAGTACGATGCCGTGCGCCTGTTCATCGACCGCGCCACATCGGTCAAGCCCGACTTCACCGTCACCAACGACAACGCCCCGGCCATCGCCGAGATCTGCTACCGCCTCGACGGCCTGCCCCTCGCCATCGAGCTGGCCGCCTCTCGCATCCGCCTGCTGCCGCCCCAGGCCATTCTCCAACGTCTGGCAGACCCCCTCAAGCTCCTGACCGGCGGCGCACGCGACCTGCCCACCCGCCAGCAAACCCTACGCAACACCATCGCCTGGAGCTACGACCTGCTCGACGCCGACGAGAAGACGCTCTTCCGCCGACTGGCGGTGTTCGCGGGCGGCTGCACCCTCGACGCGGCTGAGATGGTGTGTGGCGGATGGGGGCTAGAGATGAGAGATTCCACTCCCCCAGGCTCCAATCCCCAGGCTCTAATCCCGGTCCTGGATGTGCTCGACTCCCTCGTCGGCAAGAGCCTGCTCCGCTGCGACGATGGCCCGGACGGCACGTCGCGCTTCAGCCTGCTGACCACCATCCACGAGTTCGCCCAGGAGCAACTGCTTGACAGCGGCGAGACCCCCAGCTTGCGCCGTCGCCACGCCGAGCACTATCTCGCCCTCGCCGAGACCGCCTACCCGCGACTGTCCGGCCCCCAGCAGGCCGCCTGGCTCAACCGGCTGGAGGTCGAGCGCGACAACTTCCGCGCCGCCCTGGCCTGGGCCAATGCCGCCCCCGACGGGGTGGATATGGGTCTTCGCCTGGCGGGCGCGCTGTGGCTGCCGTGGTGGATGCGCGGCCACCTTAGCGAAGGCGCGGATCAGGTCGCCGCCGCCCTGGCCCGCACGGACGACAACGACCACAGCCTGTCACACGCCAAAGCCCTGCACGGCGCGGGCGGCCTGGCCTGGGCGCGCGGCGACCTCGCAGCCGCCGTCCCCTACATGCAGCACGCCGTCGCCCTGCGCCGCGAGCAGGGCGACCGCCTGGCGATGGCCCAATCCCTCAACAACCTCGGCTCCATGCTCACCACTCTCCAGGAGTACGACCGGGCGCGCGCCGCCATTGAGGAGAGTCTGGCCGTCAGCCGCGAGTTGGGCGACCGCCAATGCATCGGTCTTGCCACGGGGAACCTGGGCGACCTCGCCTTCTTCCAGGGCGACCGGGAGACGGCCCGCGTCTACTGGTCGCAGGCCCTCACCGCCTATCGCGAGCTTCAGGACGACTACAGCATCGCCATCTATCTCAACAACCTGGGCGAGCTGGCGCGACTGCGCGGCGACAACGCCGAGGCCGAAGACAGCTTCCGCCAGAGCCTGCGCCTGTTCCACAAGCTCGAAGCCCGCACCCTCATCGTCCCTGTGCTGCTCAACCTGGCTCAAATGGCCTGGCTGCAAGGTCGGCCAGAGCGCGCCGCCCGCCTGTTGGGCGCGGAGGAGCGCCTGCGCCAGGAGGTCGGCTCCCGGCTGACCCCAGACACGCAGGCCGACTACGAGGACCTCCTGCCGCAACTCCAGGCCAGCCTGGGCGAAGCGGCCTTCGCCGCCCTGTGGGCGGCAGGCCACGCCCTCACCATCGAGGAGGCCCTGGCCCTTGCCCTCGCCACCGAGTGACGCTGCCCCCGCAACCTGCGGCGGCTTGTGCAAGGTGCAACACACCGAGTAGAATACGTGCCACTCCGCCCCAGAGGGGCGCGGGGGTAACGCAGGGGCGAGTCATGGCCGAGCGACCGACCGGGATTGTCACCTTCCTGTTTACCGACATCGAGGGTAGCACCCACCTCTGGGAACAGTCCCCAGAGGCGATGAGGCATGCCCTGGCGCGCCACGATACACTCCTCCGCCAGGTGATTGAGGCCCACGGCGGCTATATCTTCAAGACGGTCGGCGATGCGTTCTGCGCCGCCTTCGCTACCGCGCCGAACGCCCTGGCCGCCGCCCTGGCGGCGCAACGCGCCCTCACCGCCGCAACGACGGGGGAGGAGAATGTCTCGCCGCCCGCGGCCGACGTCGCCTTGCGGGTGCGAATGGGCATCCACACCGGCGCCGCGGAGTTTGCCAACGGTGACTACGCGGGGCTGACTCTCAGCCGCGTTCAGCGCGTGATGGCGGCGGGCTATGGCGGCCAGATTCTGCTCTCGTCGGCCGCGCGGGAGGCGGTGGGCAACCACCTCGATAGTGACGTGACGTTACGGGACCTGGGGCGCTACCGACTGCGTGGCCTGACGCAGGCCGAAGCCATCTTTCAACTCGTCGCGCCCGACCTGCCGCCCGACTTCCCGCCGCTCCGCGCCGCGACCGACGCCGACGGCATGGGCGCGACGCCTGGCGCGTTGCTGCAACGCCTGGGGCGGGGACAGCTCGTCGGGCGGCAGCGCGAGCTGTCCCAGTTACGCCAGTGCTGGGCACAGGCGCAACAGAGCGTGGGCCAGCTCGTCCTGCTGTCGGGCGAGCCAGGCGTGGGCAAGACGCGACTGGGGTACGAGGTGATAGGCCAGGCCCAGGCAGATGGCGCGACGATTCTGCGCGGTGGCTGCTATGAGTACGAAGCCACCAGCCCCTATCTACCCTTTGTCGAGGCGCTGCGCGCCTATGTTCACGCCCAGCCGATAGACAGCCTGCGCATCCGCCTGGGCTCTAGCGCGCCCGAACTGGCCCGGCTGGCCCCTGAGATCGACGCCAAGATTGGCCCCCTCACCCCCAGCCCCTCCCTGTCGCCCAACGACGAGCGTCTGCGCCTGTTCGACAACGTCGCGCGATTCCTGGCTGCCCTATCTCGCGAGAATGGCCTGCTCCTCTTCCTCGATGACCTGCACTGGGTCGACCAGGCGACTCTCACGCTGCTCCACTACGTGCTACGCACCCTCTCCGGCGAGCGCCTGCTCGCGCTGGCCACGTACCGCGACGTAGAGCTTGACCGAAGCCATCCCCTCGCTGCGGCGCTGGTGGAGTGGCGCCGCGAGCGTCTGGCGACTCGGATTCCGCTGAGTCCGCTGAGCCTGACGGAGACAGGCTCGCTGGTAGCCATGCTCTTGCAGCAGGCGCAGGTGTCGAGCGAGTTTGCCGAGGCCATCTACCACGAGACAGAGGGAAACCCGTTCTTTGTGGAGGAGGTCGTCAAGTCGCTCATCGAACAGGGCCAGATCTACCGCGAAGACGACACCTGGCAGCGCAAGGCGGTCGCCGAGCTGACCATACCCCAGAGCATCAAGGAAGCCATCGGCCGCCGCCTCAATCGGCTGAGCCAGGCATGCGCCGAGGCCCTCCATACGGCGGCCGCGCTGGGGAAGACCTTCCCCTTCGCAGCATTGGCGGCGGTCTCTGCGCTAGACGAAGACGCCCTCCTGGATGCCCTGGATGAGGGGAGCGCCGCCCAGCTCATCCGCCCTGACAAGGGCGACTCCTTCGCCTTCACCCATGACAAGATTCGCGAGGTCCTGGTCGAGGAACTGAATCCGGTGCGGCGGCGGCGACTGCACCAGCGTATCGGTGAGGCACTCGAGCAGCTCTACACCACCCAGTTGGACGACCACGCGCCGGACCTGGCCTATCACTTCGTGCAAAGCGGTGATTGGCAGAAAGGGCTTGCGTATTCACTACGGGCAGCGGCAGGCGCCGAGCGGGTGTTCGCCCACGACGATGCCCTGGCTCACCTTGAAGTGGCCGAAGAGTGCGCGGAGACGCTGGGGCAGCCCGACTCGATAGCGGCCATCGCCGAGATGAGAGGGGATATCCTGAACCGCCAGGACCTGGTCGAGCCGACCATCGCGAATTATCAGCACGCCCTTGACCGGGCGAGCGACGCTGAGGCGCGCGCGCTCCTGATGCTCAAGATGGCGCACGCCTACACAGCCGTCGGCGACGAGCGCGGCCAACCGCTCCTCGAAGCGGCGATCAAGGACCTGGACCCGACGACGCAGGCCAACGAGCTTGCCCAGGCCATCGCTCTGCAAGGCCGTCTCTATCACTACCACGCGCGCGAAGCCGAGGCCCTCGCAGCCCTGAAGCAGGCGCTTCGCCTGGCCGAACCTCAGGGCGACCCTGCCACGCTCCAGACCATCTACGGCTATCTGGCGGGGGTCTACCAGCATCAGTTGCAATTCGATGAGAGCCTGGCATGGGCGCGCAAGAGTATCGCCCTCGGTGAGCGGCACAATTACCCACTCGCCACCGCTGTCGGCTATGAGTTCCTGGCCGAGAACGAGTGGCTTCTCGGCCGCTTCCACAATGTGTTGGCCCACACGGCGCGCGAATGCGAGGTGGCCGAAAGAATCGGCGCGCGGGCACGGCTTGGCTGGGCGCTGTGGTCACGCGCCAACGCCCTACATGATCTCGGGGATCTGGTGGCGTCGGAGGCGGCCGCGCGCGAGGCGCTGGCCCATGCGGAAGCCACGAGCGAGCTACGGCTGCAAGTGTGGGCCAGCGGCTGCCTTGCGATCACCCAGGCGAATCTGGGCAAGGTCGATGAGGCGGTCGTCACGGCCAGATGGGCTACGACACGCGCCGACGAATTGGGCCAGGTTAGCCTCCAAGCCTGGAGTCGGCGCGCCGGGGCAACCATCCATCTCCAGGCTGGCGAGTGGGCAGCGGCGGCCGAGATGCTGGATGAGGTCGCGACGTTGGTGGCCGCCACGGACAACCGCAACGCGCTGCTCCTCCTGGGCGACAAGCGAGCCGAGGCGTATTTGGGCCTCGCCCGCCTGGCGGACGCGGAGCAGGTCGCGACGGCGTACCTGGCGGTGACAGGAGAGGCGCGATCGGCCGCCTTCGACGCTCTGGGGCAACTGGCCCTGGCGCGGGTTCAGGCAGCGCAAGGGCGTCACGAGGTCGCTGCCCGCACCTTCGACGACACAGTAGAGAGCCTGCGGACCCTCGACGCCCGCCTGGACCTGGGGCGCGCGCTCTATCATCGCGCCAACCTCCGCCGCGACCTGGGCCAGCGCGACGAGGCGCGCGCCGACCTCACCCACGCCCGCGACCTGTTCGCCACCTGTGGCGCACCCCACGATCTCCGGCTCGCGGAAGCGGCGCTGGCTGGCGTCGGCCCCGATGCGACCGGGTAGGAGCCAGGTTCGCCTATTCACCGGCCGCTACCCCTCCCCCACCTGCCCCGGTTGCCCGGCGAAGCCCAAGCGTTCGAGTGGGTGGCCGTTGTCGGTCAACGCCTCGGCGATGGCGTGGCGGGCGATAGCCGCGAGGCCGGGGTTGGTGTCCTGGTAGTAGGGCAGGGCGATCAGCCCGAAGGACAAGGCCCAGCCGCGGCCGCGCGCCCACGTGGCGTCGTCTGCGGCGAGCGTGGCGCGAAAGGCGGGGCGCGTCGCGGCGGTGAAGAGAGTCCAGGCTGGCAGCAGGTCGCAGGCGGGGTCGCCGACGCCCAGGCAACCAAAGTCGATGGCCGCGCTCAGGCGGCCCTCGCGCGCCAGCAGGTTACCGGCGTGCAGATCGCCGTGGAGCCAGACCGGCGGGCCATCCCACGCCGGTGCAGCCAGGGCCGCCTCCCACGCGGCCGTCGCCGCGTCCGTATCGAGCACGCCACGCAGCGCGGCGATGGCGGTGCGGGTGTCCACGTCGCGGGCCGCCAGGGGCACGCCGCGCCACGAGTTGTGCGCGCCGGGCGGGGGGCCGTCCGTGGCGTCGATGGCTTGCAGGGCTACCACGAAGCCCGCCAGATCGGCCGCCGCCTGGCAGGGGTCGGCGAGGCGGTCGAGAGTGGCGTTCTCACCGTCGAGCCAGCGGTAGACCGACCAGCGCCAGGGGTAGCCCTCGCCGGGCGCGCCCGTCGCCAGCGGGATGGGGACGGCCAGGGGCAGGCGCGGGGCGAGCCAGGGCAGCCAGCGCTGCTCCTTGTCCACCTGCTCCACGGCCCAGTGGATGCGTGGCAGGCGCACCACCATGTCGTCGCCGAGGCGGTACAGGGCATTGTCCGTCCCGGCCGAGGGAACCGGCGCGATGGGCAGCCTGGCCCAGCGGGGGAATTGCGCCGCAAGCAGGCGGCGCACGAGACCGGCGTCGGTCTCGACCTCGTCAGCGTGCATTTTGCCCGTGGTCATGGGCCTCCTGATGGGCCAACAGCAATGGACGAAGGCCAACGACCATAGTATAACTCCATCATGCGATTTCTGTAGCGAGGCGCGTATGCCCAAGGTCGAAATCCCCCCCTGGCAGGCGACGCGGCTGGTCAGCCCCGGCCCTGTCGGCCTCGTCACCGTCAAGTACCGCGACAAGGTCAACCTCCTGCCTATTGGCTGGATCTGCGCCCTGAGCCAGAACCCGCCGCGTGTCGGCATCGCCGTCCACCCCAGCCGCTACAGCCATGACCTGCTACGGCGAGCGGGCCAGTTCGGCCTGAGCATCCCCGGCCGCGCCCTGGCCGAGGCCGTCGCCAAAGCCGGGGCAATGAGCGGCGCAGCCGGTATTGACAAGGCCGCGCTGACAGGGTTGACGTGGGCGGAGCCAACCGACATTGACACGCCCCTCATCGCCGAGGCGCTGGCCTGGCTGGAGTGCGTCGTCGTCAGCGTCATCGACAGCGGCGACCATACCCTGTACGTGGGCGAGGTACAGCGCGCCGCCGCCGAGGCGGCCGCCTACCAGGACGGCTGGACCCTGCCGGAGGACGAGGAGATGCGCCCGCTGCACCATCTGGGCGGCAGCCGCTACGCGCTGCTGAGCAACGCCTTCGAGATCCCAATCTCGAATCCCTGATTGCTGCTCGCGTTTCACGTTTCACGCCGCCCGCCCTATAATCCCTGGCTATGCAACGCCTGTCTGCCCGCGCCTGGCTCGCCCGCGACGGCCTCATCCTGCTGGCCCTGCTGGGCGTGCTGCTGGTCATCTTCTGGCAGGTTACCCTGGGCGGGCGCAGCCTCGTCCCCTTCGACACGCTCTACAGTGTTCCGCCCTACAGCGCGTTCGCCGCACAACAGGCCGTCGGCCCACCCCACAACGGCCTGGTCACCGACCTTCTCTTCCAGAACTACGCCTGGAAGAGCTTCATCCGGCGTCAGTTGGAGGCCGGTGAAGTCCCGCTGTGGAACCCGCACCTGTTCGCGGGCGTGCCCTTCCTGGCCGCCGGTCAGCACTCCCTCCTGTTCCCGCTGAGCGTCCTGTACCTGTGGCTGCCGCTGTGGCTCGCCTACGGCTGGTTCACCGTCCTGGTGACGTGGCTGGCTGGCGTGGGCGCGTACCTGTTCGCCCGCCAGTTGGGCCTGCCACGCGGTGGGGCGGCCGCCTCGGCGTTGACCTTCGCTCTGGGGCAGATCTTCCTCATCAACCCGGTTCACCCCATGATTCTGGCCGGCATGGCCTGCCTGCCCTACACCCTCATCGCCGTCGAGGGCCTGCTGCGGCGGGTCGGCAGCGGCGAGGGGCTGACGGTGCGGGTAATGCTGCTGGCGTTGCTGGGCGCGGCGTCAGTCGCGCTGACCTTCTTCGCCGGTCACATCGAGATTGCCCTGTACAGCCTGATCGTCGTGGCCTACTACACCGTCGCGCGGCTGGTGATGGCAAGCCCCCCCTTTGTCCCCCCGCTTGCGGGGGGAGAGGAGACTCCCCCACCCCGTCCACGGGGCGGGACGGGGTGGGGTCTTTCCCTCCGCGCCGGGCTGGTCGTGGCGGGGGTCGTGTTGCTGGGGCTGGCGCTGGCGGCGACGCAGATTGTGCCGCTGTTCGAGCTGGTCAGCCGCAACTACCGCGCGGGGGCGACGACCCTGGCCGAGGCGCGCGACTACGCCTTCCCGCTGCGCCACATCCTCAAGTTCGTGATGCCCGACGTGTTCGGCAATCCCGCCCACCACGGCTACTACGACATCTTCGCGGGCGCGTGGGTCAGCGACCTACGCAACGCAGCGGGCGAGAGCGTATCCAGCCTGGCCTGGGGCATCAAGAACTACGTCGAGGGCGCGGTATATGCCGGGCTGCTGCCGCTGCTGCTGGCGGCCGTGGCGCTGTGGGACGCAGCGACCACGAATCACCGACCACGGACCACGGCGAATGCGCCAGGTGATCGGTCGTCGGTGGTCGGTCGTCGCGGCTTCGTCGCCCTCTTTGCCCTCCTCGCCCTGGTCTCGCTCCTGTTCGCCTTTGGGACGCCGCTATACGCGCTGCTGTATGTTCTGCCCGGCTTCAGCCAGTTGCACACGCCCTTCCGCTGGGTGTTCCCCTACGCCTTCAGCCTGGCGATGCTGACGGGCTTCGGCTGGGCGGCCATCCCGCGCTGCCGGGCCTTCACCCGCGCGCTGGGTTGGGTCGCGGCGGCCCTGGGCGGGCTGACGCTCCTCGGCGTTGGCATCGGCTACCTGCTGCGCGACCGCCTGCTACCCGTGGGCGACCGCCTGGTGGCGCGGCTGGCGAAGGCGAGCGACGCCTTCAGCGGCGGCGCGGCCTTCCTGTCCTACGAAGGGCGCGTCGTGCTGCTGTTCGGCGTGTTCCTGGGCGTGTCGGGGCTGGCGCTGGTCGCCCTGGCGTGGGGGTATCGTCGACAGGGGGGGAGCGCCACGCGCTCGCGCCTCGTGCAGGTCGTCGCATTGGGCGTGCTGGCCGTCGACCTGGCCGTCGCAGCGTGGGGCTTCAACCCGGCCACCAACCCGAAGCTGGCCGACTTCCTGCCGCCCGCCGTGACCTGGCTCCAGGCCCGGCAGGCCGAGGAAGGCCCCTTCCGCATCACCGCCCTGGGCGACAAGGCCCTGCTGGCCCCCAACCTGGCCCTCATCCTGGGCCTCGAAGACCTGCGCGGCTACGACTCCATCATCCCGCGCCAGTACGTCGACATGGCCCGCCAGATCGGCGACCAGGACCTGCTGCTCTACAACCAGATCGCACCGCTGCGCAAGGCAGACAGCCTCGACTCGCCACTCCTCGACCTGCTGGGCGTGCGCTACGTGCTGAGCAGTCGCAGCATCGACCGTCCCGGCTGGACGCTCGCCTACGACGGCGAGGTGAAAATCTATCGCAACGAGGCCGCCCTGCCGCGCGCTTTCTTCGCCGACGCGGTGAGTGGCCGCGCGCCCATCACCGTCGCCGACGACCCGGCCGCCGCCGCCCTGGCAACGGCCCCCGGCGGCGCGGGCGACCGGGTGAGCATCGCCCACCGCACCGCCAACGGCCTCGACCTGGATGTGACCCGCAGCGGCGGCGATGGGTTGCTGGTCGTCGCGGAAAGCTACTTCCCTGGCTGGCAGGCGTACCTCGCGCCCGCCGATGGCAGCGCACCCGAACAGACGACGCCCATCCTGCGCGTCAGCGACAACTTCCGGGGCGTAGTCGTGCCGCCGGGTGTGTGGCGGCTGCGCATGACCTACTCGCCCATGTCGGTCAAGGTCGGGTTGTACCTGTCCTTCGTCGCGCTGGCGACGCTGATGTTCCTGCTCGGCTTCGCCGGCTGGCGGCGCATGTACGGCGCGGGCCACGAGGAAGACGCCGTGCGCCGCGTCGGGCGTAACTCCCTGGCCCCGATGCTCACCAACCTGGGTAACAAGGTCGTCGACTTCGCCTTCGCCGCCATCATGCTGCGCATCCTGGAGCCGACCCTGGCCGGCCGCTACTACTTCGCCATCGCCATCATTGGCTTCGTCGAGATCTGGAGCAACTTCGGCCTCAACCTGTACCTGACGCGCCACATCGCCCAGGAC
>DAOUDG010000035.1:0-23321 GCA_034431435.1 Anaerolineae bacterium | reverse complement strand
GACCGTGCCGACATCGACGGTCTGCTGGGGAGCCTCGAACTCCTGAATCTGCCGCCGAATCAGTTCAGTAATGTCAACCATACTGGTTGCCATGACGACTCCTTTACAACGCCTTCGTGATCGAGTCTTTGAGCTGGCGGAAGCGTGTCGCTACCGATGCATCCACCACGCGGTCGCCGACCTGAACGACCAGGCCGCCCATAAGCTCAGGATCGACGTGGAACGTCAGGTCCAGGCTCGTGCCGGCCTCGGCCGTCAGCTTCTCGCGCAACGCCGCTTGTTCCTGTTCCGTCAGGGGCACGGCGCTGGTCACGCTGCCCTCGAGCACGCGCGGCCCGCCCGTTCCCAGCTGGTCCAGCTCAACGATGATCTGGTCCAGATCATCCAGCGCGCTCTCATTCAACAGGTATTGGACGAACTGCTGCACGTCGGGAGCAGCCCCGGCGGGCAGGAAGTCCAGCACTCGTCGCGCCTTGTCGCGAAATTCCACCGTCGGGTCACCCAGCACCTGGCGGACGTCGGGGTTGGCCCGCAGCCCGGCCTGGACAGACCTCAGCTGGCGAACCGTGGTCTCGACGACATTCTGGTGCAGGGCTTGAGCATAGGTGCGGGCGCGAGTGGAGTCTGTCACCGGCTGTCTCCCGTGCGCCGTAGCTCAAGCTCACGATTGAGGAAATCGTTGACGAGCTGGCGCTGGCGCGTCTCGTCCATGGAAGCGCCGACGACGCGCTGGGCAGCCTGGATAGCCAGATCGACGATGTCGCGGCGAGCGTCGGTGATCGCCTGCTCACGCACCCCCTCGGCCTCGCGCTGGGCATTGGTCAGAATCTGGTCGCGCTCGCGCTGAGCGGCGGAGATGATCTCCTCGCGCACCTGCTGGCCCTGCTTGGCGGCCTCGGCCAGTTGCGCGGCGTTGCGCTGGCGCTCCTCGGCCAGTTGCGCCTGGAAGGCCGCCCGCTCCTGGGCCGCTTCCTTGCTGATGCGCTCCGCCTCAGCCAGGCTATCCTGGATGCGCTGGCGACGCTGGTCGAGCAGATTCATGATCGGGTTCCACACGAAGCGCGCCAGGAGGAACAGAATGATGACAAAGTTGATGATGTACGAAATCAGGAAGTTCAGGTTGATGCCTATGGCTTCCATCGCCGCCTCCTTGTGCTGGTTGCGAGTCCTGCCTCCCTCAGCCTGTCGGAGCCAGGAACTTGAGGAGCAGGAAGCCGACCAACGCATAGATGGCAATGGACTCCGCGAACACGATACCGAGGATCATGTTCGTGCGGATATCGTTGCCTACTTCCGGATTTCGCCCCAGGGCGGTCAGGGCGCCCAACACGACCAGGCCGATACCGATGCCTGGGCCGATCATGCCCATGCCCACCGCGATACCAGCGCCAACCTGCGCAGCAGCAAGAGGATCCATGAGACGTTGCCTCCTTCGGCAGAGATGCAGCATGAGAGTCGATACGAGAGCGACAAACTAGATTGGGGGTCGTCTCGCGACAACACACAGAAACGAACGGTGCGCCCTATGCCTCAGGCGTGAGCCTGCTTGGGCGCGCGATGATGGACGGCGTCCATGGCCTCTTCGGCCGCCGCCGCCGCATCCGTATCCGCGACCGGAATCTCAGGGTGATGCTCGTGGCTCTCCATCGCCCCCGCCGAGAAGACGATCACCAGCAAGGCGAAGACCAGCGCCTGGATGAAGCCGATGAAGATCTCCAGCCCGGCGAAGGGGATGGGCACGAGCCAGGGCAAGAGGAACGACATGACGAACACGAGTACCGTGCCCGCGAAGATATTGCCGAAAAGACGAAAGCTGAAGGAGATGATCTTCGCGAACTCGGACACAAGCTCTAGCAACCCCACAAAGGCGGGGATGAACCCGCCGAAGTTGAAGAACTTGTGCAGATAGCCGCCGACGCCGTTGGCCTTGAAGCCTCGGTACTGAATGTACACGAAGGCTACCAATGCCAGGGCGATGGTGAAGTTGAGGTCCGTGGTTGTCGCCCGCAGCCAGGGAATGAGCGTGCCGTATTCGGGCACGTGATGCTCAGGCTCCGTCTCCGGCGCCACGTCTAGCGCCTTGGCCGCCTTGGCGTCCGCCTCCGTTGTCACCGGCCCCGGCTCAGCGATGATGGTGTACAGCCCAGGCGCCAACCGCTGGGTCTTCCAGGTCTGGACGCCCGCCACGTGGGGCTTCTCGATGACGCCGATGGCCTCGAAGCCGGGGATACGGCCCCACCAGTTGCAGGCCAGAATGATGGCGAAGAAGGACATTGCCAGGGGCAACATGGCCCGCGCCGCCCTGTCCCCCACCAGGTCCTTGCCCTGGTTGTAGAAGAACTCGACCATGGATTCGATGGCGTTCTGCAGCCGACCCGGCACCATCGCTCGCTTGCGCACCGCTAGCCAGCCGATGAGCAACACCGTGATGTCCGCGATCCACAGCGCGACCTGAGTGTTGGTAATCGGGAAGCCGAGGATGGTCAGGCCGGGAATGGCCTCGGCGGCCAGGATGATGGCGGGCAAGGGAACAGGGAAGAAGATGCGGCTAAAGACAATGACGCCTATGATAACGAGGGAGATGAGAATGTTCTTGGGAGAGAAGATTCTGCTCACGCGCGCTCGTCCTCCTTGACCAGTGGTGGAGTGGATTGCTTTGCCGTTGAGAACGTCGATGCGGTCGCCGCGTGCGTGTCCTCAATGCGCTGATAGGCATTGAAGGTATGACGGACTATGAATACCGAGGCAGCCAGAATGCCAATGACGAGAGTCACCAGCAAGCCCCACGGCCAGATTTTTAGCCGATAGTCAAGCGCGATTCCGAGTAGGGTCGGGACGACCAACAACAGGAGCATCGCGCCGGCCATGCGCGCCACGCGCGCCACGAGACCATCTCGACCCATAGCTGAGGGAAGCACCGCTCAGAGATAATCGGGCGCTGAAGCACAAACGACCCCGGGCGATAGGCCCTGTCCGCGCCTCGTGGGCAGTGATATGGCCCGCCGGGAGAAGTATACCAACATAGCCTACGAAACGCAACTCGAATGGGTCTCAATCTGTCCAGCGGCGGTCCGAATTAGGTCTAAAGCCGCTGCGTTAGTGCGGCCCCCAGCCACCCTCTTCCACGGCGCGGAACAGGTCAGTGTCGCTGACGATGCCTACCAGCTTGCCGTGGTCGAACACCGGCAGGCGGCGGACGCGGTTCTCAATCATCATCGCCGATACCTGGCGCAGGTTCATGTCAGGGGGAATGCGCAGAATAGGGCGGGTCATAATCTGGCGAACTTCGAGGGACTCCGGCGACAGGTCATTGGCAATCACCTTGGATATGATGTCGCGCTTGGTCATGATGCCCCAGTCACCGCTGGCCTCCTCGGGCCGCACCAGCAAGCTCGACACGCCGCGCTGGCGCATCAGGTGCAGCGCCGCCTCGACGGTCGCGGTGGCCTCGATAATCGCCACGTCACGGGTCATGATGTCCGATACGGACTTCGGATAGGTCATGGCAGCCTCCTGGTGTACGCCGCGCCTCATTGCGCTGTGCGTCATTTCCCAGATTATACCAGACGCGCCAGGTGGGCGCAAGGGTTGGCGCGGCCTACACCTCGATGACGGCCTTGATGACACCCGCCTCCGGGCTGAGCAACGTCGGGAAGACGTCGATCACCTGGGGGAATGCGACGCGGTGGGTAATCCAGGGCGTCGTGTCCACCTGCCCACTCTCCATGAGCGAGATGACGCGGCGGAAGTCCCGAGCCGTCGAGTTGCGGCTACCATACAGGGTCGTCTCGCGGCGGTGAAACTCGGGGTCACTGAGGCTCAAGTCGCCCGGATAGTGACCCACGAAAACCAGCCGCCCCGCGTTTGCCAGATAGCGCAGGCTGCCATTCATCGACGCCGGATTGCCCGTGGCATCGAAGACGATCGTCGCCATGTCGCCGTCGGTCAGGTCGCGGACCTGGTCAGCCAGCGTGTCGCCCACAAGCAGCGTGTGCTCGACACCCAGCTGCTCGCGGCAGAAGGCCAGCCGCTGCTCGTCTATGTCGGCGGCGAGGATGTGCGCCCCGGCCGCCTGGGCGAACTGAATCACGGTCAGGCCAATCGGCCCTACCCCCAGCACCAGCGCCGTCTCGCCCGCGCCCGTGGCCGGCCGGTCCACGGCGTGCGCGCCGATGGTGAGCATCTCTACCAGAGCCAGCTGGTCGAGGCTGAGCGTGCGCGACGGGTGCAGGTGATGCAGCGGTACGGTCAGGTAGGGGCGCATGCCACCGTCCACGTGAACCCCCATGACCTGCATGTTGACACAGCAGTTGGTGCGTCCCTGGCGGCAGGCGATGCACTTGCCGCAGTACAGGTAGGGTTCGATGGCACAGTGGTCGCCCACGGCGACGGGCGACGGCGCATCGGGGGCGGGGTTGACAGCGACTATCTCCACGCCCAACTCGTGGCCGAGGATGCGCGGGTAGGTAAAGAAGGTCTGCCGGCCGCGGTAGGCGTGGAAGTCGGTGCCACAGACACCGATGCGGTGAACTCGCACCAGGGCGTGGCCGGGCAGCGGGTCGGCGGGCGCGGGGCGCTCGTCGAAGGCCAGATGGCCCGGCTCGGTGAGGACGATGGCCTGCATATGCTTTCGCCTTTCAGCGGCAAGGGTTGCGTTGGCTGTACTTTACCACGGCTGACCCACATGGGCGAGTCCGCCTACAAGCGTCGTGGCAACGGGGCATGGTGCGCTGCTACCCGCAGCGCAGGGTCATCGCCACAACGGACAGCGGCGGCAGCTCGACCTGGGCCTGGTCGCGCACGAAGCGCATCGGCCAGGGCAGCGAGCACGTCGCCGCGCAAGCCGTCGGCGTCGGCGTCGGCGCTGCGCGGGTCGTAGACGCCCTCGTAGATGGCGCGGCCCATGTGCTCCACGAAGCCGCCGAAGAGGCGCGGGTCCACCGGCGCAATCTGGAAACGCGAGTGCAGGGTCAGGGTTGTGTGGCGCATGACGCCCCCGTTACGGATTCACAGACTGCTCGCGGCGGACATGACCCCCGCACGGGCCTCTCAACCCCCGTCCACCACCGCTGTCGTTGGCGGCTACGCACGGCGCGTGTCTCCCCCACGCCCCCGCCACCCGCGCCAGATGAGAGCGGCGAGGCCGATGAGAAACGGCGGCGTGTAGATGAGGGGGATGCGTTCCGCGAACCACTTGGGCAGGAAGATGTCCGTCACCTGCCCGCTCTCGGCCCCCATATCCTCTGCCAGAGTTCGTAGTGGGCACGTCTGGCCGTTGCCGACGAACACTGCCGACTCCGCCAGAACGACGGCAATGGCCGGGCCGGTCCACCGGTTAGGCCGGCCGCGCACCCCCGCCCAGAAAACGTGCAGGACGCACGTCGAGACCAGGGCAAAGATGAGAGTGTGGATGGACTTCACGGCGAAGATGGCCCCGTGTCGCCCCCGGCCCGCCCGCTGTTCCCGCGCCTGCTCGCCCATGTCTGCGTCTCCTTACAGATAGCGGCTGGTTCTAGCCGCCCTGCTAACCGCTGGCGGTCAGGCGCGCTGGCGGCTGACCTGCTTGCGCAACGCGGCAATCCGCGCCGCCATTTCCTGGCGCGCCTCGCGCAGGCGCGCCAGCGAGCCGGGCGCCTCGCGCGTGGCGTCCAGGACGACGGTCTCAGCTGCCACGAAGGGATCGGCGATGTCGGCCACCTCGGCGGCGATGGCGTGCGGGACGTTCGTTACGCCGTTGCAGTCGGCGTGCAGCAGGTCATCGGGGTAGACGGCCAGGCCACCAACATGCACCGGCACGTGGACATGGCCGATCTGGGTGTAGCCGTGGGAGCAGATAGTCCCGTTGGTGAAGGCCGCGAAGCCGAGGCGGCGCACCTGCTCCAGGTCGCGGCCTGCGCCACTGGTGATGAGGCCCACCGCGCCAAAGGCCTGGTAAACCGTACACATGACCTCGCCGAAGTTCGCCGCCGCCGTCGGATCGTCCAGGTCCTGAAAGACGACGACGGCCGGTCCCGACAGCTCGGCGAAGCGCTCGACCTGTTGATCGAGGCTACCGTACACGTCACCACCCCGCGGCGGCCAGGCCGCGCGGTGGGTGGCCGTCGCCGCGAAGCCAACGATGGGGGGCATCTCCGGGAAGCAGGCCACGATCCGGCCATCCATGTAGCCGGTGTTGCGGGGGCGCACGTCGAACAACTCGATGAGATTGCAGATGGTGGGCGTATCGTACTGGCCCAGCTTGTCCAGCACGGCGCTAGAGAATGGAGGCATTCGTCCTCACTTGGGAACTCAGTTGGTCGGTTGGGTCAAGGCTGCACCGCCTGGCTATCTCGCGGCTACACCACCATCAGTTCGGTCTGGGGCGGGGCGAGCCACTCGAAGCCCGTCTCCGTTACCAGCACGTCCTCCTCCAGTCCGACGTAGCCGATGCCCGGCACATTCACCCCCAGTTCCAGGGTGAAGATGTTGCCCGGCTCGACCGGGTAGTAGGGCGTCTCGCCATAGCGCTCCCAGCGCGGGCCGAGGATGCCCGCCCCGTCGTGCACCGCGCGCCCCACGTGGTGGCCGAAGGCGTGCAGGTACTCCGGGTAACCTGCGTCGGTGATGACCTTCCGCGCCACTGCGTCTACCTCCCAGCCCATGATACCCGGCTTGAGTACCTTCGACCCCTCCTGAATCGCCCTCACCACCGTCTCGAAGGCGCGCGTCAGCTCGGCAGGCGGCGTGTCGCCTGGGCCACGCGACACGTACCACAGCCGCTGCAAGTCGGAGCAGTAGCCGTCCTGCTTGACCCCCAGGTCCATGTGAACGACCGTCCCCGGCGTGACCTGGTAGTCTTCCGCCGTGGTGTGGCCGATGGGCCGCGCTCCATTGTGCACCGTCGGGCAGTACTCCGGATCCCAGGCCATCGTCAACCCCTGACCCTCAACAAGGTCCGTCACCAGACGGTGAATCTCGGCCTCAGTCTGACCGGGCTTGAGGTACTGAGTCACCTGGTCGAAGATACCCAGCGTGGTGTCAATGGCGGCCTGGACGCGGGCTACCTCGGTCAGCGACTTGCGGGCGCGCACCGCCGACACGAGCCGGTCGGAGGGCACGAGGCGCTCGGCGTAGGGCGTGCCGGCCAGGTACTCCTGGAGCTTGAGGTACAGGCCCGTGGTCAGGCCGTCGGCCATCTTGTCGGAGGTAGAGATGTTGATGGCGATGGACTGGGGATCGAGCTGGCGCAGGCTGTCGAGCAGGGCGTCCCTGGGCGAGCCGACGTAGTCCAGCACGCGGTCGAAGTTACCCGTGCCTTGCAGGTTCGGCACGTCGTAGGTTCCGACGATGGCGATCTTCTCGCCCTGGGCCGGGATGATGAACGCCGAGATCCAGGTCACGGTCGTGCCGACGACCAGGGCCAGCGAGGGGTCGGCCATCTCCAGGGTCTCGCGGCCCATGAGCAGCCACGCGCCCAGGTCTAGCTCGCGCAGCGCCGCGACGGCCTGCGCGGTCTTCTCGTGAACAATGGCGTAGTGCGTGGCGGGAGTATAGGAGGTCATCGAAGGCTCCTTCTCGATAAGGGGCATGGGTTGAGATGAGGTGAGAGCGAGAATCAGGCAGCCTTGATCTTCCCTGCGCCCACTCACGGATCAGCTCGGCCGTTGCGATCCCTCTGGCGCGGGCAAGCTCCGCCACCGCCTCGGCCTCGTCGGTTTCCAGGTAGAGGCGTACTTCGGCAGCACGCTCGAGCACCGGGTCGGCGAGTTTCTCAAGCTGGTCTTCGAAGTCGGTGAGGTGAGGTCATGGGTATCCCAGAACTGGGCAAGCACTTGAATCGAATTGGTTTGGGGAATTCGCGTTTGTGCCGTGGCGTTATCACGCATGGGCTAGGCTAAAACTGACGGGAATCGATATTGCCCTCACCCAGGCTAGCTTCGCACCAGGCTTCGCAGCCGGCGAATAAGCCGGTGCATCGTTGTCGAAGGAATGGGGAAAGCAGAAGAATCATCCTGGCGATTGGCTAGCCAATCTGCATGGTTTAGGGCTTCCTCCACACGGGGCCAAAGGCTGGCAAATGCGTCGCAGTTCTTGTTATAAGCTCCGAATTGCTGCTTCAAAGCGTCAATGGTATCCTCAGCCCCATGAAAGACACGGTCAGTCTGTAGGAAGTGCAGAAGGTACCAGAATTCGATACAGGGGTTAGACAGGGCAAGGTATATATCCGCCTCCTGGGCCTTGTGGATCGCCTTATCGGTAGAAGGCTGGCGATTTGTTCCCTCAATGTCAAACACACACCAAACTTCATCCCAGCGTTCCCGCTCCCGCTTCGCTAGTATAGCCTCATCCACCAACGTTATCGGCGCAACGCTCGTAGACTCAATGCGCACAGCGGTCAACCCAACGCACCCTATTAAGGACGTCAGGTAACGCGCCTCGGTTTTGCCTAGACACATTATGAGAATACGCTCTTGGGGGGCGAACAAACCACGGCGTCGCTTTAGACGATCTCTCGACCGGTGATCAGCCTTACCTCTTGTTTGCTGCTGTTGTCTTCCTCCTGGCATCATCTCTCCGCATGGCTTGCCATGCTCCACTCGATTCCATCCACGATTCCTATCCCCCCGTACCGTCCTTCAAGATAGCCCTTCTGAAGTGCCTCACCTTTCCGTGCGCGGTATTCAAGCAAGGAGTACACGCGCGAGGCTCCACTGTTGTCTTTCTGCACAAACCAGATCTGATCTCGCCGGAAGAGCTTGAGGTCTAGCAGCGTTGTGTCATGCGTGTTGAAGATCAACTGGGCTTGGTGGGGGTTAGATGCTTCGCTCAGAAACAGCTGTATCAACGCCCTGACGAGAACGGGGTGCATGCTCGCATCGAGTTCGTCAACAATGAGCAAGCCGCCCTTCTCAAGCGCCCGAAGGACTCGAGCCCCTATCGCCATTAAGCGCATTGTGCCACGCGACTCGTCTTCAGGACGAAAAACGACATCGTCACCGCTTATAGTGCGATGGTAGAGAGAGATATCTAGACGCTTGGCATCCTGCTTCGTACTCTCGCTCAGCTTTGCAAAGAAAGCTTTGAAAGCATCCCTGACCTCAGGAGGCAAGTCGTCGTCCGGCGCGTCTTGTATGACAGCGCGCTCTTCCACGACGACTCGAGTAATCCCTAAATCAGCCACCTGAAGAAGAGTCTGCAGCTTCTCGGCGAGACGATCCTCTTCATTCGACTCGGCCAGCTCAACTGCTGCCATAAATTCTAGGTCTCGGTCGTCATTTGGCTCAAGCGTCATGATCTTAGTGAACCAGTTGAAGACGGGCGTTAGCTGCTTGTGATTGAATTGAGCCGCCACTGACAGAAACAGGGCGTTAGGGCGCGTCAATTCTATGAGACGTTGGCGTTCCCCGCGGTAACTTGTGCCAAAATGCCAGTTATAGTCGTCCGTGCTGGTATCCCAAGTGCGCTCAAAAAGCAGTCGTGAGAGTCCCTTGGGCCACGCTACTAGTCGCTCTTCATGAATCTTCCTCTTGCCTAGTTGGAAGTCATACTCATAGCGCGTGCCCTCTTCAACAAACGCAAATCCAAAGCGCGTTGGCAGGTTACTTCCATACGCGGGATCAAGGCGGAACGGTTGGATGGGAAGCTCGCGTGTAGGCGACACGCGGGCCGAGCGAACAACGATTCTGGCAGCCGTCTGCATCGCTTTAAGGAGGTTGCTCTTACCTGACGCGTTATGGCCATACACGACTGCTGCGGCCAGCAATTGGTGCCTGATGAGGGCGGGGACCGAGAAGGTGTTGTTGGGCAGTTCCTTGTCTGGACTGGCCACCATGCTTAGCACTTGTTCGGCACGGAAAGATCTGTAATTGGCGACCCGAAATTCGATCAGCATACAGACCTCCTTTCAATCTAAAGAGAATTATACAGAAATTCTGCAAGAAACGCAACAGGTTGAAATGGAAATTTGCGTGCCGGACCCAAATTCGAAGAGTTGCTACACCTTCCTCAATCCGCCGCCTGCGCGTCCACCAGCAGCGAGGCGTGGCGCGGCGTGCCCCGCAGCAGCAGCAAGGCGATGAGTCCGCACGCCGCCATGACTAACGTCATGGGCACAGTGGTTCCATTGTGCAGCACACTGACAGCGGCGGCCGCCAGGGTCGCGATGACGGATTGCAGGGAGCCGAGCAGGGCCGATGCCGCCCCCGCCCGGCGGCGGAAGGGGGCCAGGGCCAGGGCGGTGGTGTTGGGCAGGATGAAGCCGATGGTGGCGACGAAGATGAAGTTGAGGACAAGCATCCATGGCAACCCGCCGATATTCCGCCAGGCGGCGAGGAGCAGGCCTAACCCGGCCACGAACTGCACCGGCTGGACGGCGCGCAGAATCTGGGGGGGTGTCTGCCGCGCCAGCCAGTAGCGGTTGACCTGACTGGCCGCGACGAAGCCCAGGGCATTCACGCCGAAGATCCAGGCAAACGTGCTGGGGCTGACACCAAAGCGCTCGATATACACAAAGGACGAGCCGGCAATGTAGGCGAACATCCCCGCCGACGCCACGCTGCCCACCAGGGCAAAACGCAGAAACTGGGGCAGGGCGGCGATGCTGGCGTAGCCGCGCACGACCGGCCCCAGCCGCAGCGACATCGAGGCGTCGGCGGGGCGCGTCTCAGGCAGCACGAGCCACGCGCCAAGCAGGGCCAGTACGCCAAACAGGGCGAGAAAGACGAAGATCGAGCGCCAGCCGAACGCCGCCAACAGAACACCACCCAGCGTAGGGGCGAGAATGGGCGCAACCCCCATGACCAGGGTCAGCAGCGAGAAGACTCGCGCCGTCTCGTGGGGTGGGAACAGGTCGCGTACCATCGCGCGGGAGATGACCGCGCCCGCCGCGCCGCCGATGGCCTGGAAGAAGCGCAGGCCGATGAGCGCGGACGCGGTGGGGGCAAAGGCACAGCCGATGGTCGCGACAACGTACAAACCCACGCCGACATACAGGGGCATCTTGCGGCCAAAGCGGTCAGAGATGGGGCCGATGAACAGCTGCCCCAGCGCCATGCCGAAGAAGAACGACGAGATGGACAGCTGCACCGTGGCGATGGAGGCCCCCAGATCGTGGGCAACCTCCGGCAGCGCGGGCAGATAGGTATCAATGGAGAAGGGGCCGAAGGCCGTCAAGCCGCCCAGGACCACCAGGACCAGCGTGCTATTAGTGCGCAGGGCGGCTCTTGTCACCAGGCTCTCACTTACTCAGCCCCACTGCTTAGGGCCACGGCGAACGCAGGCCGGGCGAGAACGTCCGTATCAGGGCGCACGCAGCAGCCGCGCCACCTCACCAAACAACCGCGAGTAGTCGACGCGGGTAAAGTCGGTGGTGTCCACCTCGAAGACGTGACCCCCGATATCCAGCGGGCCGAGGCGCGCCGGCACATTGGCGAGGGTTAGCTTCAGGTCAGCCTCGATATGGCCGGGATGGCGTTCCCCAGACCGCGCCCGCCGCTCGAGTCGTTCCACTAGCATCTCCGGCCTGGCCCAGCACACGATCTGAATCGGCGTGAAACGACAGTGCGCGTGCAGGGCCATCACATCCCGCGCGCCCATCTGCGGGTCAAAGTTGCACTCGATGATACACGACTGGCCCGCCGTGAGCGCCGCCTCGGCGAACTGAAACAGCAGGGCAATGCTGGCTCTTCCCAGTCGCATCGACCAGGCCCGGTCGTGCCAGCCCAGGTGGTCGAACAGACTCTCCTTGATCATGTCCTTCGACATGAGGGGCAGGGTCACGTGCGCGGCCAAGGCCCGCGCGAGCGCCGTCTTGCCCGAGCCAGGCGGTCCGCCGATGATAATCAGCCGGGGCGCGTGGCTCATGTGACCTTCTCACCCACCAGCGCGGCCACGCTCCCGTGGGGCGAGGCATGCCGATAGTGCGTGAGCCGCAGCCGATGGGCCGCCGCCCGTTGCGTCAATGGCGTGTCGGCCAGGGGGCGCGCCGTCAGCCGATACGCCAGGTTGACGATCCACGCCCACGGATCGGCTCCGTCGAGGACCGCGTCATCGACGACGATCAGCCGCCCCCCGTCAGCCAGGACACGGTCGATCTCGGCCAGGGTATCAGGATGAACGATGTACGGAGCGGGGAAGGCGCTGACGACGGAGCGGAACACGGCATCGCCAAACGGCAGGGCTTGCGCGCGGGCGCGAACCAGGGAAGCCCCGTCGCGGCGGCCCTGCGCCAGGCGCAGCATGGCCGGCGAAAGCTCGATGCCGACGGCCACGGGATGCGCGGCCGCCAGATGGGGGAGCAAATGACCGGGGCCACTCCCCAGTTCCAGAATAGGTCCTGATGCCAGATGCGCCAGGGACGCCCGGCCCCACGCCTGCCAATCACCCTTGGACACCACCCAGGCAACGAGGTCATAGCCGGGCGCGAACGCGGTGTAGAGCGAATGGAAGCCACGCTGGACCAAAGACACCCAGGCTCGTTGTAGCATGCGCTCGATTATAGGGAAACAGCGCGGGCAGGCAAGCCGCGTCGGTGAGGGCGTCACCTCCTACGCCAATCGGTGTTGTAGACTGTAGACAGGGCGACGACTCGCGTGCTGGCCGCTTTTGGCTATGATTCAGGGCCACGGCAACGCGCAATGTCGCTGCATAGACATCGCCGCAAAGGAACGCGTATGGCGCTACTCATCCCCGTCGTCTTTCTTCTCATCGGCTATGTCTCAGGCTCTATCCCCTGGGGCCTGGTCGTCGTGCGCCTCATGACCGGTCAGGACATCCGCACCGTCGGCAGTGGTCGCACTGGCGGGACGAATGCGCTACGGGCGGCCGGCCCCGTGGCTTTCGGCCTGGTGGCGTTCCTCGACGGCGCGAAGGGCTTCCTGCCTGTCGTGGCCGCGCATCTACTCTTCTCTGACATCCCCCTCGCGGCCGCAGCGGCCGGTATCGGCGCAGTGGCGGGCACCATCTGGTCGGTGTTCATTCACTTCAAGGGCGGCGCGGGCGGCGTGACCAACATGGGCGTCACCCTGGGCCTCAGCCCCATCGCGGCCATCGCCGCCATCGTCCTGGGCCTGACGGCGTTTATCGGCTCGAAGATGGCGTCCGTCGGCACTCTGACCGGTAGCGCCACGAGCCTTGTGACTCTGATCCTGCTGGCCGCCCTGGGCCACTCGCCCTGGGCCTACGTCCTCTACGGCATCGCCCAGTTGGTCTTTGTCATCATCGCGCTGCGCCCCAACATCGAGCGCATCCGCAACGGCACCGAGCGCCGCATTGATTTCAGCAGCTTCAGCGGCAAGAAGGCCCAACCGTAGGGGCGACTGGCGGCTGCACGCCCTTTCCTCTTGACCCTCACGTCCGCGCCTGTCCCCGTTCGTCCGCGTCCTCATCGCTCCGCGCCCCGTCGCCCTGCTTCGCCAGCGCGCCCCAGGCGGCGACGGCCCACGGCAGCGCCTGCTCGTGGTGCAACAGCATGGGGTGAGGGATGGCGGCGGGATCGAAGAAGCCGCCGTCGAGAATCTCGCTGCTCAGGCGGAGCGGGCCGCCGGGCGTCGTCGCCAGATAGACGATGTCGAGCGCGCCATCCATCGCCTGCACATGGAGCGGCCGATGGACGCGCACCGCCAGCCCGGTCTCCTCGCGCAACTCTCGCGCCAGAGCCGTCGCCGGGTCCTCGCCGGGCTTCAGCCAGCCGCCGGGCGGCCCCCACGGGAAGCGGCGACGGTAGACGTGGTGGAGCAGCAGCACCCGGCCCTGGGGGTCGAACACCCAGCCCGTCGCGCCGACATTGAAGCGCGCCTGGGTCAGGCTCACCAGCGCGCGGTACAGCCAGGCGGGGATGAGGGGCGTCAGTCGCGCGGCGGCGCGCTTGACGAGGGGATGATTGAGCATGGTGACGGGTACGCGGTGCGCTCGCCGTGGCGGCGGCGTCAACAGCCGGGCCACGGCGAGCGCATTGCATTGACAATGTGGGCGTTGCTCCCGCTGGATGGTCACATCCGGTCCATCCACGTGGGGTGCGGCAGCATGGCTCCCGCACCCCGCAAAGCCGCGCCGAGCACGCCCTGTGTAGAGTTGTCAGTCGGCCAGGTCGGTGGCCGTCTCGACGAAGCCCACCACCTCGGCAACATCCTCGGCCGGCAGCGGCTTGTGGATGATGGTCGAGGTCACGTAGGTCTGAACCAGGTCCACCGTGTCTACCACACCCAGTTGCTCGAACAGGAAGCCGAACTTGTCCTCCAGGGTCTGCATGATGGGAGCCAGGTCGGCCTCCGACAACATGGCCCACTCCGCCTTTAGCGGTCCCCAGGTCTTCTTGCCCGCCTTGTAGACGAACTGCTCATCGCTGTCCTTCGCGCCGCGCTCGGACTGGAGATGGGCGAAGACGTAATCGCGGACGGCTTGCTTCATGTGGGCGGGCAGGGCCGGATGGTTGAAGATGGTGGTCTGGAAGCCGGTCGCCAGGTGCACCTCGCACGCGCCCTCTTCGGCGAACTTGCGGAACATCTCGTCGGGCAGGGTCGACGCGCCATGCTGGACCGCGCCGCCCATGCCGTACTCATCGCGGGCCACGTTGGATAGCTCGCGCAGGACGTCGAAGTCGATCTTGACCGAGGCCAGCGAGCCGTCGGCCATGACCACGCCGCCGTGGGCAGTGCCCGTCTGGATACTGATCTTGGACAGGCCAGTGGATGCCGGGGCCAGCTTCTCCAGCTCGGCGTTGTAGCCGTCCATATAGGCCCGCAGTTCGTCGACAGTGGAATTGTGGCCGCCCACCTCGCCGATCTCGCCGCCCAGGGAGACGGTGATACCGGCCGGCTCGCGGTCGCGAATGTACTTGGATAGCTGCGCCGCCAGGCTGTAGTTGAGGTACTGCTGTTCAGGCAGGGTCGCCTTGTCCAGGTCGACCAGCGTCGAGGTGTCGATGTCGATGTTGAAGAAACCGCCCTCCAGCGCCTCGTCGATCAGGTCGCGGACAATCTGAAGTTCCTTCTCAGGGTCCTTGCCGTAAGCCTTGAGGCTGACCTGGAAGTGGTCGCCCTGGATGAAGAGCGGGCCACGGAAACCCTCGCGCAGCGCAGCGGCGATGACGTTCATCGTATACTCGGCCGGGCGCAGGTCGCAGTAGCCCATCTCGGAGCGGGCGATCTCGAAGATCATCGCGCCCACGTTGCGCTTCAGCGCGGCGCGGAAGGCAGCGCGCATCGTCGGGTAGGGCAGGCCGCGGATGTTCATGGCGGGGACGGTCAGAGCGCCGTACTTGCCCTCGCCACGCGCCATGTAGAAGTCGTTGATGGACTCGGGCTGGGCGTAGAGGGCCTGGCCCGCTTCCCAGACGATCCAGCGCGCCAGGCTCTTGACCGGCGCGGGGCCAAACGTCCCGTCCACCTGGAGCCAGTCCATGGCGGCGCGCAGTCTGACCTCGTCCACGATATGCAGTTGGCCCTGCTCATCGACGCGAGCGGCGGGCGCTAAGTCGTGGAGCAGAGCTTGAATAGTCTCGTGTGCCATTGTAATTTCCTTTCGCTAGGCGACCGGGAAGTTTATCTGAGCGGGGGATTCCCCCGCGAATTGCACCGTCATCACGCCGCGCTCATCAACGCCGTAGTGGGCGAAGAGGGGTGGCGCGGTCGGCGGCAGGTCCAGGATGCGGGGCAGCAAGAGGCGCAAGTCGGGAATCACGGGCTGGCGATCTAGATCGTGAGCCGGAATCCACTCTAGCATCCCCTCATCGGAGGGCTGCACGGCGCGGTCGTGGGCGCGGGCGGTGAACACGAACAGCAGGATGCCGTGTGCCCCATCACCGAGGGCCGCATTGATCACCGCCGCCAGGCGCAGCTCTGCCACGTCGGCCAGCCCCGTCTCCTCGCGCAGCTCGCGCCGCGCCGACGTCCACACGTCCTCGTCGCGCTCGATGTGGCCGCCGACACCGTTGAGCCGCCCGGCCCACCAGCCCTTGTGAGGCGCGCCGCGTACCAGCAGCACGTCGCCGCCGTGCGTGACGAAGATCAGGGTACGGGGCGTGGCGGCGTAGCGGCCGTGGGTGGTTTGAGCGATCTGACTGGCGCTGCCCATACCTTCCCATTATACGACCGAACGCGGCTGAGGCGCAAGCGATCTGGCCGCCGGGCGGTGGAGGATGGTTCACGGGGGGTGAAGAAAAGGGCGAGCGGTGGCCCGCAGGACCACCGCTCGGCAAAGAAGGCCTGTTCAGTTGATGGCGCCGAAAGGCGGCCTCCCGCCCAGGTGGGCGGCGCGACGAGGTAGACCGGGTCGTCGATGACGCGCTACCCCGCCGCGACTACGTTCAGGCGGGTTTTCGCCGTCCGCGTTCAACGCCTGGGTCACCGCCGCGCTGGCGTCCGCCGTGGTCGTCGGGACAATTCGCTGCACCCGATAGCTGCCGCTAGGCGCACGTAGCGCGTAGAAGTAGTAGGGCTTGCGGTGGCCGTCCAGGCGGAACACACCCGTCGCCGAGCGCGTATCGCGGGACAGCACAGTTACATCGCGCACCATAGTGGTCTACCTCCTTTCCGTCAGGATGTTATGAGTCCGGGCTGGAATGAGTATAGGCCCAGCCTCGTAGCGGGCGCAAATTTCGGTCACGCCCCGCCGGGTAGCGGTTGGACGCCCGCAACACGGCCGAGCTTACGCTCACCCACCCCATCTGTACAGTCAGCACGAATGGGGCCACAATCAACGGGATACATGTACGATATCGACAACGCACACCGTGAGGTCACGTTATGACACTCCCCCTCATCCAGGTTGGATTGGGCGGCTTCGGCCGTAGCTGGGCGCAGATCGTGCAGGCGTCGCCCGTCGCAACCCTGGCCGCCGTCGTGGATGTCGCGCCGGAGGCCCGCGTCTGGGCCGCCGACACCCTCGGCGTGCCGACCTTCGCCCGCCTCGATGAGGCCCTGGCCGCCTACCCGGCCGCCGCCGTTCTCATCGCCACGCCCCCCGACAGCCATCACGCCGTCGCCATCGCCGCGTTGCAGGCGAGTCGGCACGTCCTGGTCGAGAAGCCTCTGGCGTCGACCCTGGTTGAGGCCCGCGACCTCATCGCCACGGCGGACGCCGTGGGACGCACCCTCATGGTCAGCCAAAACTACCGCTTTCGACCGCCGGCTCGCGCTGCCCAGGCCCTCGTCGTGTCGGGCGCGCTGGGAAACCTGGTCGCCGTGCGCATCCACTTCCGCCGCGACACTCGTACCGGCTTCGGCGTCGGCAACTTCCGCTACGCCATGCGCCACCCGCTGCTGCTGGATATGTCTATCCACCACTTCGACCTGCTGCGCGCCGTGACCGGCCGCAACGTCAGCCACCTGTACGCCCAGACGTGGCGCGCGCCGGATAGCCTCTACCAGCACGACCCCACGGCCATCGTGACCATGACGCTGGAGGGCGGCGCGACAGCCGTCTACGACGGTGACTGGGCCAGTCGCGAAGGCAACACGTCGTGGAACGCGGCCTGGGACATCCTCGGCGAGAAGGGGCGGCTGACGTGGCGCGGCGGCCTGGACGACCCAGGGCAGGGGGAGTTGCGATGGGAGATTTGGGGAGAGGGCGAGCAGGACGTGGCGTTGCCGGCCCTCCCTCTCACCGACCGACCGGCCGTGCTGGCCGCCTTTGCCGACGCTCTTGCCACGGGCATCCGACCGGAGACCCGCGCCGCCGACAACATCCACAGCCTGGCAATCGTGCTGGGCGCGGTCGAGGCGGCCGAGACAGGCCGACTCATTGATCTGACGTAGTCGACCAGCGATACGTCCAGGTATGCGTGCCCGATCCGACCTCCAGCGACTCCGCCGCGCGGCCGGGCAGCGTGACCGTCGCCGTGGTGTTGGGCGGGACGCTCACCTGGACCTCGATGCTCTCGCCTGCGATGCGCCAGCGACAGCCAGCCGGGCCGTAGGGTGTGATGTGGCGCGCCTCCGCGTAGGTCAGGCCGCCACCGGGTCGAGGGCGCATCGCCAGGTGGCGGTAGCCGGGCGCGGCCGGGGCCAGGCCGCCGACAACGCGGTGCAGCCAGTCGGCCACCGCGCCCAGGGCGTAGTGGTTGAAGGATGTCATCTCACCAGGGTTGACGCGGCCGTCGGGTAGCAGGCTGTCCCAGCGCTCCCAGATGGTGGTCGCGCCCATCGTCACCGGATACAGCCACGACGGGCACGCCGTCTGAGTGACCAGGCGGAACGCGGCGTCCTCACGACCCGCGTCACACAGGGCATCGGCGATGAGGGGCGTACCGACGAAGCCGGTGCCGATGCGGTAGCCATTTTCTCGAACCAACTCCACCAACCGGCGCGCGGCGGCCGCACGCCGCGCCGCGTCGGGTAGCAGGTCGAACTGGAGGGCCAGGGCGTAGCCGGTCTGCCCGTCACCCTCGACGATGCCTTCCGGCGAGACGTAGGCAGCGGCGAAGGCTGCCCGCACCTCGGCGGCCAGCGCGGCATAGCGAGCCGCGTCCGTGGCGTGGCCCAACACCCTGGCCGCCCGCGCCAGCAGATCGACGGAGTGGGCGAAGTAGGCAGTGGCGACGACACGCATCGGTGTCCGCGCCGCCCAGGGCTGATGGGGCGGCGCGCTGGGGTCCAGCCAGTCGCCAAACTGAAAACCCTCGTCCCATAGCCGCCTCTCCCCCGCCAGCCCTGCCAGGTGATCAACCCAGGCGCGCATGCTGGCGTACTGCGCTGCCAGCAGCCCCACGTCACCATAGCGTTCATAGAGCGTCCACGGCACGATCACGGCCGCGTCACCCCACGCGGCCCGCGCCGTCGCGCCGTCGTGCAGCACATTGGGGACGACAAAGGGGACACTGCCACCCGCTACGGCCTGCTCGGCCGCCAGGTCGGCCAGCCACGATTGCAGGAAGCCCGCCACGTGGTAGAGGAAAGTGGCGGTGGGGGCGAAGACCTGGATGTCGCCGGTCCAGCCCAGGCGCTCGTCGCGTTGGGGGCAGTCGGTGGGCAGGTCGAGGAAGTTGCCGCGCATGCTCCACACGATGTTCTGGTGAAGGCGGTTGAGCAGTGGATCGGAACACTCGAACCAGCCGCCGCGCTCCATGTCCGAGTGGCACACCACGGCGCGCACGTCATCGGCGCGCAGTTCGCCCGGCCAGCCGTCAATCTCGGCGTAGCGGAAGCCGTGGAAGGTAAAGCGCGGCTCCCACGTCTCCGCCGCGCCGCCGCGCAGGGTGTAGTAATCGGTGGCCTTCGCCGTGCGCAGCGGACGCACGCATAGCTCGCCGTCCTCCAGCACCTCGGCGTGGCGCAGGGTAACCGTCTGGCCCGCCTCACCCTGGACCGTCAGCCGTAGCCGCCCCACCAGGTTCTGCCCGAAATCCACGATGGTTTTGCCGGATGGCGAGCGCGTGATGCCCCGCGGCGCGACCAGTTCTGTGCGGCGCACGGGCGGGCCGCTCGGCGCGACCAGTGTCGCCAGGTCGCGCGCCACGACGCGGACGCCCGCCCAGTCGCCGTCGGCGTAGCCGGACTCGGCCCAGCCGGGCCGCTCCAGGCGCGCGTCGTAGCTCTCGCCGTCGTAGATGTCGCTGGCCAGGATGGGGCCACTGGCCGCGCGCCACGTCTCGTCGGTGACGACGATATCGGTCGCGCCGTCGGCGTAGTGAACCTCTAGCTGGGCCAGCCAGGCCAGGCGCTCCCCGTACAGGCTCTGACCGCCCTTCCAGCCGAGCCGACCGCGATACCAGCCGTCGCCCAACATCGCGCCCAGGACGTTGCGACCCTCGCGGACGAGGCGCGTCACATCGAAGACTTGATATCGCAGGCGGTGCGAGTAGCTAGTCCACCCAGGGTCGAGGACGTGGTCGCCGACGACCTGGCCGTTGACGCGGGCCTCATACACGCCGAGGGCAGTGACGTACAGTCGCGCGTGGGCGACGCCCGGTCGCACATCGAACTCGCGGCGCAGCAGTGGTGACGCCTGCCCCGCCTGACTCGTAGCATCCCAGTCGGGCGTGACGAAGCGCGCCCGCCAGTCGGTGACGTCCAGCAAGCCCACCTCGACCGGGTACGCCGCGCTCCACGGGGAGGGGTTGCCGTCCGTCCCCCATACCCGCACCCGTAGCGCGACGCGCTCCCGCGAATGCAACGGCGCGAAGGGCCACGCCACCAGGACCGACTCGCTACCCACTACTCGCCCGGTCTGGCCGCGCCGCTGCCCAGCCAGGCCGTTGACCTCGACGGCATAGGCCGCCTGCCGCCAGCCCGGTCGCGCCGTCTCGACGCGCCACGACAGGCGCGGCCGCCCCGTGCCGATGCCCAGCGCGTCGCGACGATGCTCGACACGCACGTCGATGACGCGCGTCTCAGCGCCTTGCGGCTGGGTCATGGCAGGCCCCCCTCATCCTTGAGGAACAGTTCGATGACCGGCACGGCGGTGGCGGGCGGCTCCAGCGGCAGTTGCAGCGTCAGCGTGCCGGTCGTGCCGCGCATGGTGGTGGTCTGGGCCTCGGCGTCGGGGTCGATGACCAGTCGCTTGACCTCGGAGCCATCGCTGAGCAGTTGGGCATACTCGACGCGCCCCGCCAGACCGTCCAGATGGACATGCTTGTAGGGCCAGGCGAACAGATGCAGGTAGAGGCGGTTGCCGTTCTGGGTGTAGCGGGCGTCGGGGGGCGGCGTGAGCGCGCTCGGCCCGCAGCCGTAGATGGCCCGGCCATTGTGCCGCATCCAGGCCCCAATGGCGCGCAGGCGGTCCACGGCGCGTGGCTCGAACTCGCCGCGACCGGTCGGCCCGACGTTGAGCAAGAAGTTGCCGCCCTTCGCGACGGTATCGACCAGGGTGCGAATCAACTCATCGGCAGAGCGCCAGCCCAGGTTATCTCGGTAGTAGCCCCAGCTGCCGTTGAGAGTCTGGCACGCTTCCCAGACCACGGGCCGCCCGTCAACCTCCATGCCCCCACGCGGCTGATACTCCTCCGGCGTCTTGAGGTCGCCGCCGATTTCCAGGCGGTCGTTGACCAGGATGCCCGGCTGGAGGGTGCGCACCATCGCCATCAGCGTCTCGGAGTCCCAATCGGCCTTGCCCTTGCCCTGCGACCAGCCCCAGTCCATGTGGGAGTAGGAGAAGTCGAACCACATGATGTGCAGCTTCCCGAACTGGGTGAGCAGCTCGCGGGTCTGGCCGTGGAGGTAGGCGCGGTAGCGGGCGATGTCGCGGCCCTGGTGCGCCGCGCGGTAGGCCAGGTTGTCGCGCTGGGGGTGCAGGCCATCGACGGGAAAGTCGGGGTGATGCCAGTCGATGACCGAGTGATAGAAGCCGAGCTTGAGGCCCTCGTCGCGGAAGGCGTCGACGAAGGGGCGCAGCACGTCGCGGCCGTAGGGAGCGCGCGTTGCCTTGTAGTCGGTGAGGGCCGAGTCCCACAGGCAAAAGCCATCGTGGTGCTTGCTGGTGATGACGGCGTACTTCATGCCGGCGGCCTTCGCCTCGGCCGCCCAGGCGCGCGGATCGTATAGGTCAGGCTCGAAGTGGTCGAAGTAGGGTTGGTAGTCCTCGTCGGTGATGCGCTCGCGGTGTTTCACCCACTCGTGGCGGGCAGCCAGGGAGTACACACCAAAGTGGATGAACAGGCCGAAGCGGTCATGCTGAAACCAGGCGGTGTCGGGCGGCGCGGGGGTGGGGGTGGGCATCGTAAGCCTTTCTGGTCGCAGGAATCGGGAGCGCGTTTCGCGGCGGCTCAGGTTGGTGGTATGATACCACAAACACCGAATGGAGCCTGGAGCGCCATCATGACTGCCCCCAACACCCCACTTCGCTACGCCCTCATCGGCGCGGGCGCGGGTATCGCCCAAACCCATCTGGCCGCGCTGGCGCAGCTGCCCGAGGCCATCATTGTCGGCATGGCCGACGTGCAGCGCGAGCCGGCCGAGGCGCGCGCCGCCGCCGTCGGCTGCCCGTTCTTCACCGACCATCGCGCCATGCTCGACGCCATCCGCCCCGATATCGTCGTCATCGCCGCGCCCCACCCATTCCACCCGGACCTGGCGGTCGACGCCTTCGCGGCGCGCGCTCACGTGCTGACCGAGAAACCCATCGCCGTCGAGGTCGCCGAGGCCGACCGCATGATTGACGCCGCCGACAGGGCCGGGCGGCTGCTCGCCGTCAGCTTCCAGCAACGTTTCAAGCCATCGGTGGAATACGCCCGCTCCCTGATCGATACGGGTGTCATCGGCCCCCTGGTGCGCGTGTTGTGCGTCGAGCCGTGGTACCGCACCCACGCCTACTTCCGCGCCGCCGGCTGGCGCGGCACATGGCAGGGCGAGGGCGGCGGCGTCCTGCTCAACCAGGCCCCCCACCCGCTCGATCTACTCGGCTGGCTGGCGGGGCCGCCCGCCCGTGTCTGGGGCTGGACGCGCACGCTGCGCCACAGCATCGAGACCGAGGATAGCGCGCAGGCGATGCTAGAGTATCCCAACGGCGCGCCCGGCTACTTCACCGCCAGTACCATCGAGACCGGTTCCGCACGGCGGCTGCACATTGTCGGCGAGAATGGCGCGTTGGAGATGGTCGGCGACCGTGTCACCGTGCAGCGCTTCACGCCTTCGCTGTCCGAGTATAGCGCCACCACCCAGGAGCTATATCGCGGCCCCGACACGGCGAGTGAGACCCACGATCTACCCGGCGATGGCGATGGTCACCTGGCCGTGTATCGCGACCTGCACGCGGCCATCGCGGAGGGTCGCGCGCCGCGTTGCGACGGGCGCGGGGCGCGGCTATCCCTGGAACTCGCCAACGCCATCACGATGTCGAGCTTTCAGGGCGGCCCCGTTGACCTGCCCATCGACCGCGCAGCGTATCACAGCCTGCTAAGGGAGCTGCGCGCCGGAACGCTCAGCATGCCGCGTGGCCCGCAAGCTGCCCATGCGCCCTGAGCCATCCCTGCGCCAGCGCGTCGGGTGGTGGTCGCATGCCCTGTTCAGCATGGCGCGGCGTGGCCTGCACTTCAGCCGCGACCCCCACGACCGCGCTAACTTCACACGGTTGCTGACCATCGCGGCCGAGATGCGCGCTGCGGTAGACGACACGTCCGCCGACGAGGTCGAAGCCTGGATGCGAGACCTGGCTGTTGCGCCGGGGCCGATCCCCGCCGCCGACGCGGCGGTGTTCGACGACCAGGGTCACATCCTGCTCGTGCGGCGCGCCGACGACGGCCTGTGGGCCATGCCGGGCGGCGGGCTGGACGTGGGCGAGACGGCGGCCCAGGGCGCGTGCCGCGAGGCGTGGGAGGAGACGGGCATCAAGGTCAGGGCTACCGCCCTGGCGGGGGTCTACGACTCGCGCTTCTGCGGCACGCGCACTACCTGGCAGCTGTATCAATTCGT
>DAOUDG010000034.1:0-52575 GCA_034431435.1 Anaerolineae bacterium | reverse complement strand
CATCCGTTCCCGCACCGCCTTGCTGTCCAACTGCCAGCGCTTCAACGTCGCGTGGATGTCGTCCATCTCAACCCTCCGTCGCGAGTTCTTAGCTCTGGCAGTATACCACACCCGCTCTGCGGGTTTCACCTTGGGATTAGTTTAGGACGACGAGCGTCTCCCCCTGGTTCACCGCCTGCCCCGGTCGGGCGCGGATTGCCTTGACCGTCCCCGCGCGCGGCGTTTTCAGCTCATTCTCCATCTTCATCGCCTCGAGAATCGCCACGCCCTGGCCCGGCTCAACCGTGTCGCCCACCTCGACACGCACCGCGACCACCAGCCCCGGCATCGGCGCTTTGACGATGAACTCGCCACTGATGTCGTCGTCCGCGCCGAGCGTCCGCTTCAGCTTCGCCAGCCGCTCGTCCTCGACGGCGATGGCGTGGCGCTCGCTGCCAATCTCGACGTAGTACACGCCGTCGCGCCGCTCCACATACGCCTCGTAGGACTTGTCGTCGATGAGGATGGAGAACGTCGTGCCGCGATTGACCGTCTCCAGGCTGACGACGTGGGGCACGCCGTCGACGACCACCTCGCCCGGGTGGTCGATGTCAATCGTGTAGCTGGTCGCGCCCAGGTCCGCCAGATACTTCATGCTCGCCTCCCTTGCCTACCAGCGGTTGACGGCGCGCTGCCGCCCTGAGATCCGCCAATCGCCGCCCGCCTCGACCTCGATCATCGCGAAGGCCTGCTGGCGACGCTGGTGAGCCAGCATCGTGGCAATGATCGCCGCCGTCTCGCCGTGCTTCGTCTCGTCGCCGCCTGGCATATGGAAGCGATTCTCGATGAAGCCGGTATCGAACTGGCCGCCGATGAAGCTCGTGCTATCCATGACCTGGCGGTGGAAGGGGATCGACGTCTTGACGCCGATGATGCGATACTCGTCGAGGGCGCGGCGCATGCGCAGAATCGCCTCGGCGCGCGTCTCGCCCCAGGCGACGAGCTTGGCGACCATGGGGTCGTAGTACAGGCTGACCTCAAAGCCCTCGTAGATGCCGCTCTCGACGCGCACGCCGGGGCCGGTCGGCTCCGTGGCGGCGACGATGGTGCCGGTGGAAGGCAGGAAATTGTTGTAGGGGTCCTCGGCGGTGATACGACACTCCAGCGCCCAGCCGTTGAGGTTGATGTCTTCCTGGCGGTAGCGGAGCTTGCGGCCGGCCGCGATGCGCAGCTGCTCCTTGACGATATCGACGCCGGTGACCATCTCGGTGACGGGGTGCTCCACCTGCAAGCGGGTGTTCATCTCCAGGAAATAGAAGTTGCCCTCGTGGTCGAGAAGGAACTCGACGGTGCCGGCGTTGGTATAGTTCACCGAGCGAGCGGCGGCGACGGCCATCTGCCCCATGCGCTCGCGGAGCGCGTCGTACAGGGCCGGCGATGGCGCTTCCTCGATGAGCTTCTGGTGGCGTCGCTGAATAGAGCACTCGCGCTCGCCGAGGTGGATGACGTTGCCGTGCTCGTCGCCCATGATCTGGAACTCGACGTGGCGCGCATTTTCTAGCAGCCTTTCCAGGTACACCCGGTCGTCGCCAAAAGCGTTCCTCGCCTCGCGGCGGGCAGCGGCGATGGCGTCCGGCAGGTCCTCCATGCGGCGCACCGCGCGCATGCCCTTGCCGCCGCCCCCCGCCGCCGCCTTGACCAGCAATGGGAAGCCGACCGACGGCGCGGCGGCGATGAGGTCGGCGTCAGTGGTATCCTTGTCGCTGTCCGTGCCTGGCACCAGGGGTACGCCCGCTGCCTTGACACTGCGCTTGGCCACGACCTTGTCGCCCATGGCGCGGATGGCCTGAGGCGTCGGGCCGATGAAGATGAACCCTGCGTCGAGGCACGCCTGGGCAAAGTTAGCGTTTTCGGCCAGGAAGCCGTAGCCGGGGTGGATGGCTTGCGCGCCCGACTGGCGCGCCACGTCTAGAATGCGGTCGATGCGCAGGTACGACTCGCGGGCCGGGGCGGGGCCGATATTGTACGCTTCGTCGGCATAGCGCACGTGGAGAGCTGTGCGGTCCACGTCCGAATAGACGGCGACCGTCCGCAGGCCGCGCTCGTGGCAGCCGCGCAGGATGCGGACGGCTATCTCACCGCGATTGGCAACCAGAACCTTGTTGAACATCGGGGGTCACCGACCTCAGGCGGTTGGGCGACAAGGGTGGGGAAGACACGGCAGCGACCGATATTGTAACACAAGGGGCGTAAGGCGTGAAACGTGCGGTGCGAGGGCCTGCGCTCTCCCCCGCCAATCCCCAATCTCTAATCCCTTGTCTCATGCCTCATGGCGCAGGAACTCCCGCAACGCGGCGTTGAAGGCGTCCGGCGCTTCTAGCGGCGACATGTGCCCCGCGCCAGGGATGACGACAAGGCGGCTACCGGTGATGTCGTCGCGCATGGCCTCGTGGGCGGTCGGGGGTGTGATGACATCCTCCGCGCCGCACACCAGCAGCGTCGGCGCGTGGATGGCCGCCAGCGTGGGCGTCGAGTCGGGGCGGTTGGCCAGAGCCACCAGCGACCCTAGCACACCATCCGTCGGCGTCGCCAGCATCATCCGCCGTACCTCCGCCACCAGGGCCGGGTTGTTGGCCTGGGTCGAGCGGCCTAGCACGCGGGGCAACAACCCATCGGCCACGGCCTCGAACCGCCCGGCCTGCGTCTCGGCCAGGGCCTTGAGGCGGCCCGCCCGCGCTTCGGCCGTATCGGGCGCGGCCTGGGTGTCGGCCAGGACCAGCGCGCGAACGCGCGCCGCGTGCCGCCGCCAGAAGGCGAAGGCGATGTAGCCGCCCATGCTCAGCCCGCCCAGGACGACGCGCTCTAGCCCGAGGTGGTCGAGGAGGGCGGCCAGGTCGTCGGCGAACAGGTCCATGCTGTAGGGCGGCGGTGTCGCCTGGCTCTCGCCATAGCCACGCAGGTCGGGCAGGATGCCGCGCCAGCCCAGGTCCACCAGCGCGTCGTGCTGCGCGCGCCACATGGCGCGGCTCAGCGGGTAGCCGTGAACGAGCAGGATGCCGGGGGCGTCGCCAGGGCCGATGTCGTCGTAGACCAGGCGCACGCCGTTGACCGTTACTGTGTTGTGCATTCTGGGTTTCCTAGAGGCCGGGGATGAGGGAACGGCCCGCCGTCGCGAAGCTGCGCAGGCCCATGCCCAGCACGACCAGAGCCGCCAGCAGCAGCCACAAGGGTAACAGCCGCTGGTCGCGTCGCCCGACGGCGTAGAAGGCGGGGATGACGAGGGGTGCGATGAGGCCGTAGAGATAGTGGAAGTCGTTGGGTGCGCGCAGCCCCGGCAGCCACAACAGCGCACCCAGGACCGCCTGCGCGATCACCAGCGCCTCGCCGACCCACATTAGCGTGACCAGGCCGCGCGACGGCGCGCGCCGCGTCGCGAGGTAATAGCCGCTCACCCCGGCCAGGGTCACTGCCGCGATCAGCACGGCATACGCCACGTAGCCGTGCAGAGTCATCAGAAGGGCCATCGATGGTTACTCACCCAAGAAGTCTGAATCGAGATGCCTGGCGATAGCTTAATCCAGAAGGGCGATCGACGCAAGGCCCGGTTGCGCCGTTGTCACGTCCTCGGCTACAATACGCGCATCTCGCCGGCAAGGAGACCCTATGCGCATCAGTGGGATGAACTGGATGCAGGTCGAGGCATATCTGACACGCGACGACCGCGCCGTGCTGCCCCTTGGCTCCACCGAGCAGCATGCCTACCTGAGCCTGACCGTCGACAATATCCTCGCCGAGCGCATCGCCGTGGAAGCGGCCCAGCCCCTCGGCGTGCCCGTCTTTCCCATCGTCAGCTATGGCATCACGCCCTACTTCCGCGCCTACCCTGGCAGCGTCTCGCTGCGCGTCGAGACCTACCTGCGGGTCATCGGCGACATCCTGGATAGTCTGGCGGGCAGCGGCTTCAAGCGTATCCTCATCGTCAACGGCCACGGCGGCAACAGCCCCGCCCAGGGCTACGTCGGCGAGTGGCTGGCCGATCACCCCGGCTTGCGCGTCAAGTTCCACAACTGGTGGAACGCGCCCCAGGTATGGGCGACGGTGCAGGCCATCGACCCCGTCGCCTCCCACGCCTCGTGGATGGAGAACTTCCCGTGGACGCGACTGGCCGACGTGGACATGCCTGCCACGCAGAAGCCGATGGTCGACCTGAACGCGCTGCGCCAGGTGGAGCCGGGCGCGGCCCGCGCGGTCCTCGGCGATGGCAACTATGGTGGGCTGTACCAGCGGTCGGACGTGGACATGCTCGCCATCTGGCAGGTGGGGGTGGCGGAGGCCCGCGCCCTGCTGGCCGACGGCTGGGCATGAGGGGGGCGGCATGCATATCGACGTGCCCTGGGGGGCGACCGGCGCCGTGGCTTACACACAAGAGGATGGGACACGGACGACCACAGACCAGACGGACAGGAGGAGACCGCTTTCAGCCGCGTTGTCTGTGTTTGTCCGCGTCCCATTCTCGTGGGTATTGTCGGTGGTCGGTGGTCGCCCGTCAGTACACCGGCGTCAGCCATTCCGTGTAGCGCGGCTCGCGGCCATGCACGATGTCGCGGTACAGGCCACGCAGGCGGGCGGTGAGGGGGCCGACGTCGCCGTCACCGACCGTGTAGCGATCGATGCTCACGATGGGCTGCAACTCCTGGCCCGTGCCGCAGAAGAATAGCTCGTCGGCCAGGTACAGCTCGGTGCGGTCGACGGCGCGCTCCTCGACCGCCACCCCCACGACCTCTCTCGCGATCTGAATCACTGTCTGCCGCGTGATGCTTTCCAGGATGTTGCTTGTCACGGACGGCGTGATCAGCCGACCGTCGCGAGCGAGAAACACGCACGCCCACGGCCCCTCGGCCACGCGGCCGTCGCCATTGAGGATGATCGCGCCGTCGTAGCCATCCAGCGCGGCCTGGGCCGAAACGAGACGGCTGCTGAGATAGTTGGCATTGGCCTTGACACGCGGCGGCATGGAATTGTCGTCGATGCGCCGCCACGAGCTGATGCCCACGTTCAGCTTGCGCTCCTGGCCCAGCGACGAGGGCCGCGACGCGGTGGCGATCTGTATCTCCAGGTGCGTCGGGTCTGGCCCCGACCAGCTATCGTCGCGGGGCAGGAAGGTCGCCACGGGGCGGATGTAAGTGTCCTCGTGGAGGTTCAGGCCGCGCAGCAGCTCGACCGTCGCGGCGACCAGGTCGGCCGGGGTATAGGCGGGCTGCATCCGCATGACCTTCATCGACCCGGCAAAGCGGCGCATGTGTTCGGGCAGGCGGAAGACGTAGAGTTGCCGCTGCTCGGCGTTCCAGTAGCCGCGAATGCCCTCGTAGACGGAAGACACGGTAGTCAGGCTGCGGGCGTCGGTGACGTGAAGCGTGGCCGACGACCAGGGCACAATCTCGCCGTTCAGCCAGAGGTGGGTGGGGGGCATGGGAGTTCCTCTAGCGGGGTAGTGACTCAGTAAGTTGCTTGTCTGCCTGGCGCGTGATGGGTGAAACGTGCTGCGTGAGCAAGATCAATCTCTACCCGCTAATCTCTAATCTCTCTTCTCACGCACGCCGAGCCAGGACGCGCGCAATAGGGCGTCACGCCCGGCAGGTGGCTACGGTTACGGGCAAGCCAAGCATACACCCGGTCTTGCCGTCTGCCAATCCAGGGCACAGCGTACAGGCGCAACGGCCAGGTCCAGCCGAGGGCAGCGGCCAGCGCGGCGTTGATGGCCGCCGCCCCCCGCCAGCGTTGACCCCACGTGTCCACCGCCCAGGCGGCCTGCTCGGCATCGGCGACCGTCAGGCCCGTGCCTGCGAGGGCGCCCGGCTGTTGGAAGGGAATCACCCGCAGCCGCTGGTGGTGGTCGAGACGCTGCACGAGCGCCGCGCTGAGCGTTCAGAAGTCTCAGGAGCCGTCAAATAACAACAAGAGCGGAGTATGCTCGAGCACAGTACGTAGTCCGCCATGGGGCGCGTGATGCGTGAAACGTGAGAATGGCGTAGTCCTCTTCTCTTCTCGCGTGTCACGCCTCACGTGTCACGCATCAGTATCGGCCCCAGTAGGTGCGCGCCCTGGCGTTGTGGCCGACGCGCTTGACCATGCGCAGCTTCTCCATTGGCTCGCCGAGGATGCCGTCGTGGATGGCCCACGCGCGGCCCCGCGCAGTGGCGACATTCTCCGGGCGGCGGAAGGGCGTCGAGCCGTCCATGAGCGCGTGCAGGTCGCCGCCCTTGTGGAAGCGGCGGTTGGTGTCCTCCATGAAGCGTCGCCCGTAGATGTAGTCGAAGCCCCAACGTTCCATGAGGATGGCGTTATGGTAAGAGAGCGGGTAGGCCAGAATGAGGTCGTGGCCGATGTCGCGCAGGAACAGCTCGAACTGGGGCAGGATGTCGCGCAGGACCAGCCCCAGGCCGTGGCGGACCTGGCCGGGCGCAAGACCCGCCTCCATCGCGGCGATCTCGGCGGCGATGTTGCGGCGCGCTGTGCCTAGCAGCGTGGAGCGGCCCTCGGCGTCGACATCCACGTCGAAGCGCGGCGACTCTGGGTCGGCCGTCATCAAGAAGGTGAGTTCGATTCTGCCGTTGGCCGTGTCGCACGCCTCGGCGACGACGATGGGGTCGCGGTCATCCAGGCGACGCCAGACCGTGATGCGCGCCTCGCCGCTGTCTGGGTTCCCGACATGCTGGACGACTTTCTCGCCCAGGGGATTGGTGAACGTTGCGCGGTCGATCTGGAAGCGACGCAGCAGGCGACGCGGCAGGTAGCCCGCCAACAAGGCGTCTTTGGCCTCGTCGGGGAGGGCGATGATGGATTTGAGGGAGTGCGGGGCGACCATCGCAAGGCCGTCCATTGACATTGAAGAATAATCGAAATCGTCGAGCACGGGTCTCTCCTTCCTCCATCGGCCACGCGAAGGCGGCGGGGGCGAGGGGAGGCGCTGTCAACCAAACCAACTATCGATTTGACGCTTTGCGTCACGAGAATCGTAGCATATGTGGGGCCATTTCGCCTACTTTCGCCTCATGGGCTGGGTGTCGGCGTCGCCGCCGCCCATGTCCCGCCCGTAATGAAGCCCGCGCCGTTCAGGGTCGCGGCGAGGCAGCCGTCGTGGCCCACGCTCATGGCCCCACTGTTGCCGATGGTCGTGCCCGGCGCGAGGGCGTAGGCGGGCTGGCCGAAGAAGGCGAGCGCGCCTTCCTGGTCGGGCTTGGCGGGCACGTACAGGCTGAGCGTGCCACACACGTTGAGGGCGGTCAGGGTGGGCGTGGGCTGGGGCGTGCCGCCACTATCGCTAAAGAAGACACTCTTGCCCGCGTCGACCTCCACCTCCCAGACATTCGGCGGGGTCGCCAGATAGCGGACCGGGGCGACCGGATCGCTGTAGATCAGGCCCCATCCCCCGGCCGGCGCGGCATCCCATTGGATGCGATACGTCCCCGACTCCAGCCCGGCGTTGGGGAAGCAGCGCGGCACAGTCTCCGTGCCGGTGAAGGTATGGGATGCCAGGGCGTTGGCCGGGTCCAGGCTGGATTGGGTATCGAAGATGCGCACTGTCCGCCCCGCCAGGGCCGGTTCGCCCGCGTCTCGCACGCCGTTGCGGTTGGTGTCCGCGAAGGCGAGGATGCACAGCCCATCGGGCTGGAAGGGGGGCGGCGTGCGGGTTGGGGTGATGGTGGGCGTGGGGGTGGCCGTTATGGGGATGGGCGTCACGGTTGGGGTGGCGGTCGTGGCGAAGGGGTCCGTCCAGGCCAGCGGCCCGCTACGGTTGTAGTTGGAGCCGAGGATGACCAGGTCGTACAGGTCCACGACGCCATCGCCGTTGATGTCCGCCCCCGGTGGGCTGGGCGGCGAGGTGTGGTAGCCCGCGCCGACCCGCGTCAGGTCGGACAGGTTCACCTTGTCGTCGCCGTTGGTATCGCCGCCGCGTAGCTCAACCGGCGGCACGTTCAGGTAGCTGTCGCTGGTCACCGTGTCGAGACGCGCCGTCAGATAGCCCTCCTGGCGGGCGATGATGGTGTGCAGGCCGGGTGCGAGATCGAGCACCAGCGTGCCGTCAGCGGCGGTGAACCCGGCCGGGATGGGCGCGAAATCGACATAAATACGGATGGCCCCGTGGCTCTGGCGACCCTGAAGGGTCACGCGGCTGGTGATGCCGCCCCCGCTCGGTCGCGCCTGGGCCAGCCCCACCGCCAGCGCGGCCATGAGTACAGCGGCCACCGCAGCGGCGAGCCAACCGTGGCGGGCGCGGCGAAACACGCGCAGCATACGCTCCCCCTCTCCGTTCCACGTCGTGCGCGATAGTTGCTATCTTCTAAAACGGAACCGCGCCGCCGATGTCACGGTGGCGCGGTCGTTGTCGCTCCATTTCTACCACTGGTCGTCGTCTTCGTCGCTGTCGGCCGCCTCGATCAGGACGGGGCGCGCCTTGGTTGGCCCTTCCGGCGGGCCGAGGATGCCCTCGCTCTCCATCTGCTCGATAAGGCGTGACGCTCGCTGATAGCCGATGCGCAGCTTGCGCTGGAGGAGCGACGCGGAGGCCGTCTTGGTCCCGCGAACCACCTCGATGGCGGCGTCCCACAGCTCGTCGCGCTGCGGCGCGTCCGAGGCCGAGGGGATAGTGTCGAAGTCGGTCTCGTCGAGGCCGGGGAAGCTGGGCTGGCCGGTGCGCGCCACCAGGGGGTTGCGGGCCGACGCGGCCGGTGATCCCTCGGCGGCGGGCGGCCAGGCGCTCGCCCCCGGCAGGGCGGACTGGTCCTCGTCGGCCAGGCTGGTCGGCAGGCCGTGGCGGGTGTCGCTCAGCTTCGGCCCCATACCCTTCCAGTAGCGTACCAGGCGATCCAGCTCGCGGTCGGAGACGTAGCAGCCCTGAAGGCGCTGGAGCTTGCTGGCGTCGGGAGCCATGTACAGCATATCACCCCGACCCAGCAGCTTGTCGGCGCCGGGGGTGTCCAGGATGACCCGCGAGTCGATCTGGCTGGTCACGGCGAACGCAATGCGGGCCGGGAAGTTGGCCTTGATGAGGCCCGTTACCACGTCCACCGACGGCCGCTGCGTCGCCAGGATAAGGTGGATGCCCGTGGCGCGCGCCATCTGCGCCAGGCGCACCACGTTGCGCTCCACTTCCTCGGCGGCGACCATCATCAGGTCGGCCAGCTCATCGACGATGATGACCATGTAAGGCAGCCTGGCCTCGCCCTTGCCTTCGGCGAGGGTGTTGTAGGACTCGATGTTGCGCGCGCCCGCCTTGGCGAACAGCCGATAGCGGCGGTCCATCTCGCGGAGCGCCAGTTGCAGCACGCCGACAACCTGCTCCATCTCGACGACGACATCCGTCAGCAGGTGGGGGATGCCGTTGTACTGGACCAGCTCGACGCGCTTGGGGTCGACCATGAGGAAGCGCAGCGACTGGGGCGTGTGGGTCAGTAGCAGGCTGGCGATCACAGCGTTGATGCACACCGACTTGCCCGACCCCGTCGCGCCCGCGATGAGCAGGTGGGGCATCCGAGTCAGGTCGACGGCGATGGGCTGACCGGACACGTCCTGGCCCAGGGCGAGGCCCAACCGGCTCTCGCCGGAGATATCAACGAACGCCTCCGACTCGATGACGCCGCGCAGCGACACGAGGTGGGACTTGGTATTGGGGACCTCGATGCCAACGATGGGCCGACCGGGGACGGGAGCCTCGATGCGGATGGTGGGCGCGGCCAGAGCCAGGGCCAGGTCATTGGCGAGGGCGCTGATCTTGTTGACCTTGACCTTGGAGCGTGTCACCTGGCCCTTGCTATCCTTCTTCTCGACGTAGCCCGGCTCGACGCCGAACTGGGTGATGGCGGGGCCTTGATTCACCTCCACCACGCGCGCGGGCACGCCGAAGGCGTCCAGCGTCTCTTCGATGGTGCGCGCCTTCTGGCGAATCTCGTCGCGGCTGACCTCCTGCTCGACGTTGTCCTCGAGGATGTCGGGGACCGGCGGCAGGCGGTAATCCCGCGCGCCGCCCAGGACGCGCGGCACGACGCTCCTGGCGCTGGTGGAGGCCGCCGGGGTGGGCGCGCTGCTCGGTGTCACGCGCGGTGGCGGCGCGGGCCGCTCCTCCGAGCCGATGATGGTCGGCGGTCGCAAGGCCTGAGGCTGCTGGTACGGCGGCGGGGCGGGTGGCGGGACCGGTTGGGCGGGCGCGGCGCGGCCGCCGCTGCGGATGGGAATCTCGTCGGGGTCGAAGGGGTCCTGGGGGTGGGTCAGGCCGCGGTTGATGGGCAAGTGACGACGGCGCAGCTCGTCGGTCGCGTCGGCCCAGGTGGCCCGGCCCCACTCGGTCAGCTCGCCCAGGGTGTGGCGCGCCGCGAGGAAGAAGCCGAGGGCCGTCAGGCCGAGCAGGATGAGGGTCGCGCCGATACTGCCCAGGGCGTCGCTGAGGCTCTGGCTGACGAGCTGGCCCAGGTAGCCGCCGCCGCGTCCGGCCTCCGCCAGCTCGGCCGCCGTCTGGTGGACGATAGCGCCCTCGATCATGTGGAGCAGGCCGAGCAGGGTGGCAAACATGATGCCCGCGCCGGCGAACAGGTCCCAGCCAATGTCGGGCCGCTGGTCGAGGCTATCGAAGATGAGGAATGCGCCCGCCCCGCCGAGCAGGAACGGCGAGACGACGAAGGCCCAGCCGAGCAGTCGCCGCCAGCCGCTGAGCCAGGCGTCGGTCAGCTCGCCACGGGCGAAGACCATGCTCAGCAGGGTGATGAGCGCCAGTACCATCAGCCCGACGCCCAGGGCGATCTCGACCTGGGTGGGGGTAATGCCGCCGCCGTCGGGCTTCTTCCTGGCGCTATTCGTCTTGCGTGGCGCGGCCTTCTTCGCCATCCTCGTCGCCCACTCCTGCCCGTGTCATCTTATGTTGCCTGCGCATCTGTTCTATTCTAGCACAAAACGCCCCATTCTTCAAGCCGACGGTGGCCGCCAAGCGGGGAGCGAGGGAGCGAAATGATAGGCGCTCACCGTGCTTGCCATCGCGTCCATCCCGTGCTATTATCCACCTGCCCCCATCCCACTGAGGCTCGCCGCCCATGGACCGCCTGTTCCAGTTCCTCACCGACAACAAGGACGCCCTCAGCATCCTCCTCGGCTCCGGTGTCGTCATCGTCATCGCCGGCGCCCTCTTCGCCGGCGTCCGCCACCTCTACCGCCAGCGCCTGCGCCGCCCCCCCGATGACTTCGTCGACGTCGTCACCGACCCCGACTTCGACCCGTGTCGCACCCACCCCGACATTGCCGCCCTCCTCGGCGGGGGCGGGCCAGCGGCGTGACGACCGACGACCGACCACGCCTGGTGAGGGGTGGTCGGTCGTCGGTGGTTGTCCGCGCGGGGCGTCAGGTTGAAGGCGAAGCCCTGGCGGCTGGGGTCTATTTGCGGCCGAACAGGGAGCCCATGATGCCGCGTTGGAGGCTCTTGCCCATCTCGCGGCCCATCGTCTTGCTCAGCTCGTTGAGCATGGTGTTCATGGGGTCGGCGGGTTGCGAGCGGGAGCGGGAGCCGGACCGCTCGGCCTTCTCGGCGGCGGCCTTGGCCTTCTCGAACTCTTTCTGCCGCTGCGCCGCTTCCTTGGCCGCCTGCTTGTCGGCCTTCTCCTGCGCTTTGGCCGCCTGCTCGGCGGCGGCGGCGGCGGTCGCTTCGTCGGCGCGTACCTTCAGCATCTCGTAGGCCGACTCGCGGTCGATGACCTGGTTGTAGCGGTTGCCGATCACCGAGGCGGCCAGGATGGCGGCGCGCTGGTCGGGGGTGATGGGGCCGATCTGGCTCTGGGGCGGCAGCACGAAGGCGCGCTCCACGATGTTGGGGCGGCCTTTCTCGTCGAGGAAGGATACCAGCGCCTCGCCCGTGCCCAAGTCGGTGATGGCGACCTGGATGTCCAGCGCGGGGTTGAGGCGGAAGGTCTCGGCGGCGGCCTTGACGGCCTTCTGGTCGCGGGCGGTGTAGGCGCGCAGGGCGTGCTGGACGCGGTTGCCCAACTGGCCCAGCACCATGTCGGGGACGTCCAGCGGGTTCTGGCTGATGAAGAAGACGCCGACGCCCTTGGAGCGAATCAGGCGCACCACCTGCTCGATCTTCTCCAGCAGCGCCTTGGGCGCTTCATTGAAGAGCAGGTGGGCCTCGTCGAAGAAGAAGACGAGCTTGGGCTTGTCGGGGTCGCCGACTTCGGGCAGGTTCTCGAACAGTTCCGCCAGCAGCCACAGCAGGAAGGTGGCGTACACCTTCGGCGACTGCATCAGCTTGTCGGCGGCCAGCAGGTTCACGATGCCGTAGCCGTGGCTGTCGGTGCGCATCAGGTCGCGGATGTCCAGGGTCGGCTCACCGAAGAACTGGTCGGCCCCCTGGCTCTCCAGGGCCAGCAGGCCGCGCTGAATCGTGCCCACACTGGCCGACGAGACAGTCCCGTACTCGGTGGTGAACTGCTTGGCGTTGTCGCCGACGTATTGGAGCATCATGCGCAGGTCTTTGAGGTCCAGCAGCAGCAGGCCGTTGTCGTCGGCGATCTTGAAGACGAGGTTGAGGACGCCGGTCTGCGTCTCGTTGAGGTCGAGCAGGCGGCCCAGCAGCAGCGGCCCCATGTCCGAGACGGTGGCGCGCAGGGGATGCCCTTGCTCGCCGAACACGTCCCAGAAGGTGACGGGGTAGCCCCGTGGCGTGTAGCCATCGACGCCCAGCTGTTTCACGCGGTCCATGACCTTGGGGTTGCCACCCGGCTGGCTGATACCCGACACGTCGCCCTTCACGTCGGCGATGAAGACGGGCACGCCCAGCGCGCTGAGCTTCTCGGCGATGACCTGGATGGTGACGGTCTTGCCCGTGCCCGTCGCGCCTGCGACCATGCCGTGACGGTTCGCCATATTGGAGAGGATGAATAGCTCGGTCTTGTCTTTGGCGACACGCACCTGTTCGGGCATGATGAAGCTCCTTCAATGGGACTGGCAAATGATGGTAGAATTATAGGGTCGGGTCAGAAAGGGGTCAACGTGCGGCAGGGGCGGAGGGGGAGGGCATCGATGCAACGACCTTGCCGGATGGCGGTAGATGCGCCTTGATGGCCGGCTGTGGGCGGCGGCCGGGGCCAGCCACCCTGGGCAGCACGGGCGGTGGACGTGGCTGCTGATGCTCGCGCTGCTCGGCGCGCTGCTCGGCGCGTGCAGCGGCAGCGGGCCAGCGCCGGCCGCCCTGCCGACCGAGGTGGCCGCGCCCGACGTGACGCCCGTCATCGCCGTGCTGGTCATGCCCGACGATGGGCGCGCGCCCCTGGTCAACGCCCTGCGCAACGCGCGGGAGTCGGTTCGGCTCACCATCTACCTGCTCATCGACAACGACGTGGTGGACGAGTTGATGCGCGCCCGGCAGCGCGGCGTGGACGTGCGCGCCCTGGTCGAGCCGGACCCCTTCGGCGGCGGCCCGGCCAGCCGCGACGACGTGGCGAAGCTGCGAGCGGCGGGAGTCCAGGTGCGTGACGGCAACCCGACCTTCCGCTACACCCACCAGAAGAGCGTCGTCATTGACGACGCAGTCGCGCTGATTATGACTCTCAACCTGACGCCGTCGTCCTTCACGAAGAACCGCGAGCATGGCGTCATCGACACCGACCCGGCCCGCGTGGCCGAGATCGCCAGGGTGTTCGACGCCGACTGGGCGCGCCGTGACGTGGCGGTGAGCCACGCCGACCTGGTATGGAGTCCGAACAACGCCCGCGCGCGTCTCCTGGCCTTGCTGGCCTCGGCCACGACCTCGGCGGATGTGGAGGCCGAACTGCTCACCGATGCCAGCGTGATACGGACGCTGGGCGACCTGGCCGGGCGGGGCGTGGGAGTGCGCGTGATTCTGCCGCCGGCCGAGGCGGGCGACCTGAATACCGCCGATCTGGTGGCGATGACGCAGCGTGGCGCGCAATTGCGACGGCTGGACAACCCCTATCCCCACACCAAGCTCATCATCGTGGACGGGAGGCGCGCCTATCTGGGGTCGGTCAACCTGTCCGCGAACTCGCTGGACAACAACCGCGAGCTGGGAATCATCATCGACGACCGGGCCGGCGTGCAGCGGTTACGCGAGGCGTTCGAGGCCGATTGGCCCGGGGGACAATGATGGCGTCGGTACTGGAGTCGGCCGCGGTGGTCGCGGCGCTGGAGGCGCGCGGGTTCGCGGTCGAGGCGCAGGCCGACCCGCCCATCGCTGACGCCCTGGCGGCGCGCGCTGCCCCCAATGTTATCACCCTCGTCGGCCGTCGCGACCACGGTGCGCCCTGCACGGTATGGATCGACGCTGGCGGGACGGTGCGCTACCAGCGGGTGCGGCTGGTGAGCGAGGGGCCGACGACGCGCGTGACACGCGGCGGACGGCGCTATCGGGTGACGCAAGAGACGCAGCAGACGGTCAACGCCTGGGGACGAGTGGCGACGGCGCAGGATGTGGCGGCGGTGTTGGATGCCCTCGAGGAGCTTACAGTAAGCGTCACGCAGAAGGGAACCTGAATGCAGCGCTCAGCATGGACCTCCGGTATGGCCCTCATCACAGCGGTGGCTCTGTTCGCGTCGGGCTACCTGACGGGCAACTTCGCCCCGCTGCCCTGGCTGCGGCCGGGCGATGCGCCGCTGCCCGCCAGCGCCGCCCCTGTCGCCAGCGTCACCCCGCCGCCCACGGCGACGCTGCTGCCCACGGCGACGGCGACATCCGTTGCCAGCGTGACGCCCTTCCCCACGCCCACCGAGCGCGTCGTGCCGCGCCAGCCGACCCGCGCGCCGAGCCTGCCGCCCGCCAGCGAGAAGGACGTGCAGGACGCCTTCGCTGCCTTCACCGAGGTCTGGACTCTGGTGCACGAAGCCTATCTGACCCGCCCCGTGAACGACGTGGCGCTGGTGCGCGGCGCGATTCGGGGCATGGTGCGCAGCCTGGGCGATACCTTCAGCGGCTATAACGACCCTGACGAGTACCAGCGTCTCAACGATGCCCTCAACGGTGCGTTTGAGGGCGTCGGCATCGAGGTCGGCGACCGTGACGGCAGCGTCGTTATTATCGCGCCCATGCCCGGCTCGCCCGCCGAGAAGGCGGGGCTGCGCGCCGGCGATCAGATTCTGCGCATCGACGACGCAAGCATCGTCGGCATCAGCGCCGATGACCTGGGTGGCCTGGTGCGCGGCCCGGCCGGGACGACCGTCCGCCTGACCGTGCAGCGGGTGGGGTCGCCGCAGCCCATCGAGGTGAGCATCGTCCGCGCGCGCATCGTGACACCCAACGTAGAGACGAAGGACCTGGGCGGGGAGGCGCAGGCGGCCGGCATCGCCTACGTGCGTGTCAATGGCTTCGGCCAGCGGACGGGGCAGGAGTTCCGCGAGACGCTGCGCCAAGCGCTGGCCGCTACGCCGCGCGGCCTGGTGCTCGACTTGCGCGGCAATCCGGGGGGCAGCCTGGTTGCTGCCGTTGACATCGCCAGTCAGTTCCTCAGTGGCGGCATCGTCCTGTTGCAGGAGAATGCCGACGGCCAGCGCACGCCCTTCAATGCGCGCCCCAACGGTCTGGCACCGAACGTACCCCTGGTGGTGCTGGTGGACAAGGGCAGCGCCAGCGCGTCGGAGGTGGTGGCGGCCGCGATTCAGGATCGGGGCCGTGGTCTTCTCGTTGGCGAGACCAGCTTTGGCAAGGGGACGGTGCAGGACTGGCGGCGGTTGGCGAATAACCAGGGGGGGCTGCGGCTCACCACGGCGCGCTGGCTGACGCCGCGCGGGACGTGGGTACACGGCCAGGGCATCGCGCCGGATGTAGTGGTGACGCGGACGGCCGATGACAGGGCGGCGGGGCGCGACCCGCAGCTGGAGCGCGCGGTGCAGCAGTTGCTGGCATCGGGCCAACCGTGAGACGTTCAGACTCTCACCCAGTTCTAAACCGTCTCTCACGCGAAGCTAAGTTCCGTATGGTATGAAGAGGTGTCGCTAGTTTGTGTTGGGAGAGTGAGTCGTGGGCTACCGTATTTGTGCCTCATCCTCGCTGGCCGCGCCTGAACAACGCGCCCCGCGCCTACCTGTTGTCGTCGTCTTGGGCGGCGTGCTACTGCTTGTTGCACTGAGCGCGGGCCTGGGCGCGGCGGGGGGGTACTGGCTCGCCCGGCGTGAACTGGCAGCCCAGTCACCGCTGCCGCCGCCGTCTCAGACCCTTTCAGTAAAGACCGACACGGCCGTCGTCGACGCGGTGCGTCGCGTCAAACCCGCCGTCGTGACGGTGGTGAACACGCTGCAACCCCAGGCCGCCGCGCCGCCGGGCTTTGTGCCCTTTGGCTTCGGCCCGATGTTTCGCCAGCCGGAACAGCGCGCCTCTGCGTCGGGCGTCATTCTAGACGCCCAGGGGCACATCGTTACCAATTTCCACGTCGTGGACAAGGCGGCGAAGCTAGAGATCATCTTCGCCGACGGCACGAAGGCGGCGAGCGCCGCGTCTGTCGTTGGCGTCGATCCTTACAATGACCTGGCCGTCCTGAAGGTTGATGGCCCCGTGCCCGCCTATGCCGAACTGGGCGACTCGGCCGCCTTGCAGCCGGGCGAGCCGGTGGCTGCCATCGGCAGCCCGCTGGGTGAGTTTCGCGGCAGCGTGAGCGTTGGGGTCGTCAGCGCCCTCAACCGCAAGCTGGGCGTCAGCCCCGACCAGTCGCTAGAGGGGTTGATTCAGACGGACGCGGCAATCAACCACGGTAACTCCGGTGGGCCGCTGGTCAACCTGGCCGGACAGGTTGTGGGCATCAATACTGCCATCGTGCGCGCCGACCCGGCAACCACGCGCTATGGCCTGGCAACTACCGACCTGGCCGAGGGCCTCGGATTCGCCATCCCCAGCGCGCGGGTTCGCGACATCGCCACTCAGTTGATCACCAGGGGCCGCGTCGAGTATCCGACCCTGGGGGTGCGCTACCAGGCGATCACACCAGCCCTGGCCGCCGTCTACAATCTGCCCGTCAGCCACGGCCTGTTCGTGCAGGAAGTCGAGCGCAACAGCCCGGCCGCGCAGGGCGGCATTCAGCGCGGCGATATCGTGACCCAGATCGACGGCGCGACCCTGGACGAAGACCACTCCCTGGTCAATGTCCTGATGCGCCACCAGGTTGGCGATGAAGTGATGGTGACCGTCTTTCGCGGTGGCCAGCGCCAGGACGTGAGCGTGACGCTGACGGGGCGCTAGACCATGTGAGGCGTGACACGTGAAGCGTGGGAACTGCCAGGACAGGTCACGTTTCACGCATCCCTTGTCCCACAGACTCCCATATGACCAAGGAGGCCCCGTGCCCCTCCCCTTCGTCAAGTACCACGGCCTGGGTAACGATTTCATCCTGGTCAATGCCCTCGACCGGCCCCACCTGGCCGCCGCCGCCGACCTGGTCGTGGCCCTGTGCGATCGCCACACCGGCATTGGCGCCGACGGCCTGGCCCTCGTCCTGCCCACCGGCGGCGCCGACTTCTACATGCGCCTGTCCAACAGCGACGGCAGCGTGGCGAAGATGTGCGGCAACGGCATTCGCTGCTTCACCCGCTTCGTCTACGAAGCCGGGCTGTGGGCTGGGCGGGGCGACCTGTCCATCATGACCGACAGCGGCCTGCGGACCACGGCCATCATCGACCCGACGCCCGCCCACTTTCTGGTGCGCGCCAACCTCAAGGCCCCACGACTGGCCCCGGCCGATGTGCCGACGACCCTCGCGCCGACGACCGCCGATGGCCTGGTACTCGACGCGCCGCTGGACGTGGACGGCGTGGCGGTGCGCGTGACGACGCTCAGCCTGGGCAACCCCCACGCCGTTGTCTTCGTCGATGACCTGGCTGCCGTGGACCTGCCCCAGCTAGGGCCGCGCCTGGAGCGGCATCCCGCCTTTCCTGACCGCGCCAACGTCCACTTCGTGGAGGTGGTCGACGGCCAGACGCTGCGGATGCGGACGTGGGAGCGCGGGGCGGGGGTGACCCTGGCCTGCGGCACGGGCGCGACGGCGGCGACGGTGGCCGCCGTGCTGACGGGGCGCGGCGAGCGGCGCACGACGGTCTATGTATCCGGCGGCCAGTTGAGCATCGAGTGGGATGCGGCCAGCGACGACCTGTACATGACGGGACCGGCGGCGCGCGCCTTCGATGGCGTCGTCGCGCCGGAGCTACTGGCGACGGTAGCAGCGATGGTGACATGATGCCCCGCCTGGCCGTCAGCCTGGGGCGCGGGCTGGCTGTGGGCGGCGCTCTCGCGGCGCTGGCTGTCCTGGCGGCCTGTCGTATTGCGCCGGGGCCGACGGAGCCTTCTGTCGCGGCCTTCCCCACGCGCCCGCCCACCCAGCCTGCGCCACCTGCCCCGCCCACCTCGCCACCTACGCTGCCCGCCACCTCGCCCCCTGTCCCAACCCTGCCCGCGACGGCGCCCATTCGGCCCAGCCCGCCACCTGCCACGTCAGCGCCACCCGTCGCCGCGCGCCCGACGCTCCAGGAATACGCCGTGCCGCGCGGCTCACGCCCCCACGATGTCGCCCCGGCGCCAGATGGGTCGGTCTGGTATACGGCCCAGGGTTCAGGTGAACTCGGCCGGCTAGACCCGGCGACGGGCGCGACGCGCCATATCCCCCTGGGCGCTGGCTCCGCGCCCCACGGCGTCATCGTGGGGCCTGATGGGGCAGCGTGGCTGACGGATGGCGGCCTGAATGCCATCGTGCGCGTCGATGCGCAAACCGAGGCCGTCAAGACGTTTCCGCTGCCATCAGGGCGCGGTAACGCCAATCTGAATACGGCCACCTTCGACCGTAACGGTGTTCTGTGGTTCACCGGGCAGAACGGCGTCTATGGGCGGCTCGATCCGAAGACGGGGCAGATGGAGGTGTTCGACGCGCCGCGCGGTCGTGGCCCCTACGGCATCGCCACCACGCCCGGCGGCGAGGTCTACTATGCCTCGCTGGCGGGCAATCACATCGCGCGCATCGACACCGAGACCGGCCAGGCCACGCCCATCGAACCGCCCACGCCCGGCCAGGGGGCGCGGCGTGTGTGGTCTGACTCGCAGGGTCGCATCTGGGTCAGTGAGTGGAACAGCGGTCAGTTGTCGCGCTATGATCCGAAGGCTGGTAGCTGGCGAGCGTGGAAGCTGCCCGGCCAGAATCCGCAGGCGTACGCGGTCTACGTCGATGACCAGGACGTGGTGTGGGTCAGTGACTTTGTCGCGAACGCCCTGCTGAGTTTCGACCCGCGCACGGAGACTTTTACCTCGTTTCCCCACGCCGCGCCGAGCGCCAACGTGCGGCAGATTCTGGGGCGGCCGGGTGAGGTGTGGGGGGCTATGTCGGGCCAGGACCGGCTGATCGTGGTACGGACGCAGCGCTAGGAGCGCTTGCTCACTACACGGCCCTGGCGCGTTTGCCGCTCTTGTGCTAGCCGCGGCAAGCTCCTGGCAAGGAATCGAGCTGAGCATTGCGGCAGTTGAGATTCATGTCAACGCAGAAGCCCCCTTCCACATGAAGGGGGCGTTGCATTGGCTGCGCGGGGGTGGCGGATGTGGTCATCCGCCGCGAGCGTGCGTGTGGCCTACGCCGTCTGCTCCAGCTCGTCCCAGTCGATGGGTTGCTCGCTCTGGGTCAGCAGCAGCGGGCCGGCCGTCTTGCGGATGGTCTCCGGCTGGATGACGACTTTGCGCACGTCGCCGCGACTGGGTATCTCGAACATCACGTCGAGCAGCACGCTCTCGATGATGGTTCGCAGGCCACGCGCGCCGGTCTTGATCTTCATCGCCTCTTCGGCCGCCGCTTGCAGCGCCTCTGGCGTGAAGGACAGCTCCACCTTATCCAGGGCGAACAACTTCTGGAACTGCTTGACCAGGGCGTTGCGCGGGCGGGTGAGGATGTCCACCATCATCTCGTTGTCGAGGGCATCGACAGATACGACGATGGGCAGGCGGCCGACGAACTCAGGGATGAGGCCATACTCCAACAGGTCATCGGCGTTGATGCGCTGGAGCAGCTCGCTCGTTGTCAGGTCGCGGGGGCCATCCTCGCCGTCCGGCTGGAAGCCGACCGGCGACCTGTTCACGACGCGGCGGGCGATGACCTTGTCCACGCCCTCGAAGGCCCCGCCGCAGATAAACAGGATGTTGGTGGTGTCGAGCTGGATGAAGTCCTGGTGGGGATGCTTGCGGCCGCCCTGCGGCGGGACGCTGGCGACTGTGCCCTCGATGATCTTCAATAGCGCCTGCTGCACGCCCTCGCCCGATACGTCGCGGGTGATGGAGGGGTTGTCGCCGGTCTTGCGGGCCGTCTTGTCGATCTCGTCGATGTAGACGATACCCTTGGAGGCGCGCTCCAGATCATAGTCGGCGGCCTGAATGAGGCGCAGCAGGATGTTCTCCACGTCCTCGCCTACGTAGCCCGCCTCGGTCAGGGCCGTCGCGTCGGCGATGGTGAAGGGCACGTCGAGAATCTTGGCGAGGGTCTGGGCCAGCAGGGTCTTGCCGCAGCCGGTGGGGCCGATGAGGAGAATGTTGCTCTTTTGAAGCTCCACGTCCTCGGGTCGCATGCCGCTGCGGATGCGCTTGTAGTGGTTGTACACGGCCACGGACAGGACCTTCTTGGCCCTGTCCTGGCCGATGACGTACTCGTTGAGGCGTCGGTAGATTTCCTTCGGGGTGGGCGGCTTCGGCAGATTGAAGTCGCGCGCCGGGGGCGTCGTCTCCTGCGCCTCCTCCAGCAGCATCTCCTTGCAGAGGTCCACGCACTCGTCGCAGATATAGACGTTGTCTGGGCCTGCGATCAAGCGGTTGACCTGGTCCTGCTCGCGCTTGCAAAAGGAGCAGATGTGCCCGCCCCCACGGCGGCTACTTCTTGCCATCGAATTCCTCCCGATACCGAACGTCTTCGGGCCGCGACTCTTCGGTGAAGTGGATCTCGGGGCCGGGCAGCACCTCGTCGACCAGGCCGTACTCCTTCGCCGCCAGGGCGTCCAGGTAGCGATCGCGGTCGAAGTCGCGCGCGATGCGCTGGATGGTCTGGCCCGTATGATGCGACAGCACCTCGTGCATCCGGCGCTGGAGGCGCAGCAACTCGCGGGCGACGATCTCGACATCCTGGGTGTAGCCGCGCGCGCCGCCGCCGGCCGGGTGCATGTGGATGGTGGCGTTGGGCAGTGCGTAGCGGCGGCCCTTCTCGCCAGAGGCCAGGATAACCGTGCCCATGCTGGCGGTCATGCCCACGGCCACGGTGGAGACGGGGGCGCGGATGGCCTGCATGGTGTCGTAGATGGCGAGACCGGCGTAGATGACGCCGCCCGGAGAGTTGATGTACATCTTGATCTCTTTCTCCGGGTCCTGGCTGTCGAGGTACAGCAACTGGGCAACGATGAGATTGGCGATCTGGTCGTCAATCGGCGTGCCCAGGAAGACGATGCGTTCTTTGTAGAGGTAGGAGAAAATGTCCCAACCTCGCTCACCGCGGCCGGTGTTCTCGATCACGGAGGGAATCAACCCGCTGGGCAGCATTGGTACACGTTCCTTTCTCTTGCTACGTCCTACACCATTATATCACAACCCATACCGTTTGGTTGCAATCCGAACGTCTGGTCTTACACCTGACCAAACGACAAGGACGAATGACCGTAGCATGCCCCGCCTTGAAGGCTGTTCCTTGCTGCCTGGTCCTTCGTCCTTCGTCCGCCTAAGCGTCCTTGAAGCCCTCGGTCGTCTCGCCCGCGGCCGCGTCGGTGGCCTCTACCTCGGCTACCGTGTCGACGATGATCGTCGCGTCGGGGGTCTCAATGATGTCGATCTCCTCGACCTCGGTCGTCGCGGTGGTCGTGGGCAGGTCCGGCATCGGCGGCCAGTCTGGCCCCTTGCCCGACGCCGACTCGATGAGCCAGTCGAGGGTGGCGCGCAGGCGAGCGTTGCCAGCCAACTCAGGCGGCGTACCTTCTGGCGCGGCGAGATTCTCGCGGGTAGCAATCTCGTCCAGCAACAGGGCGCGACGAATGCGGCGCTCGACGCTCGGCAGCAGCCCCGCCCGGAACTGGTCGGGGCTGGTGTTGCTGAAGCGCAGGTAGTTCTCCAGGGTGAACCCCATACGCTGCATGCCCTCCGCCTGACGCTCGACCTCGTCTTCCAGCTCGCGCTGAGCAAGAATGGGCGGGAACTCGATGATGGCCTGGTCGGCCACGGCGTCGAGAACCTTTTCCTCCAACTCGGAGCGCGCATCGCGGGCGCGGCGGAGCGACTCGTTGATGCGGATACGCTCGCGCAGCTCAGCCAGGGTTGCCACGCCTTGCAGGCCGAGGCCGGCGGCGAAGTCGTCGGTCAGCTCCGGTAGCTCGCGCTCCTTGACGCCCTCGATGCTGAGGTCGAACGTAGCCTCTTTGCCGCGCAGGCTTTCGACCTCGTAGTCCTCCGGATAGGTGAGGGTGACCTCGCGGCTGTCGCCGGCCGACATGCCAATCAACTCGTCCACGAAATCAGGCGGGAACTGGCGGAACAAGTCGGCCGACAGCACCACTTCCTGGTCGTGGGCGTCGATAATGCGCTCGCCGTCGGCCTCGCCGTGGACTGTCAGCATCACCTGATCATCGAGCTGGGCGGCGCGCTCGACCGGGTTCCAGGTTCCTTCTTGTTCTTGCAGCTCTTCGACGATGTCCTCGATGTCCCCGTCATCCACCTCGAAATCAGGGGCTTCGACCCTGACTGAGCGGTAGTCGGCCGGATCCACGCTAGGCTTGAGGGGCACGAGAGCGCGGAAGATGAGCGGGTCGCGCTCGACCACGTCGATGTGGCCGGGGGCGAAGGGTTCGAGGCCCTGCTCGCGCACGGCGTCCTGGTAGATCTGCGGGCCTAGCTCTTCGATGGCCTCGTCGCGAACCATGTCCTCGCCAAAGCGCTGGACGATGAGGGCATAGGGGGCTTTGCCGGGTCGGAAGCCGGCGATGCGGTATCGGGTAGCCAGGCGGCGGGCCGCCTGCTGCATGGCGCGTTGCAGTCGCTCAGGCTCGACCTCAATCTGGAGGACGGTCTGATGCTCTTCGATACCCTGTGGGGTGATGTTCAATTTGGGAAACTCCTTCGGGCGTTTAGTGGCTGGCCGAATTATAGCACACCTTGGGCCGAGAATCCACGGCGCGTGAAGGAGGCGTCTATGCCCATCCCCAGGTGGCGGCGGCGCGAGTGGCGATGTACTCGCCGATGGTCAGCGACGCCGTGGCGGCCGGTGACGGCGCGTTGATGACGTGGAGCGCGGTGGGTGTCTCGATGATGCGGAAGTCATCCACCAACGCGCCGTCGGGGCCGACGGCCTGGGCGCGCACGCCCGCGCCGCCCCGTTCCACGTCGTCGGCGCGCAGGTCGGGCACGAGCTTGCGCAGCGAGCGCACGAAGGCGGCCTTGCTCAGCGAGCGGTAGAACTCGAAGGCGCCCGTTCGCCACCAGCGGCGGGCCACGCCCCAAAAGCCGGGGTAGGCAGCCAGCGCTGCCATGTCGCGCGGTGAGATGCGGGTCATGGTGTAGCCCTCGCGGGCGAAGGCCAGCACCGCGTTGGGGCCAGCCTCGACGCGGCCATCGATGGTGCGGGTGAAGTGGACGCCGAGAAAGGGCAGGGCGGGGTCGACGACAGGGTAGATGAGGCCGCGTACCAGGGCGGCGCGCTCCGGCTTGAGAAAGTAGTATTCGCCGCGAAAGGGCACGACGCGCACGTCACTGGCTGCGCCGAGCATGTGCGCCACACGATCGGCATGCAGGCCGGCGCAGTTGATGAGCCGCTGCGCTGCCACCGCGCCCTGGGTCGTCTCGACGCGCAACCCGTGCCCGTCGTCGCCAATGGCCCTGACCTCGGCCTGGGTGCGGACCTCGACGCCGCGCTCGGCCAGCGCGCGACGCATGGCCTGCGCTACCTGGCGGTAGTCGACGATGGCCGTGTTGGGGGAGTGGAGGGCGCGTAACCCGGCGGCGTGCGGCTCGATGTCGCACAGCCGGTCGGGGCCGATCATGGCGACGCCGGGGACGCCGTTGGCCATTGCGCGCTCGAAGAGGGTATCGAGGCGCGGTAGCTCGTCGGCGGTCGTGGCGACGATCACCTTGCCGACGCGGGCGTAGGGCACGCCGTGGGCCTCGCAGAAGGCCAGCATGCGCCGCGCCCCTTCGACACACAGCCGCGCTTTCAGGGAGCCGGGCTTGTAGTAGATGCCGGCGTGGATGACGCCGCTGTTGTGGCCGGTCTGGTGGCGAGCGACGTCGGCCTCCTTCTCCAGGATGACCAGGCGCGCATCCGGCCGCCGCTCGCTGACGGCCAGCGCCGTCGCCAGCCCCAGAATCCCCGCGCCCACTACCACAATGTCATATGTAGCGTCCATGTAGGTCTCGCTGGTAAGGGCCACCGACCGTTGTAGCCCTCGCCCTACGGGACAGGGACGCAGGGTCGTCGGTGGTCGTCGTCACCCCACGCCCAGCCGCCTCGCCTGCGCCTGTAGGTCCTCCCACGTGACCTCGGGCAGGGGGATGCCCTCGACCTCGCGCTGGCGGCGGGCGATCTGCTCCGGCTCGCCGGGCAGCAGCACCTCGGCGACATCGTCCACGGTCGGCGCGGCCTTGAGGCGGGCGACATAGTCCTCTACGTCAGCCTCGAACTCGGCGGGGTCGACGAAGTCGGCGATGTTCAGCGCCAGCACCAGCGTGCCGTTGCCGCCGCCGTACTTGGGGCTGGGGCTGACGCCGGAGCCGGAGAGCGCGCCGCCGAGCAACTCGATCATGACGCTGACGCCGTAGCCCTTGTAGCCGCCGAAGGGCAGCAGCATCCCGCCGTCGTAGAAGTCGTTCGGGTTCTGGCTCGGCTGGCCGTGGCTGTCGAGAATGACGCCCGGCGGCACGGGTACGCCCTTGTCCTTGGCGACGCGCACCTTGCCCTCTGCCAGTACCGAGGTGGCGAAATCGAGGACGAGCGGCTCATGGCCCGCCGCGCGCGGCACTGCCCAGGCGATGGGATTGGTGCCCATCAGCCGCTGCCGTCCCCCGAAGGGCGTCACCGCCGCGCCGACGTTGGCGAGAATGAAGCCGATCTGCCCGTCGCGGGCGATGGCCTGGGCATAGGCGCCGACGCGCCCGATGTGGTTGGTGCGGCGGGCTGTGACAGCGCCGACCCCCTTGTCGCGAGCTAGATCGGCAGCCGTCTGGGCGGCCAGAAACGCAGCGGGCGGCCCCCAGCCCCAGCCGCCATCAACGATGGCGCGCGCGCCGCGCCGGTCGACGACGACCGGCCGCGCGGCGGGCTGGATGTTACCCTTTTCGATCATCGCGATGTACTGGGGGGTACGCATGACGCCGTGGGAGTCGTGGCCAGCCAGGTTCGCTTCCACCAGGGTGTCGGCGACCAGGTGGGCGATGTCGTCGGGCGTGCCGAGGGCGATATAGATGTTGGTCACCAGCGAGCGCAGCGTGTCAGCCGGGACGTGAATCATGGCTCAATCTCCTCCCGTGGGCACAGATGGGCGGATTATAGCGCGGCGGTAGGCAGGCTGCAACTTGGTATACAATCCGAATGTCGACGCGCTGCGGGATGCGCGAGAATGACCAATCCCATCTCCCGGAGCGCCAATATCTATTCACGCGCCACGCCTCAGTCACCTCGTTGACACCCTCACAGTGGCCGATGCGGCTGCGCCCCCTTTGTCAGACGACTGGAACGCGGTTATAATGATGAAGACTTCAACGCGACGCGGGACGTGCCATGACCTTGATTGACATTACCCTGCCCATCTCGCCTCAACTACCCGTTTACCCCGGCGATCCCGCCGTCGAGATGGCTCTTGAGGCCGATATCACCCGCGGCGACGCGTATAACCTCACCCGGTTGAGCCTGTCCGCCCACACGGGCACGCACCTGGACGCCCCGCGTCACTTCATCGCTGACGGTCCGACCATCGACGAGCTGGCACTGGACGCGCTGGTGGGCCCGGCGCTGGTCGTCGAGACCGACGCACCGTGCGACCTGACTGCCGACGACCTGGACCGTCTCGACATCCCTCTTGACATACAGCGCCTGCTCCTCAAGACCCGCAATTCGCGGCGCTGGGAGCAGCCTATGACGCCGGTCTTTGCCCCCGACTTCATCGCCCTGAAGCCGTCGGCGGCGGAGTGGCTGATTCGGCGCGGTGTGCGCCTGGTGGGGGTCGATTACCTGAGCGTCGAGGCGCTGGATGCCGCGCCTGATAGCCCGGTGCATACCAGCCTGTTGCGGGCGGGCGTCCTGATTCTGGAGGGGCTGAACCTGAGTGGGGTGACGCCGGGCGCGTACAACCTGATTGCCCTTCCAATGAAGCTGGTGGGCGCCGATGGCGCACCGACGCGCGCCGTGCTCGTCACCGTTGCAGGGGCCGTGGCCCAGCCTTGATGCAAGCTGCGCGATCGCCGCGCTCCCGTCACGGGGCGCGCCATAAAGCACATGAGGCGCATTCGCCTCCAGGAGTGACAATGACGAACCCAATGTCCTATCACGAGGAAACGCTGATTGACGATGTGTACGCCCGCCAGATTCTGGACAGCCGCGGCAACCCGACCCTGGAGGTCGAGGTCACGTTGGTGGGTGGGGCGCGCGGCCAGGCCGCCGTACCGTCGGGCGCATCGACCGGCGCTCACGAGGCGCTGGAGCTGCGCGACAAGGATGCCAGCCAGTGGGGTGGCAAGGGCGTCACCCAGGCGGTCGAGCACGTCAACCAGGAACTGGCCGCCGAATTGACGGGCTGGGACGCGCTGGACCAGATGGGCATCGATGAGTTCATGATCGGCCTCGATGGGACACCTAACAAGGCGCGCCTGGGCGCCAACGCCATCCTGGGCGTATCCCTGGCTGTGGCCCATGCCGGCGCGGCGGCTCTCGGCCTGCCCCTGTACCGCTACCTGGGCGGCGTCTACAGCCACAGCCTGCCTGTGCCCATGATGAACATCATGAACGGCGGCAAGCACGCCGTCAACTCCACCGATTTTCAGGAATTCATGGTCATGCCGGTCGGCGCGCTGTCCTTCAAGGAAGGGTTGCGCTGGGGCGCGGAGATCTACCAGGCGCTGGGCAAGGTCATCAAGAAGCGCGGCTTCGCTACCACCGTCGGCGATGAGGGCGGCTTCGCGCCGAGCCTGCCGAGCAACGAAGGCGCGATTCAGCTCATCCTGGAGGCCATCGAGACGGCGGGCTATGAGGCTGGCCGCGACATCGCTATTGCCCTCGACCCGGCCATCACCGAGCTGTACCAGGACGGCAAGTATGTCCTGGAGCGCGAGGGCCGCAGCCTGACGACGGCCGAGATGGTCGACTTCTGGGAGGATTGGGCCAACAGATACCCCATCATCTCCCTGGAGGACGGCCTGTCGGAGGACGACTGGGAGGGCTGGGCCTTGCTCCGCCAGCGTCTGGGCGGCCGCGTCCAGCTGGTCGGCGACGACTTCCTGGTGACGAACGTCGAACGCTTGCAGAAGGCCATCGACGCGAAGGCTGCTAACTCCATCCTCATCAAGCTCAACCAGATCGGCAGCCTGACCGAGACCCTGGCCGCTATCCAGATGGCGCAGCGCGCCGGGTGGACGGCGGTCGTGTCGCATCGCTCCGGCGAGACCGAGGATACGACCATCGCCGATCTGGCGGTGGCGGTCAACGCCGGTCAGATCAAGACGGGCGCGCCGGGTCGCGGTGAGCGTACTGCCAAGTACAATCGCCTGCTGCGCATCGAGGATGAGTTGGGCGACACGGCGCGCTACCCCGGCCGCGACGCCTTCTACAATCTGCGCTGACATGGGGGCGGTCGATGATTCGCAAGCGGCCGTCCCGGAACCCGGGCATGATGCTGGTCACCTTCGAGCTACCCGCGCAGATCTGGGCGGAACGCATTACTCTTGTCGGTGACTTCAACGATTGGGACAAGAACGCCACGCCATTGGAGCAAGACCGCGATGATGGCGCATGGCGGGTTGTCCTGGAGCTGGAGACCGGTCGCGAGTACCAGTTTCGCTACCTGTCCGATGGACAGCATTGGCACAACGATAGCACCGCCGACCGTCACGAGGACAACGTGCACGGCTCGACCAACTCGGTTATTGTATTGTAGGCACGCAGGGCGAGACTCGTCAGGGCTGCCCTGACGAGTCTCGCCGACTCAGGAGGAGGCGGTAGTATGGGTGTGTTAGACCTGGGCCCGGTGGGCGCGACGCGCCGTAATCACGGCATCGAGCACGCGACGATTCATATCCTGTCGGAGCAATTCCCCCAACTCGGTATGGCGGGCCGCGCCGACGCCGGTGGCTTCTTCATCCTGGGCGACGTGCCGACCGAGGCCATCGCCCCCGCCGTTGAGCAGGCGATGGCCCGCGTGCGGGGCGGCGAGCATGGCCTGGTCGTTCACCCGCGCTGCGGGACGAATCTGGTTGTGGCGGGGGTGCTGGCCGGCGTGTCGAGCTTCGCTGCCGCCGCCGTCATCGGCGGCCGTCGCGACGAGAGCGGCCTTGCCAAGTTGCCGGGTATGGTGCTGGCGGCGACGGCCGGGTTGCTCCTGGCTCAGCCCCTCGGCCCCAAGGTCCAGGAGAAATGGACTACGTCCCACGAGATGGGCGGCGCGTACCTCAAGGCCGTCAAGCGCCACAAGGGTCGCGGCATGGTTGCCCATCGCGTCGAGATTGGGACGGCGAAGCCGGGCGGGGCAACGTCCGATCTCGTGTAGTCTTTGCATGCTCTACCTTCTCCACGGTGATAACGAGTTCGACCGCGCGGAGGCGCTGGCCCGCCTGCGCGCCGAGTTGACCGACCCCGCCTTTGGCGACCTCAACACGCTGCGCCTCGACGGCAAGCGCGTCACCCTCGCCGAATTGACGCAGGCCTGCGACGTGGCGCCCTTCTTCGGCGCGCGCCTGGTCATCGTCGATGGCTTGCTGACACGCCTGGCGAGTGGCGGGCGCAAGACCGAGCGCGCCGCCAGCGGCGACGCCGAAGCGTCCGAAGGCGGCAAGGCTTTCGCTACGGCCCTGGCCGAGTATCTCCCGCACCTGCCAACCTCCACCCATCTCCTTCTGGTCGAACCAAAGGCCGTCGCCAGGACCAACGCCGTGCTCAAGGCGGCGCAGGCCATGGGCGACCGCGCGCGAGTGCTGGCCTTCGACCCCCTCAATGCCCGGCGCGGCGAGGTCGGCGATTGGCTGCGCGACCGCGCCCGCCGCAAGGGCGGCTCCCTTCAGCCCCTGGCGGTTCGCCTGCTAGAGGAAACCGTCGGCGGCGACCTGCGCGCCCTGGATACCGAACTCGACAAGCTAATCACCTACGTGGGACCGGGACGCGCCATCGGCGAGGCCGACGTGCGGCGGATGGTGGCCGCGACCCAGCAGGCGAGCATCTTCGAGCTGGTGGACGCCGTGGGCAGCCGCGACGTGACAGCGACCCTGACTCGCCTGCACGAGTTGCTTGACGCGGGTGAAGCGCCACTGTACCTGTTATTCATGATCACGCGCCAGTTCCGCATTCTGCTGCAACTGCGCCTGCTGAAGGCGGCGAACCTGTCGAATGCAGAGCTTGCATCGCAGCTCGGCCTGCCCCCGTTCGTCGTCGAGAAGGGGCTGCGTCAGGCGCAGCGCTTCACCGCGCCCCATCTGGAGGCCATCCTGCGCCGGCTGCTGGCCGCTGACCTGGCTCTCAAGTCGTCGGGCGCGAACCCGACGCTGGAACTCGACCTGCTTCTGGTCAGCCTCACCCGCGGCCAGCCCGCGCGCCCTTGAGCGAGGACGGTCTGGTTTCCGTCGGCCGGCCGCCGAGGGTATAATTGCGGGATACTGTTTGGGGAGGAACCCGTGCGCATTGTTGTCGACGCGATGGGGGGCGACTACGCGCCCGGCGAGATTGTGAGTGGCGCGGTGCAGGCGGCGCGCGACTTTGGCGGTGAGATCATTCTGGTCGGGCGTGAGGCGGAGGTCAAGGCGGCGCTGGGCGACAATGCCCGCCTGCCCGCGATCCGCATCGTTCACGCCAGCGACGTCATCGACATGGATGAGCATCCTGCCAACGCCGTCAAGAACAAGCCCGACTCGTCAATGGTGGTGGGCATGAAGCTCGTCAAGGCCGGCGAGGCCGACGCCTTCGTGTCGATGGGCAACACCGGCGGCGCGCTGGCTGCCGCGCTGTTCAACCTGGGGCGCATCAAGGGCGTGCAGCGGCCGGCCCTGGCCGCCCTGTTCCCGGTCAAGGACGGCTGGGCGGTCATGCTCGATATGGGCGCCAACGCCGACGTGCGGCCCGACTGGCTGGTGCAGTTCGGCATGATGGGCAGCGTCTACGCCGAGCGCGTGTTGGGCGTCACCCGGCCGCGGGTGGGGCTGGTGTCCAACGGCGAGGAGGAGACCAAAGGCAATCAACTCGTCCAGGAGGCGCACGCCCTGTTCAAGGCCAGCCCGCTCCATTTCGTCGGCAATGTCGAGGGCAAGGATGTCATGCTCGGCCACGCCGCCGACGTGGTGGTGACCGACGGCTTCACGGGCAATATCATTCTCAAGTTCGCCGAGGCGATCGCCAAGATGATGCGGGATGTGATTCGCGAGGAGATCAAGCGCGATCCCGTGTCGGCGGTGGGCGGGCTAATGGCGAAACGCGCCTTCGACCGCGTGGCCGCGCGCCTGGACGACAGCGAGCACGGCGGCGCACCCCTGCTAGGCGTCAATGGCGTGGTCATCATCGGCCACGGGCGCGCGAAGGCCTACGCCGTGCGCAACGCGATTCGCACGGCGCGCCAGGCGGTCGAGAAGAACATCGTTGCCGAGATTGCCACGGGTGTGACGGCGGCCGCTGCGCCGGCCGTGCCGGCCTGAGGGGGCTGCATGCGCATCGTCAAGAACGAGAAGCTCATCAAGAGTCGTAGTCGTTGGGCGCGGCTGATTCTGCCGCTTGGCCTGGCCGCCCTGGTCGTAGGCTTCGTGCTGTCGCTCAATCAGGCCAATCCCGTGGCGCAGACCGGCTCGTGGCTGGCCCTGGTAATAGGCATGCTATGCGCGTCGGCGGGCGTCTACCTGGCTGACCGCTGGATCTCGCTGCCCAATCGGCCCCGCGCGGATGTCACCCTGGAAGAGAGCCTCAAGTCGCTGGACGTGAAGCACAAACTGTATTCCTTTGCCGTCCCGCCGGCCGAGCAGTTGCTACTGTCGCCCGCCGGCCTGACGGTCTTCCTGGTCAAGAAGCAGGACGGGACCATCGAGTGCAAGGACGGCAAGTGGCGCAACAAGATCAGCATCTTCCAGTGGTTGGGCAGCTTCACCCGCGAACGGTTGGGCAACCCGCCGCAGGAGCTAGAGAAGCTCATCGGCCGGGTGCGCGAGACGGCCCGGCAGGCGGAGCCGGACGCCGAGGTCCCAGTAGACGGGCTGATTGTCCTGTCCAGCCCACGCGCCATTATCAAGCTCGACAATTGCGGCGACCTGATTGCCTTGCCCGACGACCTGCGCGCCAGGTTCCGCGACTTGAGCGGCGGCGCACGCCGCATTAGCGACGCCACCTATCGCCGCCTGGAGGTAGCCCTCGACGGCATGGCCGGCAGTGAGGTTACCGAGACGTCGACCAGCCGTACCGCCCGGCCAGCCGGTAGCGGCGTGCCGACACGGTCCGCCTCAGCGGGGCGCTCGCGTTACACGCGGCCGACCCGAATCAAGAGCACGCCGAAGGACGACGGAACGTCGTCCACGAAGGCGAAGGAATAGCCCGGCTATTCCACCAACCCTAACTCACGGCTGAGGCGCGCCGCCTCGGTCGCGCGGGCCACCAGGCCGGGCGATGGACCGTTGCGGGGCATGGCGCGCGCCGCCTGCCCCAGGTCCCCGAGCACAAAGGCGGCCACGGGCGCGAGGCGATAGCTGTCCTCCCACGCCGGCCGGTCCACGGGACCGACGATGCCTTCCAGAGCCTGAAGGTAGAAGTCGAGCGCCTCGGTGGTCGAGAGGGTTGACTCGGGCAGGCTCGTCAGAAAGGCCCACACGTCCCAGCTGGACGATCCCACCTGCAGTGTCTCCCATTCCACCAGAACCAGCCGCCCCTCGCTCACGGCGATGTGGTCGATCGTAGGCGCGCCGTGGATGACTGTCACGGGTGGGGCGGCCAGTCGCTCGACCAGCGAGGTGGGGGAGTTCAGCAACTGCGTCAGGCTATCGCGATCGGCGGGGGAGAGGGTGGCGAAAAGGCCGCGCAGCGCCTGACCGGCCTGGGGATAGGCGGCGGCGAGACGGTCGGCGGCCGGATCGGGCGCCGCCACGTCGCGCAGTGCGCCTGCGTATACGTGCGCCGACGCCTTGAGCCACTCGGCCTGGCGCGTGAGCCAGGGGTAGACGAAATCGAGGACTTCGCGCGCCGCCCAGTGCAACGCATGCCACTCGGCCAGGCGCAGCAGCACCAGCTTGAGGTCTCCGCCGTCCATGCCGTCGATGCCCCCTGCCTGCCCCAGATCGGCAATGACGTCGCTCGCCATTGTCCAGGCGGGCTTGCCTTCGCGCGCCCTGGCGCTGGCGATGGTCGGATCGACAATGCCTTCCGGCAGGCTGGACAGCAGGTCGCTTTCCAGGGCCACCACTTCGGTCGGGCCGTCGAGGCGCGGATTCCAGGTCTCCATCCAGGTCGGCTCGGGGAAGACCTTGAGCAGCACGTTCATGCGAGCCTCGCCCGCCTCGCCCACGGCAGTAAGTCGGACGCGATAGAAGCGATTCTCGGAGGGGCCACCCACGGCTACCGGCTGGCTGTCGATATCCGTGATTCGTAGATCGTCCTGCTCTAGCAGGACGCGCATCAGGGCGGCGTAGCCAGCGCGTGAGATGACCATCGGGCCGTGGTGAGGGGCAGTCATAGTAGCCTCCGTGGTCCCTAAGCTTACACGGGTTCAAACGTTGACGCAACTGGCGGCGACGCCTATACTTCGCCCGTGCGCCGTCCGCCATTGAGACGCGGCGCGTCACGGCGAAGCCTGCGTCTCGCCGTCGTCAACAAAACGGTGCCAATGAATCATGGTCCGTGTCCAGCCCTGGGGGCCGGTCACTCGGGTGAGCTTGAGCCGCAGCCTTGTTGGTCGGCCAGTATTCTGGGTTAGCGTGTACGTGGTGGATGGGTTGCTCATCGACACTGGCCCCTACCGGACCCGCCGCGAAATGGTGGCTGTCGCCCGCGATGAGTGCGTGCGGCAAGTGTACTGCACCCATCAGCATGAAGACCACACGGGCGGTAACCGCGCCCTATACGACGCCCTGGGCCTCACGGTGCAGGCGGGGGCTGCGACGGTGGCCTATGTGTTGTCGCCACCGCCCATCCATCTCTATCGTCAGTTCAGCTGGGGCCAGGCGCGGGGGACACCAGCGCGAGCGGTGAGTCACGTCGCGACCGAGCGGTACGCCTTTGAGGTGGCGCCCACGCCCGGCCACAGCCCCGACCACACCGTGCTGGTCGAGCCGACGCGGGGCTGGGTCTTTGGCGGCGACCTCTTCATTCACGAGCGGGCCAAGTACCTGCGCGTCGATGAAAACCTCGCCACGCTTATTGAGTCGCTGCGCTGCGTGGCGGCTCGTCACCCCACCGTATTGTTTTGCGGACACGCGGGCGTCATCGAAGATCCGGCGGCGGCCATCGCGCGCAAGCTGGCGTACTGGGATGAGTTGCGCGCCGAGATACGGCGCCGCAAGGCAGGCGGGCAATCGCTGGGCGCGATTCGGGACGCCTTGCTCGGCCCCGAGGGAATGATGACGCACGTATCGCGAGGCCATCTGTCGAAGCTCAATATGATTCGCGCCCTCGACGCTCTGGCGGTCCCCTGAGACGGATGCGATGCTCGCTCTGCTCCTGATCGGCGTGTTTGTGGCGGCCGCGGCGGCCTGGCCGCTCCTGCAACCACGACGGTCTCGCCTCGTGCGCTGGCTGCCGCCGGCCGCCGGTGGGGTGGCGCTGGCTCTGGCAGCCCTCCTTGCCGGCCAGAGGGGTCAAACAGTCGTCCTGTCGGCGTGGACGGCCGGCGCGCCGGGCGGCAGCCCGCTGACGCTGGCTGCGGACCCGCTGGCGCTTCTCTTCGTAGCGATCATCGCGCTCGTCATCATCGCCGCCAGCCTGGCGGGCCGGCTGGGCAGCGCAGGCGACGACCTCCTGCCAGTCGATATCACGCTGTGGATGGCGGCAGCGGCCGTAGCGTTCGCGCTGGCGGGCAACGCCGCGACGCTGGCCCTGACGTGGGTTCTGATGGATATGACCATCCTGGCTGCCCTGCGCTTCCTGCAGCCCCCCGCACCGCGCCCGGTACGTATCCAGGCCCTGGCCTTCAACTACATCGGCGCACTGCTGGTTTTCATGGCTGGAGTCACGGCCGCCGGATTTCGGGCGGATCTCGCTAATCAGGTCTGGACGGTAGGCACGATGGCCGGCTTGCCCGCCGCGCTCCTGACGGCGGCCGCCTGGCTGCGCCTGGGCGCGTACCCATTCCAGCGCAACATCCCGACCGGGGGAGCGAGTCGCGCCGCGACTCTGCTACGCTTCCTGCCCCTGACGGCGGGAGCCTATCTGGTGGCGCGAGCGGCCTCGGTGGCGGGCGGCGCGCCGATTGAGGGCTGGGGCTGGTCCCTGGTCCTTGGACTGGCGACATTGGCCGCCGCTGGCATGGCCTGGCTGGCCTCGAGTCGTGGCGAGGCATTGGCGTGGCTGGCGGTCTACGCCGCATCTAGCCTCCTCCTGGGGCTGGCCTCGGGCCAGGTCGAGGTTGGTGCGCTGGCGCTCTTCGGCAGCATAGGACTGATTCTCGCGGTCGCCATGCTCTTCCTGGGCGAGCCGCTGCTGGGAACCGCGATGAGCGCGGCCCAGCGGGGGTGGACCCAGGTCGTGGTAGTGGTGGGGCTGATGAGCGTGTGGGGCCTCCCTCCAACAGTCGGGTTCCTGTATCGGTGGGGGACGCTGCGCGCCGACCTCGAAGCGAGCGCGCTATTGGCGCTGGTGTTCACGGTACTCGCGGCCGCCGTCGCCGCCGCCCCTGTGTGGCTCATCGCGCGCGACCTGTGGGGGATGCGACAGGCGCAGGTCGCGGCCAGCTCGGCGGCGGTACGCGACACGTTGCTGGGTATCTCTTTGCTCGCCATCGTCATTGTTGCCACAGGCGTCGCGCCCGCGCTCATCGCGCCGGCGGCTGAGATTGCCAGCGGCCCGGTGGGGTTGAGCGTCATCGCCGACGGCGTGCGCGGTACGCCATCCGATGTGGGGATATTCATCGTCGCCCTGCTCCTGGGCGCGTGGCTGGCGGGCCTGGGGCTGAGCCGGGTTCGGGCGCAGCTGCCGCCCGACTCGCGCACCGTCCGCGATCTGACCGCCCTGCTCTCGCTGGAATGGCTGTATCGACGGCGCTGGCGGCCGGTGCGGACGGGCCTGGGCCTGTTCCAGACCCTGGCGAATCTTGGCGCGGGTGAGCGCTACGTGGGGATGCTGGTCATCTTCGCCTTCATCCTGGCCCTCGCCCTCCTGGCGCAATCATGATGGAGACTCTTCTCAGTCCGGCCCTACTCTTCCTGGGCATCGTGGCCTGTACGGCGGTCCTGGCTATCGCCGCTGACTGGCGCATCGCCGTGCTGGCCCTCCTGGCGCAATATCTGATCGTCGGCGCACTGCTGGCGCGCTTCGTCGCGCTTCAGGTGGCGGCGGTCAATGTCGTCGTTGGGGCAATCGTGTGCGCTATCCTCTACGTCGCTGCGCGCGCCGCCGAGCACCACCCTGGTGGCGAGGGCTTCATCACTGACTCCGCGCGGCGCTCCCTGGTGTGGAACCCCACCATCAACGATTTGCTGTTCCGCGCCGTGGCGGTGGCGGTCATCGGGGCGGGGCTGCTCGGCACGGGGCTGAGCCAGGCGGGATTCGAGGGGTCTAACATCACCCTCGCCCCGGCGGCCTGGCTGGCGGCGATGGGCCTGGTGCTGGTGGTGCTTGGCCGCGCCACCTTTGCGGCGGGCCTGGGCCTGCTGACAGTGCAGAACGGCTTCGAGGTCTTCTACAGCGGCCTTGACACCTCACCGCTGGTTCTGGGGGGGCTGGCGACGGTCAGCCTGCTCCTGGCCCTGGCCATCGCCTATGGGGTGGGCCGCGATCCGGAAGAAGGCTCGTGAACAACCTGGCCTTTGCCCTCACTCTGCCGCTCCTGGCGGGCGGCGTGGCATGGCTGACGCGCGGTGTTCGCTTCCTGGGCGGCATCCTCGCCGTCGTCGTCGGCGTGATTGGTTTCCTCGTCTGCGCCAGCCTGCCCACCGAGCGCACCCTGCCCCTGACCGCCGGCCTGGCGCTGGAATGGTCCTCGGCCATCCGCCTCCTGGTATTGACGCTGTGGGTCGCGCTGGCGTTGTTTGGCGCGCTGGAGCTGGCGCGACCTGGGCGCAACTTCGTCATCCCGGTCGCCCTGGTGGCGACAGGCCTGACCATGCTCGCCCTCACCCTGCGCCCGCTGCCGCTGGCGCTCATTGCCATGCAGATCGGCGGCCTGCTCATCGTCTTCCCGGCCCTCGAGGGGCCAGCGCGGCGACCGTGGGGTACGCTCGGCTACCTTGTGGCGACTGTCATGAGCGGGGCCATCGGCCTGATGGGCCTGTCCCTGGCCGAGTTCCACGCCCAAAACCCCGACGAGGCGACGGCGCGCCTGGCCGCCGCGCTCTTCGCCATCGGCGCTGGCCTCATGCTGGCCCTCATTCCCCTCCACTTCTGGCTGCCGCGCGTCACCGAGACGGCTCCCTTCCAGGTGACGGCCTGGCTGGGTATGGTTGGGCAGCTGGGTGTTCTGGGCTTCGTGCTGCGTCTGCTGAGCGAGTACGACTGGCTGCTGACGGTCACGCCGCTCATCTCTACTTTCATCCTGGGTGGTCTGGCGAGTGTCATCCTCGGCGGCGCGCTGGCCCTGTCGGCGGCGACCCCCCGCCACTGGCTCGCGTATGCCATGATCTACAGCATGGGCCTGGCCGTCGTCGGTCTTGGCCTGTTCACGCAGCAAGGAATGGATGGAGCCGCGCTGGCGTTGGTGAGTCGCATGCTGGCCATTCTGGTCGCCACGGCCGGCTTCCGCGCCGTCCCGAACCTGGTGACACACTGGGACGACCTGCGCGGCATGGGCCGGCGCGTGCCGCTGGCCGGCGTGGCGCTGGGGGTGGCGGCGGCCGCTTTGGCGGCGTTTCCACCGCTGGCGGGCTTCCCGGCGGTGTGGCTCATTTACCGCGCCGCGTTTGACGCCGCGCCTGCCCTCGCCTATCTGCTGGCGCCCGGTGCGGCCCTGATGGCCTTGAGCGTGTTTCGGCTGCTGGTGACTCTGGTAGAGCCGGGTGGCGAGGAGCTGAGGGAGACACCGCCCGGCCTGGCGGTCCTGATTGGTGGGCTGACGCTGACGCTGATCGTCCTGGGCCTGTTTCCCCAGCTGCTATTGACGCCGATCATGTCGGCGGTGGCGACGCTGCGATTCCTGCCATAGGGCGGCTGTTTGACATCAGGCTAGGGCAGGCTTATAATAGCGCCGCTCGCGCCCAGGATACCTGCCCGCGCTGCCTCGTGCGCGACACCTGGGCGTGTCGTTGTCCCCTTCATGGTTAGCCGCAACGGCCGATTTGGTGCGTTTCGGGAATCCTTACTTAATGAAGCAGGCGAGGAGAGTAGGATATGACGGGCCGCCCCGACGACACGCCCCCATGGGCCCAACCGGAGGATGAGACATATTGGGATGCCCTCCTGACGCAGGGCGAGGTTGCCTTCGAGCAGCCGACCCGCGACTGGAACGGCGAGGGTGGCCGACTCCTCGCCCACGACCGGGTGAACGGCCTGGGCGCGCCGACCCGCGACCAGTGGGCGGTGTTGAAGGCCCACTTCGACGAGGGCGCGATTCTCAAGGGGCGCGTCATTGGCTGCAACCGGGGCGGCCTGCTGGTTCGCTTGCCGGACACCGTGGGCTTCGTCCCCGCCTCACAACTCAACGACCTGCCCCGCCGCATGGAAGGCGAGGAGTTGCGGCTTGAGCTGGAGCGGCGCATGGGCCAGGAGCTTGACCTGAAGCTCATCGAGCTGGACCGCAATCGCAACCGCATTATCCTCTCGGAACGCGCCGCCATCTGGACCGGCGGTGGGGTGGATGCGCGCCTGGCGCAGCTGGATGAAGGCCAGGAGGTCAGCGGTCGCGTGCGCAGCATCTGCCATTTCGGCGCGTTCGTCGATCTGGCTGGCATCGACGGCCTCATCCATATCTCGGAGTTGTCCTGGCAGCGCGTTGCTCATCCCAGCGAGGTCGTCTCGGTCGGCCAGGATGTGGACGTTCTGGTCATGCACGTCGACCGCGGCCAGCGGCGGGTGGCGTTGAGCCTGAAGCGGCTGCGGCCCGATCCCTGGGCCACGGTGGAGGCGCGCTACCTTCCCGGGCAGCTGGTGAGTGGTGTCGTCACCAACGTCGTCGATTTCGGCGCATTCGTGCGCGTCGAAGAGGGCCTGGAAGGCCTCATCCACATCTCGGAACTGGCCGACGGTAATTTCCTCCACCCCCGCAATGTGGTGGAGGAAGGCGACACGGTGACGCTGCGGGTGCTGAACATAGACCCGCACAATCGGCGGCTGGGGCTGAGCCTGCGCCAGGCCTACGTCGCGGAGCCGAGGCCCAACGGGGTAGCGCCCTGAGCGACGCTGCGTCGAGTTCAAGGCCGCACGGGCGGGAGGGGAGGGCGAGCATGACAGGCGGCCCGCCTCCCGCCCGTATGGTTGAATGAGGTTTCCGCATGGCCCGCCGCGCAAGGCGTCAGCCGCCTGAGACGCCCCCGCCCCAACAGCCCCTGGCCCCCGCAACGGACGACCAGGCCCCCGCGTGGCCCATCCGCCCCGCCGAGGTCGCCGGCGCACTGCTCCTCATGCTTGGCGTCATCACTCTGCTCAGCCTGCTGGCCGTGAATCGCGGTAGCCTGACCGACCTGTGGGCGACCAACGTGCGGCGGGCCGTCGGCTGGGCCGCCCTGCCCATGACAGCTCTGCTGGGCCTGGCCGGGGCCTGGCTCCTGACGCAGCGCTGGCATGGCCGCGAGACGCCCTGGTATCGAGTCATGTGGGCCGAGGTTGCCCTGTTCGCGACCGTCGCCTTGCTGGCGGTGGTGGGCGGCGGCTCGGCCACCGAGCGCGCCTATGCGGGGCAGGGCGGCGGCCTGGTGGGCTACGGACTCTTCTGGGGTGTGGCGGACGTCATTACCCCCTGGCTGGCGGTCCTGGCCTGGCTCGCTATCCTCGTTCTCGCCTTGATTGGCGTGACCACGCGCACCCCCCGCGAGATGCTGACCCGCGGACGGCAGGGGCTGACGGCGCTGCGCCTGGCGCCCGCCCCCGAACCGCCCCCCGCCCCCGCTACCCCCACCCGCAAGCCGCGCGTGATGGCCCCGCCCGCGATAGAAGAGGCGGATGACGGCGAGCCGTTGGCCGTGGCGGAGGCCAGACCCACGCCGGGCGCGACGCGCGGCGGCAAGGGTAGCAAGGGTGGCAAGAAGCAGTCCGCCGCCCCGCCCGCGCCCACGACCGTCACGGCGACGACGGCCGCCTTGCCGATGCTGCCCCCGCTGGACATTCTCGACCGTGGCTCGCCTGTCCGCTATCGAGAGGATGAGGTTCGCGAGCGCAGCCAGATCATCGAGGAGACGCTGGCCGCCTTCGGCATTCCGGCGCGGGTCGTCTCGGTGAACCAGGGACCGACGGTCACCCAGTACGGTATCGAACCGGGCTTCATTGAGCGGCGGCTGCCGGACGGGACAGTCGAGCGACGCAAGATAAAGGTCAGCAAGATCATGTCGCTCCAGAATGATCTGGCGCTGGCCCTGGCCGCCCCCTCCTTGCGCCTGGAAGCGCCCGTGCCCGGCCGCAACGTCGTCGGTATCGAAGTGCCGAACGCCAATGCCTCGCGGGTCGCGCTGCGTAACCTGATGGAGTTGCCACCCTACCAGAAGATGCCCTCGACGCTGCGCCTGGTCCTGGGCGAGACGGTGCGCGGCGCGCCGGCCATCGCCGACCTGGCGAAGATGCCCCACCTGCTCATCGCGGGCGCCACGGGGTCGGGCAAGTCGGTGTGCATCAACGCCATCATCGCCTGCCTGCTCTTCAACAATACCCCAGAGACGCTCAAGCTCATGCTGGTCGACCCCAAGCGCGTCGAACTGGTGGGCTTCAACGGCGTGCCCCACCTGCTGGCGCCGGTGGTGGTGGAGATGGATGAGGTCGTCGGTGCGCTACGTTGGGCCATCAAGGAGATGGAGCGTCGCTACCAGGTGTTCGCGGCGCTGGGCGTGCGTAACATCGACGGCTACAACAAGAAAGTCACCACCACCACCGGCCAGACGCTGCCCTATCTCGTCATCATCGTCGACGAGCTGGCCGACCTGATGATGGTGGCGGCCGAGGAGGCCGAGCGGCTAATCTGCCGCCTGGCGCAGCTGGCCCGCGCCACCGGCATTCATCTCGTCCTGGCGACGCAGCGCCCATCCACCGACGTGGTGACCGGCCTCATCAAGGCCAACTTCCCGGCACGCATCGCCTTCGCCGTGGCAAGCTCCATCGACTCGCGGGTGATTCTCGACAGCGTCGGCGCAGAGAAGCTGCTAGGGCGCGGCGACATGCTGTTCATGGCCCCCGACGCCCCCGCGCCCGAGCGCCTGCAAGGCGCGTTTGTGACCGACCGCGAGCTAGACAAGCTGGTCAAGTATTGGCGGCGCGTGGCCGGGCCGATGTCGCCGCACGTCGAGGCTGCCCCCTGGGAGGACTTCATCGGCGAGGACGACTCGGCTGACGAGAAGCTCATCGCCGAGGCCACGGCCCTGGTCCGCCAGCACCGCACGGCGTCGGTGTCCTTCCTCCAGCGTCGGCTGCGCATCGGCTATCCCCGCGCGGCGCGCCTGCTGGACGAATTGGAGGAGCGGGGCGTGGTCGTGTCCGCCGACAACGGGCGCAGCCGCATCGTGCTGGCCGAGGGCGACGAGGATGACATGGCTCGCCTCGACGACGATGCAGTGACGCGCAGCGGGTCGGCTGGCGACGTGTGGGCCGAGAGTCGTGAGGACTGAGGCACGGGCGGCGGCCGTCGTCGCGCTCCTGGCGGTCACGCTGCTGGTGGCGGCGAGCCTGTGGCCGCCCGTGTCACCTGCCGCGTCCGACTCGTCGCCGCCCTCGGCCGCTACTCCCACCCCCGTGCCACTGTACCTGCCCCTCGTGGCGCGCCGGGCCAATAGCGTGCAGGCCACCGCCACCCCCGACCTGCCGCCGCCCATCACACCTACCCCGGTCACGGGCTACGTGTGCGCCCTGCCCTCCGGCGGCGCGCAGACGTGCTGGGCCTCGGCCCGTTTCAGCCTGTCGCGAGGGCCTGGGCCGGCCTGCGGTGTGGACATGAGTATCGCCTACTACCTGGTGTCGGACCGGGTCAACCTGGAAGTGTACAGCGGCCAACACGTCCAGGTGCGCGGCGTGACCGAGGAGGGGCCGCCCCAGTGCCCGCCGCTGATGCAGGTGGCGGAGATTCAGCCGCTACCGTGAGGGGCCGGTTGGGAAACGCGCGGAGGACCAGGACACCCGTCCTGGTCCTCCGCTGTTCAGGTGGCGTCGCCTCAGGCGGCCGGGCCTGAGGGCGTCAGTCACCAGGGGTCTTGCTCCTCGCCGTCGCGCGCGACGAGCACGGCGCACGGGGCAGAGCGGATGACCTGCTCGGTCACGCCCTCTGCCGACCAGCCCAACAGGTCAATGTTGAGATGGGGCGGCATGACGATCAGGTCGATGTGGTGAGCGCGGGCGTGGGCCACAATGGTCTCGGCGACGGAGTCGTAGCCCGGCAGAATGGAGACGTGCGTCCCCACGCCCTGCTCGAGCAGCCTGGCCCGCCATCGCGCCAGCATCGCCTCGGCATCCATCGCGGGCGGTTCGTCCATGAAGGCCCCGGCCCACGGGTTCCCACCCATTGGCTCAGGGACGACAACCTGGGCGAGGATGACGTGGCTGTCGAAGGTGCTCGCCAGCTCCTCCACCTGCTCGATGGTCGACCCGGCGTGATTGGGATCGTCCAGGTAGACCAGAATCTTCTTGTACATGCTCCCTCGACTTCTAGCCCGGTGGGAACAGATGTACCACCGGTTTCCAGAGTATAGTCTAAAGACGGCGAGAGGGCAACAATGGTTCCACGCCCAGGATACCACAACTGAGCGCGTCTGGCTAGTGCGAAGTTGGCAGGCCGGGTGTGAGAGAGGTCATAGCGAATCGCGGTCGGTGCGGCGGCGGCTCTTCTCGGCATGGCGCTCGAGGGCGAGGTACACCAGGCGGCGGCACAGCTCGCGGTAGCTGACGCCACTGGCCTCCCACATCTTGGCGTACATGCTGATAGGCGTGAAACCGGGCAGGGTGTTGATCTCGCTCAGCCACAGCTTGCCGCTGTCGCGGTCCATCAGGAAGTCGACGCGGCTGAGGCCGCTGGCATCGACGGCGCGATACGCCGCAACCGCCAGCCGCTGAATCTCGTCCGCGACCTCCGGGGCGAGCGGGGCGGGGATGATCAGCTGCGACCCGCCGTCCAGGTACTTGGCGGCGTAGTCATACCACTCGTTGCTGGGGATGACCTCGCCAGCCACGGACACGGCCACGTCGTCGTTGCCTAATACGCTGATCTCGATATCGCGGGCATTGATACCCTGCTCGACGACAATCTTGCGGTCGTAGCTGGCGGCCAGGTCCAGGGCGGCGGGCAGGTCAGCGGCGGCCTTGACCTTGCTGATGCCCACCGACGAGCCGAGGTTGGCCGGTTTGACGAAGACCGGATAATGAAGCACACCCTCGATGAGAGCCACAACCCGCTCGGGGTTGCTCTCCCACTCGCGGCGCATGACGGTCACGTAGGGCAGCACGGGCAGGTCGGCGGCGCGGAACACGACCTTCAGCATCGCCTTGTCCATCCCCACCGCCGAGGCGAGGACGCCGCAACCTACATAGGGCACGTCGGCCAGCTCCAGCAATCCCTGAACCGTACCATCCTCGCCATACGTGCCGTGGAGGACGGGGAAGATGACATCGATGTCGGTAATGCGGGGCGATTCGCCCTCGTGGGGATGCAGGCGCAACAGGGCGCGGCCCGCGGACGGGTCGGGCGTGAGAGTCACCGCCTCGACGCCCTCATCGCCCTCGGACAGCGCCAGCCACGGGTCACCACCCGCCAGCCAGCGGCCATCGCGGGTGATGCCGATGGGCACGACATCGAACTCCCCCGCCAGGTTGTCCATGACGGCGCGGGCGGAGGCGAGGGACACGTCATGCTCGGCCGAACGGCCGCCGAACAGAACCCCCACCCGCGGGCAGCGGCGCGGCGCGGTGGTCATGGCTGATCCTCGGCAGGCAGGCGAACGCCAGACTTGGGGTCGACTGCCCCCGACTCCAGGTCGGCCAGGAGATGGTAGTAGTACGTGACGCACTCGTCGCAGACATACGCGTCGTGCACGCCGGGGAAGAGGCGAGCCACGCGGTCCGAGGTCTTCTCACAGAACGAGCACTTCTTGTAGCTCTTGACCGGGCCGCGTAAGCGATCGACGGGGCTTTCGCGCATGACGCGCTCCTTTCAGGCTCAACCGACTCCCTGATTCTAGCGACAAACCGGCGCGGGGTCCAATTGCCCCTGGACGCCGCGCCGTCGCGACGCGCTCCGCCCCCATCATTGCTGTGACGCTTCCCGGCGTCCAGGGTGACGAGGACTGTGCTATAATTCACGCCATGTTTGAACTCGTATTTCTTGGCACCGCCGCCTCCGCCCCGTCGGTGTGGCGGAATCTGCCTTCCACCCTTGTCTTCCACGAGGATAGTCGCTTCATCGTGGACGTGGGCGAGGGCACACAGCGACAATTGCTGAAAAGCGGCGTTGGCTTCAAGCGCCTCAACACCGTGCTGCTCACCCACGGCCACCTGGACCACATCCTCGGCCTGGGCGGTCTCATCTCCACCTTCGCCCGATGGGAGGCGATGGACACCTTCGACATCTACGGTGGCAAAGCCACCCTGGACCGCGTGCGCGATCTGCTGAAGGTTGTCCTGCGCGGCGGCGAGGTGCGCGTCAAGATCAACCTGATCGAGATCGAGCCGGGTGTCCTTCTGCGCGGCAAGGGCGTGACCGTGTCCGCCTTTCCCGTCAACCATCGCGGCGGCTCGTCCTTTGGCTTCAGCTTTGAGGAGCCAGACCGACGCCCCTTTCTGGTCGAGGCGGCCGAGGCATTGGGCGTGCCGGCCGGCCCTGAGCGCCGCGAACTGGTGGCGGGGCGTTCGGTCACGCTCGCCTCCGGCGTAGTGGTGCATCCGGAGCAAGTCCTCGGGCCGACGATTCCAGGCGCGAAGGTCGTCTACATCGGCGACATCAGCCGCACCGACGGCCTCGTCGAGGCGGCGCGGGGGGCGGATGCCCTCGTCACCGAGGCAACCTACGCGAGCGCCGACGCCGACCTGGCCCGCGACTTCGGTCACATCACGGCCGCCCAGGCGGCCATGATTGCCAGGGCGGCCGGGGTTCGCTACCTGTACCTGAACCATATCTCGCGGCGGTACAGTGGCCGCGAGTTGGAGGCAGAGGCGCGCGCCATCTTCCCCCACGCGATGGTTGTCGACGATCTGGACCACTTTCGAGTGACGCGCGACGGCCCACCGCAGCGGGTGATCCGATCCGACGAAGGGCGATAGCCGCCGGGCCATGTACGAGATCACATTGGAAATCGCTATTCTGCTGGGCCTGACCCTGCTCAATGGGGTCTTCGCCCTGTCAGAGATGGCGGTCGTCTCGGCGCGGCGCGCCCGCTTGCAACATCGCGCCGCCGATGGCGACGACGGCGCGATGGCGGCGCTGGCCTTGAGCCAGTCGCCCCAACGTTTCCTGTCCACCGTCCAGATCGGCATCACTGCCGTGGGTATCGTGGCGGGCGCGTTCGCCGGCGCGACGCTGACCCAGCAACTCGCCCCCTTCATCGCCAGCGTGCCCTCCCTCGCGCCCTACGCCACGGCGATCGCAGGCTTCGTGGTGGTGTTGCTCATTACCTATCTGACCCTGGTCATCGGCGAGCTGGTTCCCAAGGCCATCGCCCTTCAGAACCCCGAGGCTGTCGCCTCGGCCATCGCGCGGCCCATGCAGGCCCTGTCACGCCTGGCCGCGCCGCTCGTTTCGCTGCTCACCCTGTCCACCGATGCGATTCTGCGGCTGCTGCGCGTCAGGCCCGTCGACGAGCCGGCCGTCACAGAGGACGAAATTCGCATCATGATCGCGCAAGGCGCGGAGGCGGGCGTCTTCGAGGCGGCCGAGAAGGAGATGGTGGCCGGGGTGTTCCGGCTGGGCGACCAGAAGGTGATGGACCTGATGACGCCGCGCACGCGCATGGTGTGGCTGGATGCCGGCGACCCGCTGCCCGAGCTGTGGCAGACCATGGCCCACGCCTCCTTTTCCCATTTCCCCGTCTACTCTGACACACCGGATAACGTACTGGGCATTGTGTCGGTCAAGGATATCTGGGCACAGATGATGACGGGTGAGACCGTAGACCTGCGGCCCCTGACCGCGCCGCCGCTCTTCGTGCCCGAAACGATGGGCGCCCTTGCCTTGTTGGAGGCCCTCAAGCAGTCGCCCCAGCACATTGCCCTGGTCATCGACGAGTACGGGGGCATCCAGGGCCTGGTCACGGTTACGGATGTCCTGGAAGCCATCGTGGGCGATATGCCCCAATCGGGCGATGCCGAGGCGCGCATCGTGCGCCGCGAGGATGGCTCGTGGCTTGTCGATGGGATGACCCCCGTCGATGATCTGCGCGAGGAGATTCCCATCGGCTCACTGCCCGGCGAGGAGCGGGGCAACTTCGTTACCATCGCAGGCTTCGCCCTGAGCCGGTTGGGACGCATTCCGCGCGCCGGTGACTACTTCACCTGGAACGGCTACCGCTTCGAGGTCGTCGACATGGACGGCCAGCGCGTAGACAAGCTGCTGATTGTCCCGCCGAGCGTCGCTGCTGGTGGGGCATGACCCAAGGCGGAACATAGCGTGTCGTTCGTCACCCACCTGCGCTGCCCGCGCTGCGGCCAACGCTATAGCGCCGACGAGGCGCACAATCTCTGCGCGTGCGGCACGCCGCTCCTGGTCGATTACGATCTGGCGGCGCTGCGCCGCCTGACGCCGGCCGACCTGTGGCCCGCGTCGATGGGTATGTGGCGCTATGGGCCGTTGCTGCCCGTCAAAGACCCGGCCAACATCGTCACCCTCGGCGAGGGTGGTACGCCCATCTTGCGCGCGCCCCACGCGGGCAAGGCGGTGGGCATCGGCGACCTGTGGCTCAAGGACGAGGGCTTGAACCCGACGGGGTCGTTCAAGGCGCGCGGTGCGGCGGCGGGTGTCAGTAAGGCCAAAGAGTTGGGCATCACCACCGTCGCCATGCCCACGGCGGGCAACGCGGGCGGGGCGTGGGCGGCCTATGGCGCGCGGGCGGGCATCCAGGTCCACATTGCCATGCCCCAGGACGCGCCGGACATCAACAAGCAGGAGGTGCGGCGCTACGGGGGCCACCTGACCCTGGTCGATGGCCTCATCTCCGACGCGGGCAGGCTCATCGCCGCTGAGGCGAAAGCGCAGGGCTGGTTCGACGTGGCGACCCTCAAGGAGCCGTATCGCATCGAGGGCAAGAAGACCATGGGACTGGAACTGGCCGAGGCGTGGGGCTGGGCGACGCTGCCCGATGTGATCGTCTACCCGGCCGGGGGTGGCGTGGGCATCATCGGCATCTGGAAGGCGATCACCGAGCTGCACGCCATTGGCTGGACCGACGCGCCCATGCCGCGCTTCGTCGTCGTTCAGGCGGCGGGCTGTGCGCCGCTGGTGAAAGCATGGGACGAGGGCAAGGACGTCTCCGAGTTCTGGCCGGGCGCGGAGACCGTCGCCAGTGGCCTGCGAGTCCCCAAGGCGCTGGGCGACTTCCTGGTGCTCCAGGCGCTGCGGGAGAGCAGCGGCGCGGCCATCGCCATCCCCGACGCGGAGATTCTGCGCTTCGGCGCGCTGCTGGCCGAAACCGAGGGCCTGTGGGCCGCGCCCGAAGGTGCGGCGACGCTGGCCGCCGCCGCTGAACTGCGCGGCCGCGGCTGGATTCGCGACGGCGAAAGCGTGGTTCTCATCAATACCGGCAGCGGCTTGAAGTACCCGGCGGTGTAGGGCGTCGCCATCATCGCCCTCCAGCCCAGACATCACCCCAGTTGTTGTAGCCAGACGGCTGCTGCGCCTACCAGGCCCGGTTGCGTCACCTCGGCCGGCCCCAGGTGAACCCTCGACCACGGGACCAACCCACACTGCTGCTCGATGACCGCCAGGACGCCCGGGCGGAACAGGTTCCAGCGGCGCATGACGCCGCCGCCAAGCGCAATACAGTCGGGGGCAAACATGGTGATCACATTCGCCAGCCCGATGCCCAGGTAACGCGCGGTGCGTTGCACGGCCTGCTGCGCCAGCGGATGCCCCGCCTCGGCCAGGTCGCACACCCGCCGTGCGTCCCAGTCGGCGTCGCCGCCGTGGGTCCGCGCCCAGGCCGCCAGCGCGCTGCCGCTGGCGAGACTCTCCCAGCAGCCATGCGCGCCGCAGAAACAGGCCGGGCCGGCGGGGTCCACGACGTGATGCCCCAGTTCGGGGTGGCAGCCGCTAACGCCGCGATACAGCCGCCCCGCCAGGACAATGCCAGCGCCGATGCCCGTGCTGACGGTGACGTAGATGAGGCGCTCGATGTCGCGGCCAGCGCCCCAGCGCGCCTCGGCCAGGGCCGCCGCATCCCCGTCATTCTCGATGGCCGTCGTTACACCGAACTGGGCGGCGAGGTCATGGGTGGGGACGCGGCCGCTCCAGCTGGGCAGGAAGGCATTGGGCGTCAGCGCGCCAGCGGCCGTCAGGCGGCCCGTTGTTCCGATGCCGATGCCCTCGATGTCGACCTGGTGGGTAGCCGCCAGGGTGCGCAGCGAGGCCCCGACCTCGTCGAGGCCCTCGCTGTAGGGTTGCTCGCGGCGGGTGGGCAGAGTGATGGCGTCGACCAGCTGACCCTCGCGGGTCACCAGGCCAACGGCGATCTTGGTGCCGCCGATATCAACCGCGCCGATCATCAGAGCGCCGCCATCTCGGCGAAGCCGGCCTCGGCCAGCTCCTCCAGGCAGCGCGCGCGCTGCTCGCGAGCCACGGGCAGGTTGGGCAGGCGCGGCTCCCCGCACTCGAATCCCAGCCCCGCCAGGATGGCCCGCATGCTGCCCACGTAGCCGTAGCCGTGCATGATCTGGATGATGCGATTACCACGCCGCTGCCAGGCGAGGGCGGCCTCCATCTCGCCTGCCCGCACGTGGGCCAGGATGCGGCCGTAGACGCCCGGCATGAAGTTGAGGCTGGAGCCGATGATGCCGTGGCCCCCATACATCAGCCCCAGGCTGGCCTGTTCGTCCATGCCCACGAAGACTGTCCAGCCGCTGTCGCGGAAGGCGGCGATCTGGCTCATCTCGTACATGTTGGGGCCGTAGTACTTGGTGCCGGCGAAGTTGGGCACGTCGGCCAGGTCGCGCATGAGGGCCAGGCTGTCCCGCGTGCCGCCGAAGAGATAGGGCAGGAAGGGCAGGTCGGGCGCGGCGGCGGCGACCCGCGCCAGGTACGGCGCGACGCCGCGCGCGTCGTAGACCACCGGCGGCACGATGCTGCTGACGCCATCGGCGCCCACCGCCGCGGCGTGCTGGGCCAGAGCCACGGCGTCGTTCACCGAGGCCGCCCCAACGTGGACGATGACCTCGGCGCGTCCCGCCAGCTGGTGCATGACCGTCTCGACGATGGCCTGGCGCTCGGCGACCGACAGGAAGAGACCCTCGCCGGTACTGCCGCACAGGTAGAAGCCGGTCACGCCCTTGCCCAGGTGGTAGTCTACCAGATCGCGCACGACCGCTAGATTGACCTCATCATCCGCCGTGTAGGGTGTCAACAGGGCGGGCCAGAAACCGTCGAATGTCCGCATGGTCCTATCCTTGTCGGTTATAGATTCGAGCGGGGGTCCAGCGCGTCGCGCAGACCGTCGCCGATGAAGTTGATACTCACCACGGCCAGGGCGATCATGATGCCGGGGGGCAGCCAAATCCAGGGCATGGCCTCCAGGATGTTGAGGCTCTGGGCATCGCGCAGCATGTTGCCCCAACTGGGGGTTGGCGCTTGCACGCCCAGCCCCAGGAAGGACAGCGAGGCTTCGAGCAGGATGACGCTGGCGACACCAATCGTCACCGCGACAGCGATGGTGCTGACCGTGTTCGGGAAGATGTGCTTGAACGCAATGTCCCGACGCGAGACGCCGATGGACCGCGCGGCCAGGACAAACTGCTGCTCACGGAGGGTCAGAAACTGGCTACGCACCAGGCGCGCGATGGACGGCCAGGTCAACAGGCCGATGACGATCATGGCATTATAGACGCTGGGTCCCATCGCGGCGGCCACCACGATGATAATGACCAGCGAGGGGAAGGTCATTACCATGTCGGTCAGGCGCATGAGCATCATGTCAGTCTTGCCGCCGACGAAGCCCGCGACGCTGCCGATAATGCCGCCAACGATCATAGAGATGGAGACGGCGACCAGACCCACCGACAGGGAGATGCGCCCCGCGTACAGGATGCGCGCCCAGATGTCGCGGCCTGTGCCATCGGTTCCCAGCCAGTGCTCCATGCTCGGCGGCTGACGCATGGCGCGCAGGTTGAGGTCATTCGGTGAGTGGCGCGACAGGAACGGAGCAAAGACGGCCAGCGCAATGAGCGTGAGCAAAACGATCAGGCCGAAGACCGCCAGTTTGTGGCGAAAGAAGCGTCGCACGGCCTTTGAGGTCAGGCTGTCCGCCGGAGCTACCGCCTGCTGGAGTTGTGGTGAGGGGGCGTTGGCCGTCATCGCGAGCCTCCTATTCGTAGCGAATGCGCGGGTCGACCCACGAGTAGGTGATATCCGTCACCAGGTTGACGAGAAGGACGAAGATAGTGGTCAACAGGACGTAGCCCATGATGACCGGGGAGTCGCGCACGGCCACGGCGTTGATGAACATCATGCCGATGCCGGGCCATTGGAAGATGGTCTCGATGATGACCGACCCGGCAAACAGAGCGGCCATGTTGAGGCCAATGACGGTGATGACGGGGATGAGGCCATTGCGCAGAATGTGGCGTCCGATGATCAGCTGGCGCTGCAACCCCTTGGCTTGTGCGGTGCGCACGTAGTCATTCTTGGCAACTTCTAGCACGCTGGCGCGGGTGTAGCGCATGAAGACGGCGGTGCGCACCAGGGCCAGGGCCAGGGCGGGTAGGATAATGTGGCGCAGGTTGTCGGCCAGCGAGAACTCAGAGCCGGCGGTGACCATCCCTGAGGTGGGGAACCAGCCCAGGCGTAAGGCAAAGACAAAGATCAGAATCATGCCCATGAAGAAGTCAGGGATGGAGATGCCCGCGAAGCCTACGAACGTCAGGCCGTAGTCCAGTGACGAGTACTGGCGTAAGGCAGAGATCGTGCCCAGCGCTACGCCCAGAAAGATGGAGATGATGAGGGTAACCATCATCAGTTCTAGCGTAGCAGGGATGCGCTGGGCGATCATGGTCGAGACCGAGTCGCCGTACTGGAAGGAGCGTCCCAGGTTGCCTTGGGCCACGTTGCTCAACCAGCGCACATACTGCACGGGGACCGGCTGGTCGAGGCCGAGCTGCCCCTGGCGCAACTTGATCAGCTCTTCGGGCGCTGGGCTGTCGGTGGACAGCATAGCCAACACCGCGTTGCCGGGCATCAGGTTTGCCAGCAGGAAGACAACGACGGTGACGGCAAGAATGGTGGGGATACTGACCAGAAGACGACGCACGATATAGGCGAACATCGTAATCTCTCTCTCATCCCTGGCGCGGCAGGGGATAGGGAAGGCCCTCGCCTATCCCCTGCCGGCGTCTACACACGATGGGCTACTTGGCGGACCAGGTATGGATCTCGTTGTACACGGGCACGTCGAACATCAGCAGTGGCTGCTGCTGGAAATGCTCGGCCAGCCCCGTGATGCGCTTGTTGAAGCCCATGGGGCGCACATCGTACCACAGCCAGCCCTTGGGCATCTCCTCGTTGAGCAGCTTGCTGATGGACTGGTAGTGGGGCGCGCGCGCCTCGCGCTTGGCTTCGCTCAGGCCCAGGGCGAACAGGTCATCCACCTGCTTGTTGCAGTAGCCGACGGCCAGGCGCGCGCCACAGGTCGCCACGAGCGAGCCGAGGGACGGGTCGAGGCCCTGGCCGTTGGCCGCGTACGCGATCTGGAGGGAGTTGTCGGTGATGGCCTGCTGGAACGCACCGCCGTCCACCAGGCGCGGCACGATGTTGACACCCACCGCCGCCAAATAACCCTGGATGGCCAGGACGATGTCCTTGCTGACCTGGTCGTTATAGTAGTAGAGGAAGTCGATCTTGCGGTTGGGGTCCCACCCGGCGGCGGTCAGTAGCTCCTTGGCCTTAGCGGGATCGTAGGCATAGCCCGGCAGGTCCTTAGGACGTGCCCACTCGGCGGGGAACATGGTGTTGGCGATCTTGCCCTTGCCCAGGCGGATGGTGTCCATGATCGTGGCGCGGTCGATGGCGTAGATCATGGCCTGGCGGATGCGCGGGTCCTTGAGGTAATCCTGGTTCAGGTTGTACAGCAGGAAGGTCGGCAGACCAGCGTCCATGTTGCCCAGTACGGTCAGGTGATTCATCTTCTCGAAGCGCGTGACCTGGTCGAGCGGGATGCCGCCGCCCTCGTACGGCGTGGCGTCCACCTCGCCGGCTTCCAGGGCGTTGAGGATGGCGTTGGTATCGGCGTACACCTGGAAGATGATCTTGTCGAGCTTGGGCTTGCCCAGGAAGTAGTCGGGGTTGGCCTCGCCCTCGATGAACTGGTCATCGACGAACTTGGTCATCTTGAACGGCCCCGTGCCAATCATGTTCTTCCAGTAGGGATGCCCCTTGAGCTCAGCCGCCGGCACCTTGCCCAGGATGTGGTTCGGCAGGATGCTGATCGAGATCTGCTGCAAATCGACCCACAGGGGCGACTTGGCCTTCAGCTCGACGCGGACGGTGCGATCGTCGACCTTCTTCACGCCCGCCAGGCTGGTCGCCTTACCCGCCTGGAACTCGTCGTAGCCAACCACGTCCTTGAGCTTGGAGGAGTACAGGGACGCGACGGCCGGGTTGGCATAGGCGTTGAAGGAAAAGACGACGTCGTCGGCGGTGAAGGGCGTGCCGTCGTGCCACTTGACGTTGGGCCGCAGCTTGAAGACGAAGGCCTTACCATCGTCCTCCATGGTCCAACTCTCGGCCAGTAGCGGCTGCACGCCGTCGGCGGTCCACTTCACCTGAGCCAGGCTCTGGAGGAACGCCTCGTCGATGCGGCGTCCGCACGAGGTCCACAATGTGCCAACGGCGCAGCCGGTGCGCATGGGCGAGCGGAAGACGCCGGCCTGCGCGCCCGCGGCGGCCTTGGCGGCCGGCGCGGCGGCGGTGGGTTGGGCGGCGGCGGGGGCCGTCGTGGGGGCGGCG
>DAOUDG010000033.1:0-20137 GCA_034431435.1 Anaerolineae bacterium | reverse complement strand
GGCCGCCCCCACGACGGCGCCGCCTCGGCCCACCGCCGCGCCCGCCTCAGCCGCACCGAAAGCGGCCGCCCCCACGACGGCGCCGCCTCGGCCCACCGCCGCGCCCGCCTCAGCCGCACCGAAGGCGACCGGCCCGCTCACGCCGACCAACCTGGCGGCGATGCCCAGGGTCGAGACGCTGGTCAGCGGTCTGGATACGCCGTGGGCCATCGACTTCGCCCCCGACGGGCGCATCTTCGTGACCGAGCGCGGCGGCCGGATACGGACCATCAGGGACGGCCAGCTCGACCCCGAGCCGTGGCTGACCCTGGACGTGGCCGAGGTGGGCGAGTCGGGGCTGATGGGCCTCACCCTGGACCCCAACTTCGCCCAGAATCGCTACCTGTACGCCACCTACACCTACCGCCAGGGCAACCAGTTGTTCAACCGCCTGGTCCGTCTGCGCGACGACCCGGCCACCGGCAAGGGCGTAGAGGACAAGACTCTCGTCGACGCCGTGCCGACCAATGTCAACCACAGTGGCGGCCGCGTGCGCTTCGGCCCCGACGGCAAGCTGTACTGGACGATGGGCGACGCGCAACAGACGCAGCTGGCCCAAAACCCATCATCCTTGCTGGGCAAGGTCATGCGCCTCAACCCCGACGGCAGCGCGCCCAGCGACAACCCGTTCCCCAATTCCATCGTCTACTCCATCGGCCACCGCAACCCTCAGGGGCTGGCCTGGCAGCCGGGCACCAACCGCCTGTACGAGACAGAGCACGGGCCGAGCGGCGGCCAGGGGGGTGGCCAGGACGAGGTCAACCTTATCGAGCCGGGCCAGAACTATGGCTGGCCGACTATCACCGGCGACCAGACCCGCGAGGGCCTGGTATCGCCCATCGCCCAGAGCGGAACCAGTACCACCTGGGCGCCCGGCGGGGCGACCTTCGTGACCCAGGGGCCGTGGAGCGGCGCGCTCGTGTTCGTCGGCCTGCGCGGCCAGTCGCTCTACCGCGTCGTGCTGGACCCCAACGACTCGCGCAAGGTTCAGCAGCTCACGCCCCTCTTGCAAGGGCAATACGGTCGGCTGCGTGACATTCAGCAGGGGCCGGATGGCGCGCTGTACGTGACGACCAGCAACCTGGACGGCCGCGGCAACGCGCCGCCCGACGGCGACAAGGTGCTGCGCCTGACGTTCTAGAGACCGGCGGTGGACGATGGACCACCCAGAGCTATGCCATCCGTCCTCGGCCCTTCGCCTCGGGTCGCCGGTTGACATGTGTGCCAGGCAGGGATTCATCCAATGCCACATGATGCCCTCGCCGCCGCACTGGCGGCCGACTGGGGCAGTCGCTGCCCCGATGGCTGTGACACGACGCGCGCCCTGTTCGCGGCGGCTATCGAGCGCGAGGTAGCGGGCTACCCACCTGACACAGCCCTATACGCGCGGCTGGAGCGCTGCCGGGCCTGCGCCGCCGAGTACGTCGCGGCCCTCGACCTGGCCTATGCCCTGGATGGGGGCGGCACGCAGGCGGCCGACGCTCCGCCCCTGCGCCCGCCAACGACGCTGCCCCTGTACCGCCCCCGCACGGAAGACGACCGGCGTGTCGCTGAGGACACGCCGGAGTACGACGAGGATAGGGGCTAGCCAGGCAAGATACAGGACCAGGCGGGGGGAGCCTACGCGGCGGCAACGAGAACGACCACCGAGCGCGGCTGCACGCGATAGTGACGCGCGCCGAGGAGCGGCCCGCTGGGCGGGTCGGAGATGTCGTGGGGCGGGTCGAGGGCCGTATCCACCAGGCGGCGCCAGGCGCGGCCGGTGGTGAGGAACGGCAACTCGAAGTCCAGCGGCTGCCAGTAGGCATTGATCATCACGTGTAGGTGCTCGGCGGCCATCGCGTTGCTCAACTCGAAGGCCAACACGCGCGACTCCGCGCCCCAATCGGGCCGCCCCAACGCCAGCCCGTGCCAGTGGATCTCCGTGCCACCGGGTGTGATCCAGAAGCTGCGATCGTGGAACAGGCGGCTCTGGCGGCGGAAGCGCAGCAGAGTCTGGGTGAAGCGCAGAACGTCGGCGTGCCGCTCCACGTTGTCCCAGTCCAGCCAGCTCAGCTCGTTGTCCTGGTCGAAGGCGTTATTGTTGCCCCATTGGCTGCGGCGCACCTCGTCGCCCATGAGCAGCATCGGTGTGCCCTGCGACAGCAACAGCAGGGTCAGGAAGTTCTTGATCTGCCGCCGGCGTAGCGTCTCGACTGTCGCATCACCGGTCGCTCCCTCCGCCCCGCAATTCCAGCTATGGTTATCGCTCGACCCGTCCCGATTATCCTCGCCGTTGGCCCAGTTGTGCTTCTCGTTGTACGACACCAGGTCGTTGAGCGTGAAGCCATCGTGGCAGGTGATGTAGTTGATGCTGCGAATCGGGTCGCGGTCGAGGCGGCGGAACAGGAAGGGGCTGCCGCCGATGGCGTCGGCCAGGCCCACCGTCAGACCGGGGTCGCTCTTGACGAAACGGCGCAGCGTGTCGCGGTACTGGCCGTTCCACACCGCCCAGCGCTTGCCGACGAAGTTGTGCACCTGATACAACCCGCCCGCGTCCCATGCCTCGGCGATGATGCGCGTACCCGCCAGCACCGGATCCGACTCGATCTCCCATAGCAGGGGCGGGTCGTCCAGGGGGCGGCCGTCGCTGCCGCGCGACAGGACCGACGCCAGGTCGAAGCGGAAGCCATCGACGTGCATGTGCTCGACCCAGTAGCGCAGGCTATCGGCGATGAACCGCCGCACAATGGAGTTGTTGGCGTTCAGCGTGTTGCCCACGCCGCTGTAGTTGATATACTCGGCGCGACGGCCGGCGTTGAGCATGTAGTAGGTACGGTTCTCCAGGCCTCGGTAGGCCAGGGTGGGGCCATTCTGGTTGTCCTCGGCGGTGTGGTTGTAGACCACGTCCAGGATGACCTCGATGCCTGCGCGGTGGAGGGCCTTCACCATGTCGCGGAACTCGGTCACGGGACCGAGGGGGTCGCGCCGCGAGCTGTAGTCGTGGTGGGGAGCAAAGAAGGCAATGGGCTGGTAGCCCCAATAGTTGGGCAGGTTGTTGGGGGCGGCCTGGGGGTCGAACTGGTGAACCGGCATCAGCTCGACAGCGGTGACGCCCAGCTCTTGCAGATAGGGAATCTTCTCGATGAGGCCCGCGTACGTCCCCGCCCGCTGCGGCGCGACGCCGGAATTGGGGTGGCGGGTGAAGCCGCGGACGTGCATCTCGTAGATGATGGCGTTGCTGGACGGGCGGCGCAGCGGCTGGTCGCCCTCCCAGTCGTAGTCGTGGGGATCGACCACGACGCACTTGAGGGCATGGTGGATGTTGTCCTCGCCGAAGCGGGCAGCGGCGGCGCGCTGGTACGCGCCGTAGGTGATGGCGCGGGCGTAGGGGTCGACGAGAACCTTGGAGTAATCGTAGCGCAGGCCCAGGTCAGGGAAGTACGGCCCGTCGGCGCGGTAGGCGTACACCTGGCCCGCGCGCAGGCCCGGCACGAAGATATGCCAGTAGTAGAAGGTGCGGTTGTAGAGGGGGTCGAGCCGAATAGTCTGGATCGGCTCGACGCCGTCGGGTCCGTCGAACAGCAACAGGTCGATGCCAGTCGCGCGATCGGCGTAGAGGCTAAAGTTGACGCCGCCGTCTTGCACGGTAGCGCCCAACGGGTAGGGCATGCCCGCAAAGTAGCCGGCGCCAGCGGCGATGGGGCCTGTCAGGATGCGTGGCTTCATGGCTGGCTCAGATGTCTTTCTAGACCAGGGATTCTAGCACAGCCGCGCGCCGGAGGCAACACGCAGCGGCGGGCGCGCCCGCACGCCGTATTGCCCATTTTCGGAAGTCGCCCTAGAATTGCCCTTACCACTGGCATGAAATGAGGTCGCCTATGACTGTTGCGACGCGCGCGCTGCCCCACTGGGATATGACGCCCCTGTTTCCAAGCCTGGCTTCGCCCGAATTCGCCGCCAGTTTCCAGCGGACGATGGGCGACATTGCGGACCTGGTCGCCACCTTCGATGCCCTGGGCATCAACAAGCGCGACGCGGCGGACGTGACCGACGCCGACGTGCAGGCGGCTGAGACTATCGCCGGACGCCTCAATCGCCTGTACGATGACTTTCGCCTGCTGTCGACGTATCTGCACGCCTTCGTCACCACCAACTCGCGGGACAACGCGGCCCAGGCGCAGCTGAGCGAGTTACAGCAGGAAGCGGTACGCCTCAGCCAGTTGAGTACGCGCTTCACGGCCTGGATCGGGTCGCTGGATGTGGATGAGTTGCTGCGCCGGTCGGCCGTCGCCCGCGACCACGAGTTCATGGTCCGCAAGGCGAGCGAGGAGGCCAGGCATCTGATGTCGCCGGCCGAGGAGAACCTGGCCGCCGAGCTGAACATCCCCGGCGGCACAGCCTGGGCCAAGCTGCACGGCAACGTGACGTCGCAGCTAAGCGCGCCCTTCGAGGCCGACGGCGCGACGCGCCCCCTGCCGATGAGCCTGATACGCGCCCTGGCGACGGATAGCGACCGGGACGTACGCCGCCGCGCCTACGAGGCCGAGCTGGCCGTCTGGCCGGCCGTCGCGGTGCCCCTGGCCGCCGCGCTGAACAGCATCAAGGGCGAGGTCAACATCCTGGCGCGGCGGCGCGGCTGGGCCTCGGCGCTGGACGAATCCCTGTTCGACAACAACATGGACCGCGCCAGTCTCGACGCGATGATGCTGGCCGCCCACGAGGCCTTCCCGGACTTCCGCCGCTATCTGCGAGCGAAGGCCAGAGCGCTGGGCGTCGCCGAACTGGCGTGGTACGACCTGTTCGCCCCGGTGGGTGCGAGCCACAAGGTCTGGGAGTACGACGACGCGACGCGCTTCATCCTGGAGCAGTTCGGCTCCTACTCGCCGCGCCTGCGCGACTACGCCGCCCGCGCGTTCGCCGAGAACTGGGTAGACGCCGAGCCGCGCGACGGCAAGCGCGACGGGGCCTTCTGCATGGGGGTGCGCCGCGACGAGTCGCGCATCCTGATGAACTATAAGCCATCGTTCCAGAGCGTGTCCACCCTGGCCCACGAGTTGGGCCACGGCTACCACAACTTCAATCTCGCCCCACGCACGCCCCTCCAGCGCGCCACGCCGATGACTCTGGCTGAGACGGCCAGCACTTTCTGCGAGACCATCGTCTTCCAGGCGGCCTTGCGCGACGCCGACCGCGAGGAGCAGATCGCGTTGCTGGAGGAGACGCTGCAAGGCGCGGCGCAGGTCGTGGTGGACATTACCAGCCGTTTCATCTTCGAGCAGGCGGTGTTCGAGGGCCGCCAGCGGCGCGAGCTATCGGTGGATGAGTTGAACACGTTGATGCTCGACGCCCAGCGCCAGACCTACGGCGACGGCCTCGACCAGAGCCTGCTGCACCCTTACATGTGGGCGGTCAAGGGCCACTACTACAGCACGGGGCGGTCATTCTATAACTACCCCTACATGTTCGGCCTGCTGTTCGGCCTGGGCCTGTATGCCCGCTACCAGGCCAACCCGACGGCGTTCAAGGCCAGCTACGACGACCTGCTATCGTCGACGGGCCTGGCCGACGCTGCGACACTGGCGGCGCGCTTCGGTATCGACATTCGCACGCCCGACTTCTGGCGCGCGAGCTTCGACCTGATCCGCCGGGACATCGACCGCTTCGAGCAACTCGTCGGCTGAGCTGATGCTGTCGCCGTGATGGTAGCTCTCGCCCTCCTGCTCCTCGTCGCGGGTGCGACTCTGCTCCTGCTCAGCCGTCGCAATCGGGCGGCAACGGGGCTACCGACGGGGCGCGTCGTGTACAGCGACACGGGCGGCTGGCGGGCGGTGGACCGGCCGCTGCTGTCGCGGCGCTACGGGTTGGTGGGCAAGCCCGACTATGTGGTCGAGGAGCGCGGCGAGTGGACCCCGGTCGAGGTGAAACCGACCCGCCGCGCGGCGACGCCCTACCTGTCGGATGTGCTACAACTGGCGGCCTACTGCCTGCTCATCGAGGACGTGTGGGGCCGCCCGCCGCAGCGCGGCCTGTTGCGCTACGCCGAGCAGACCTTCGCCGTAGACTACACGCCCGACCTGCGAGCCATCCTCCTGGCGACGCTGGACGAGATGCGCGCCCTGGCGCGAGCGCGAGACGTCCCCCGCGACCACGACGAGGCCGGCCGCTGCCGAGCGTGCGGGGTGCGGGCAGCATGCGACGAACGTTTGGTGTAGCATGCCTCTCTTGATTGACGGCCACAACCTCATCGGCCAGATGAAGGATATCTCTCTGGCGGACCCGCGCGATGAGGCGCGGCTGTTGGCGCGGCTGCAAGGGTACGCCGCCGCCACGCGGGAGAGCATCACCGTCGTCTTCGATCCCGGCGACTTGCCCGGCGTCGGCCGCCCCACCGCCGGGCCGAGCATCACCGTCATCTACGCGCCCCACGGCGAGGACGCCGACTCGGTCATCATCCGCCGCATCGAGCGCGACCGCGCGCCGCGCCAGCTGACGGTCGTCTCGTCCGACCGCCGCATCGTCAGCGTCGCCCAGTCATGCGGGGCGCAGGTGGTCAGCGCGCGCGATTTCGCCCAGCAGTTGGCCGAGCGCCTCGCGCCCACCAGCAAGGGCCGAGCGGCCGACGACAAGCCCGCCTCGTCCAGCGCCGACGTGGACTACTGGCTGGGCATCTTCAAGGAACCGCCGCCCAAGCCCGCCAAGCGACCGAAGGCCAGGGGCGGAGGCCAGAGACGTTAGCTGCGTGGCTCGCGGCGCATGGTCACAGCCGGCGCGAGCAGCTATCCTGATTATCGACGGAGGATGAATGCGTTTCCAAAGCCCGCGCGGCATGGTCGACGTGCTGCCGGAGGACCAACCGTACTGGCGGCACATCATCAAGAGTAGCGAGAAGCTCGCGCGCAGCTTTGGCTACGAGCGCCTCGACCCGGTGCTCATCGAGGACACGGGGCTGTTCCTGCGCAGCATCGGCGAGGGAACCGACATCCACGATAAGGAGATGTATGTCGTAGGCGTACTGGGGCGACCTGCCGAGGAGATGAGCGAGCTGGCGCTGCGGCCGGAGTTCACGGCGGGCGTCATGCGCGCCTACCTCGAGCACGGCATGGCGAGCCGCCCGTCGCCCTTGCGTCTGTACTCCCTCGGCCACGTCTTCCGCCACGAAGCGCCCCAGTTGGGCCGCTACCGCCAGATCTCCCAGTTCAACGCCGAGGCCATCGGCTCGCTGGACCCGGCCCTGGACCTGGAGATCATGCTGCTGGCCTGGAGCTTCTTCGAGGTCAACGGCGTACAGGGGTTGTCCTTCCAGGTCAACAGCACCGGCTGCCCCAAATGTCGCCCCGGCTACGTGGCCGCCCTGCGCGCCTACTTCGAGCCGCACACGGCGCGGCTCCACGGCGACGACCGGCGGCGGCTGACCGTCAACCCGCTGCGTGTGCTGGACAGCAAGGACGAGGCGACCGGCGCGCTGCTGGGCGCTGCGCCGCAGATGCTCGACTATCTATGCGACGAGTGCCGCGCCCACTTCAGCGAGCTGCGCGGCTACCTGGACGCTATCGGCCGCCCCTACACCATCAACCACCGCCTGGTGCGCGGCCTGGACTACTACACCAAGACGGTGTTCGAGGTGTGGGGGCAGGCTGGACTCGGCTCGCAGAACGCTCTGTGCGGCGGGGGGCGCTACGACGGCCTCATCGAGTTGCTCGGCGGGCCGCCGACGCCGTCGGTGGGCTTCGCGGCAGGCATCGATCGCCTGGTGCTGACGATGAAGGCGCTGGACGTGGCCGTCGCGCCGCTGCCCGCGCCCCAGATCGTCGTGGCCTACCTGGGGCCTGACGCCAAGCTGGCCGCCATCCAGGCGCTGAACGACCTGCGGTCGGCCGGACTGCGCGCTACAGCCGCCTTCGGCGACCGGGGCCTCAAGGCGCAGTTCCGCTTCGCCGACAAGGCGGGCGCGGCGTATACCCTCATCCTCGGCAGCGACGAGGTCGCCCAGGGAGTGGTGACAGTGCGCGACATGGCGAGGAGCGAGCAGACGCAGGTCCCGCGCGAGAAGCTGGCGTTGTACCTGACGGAGAGGCTGGCATAGCGATGGGAAATCTGGGATTGGAGAGTGGGGAGTGGCAAAGGGACTCGCAGCCGATTGTCATGCTGACGCGACACTGACCGATAGTGAGCCGCCCGCTCGGCAATCGCCATTCCCCCATCTCCAATCTCTCAGCCCTCTTCTGCTCTGCCTCCTCGCCGCGCTCTTCCTGTGGCGACTGTGGGCGCTCAACCCGGCCGACCGCCACGTCTTCGCCTACGGGGACTTCGTGGAGCAGTTCTACCCGCTACGCCGCTTCGCCGCCGATGAGCTGAAGGCGGGGCGGCTCCCCCTCTGGAATCCCCACATCTACAGCGGCACGCCCGCCCTGGCCGATCCCCAATGGGCTGCCCTCTACCCACCTGCCTGGCTATCGGCGCTATTGCCGCCGTGGCCGCCGCTGCCCTTCGCGACGCTGCAATTCGAGGCCGGGCTGCACCTGGCCCTGGCGGGAGTGTTCACCTTCCTGTTTGCCCGCCGCCACCTGCCCACCGCGGCCGCGCTGCTGGCCGCCGTCGTGTTCGCCTTCGGCGGCTACCTGACCAGCTACCCGCCGCTGCAACTGGCTGTGCTGGAGACGGCGGTGTGGCTGCCCCTGGCGCTGTGGGGAGCGGAGAGCCTGGCGCGCGCGCCGGGGGCGGGGGGGACGTGGCAGCGGCTCGCGCCGGGCCGCGTCGCCCTGGCCGCGCTACCCCTGGCGCTGGCCCTGCTGGCGGGTCACCCCCAGACCTTCATGCTCATCGCCTACACGGCTGTCGCCTACTTCGCCTTCCAGGCCTGGGGCCGGCTGACCGCGCCGACGGCGCTGGCGCGGCTGGCCCTGTGGCTGGCGGCGACCCTGGGCCTTACGGCGGCCCAGTGGCTGCCGACCCTGGAACTGGCGCGCCTCGGCCCGCGCCTCGTCCTACCCTATGAGGTGGCGTCGGTCGGCTTCGTGTGGCGCGATGTGCTGCACATCCTGCTGCCGGGGGTGTGGGGCGACTGGTCGCCGCTGTACGTGGGGCTGGCGACGCTGCTGCTGGCGGGCCTGGCGGTGGCGGGGCTGGCGCGGCGGCGAGGCCCACGCGAGGTGAGCTTCTGGGCCGGGCTGGCTGTGGTCGGCGGGCTACTCTCCCTTGGGGCGCAGGGGGGGCTATACTGGCTGGCCTACCGCATCGCCCCCGGCTTCAGCCTGTTCCGCCACCAGGAGCGCGCCGCCATCCTGTGGAGCTTCGCCCTGGCGATGCTGGCGGGCTACGGGCTGGCCGCGTGGCTGGCGCGGGAAGAGGGCGCGGACCGCGGCCGGTGGGCGTGGCTCGTGGCGGGGCTGATGGCGGTTGCTGCGCTGGGGCTGACAGTCTCCTGGGCCGGCCAGGGTCGGCCGGCCGAGGGCCTCGCCGCCGTCGCCAGTACGACGGCCACCTATTCGGCGGGGATGCTGGCCCTGGCGGCGCTGGCGTTCACGCGGGGCAGGCGCGGCTGGGGGGCGGTGGCCCTGCTGGGACTGGTCGCCCTCGACCTGTTCTCGACCAGCGGCCACGGCCTGACCCAGGCTCCGCCGCCGGGCGGCTACTTCGCGCCTGATCCAATCGTGTGGGCCATTCAGGCCGACCAGGCGGGCGACTACCGGGTGAGCAGCGAAGGGCTGCTGCCGCCGGGCGGCGGCAACGGCGCGGTCATCTGGGGCATGCGCGACACGGTGGGTAACAGCCCGCTGTACCTGGCGGATTACGACCGCCTGATTCGAGAGGCTCCCGAACTGGTGTGGTGGCGGCTGCTGGGCGTGCGCTACGTGGTCTCGAAGCGCGACCTGACCCACGGCGCGCTGGCCGAGGTCGAGCGCGTCGGCGACACCCGGCTGTACCGGCTGGCAGGCAGCCTGCCGCCCGCGTGGGTGGCGCCCGGCCTGCGGCGTGTCGCGGATCAGGACGCCGTGCTGGCTGGCCTGGCCGCGCCGACCTTCGACCCACTGGCCGAGGCCGTCACCGCCGACCCGTCGGCCGACGACCTGGGGCTGCCCACGGGCACAGCGGCCCCAGCCAACGCGACAGCCACGCTAGAGCGCGTAACACCGACCCACCTGCGCGCCACCGTGGACGCGCCACAGCCGGGCCTGCTCGTCCTGGCCGAGAGCTACGCGCCCGGCTGGCAGGCGACGGTCAACGGCGCGCCCGCGCCCGCGCTACAGGTGGACGGCCCGCTCCTGGGAACCCGGGTTCCAGGCGGGCCGTCGGTCGTCGAGTGGCGCTACCAGGCGCGGGCATTCCGCCTCGGCGCGCTGCTGAGCCTGCTGACGCTGGCCGCGCTGGTCGTAGCCGGCGTCGCGGCCTGGCGTCAGGGTGCGGCGGTCAGGCGGAACTGATAGGTCGCCCCGCAGCCGCGTAGCGACGTCGTGTAGGGGTGGATGAGCGCCAGCAGGCGCTCGCTCTTGTCGGCGGTCCACTCCACGCGGGCCGCCCGTGGCGCGCCGGTGTAGGTGTCCTCCGCCACGACCTCCCCGTTCAGGTTGTACACGTATAGCTCGGTGATGACGAAGTCGGCCAGCTGGCCCGTCTCGGCGACGTAGGTCTGGCCCGCCGTCACATCGAACCACACCCAGTCGTTGCGGTCGGCCGGATGGAACGAGCGGTCCTGCCACAGCGGGCCTGGCGTGATGGGCCTGGCCTGCCCCGCGTAGTCATCGATCTCGTAGCCATCGGGGCACTCAATGGTCGGCGTCGGCCCCGGATAGGGGTAGCCGCCCCAGTGCGTCGGGGTAGGGGTTGGCGGGGCCAGCGTGACGCTGGGCGTCGCCGTGGCGGTGGCAGTCGGCGAGCCGCTGGGCGTGGGGGTAGGCGTAGCGGTGAGCGTCGCGTCGGGCGGGACAGTCCACGTCGGCGTTGGGGTGTCACTTGGTGGGGGCGTGAGGGTCGGCGTTGCCGTCGGTGTCTCCGTCGCCGTGGCGGTGCTGGTCGGTGTCTCCGTCGCCGTGGCCGACGCCGTCGCGCTGGCCGTCGGCGTCGCCGTGGCAGGGACGGCCACGAAATCGCGGATGGCCTCCTCGTAGCCGTAGTAGTGACGCCAGGTGTGCTGCGGCGGCTCAAAGGCGTAGCCGGCCCCTTCGGCCCACACCGTTACCATCTCGTCGCCGGGAATGGCACGGAACGAACTCTCGTAGTAGCCATTGGCGTCGGTCGTGGCGATGACCTCACCGGGGAAGTAGGAAGCGTAGAACAGGTGAATGGCGACACCGGCCAGGCCAGGCCCCGCCGCGTTGCCCAGGCGCACGTGTCCGCGCACCTTCAGGCCGGGCACGGTCGTCGGCGTGGGGGTGGGGGTATTGAAGTTCAGGTCAGGGCGGAAGGCGCGGGCGAGCAGCGGCAGATACAGGGCATGGGCTGCGGTGGCCGTGGCCGTCGCCTCCTGGGTCGCGGGTCGGGCCTCCAGGGTGTCCCCCGAGACCCACAGCAGCAAGGCGACAAGAACAGCGGCGGCGGCGACAGCGCCGAGCGGCGAGAGCCGTGACATAGAGTCTCCTGGCGAGCGATGGCGCGATGGCGATAACCCCGCGTCGGACCGAGGTGTTACGAATCACGATGTATAACGTGGGGTGGACGCGCGAGTCACGGGCCAGGCGAGAAAAAGCGCTTCCGGCGCGGCCAAGGGGACGCCACGCCGGAAGCATGCCCACGGATGCGGGCAATGCGGGGGCTGGGTGGGAGCAGCCACCGCGTGAGCAGGGGGACTCTGCTCTCTTTATAAGACGCCGGAAGGGCCGCCAGAGATACGCTACGTAGCCGCCGCCGTTTTCAAGTTCAAGGACTCTCCGCGACGCTGACGGCGTAGGTGGCCTCGCACGCCCCATACCCCGGATCGTAGTTCGCGATGCGGACGTAGAACGTCCCGCTGGCAGGGGCGGTGAAGTCGATGCGCGATGCCGGGCCGCCGCCGGGGTCGTCGTCGTTCGACGCGATGCGAACCCAGTCGCTCGAATACAGGCCAATCGCCGTATCGACACGGGACGCCAGGTCCAGGGTCCGAATCACGTAGCTGCGGCCGGCGACGGCGTCGAACCTCGCGATATCCACATCGCCGGCGGCGTGGAAGGTATGCGCCTGCGGCGCGCCGTCCACGGCAATCGGCTTCGCCTGTGCCTGGACGTTGTCAGGCTCGTAGGCGTCGATACAGCCGCCCGCGGGTGTCGCGGTCGGCGAGGCGACGCCCGCCACGGTCGGCGTGGGCGTAGGCGGCTTGGGGCCGACGCCCGCCCGGTTCAGGTAGGGTACGTAGATGAAGCTGACGAGGGGGCGCGGCGTCGGCGTCAGGGTGGGTGTGGGGCTGGGGCCAGGCGTCGGCGACTGGGCAGGCGTGGCACTTGCCGATGCAGTCGCCGTCGCGGTGGCCGTTGCTGTCGCCGTCGCTGTCGCCGTCGCGGTGGGCGTGGGTGTGGGCGTCAGGACGGCCACGACACGGGTCGCCAGCAGTTGGTACAACTGGTTGGGGTTGTAGTCAAGGCTCCGCGTCAGTATCATGGCGTAGTAGTCAGCGCCGTCGGTGGGCGCGCCCTCAACGCGGTATGTGATGACCTTATCGCCGGGCGTCAGGCCGTCCGCCGCCGCCACCTCAATGGCCGAGTCGTTGTACAGGTACATCGCGTACACGGCGGGCGCGCCGCTCAACCGCAGCGTGATCTCATCGCCGCTATGCACGCGCAGGCGGAAGATGTCCAGGTCCTCCGTTGGGCAGATCGTGCCGACGTACGTCGCACCCAGCTGCAGGGGGACGGCTTCCGGGAAGCTGCTGTTCGGCTCCCACCCATCCGCGGGGCAGCCAGGGGGTGGCGTGAGCGTCGCCGGGCGAGGCGTGCTCGTCGGGCCGGCGGTGGCCGTGGCCGTGGCCGTGGCGCTGGGGGTGGCCGTGACCGGTGGCGTCGTCGCGGTGGCCGTGGCGGTGGGCGTCGCCGTCGCGGTGGCGGTGGCGGTCGCGGTGGGCGTGCGGGTCGCGGTCGCGGTAGCGGTGGCGGTCGCGGTGGGCGTGCGGGTCGCCGTTGGGCCACCCGGCGTCGTGGTCGGGGTCAAAGTATTGCCCGGCCCCGCCAGCGTCGGCGTGGGTGTGCGCGTGGCCGTGGCGGTCGGGGTGCTGGTCGCCGTCGCCGTCGCCGTCCCGGTTGCGGTGGCCGTGCGGGTGGCGGTGGCGGTCGCGGTGGCGGTGGCGGTGGCGGTCGCCGTATTGGTGGGCGTAGCGGTGCGGGCCGGAGTCGGCGTGAGCGCCGGCAGCACCGTGATGATGACCTCAGCCGCGTCGAGAAGGGGGCCGTTGGGGCCTGTCTCGCGTTCGTGACCCTCGAACCGGTAGAGGCGCTGGCCTGGCTCGCCGCCCAGCGGGCCGAACAGCAGAAATTGCTGCGCGCCGGTCGTGAAGCCACTCAGGACACGCTCGCAGTGATCGCCGCTTGTGGCGCAACGGTACAGAACCCAATCCATGGCGCGACTGGTGAACAGGGTGAACTGAATCTGGTCGCCAACATGATAGGTCTTGTCGGCGCGGTCGACGCGGATCGTAACCAGATCGGCGACGCTGATGGCGACGCTGGTCTCGCCGAGCACGATGTCACCGTCGTACACCACGAGACGGTAGAGGTACGCGCCACTGGGCGTACTGATGACCCCGTTGAGAGCGCCATCCTGTGTGACCCGGCTCTTGAAGATTCGCCGCGTCCCCGTCGGCCCGTCCTCGAAGATGGCAATGTCAGCCGGGTAGAAGGGCACCCGGTACGAAATGCGGATGTTCTCGCCCAGCTGATAGACGCTGTTGGGGCCTTTGTTGACGCTGATGCTGAAGCGAGCCGGATTGAGGGTCGGCGTCGCGGTGGGGGTCGCCGTCGGCAGCGTGGCGATGCACGCCGAGCATTCGTCAAACGACGTCGGGCGCAGGCTATAGGCGATGCCTGGGACGCAGCGCTGCTCCCCCTGCGAGTCGACCACGCAGCGCGTCTCGTTCGTGCGGGTGACGCCACTCAACTTGTAGGGGCCATCGTCGCCCTCGAACTCGACCCAGACCATCTGCGCCTCGCCCAGGCCACACGGCACGAAGACGTGCGTCGTCGCGTCCGCCTCCCACAGCTTGCGGGTCTCGATGCTGCCACACCATTGACCAGGCAGGGGGGTGGGGGTAGGGGTAGAGATGGTGGTGTCGCTTTCGGCGACGACCACGGATGGCCCAGAGACGTAGGTAGAGACGAGAACGGCAGCTAACAAGGCGGCGCAGGCAACGACTGCCAGGCCCAGCATGGGGGGGCGTCTCGGTTTCATTCACGTACCCTTTGGCTGAGAGGACGGCCTGCGCCGCCCAAAGGAATGCGATATCACAGTGTAGGACGTATAACTGGCTCGGACGTTACGAGACACGACCATTCCGGTCGATGCGGGGCCGTCGCCCAATCCGGTGTACAATTGCCAGCGCTGCCTGCATCACGCCATCAACAAAGGATAGCGCATGGAACAGTTGCGTCGGATCGCGTGGCTCCCCGTGCTGTGGGGGGTCATCGCGGATGTAATTCTCACCCAGATTGTGGGGCTGGGCATCAGCACGGCGGTGGGTATCGGCCCTGATACCGATCCCGCACTGGCTGAGGCGATGCTGCGCGACAGCGCGTACTACTGGCCAGCGCTGCTGATTGGCATCTTCTTTAGCGGCCTGGGTGGCTACATCGCCGGACGCCTGGCCGGGCGCGAGGGCGCGTTCCACGGCACTCTCGCCGCCTTTATCAGCAATATCGCCTTCACCTTGCTGGCCGGCAGCTTCCCGGAGGATATGGTCGGCACGCTCGGCCTGATGGCAGCCATTCTGGCGGGCACGCTCGGTGGCTGGCTGGCTTCCCTCGCCTATAAGGAGAAGGTATAGCGCAGGGCAAGGGCGCGCAATTTCAGGCGCTGGCCAGACAGCGCCCCTTGCCCTGAGGCCGCGCCATCCCTACACTTTCAGCAGACATTCACCCGCGACGGAGGACTCCCGCTCATGCCCCGCTACGCATGGCTGGTGACGCTGGCCCTGACCCTGGTCCTGCTGGCGGCCTGCGCCGCTCCGCCCGCCGCCCAGGTCCCCGCGCCAACCCTGGCCGCTCCAACGACTCCAGCGACGGCCATCGTTCCGGCCACCGCGCCAATCGTGGCCCCCCCAACGACTCCAGCGACGGCGACAACGGCCCCCACCACTGCGCCCACCCAGGCCCCGCCGCCCGCCCCACCCACCGCCGCGGCGAAAAGCGCCGCGCCCGCCGTGGCCGCCGATGGTCGCCTCGCCTCTGGCAGGCTGCCCGACGGCCGCTGGTATCTGGGTTCGCCCGACGCCCCGGTGACCCTTACCGACTACTCCGACTTCCTGTGAACGACCTGCCGCGCCCACGTGCTGGGCACTGAGCCGAACATCAAGGACGAGTTCATTCGCAGCGGCAAGGTCAAGATGGTCTTCAACCATATCCTTGACTTTGGCAATTCAGCGCGGCTATCTCAGGCCGCCGAGTGCGCGGGCGACCAGGGCCAGTTCTGGGCGATGCACGACTTGCTGTTCGAGCAGCAGGGCCGCCTGTTCAGCGGCAACCCCGACGCGACAGTGCTGGGCCTGGCCCGCGATCTCCAGCTCGATGAGGCCGCCTTCGGGCAGTGCCTCAGCAGCGGCAAGTACGCCGACTTCGTGAAGAAGGTCGATGCGGAGGCGAAGGCGACCGGCATCCGCGTCCGCCCCACCTTCGTTCTCGGCGAGCGGCGCATCCAGGGCGCGCTGCCCTGGCCCCAGTTCCAGACCGCCCTCGCCGAGGCGACGAAGTAGGGCGTTCGCACCACGCGGTCATTGGCATACAGTTGAGGCGGTGGAGACCGTACACTACCCACCTACCCGTTCGGCTAGCCGCCTCTCGCTGCAAACCCCCCGGATGGGGGCCTGCTCCTGGCCCCCTGCCCATTCCCCCTCGTGACGCAGTGCGATATACTGGTGATGGTAGCAGACCCGAAGGGTTTTGGAAACCCTTCGGGTCTCGGAATCGCTCCAGTGCCTTGACATTTGTGACGCACTGCATTATATTAGATTGTGGACGCTGTTCCGGCGCCCAGGCCAAGCGATTCGCCTCGCATAGCACCCCAAAGGAGGGGATCGGTGATTAAGACCCATGCTGTCGAAATTCTGGGACCGGTCAAGCCCGAATGGGCCGGCATCCTCACCCCCGAGGCGCTTGACTTCGTCGCGTCCCTCGTGCGCGAGTTCGGCCCGCGCCGCGAGGCCCTCCTCCAGCGCCGCCAGGAACGATGGGCGGAGATTGAGGCGGGAGCCACGCCGGACTTCCTGCCTGAGACGGCCAGCATCCGCAGCGGCGACTGGAAGGTTGCCCCGCCCCCCTCGGACCTGCTGAACCGCCGCGTCGAGATCACCGGGCCGACCGACCGCAAGATGGTCATCAACGCCCTCAACTCCGGCGCCAACGTCTTCATGGCCGACTTCGAGGACGCCAATACCCCGACGTGGTTCAACCTCATCGACGGCCAGGTCAACCTCCACGACGCCGTGCGCCGCAGCATCACCCTCCACAGCGACGGCAAGGACTACCTGCTCAACGACACGATTGCCACCCTCGCCGTGCGCCCGCGCGGCTGGCATCTGCCCGAGAAGCACGTCCTCGTCGACGGCAAGCCCATCGGCGGCGGCCTGTTGGACTTCGGCCTGTGCTTCTTCCATAACGCCGCCGAGACCCTGCGGAGCGGCAGTGGCCCCTACTTCTATCTACCCAAGCTTCAGAGCCACCTCGAGGCGCGGCTGTGGAACGATGTGTTCATCTACGCCCAGGACACGCTCGGCATCCCGCGCGGAAGCATCAAGGCCACCGTGCTGATCGAGCACATCCTGGCCGCCTTCGAGATGGACGAGATTCTCTACGAGTTGCGTGAGCACAGCGCGGGCCTCAACCTCGGTCGCTGGGACTACATCTACAGCTTCATCAAGGTCTTCAGCCAGCGCGCCGACTTCGTCCTGCCTGACCGCGCCCAGGTGGGCATGACCACCCACTTCCTGCGCTCGGCGGCCGAGCTGCTCACCCACACCACCCACAAGCGCGGCGCGCACGCCATGGGCGGCATGTCGGCCTACATCCCGCGTAAGGACGATCTGGCCGCCAATGAGAAGGCCATCGCCACCGTGCAGGCCGACAAGACTCGCGAGGCCGGCCAGGGCTTCGACGGTGCGTGGGTGGCTCACCCTGGTCTGGTCGGCCCAGTCCTCGAAGTCTTCAATAAGTCTTTCCAGGGCGACAATCAGGTGGCGCGCATTCCCGACGCCCACATTGCCGCTAAGGACTTGCTGGCCGTCCCCACGGGCGAGATCACCGAGGCGGGTTTCCGCAACAACGTCAACGTGGCCCTTCAGTACCTGGAGGCGTGGCTCGGCGGGCGCGGCGCGGTTGGTATCCACTACCTCATGGAGGATGTGGCGACGGCTGAGATCGCCCGCTCCCAGATGTGGCAGTGGCTGCACTACGGGGCCAAGCGCGCCGACGGGGTGACCCTGACGCCGGACATCTATCGCGAGGTGCGCACCGAGGAGGTGTCGCACATGGTGGCCCACCGCCACCGCCATCACTTTGCCCAGGCCGCGGACCTGCTCGACTTGCTGGTCCTCAGCCCCAACTTTGTCGAGTTTCTGACCCTGCCAGGCTACCAGCGCCTGGACTGACCGCACTCGCCTGGCGGTAATCAGTGCCGGGCGAAAACAGCGTGGCCTGTCGTCCTGAGCGCAGCGAAGGACCTCGACAGCGAGGGCGGGAGAGCGCCGTCGCTCAGGGCGACAAGTGAGCGTGTTGCCTAACCAGGAGCATCGCCTATGGGCGAGTCAGCCAAAGTCACCCTAAAGCCGCTGGGGAAGAGAAAAGCGCGCTCGCCCAGGCCGGCCAACATCGCACCACCATCACCAAACCCTTACCCGAGGAGGGCCGAAATGCTCGAAATGACCTTCGCACAGCAAGTCCGTGACCTGGAAGAGCGGTGGGCCAAAGACCCCCGCTGGCAGGGCATCGCCCGCGACTATGGCGCCGAGGACGTGGTCAAGCTCCGGGGCAGCGTCGTCGTCGAGAATACCCTGGCGCGGCGGGGGGCCGAGCGCCTGTGGCATCTGCTGCACACCGAACCGTATGTCAACACCCTGGGCGCGCTGACGGGCGCGCAAGCCGTCCAGATGGTCAAGGGCGGCCTCAAGGCCATCTACATGAGCGGCTGGCAGATTGCCGGCGACAACAACCTGGCGGGCCAGACCTACCCCGACCAGAGCCTGTATCCCGCCAACAGCGTGCCCAACGTCGTTCGCCGCATCAACAATGCCTTGCAGCGCGCCGACCAGATCGACTTCCTGCGCCGCGCCGAGGGCAAGGACGACAGCGCGCCGACCTACTGGTACGCGCCCATCGTGGCCGACGCCGAGGCGGGCTTCGGCGGCGTCCTCAACGCCTACGAGCTGATGAAGGGCATGATCGAGGCGGGCGCGGCGGGCGTCCACTACGAAGACCAGCTCGCCGCTGAGAAGAAGTGCGGCCACCTGGGCGGCAAGGTGCTCGTGCCCACCTCCCAGTTCGTTCGCACCCTGAAGGCCGCCCGCCTGGCTGCCGATGTCCTCGATGTGCCGACTCTGCTCGTCGCCCGCACCGACTCACTGGGCGCGACCCTGCTGACCAGTGACATCGACGACTACGACAAGCCCTTCTGCACCGGCAACCGCACCATCGAGGGCTTCTACGATGTGCGCGCGGGTCTCGACGCCGCCATCGCTCGCGGCCTGGCCTACGCCCCCTACGCCGATCTGCTGTGGTTCGAGACGTCGCATCCCGACCTGCACGAGGCCAAGCTGTTCGCCGACGCCATCCACGCCCAGTTCCCCGGCAAGATGCTGGCCTACAACTGCTCGCCGTCCTTCAACTGGCAGCACTTCGACGACGACACGACCTGGAGCTTCCAGCGCGAGTTGGGCCGCATGGGCTACAAGTTCCAGTTCATCACCCTGGCGGGCTGGCACAGCATCAACTACAACATGTTCGAGCTGGCCCACTCCTACGCCCGCGAGGGCATGCTGGCCTACACGCGGCTGCAAGCCCGCGAGTTCGCCGCCGAGGCCGACGGCTATACCGCTACCCGCCACCAGAGCGAGGTCGGTGTGGGCTACTTCGACAAGGTCACGATGGTGGTATCCGGCGGCAAGTCCTCGACGAGCGCGTTCCACGGCTCGACCGAGGAAGAGCAGTTCACCGAGCACCAGCACTGAGTCTCGCCCCGCTCAGGGGACCATGCACCTCCTGTCGGCAGGTGGGGCGCGCGGCCGCGCGCCCCACCTGCCGCGTCCTGGCCCTGAAACCTCCCCTTGACAGGTGACGGTGGTGGCTGTATAGTGAAATCAGACGCCTTCTCGGCAACGTCCCTCTGCCAGCCTGGACGTGGCGGGGGTCGTTGGCCCGAGGCGTCGGGCCTGTTCGGTCGCCGCCAGGCAGGTTGTAATGTCCATACTCTGCACGCCATCGACTGCCCCCTCCCGGCGCGCCCGACATTATCGCTGCGCAGCCCCACACTGGCTGCGTTATCATGGGTTGACATAGGGGGGACGACCCGAGGGGACATCGCGCCAGCATGTCCCCCGGTGCTCGCGCCCTCGCAGCACCGGGAGGTCCCATGTTCGCCGCCGCCCGCCGCTCGCTCCTTGTCCGCTCGATTCCCCTGATCCTCCTGTTTGTCGCATCGTTCGTCCTGGGTCTGGTACTGGCGCGGCCAGCCGCCGCTGACCCCCCGAATCCGGCCGCCACCGGCCACGGCCGCGGCGACCTGACGCTCCGCAACCCCTTGCCCGCCGACCGCCTGCCCCGCGCCCCGCTACCCGCCTCCCCCGCTCTCAAGCAGCAAGGCATCGTCCTCTCCGAGACCTTCGAGGGCGCGTGGCCCTCGGCGGGTTGGAGTGTCTTCGACGACAACGGAGCGACGGCGGGTGAGTATTTCTGGGCCAGGCGCACCTGCAAGCAGCACACCGGTAGCGCCAGCGCCTTCGCCGTGGGCGGCGGGG
>DAOUDG010000032.1:0-30057 GCA_034431435.1 Anaerolineae bacterium | reverse complement strand
TTATCAAGAAGACCCACAAGGCCATCGATGCGGGGGATGTGGACGCTGCCCGCCTGGCGTTCCACGACGCGCAGAGCGCGCTGGATACCGCCGCCGAGAAGGGCATCATCCACAAGAACAACGCGGCGCGGCGCAAGTCGCGGCTTGCCAAGCGCCTGAAGCTGGCCGAGAGTGGCCAGATCACGCCTGTGGTCACCAAGCGTCGCCCGTCGGGCGCGCGGCCCAGGGCCTGACGCCAACCCAGTCTCGATACCCAAAGAATCCTGTCGTTCCAGGCGCTGCCTAGAGCCTCTGGTCGCCACAGCCATTGATATCTGACACCCCCGTCCCATGACGGGGGTGTTTTGCGTTGCGCATCGGCCAGAATCGTCAATTCTTTGTCGCCCGGCCCTTGACACGGAACAAACGTTCTGGTATACTATGATTCAGAACATTGGTTCTGGCAAGTGAGGAGGCGGTATGGGAAGCATTGGCCTGACCGACCATCTGGCTCGGATGGTGACGGTCATCGAGGTCTACCTGCGCAAGCACGACCACGCGCCGTCGGTCGAGGAGATTCGTGTCGCGATGAACATGGCCTCCAAGGACCACGTTCACCGCGACCTGGGCAAGCTCGAGGCGATGGAATACCTGACACGGGCGCCGGGTGTGGCCCGTGGCCTGGTCCTGCTACGCTGCGCCGATGGCCAGCCCTTCGGCGACGTCATTACCATCCCCCTGCTGGGCCGCATTGCGGCGGGTTTGCCCATCCCTGTGCCCGACGAGCGGGCTGAGCCGGAAGACAGCCTGGAACTCACCCGCGACATCGTAAGCGACACCCGTGGCGTCTACGCGCTGCGGGTCAAGGGAACGTCGATGATTGACGCCCTCATCAACGACGGCGACATCGTCATCCTGCGCCGCACCAGCAGCGCCAACAACGGCGACATGGTGGCGGCATGGATCAAGAGCGAGCAGCAGACGACCCTCAAGCGTTTCTTCGACGAGGGCAGGCGCATCCGCTTGCAGCCAGAAAATCAGACAATGGAACCTATCTATCGCGACGCCGACGACGTGGAAGTCCAGGGCAAAGTCATTGCCGTGATTCGTCACGTCTGAGTCAGGCCGTCGGCCAGGAGAGCTGCCCCGATGAGCAAGCGCGAGAGTCAACTGCACTTCCAGGCAGATCAAATCGAGTCGGTCCTCGCCAGCCATCGCATCCAGGGCCGCGTCACCGGCGGGGCCGTGACGCCCCAGATGGTACGCTTCCACCTCGCACCGGCAATGGGCACACGGGTCAGCCAGATCGCTCGCCTGTCAGAGGAACTGGCCCTGTCCCTGGGCGCGGCGACGTGCCGTGTCGTTCGGCGCGGCACGACCATCGACCTGGAGTTTCCCCGCTCCGACCGGGGCATCGTGCGCCTGTTCGACCTGTCGCAGCGTCTCTCGCGCGTGCCCGGCTACACGGCCATTCTTGGCCTGGACGGCGAGGGTACACCCATCCTGCTACGACTGGCCAGCCCGGAAGCGCCGCACGCCCTCATCAGCGGCACGACCGGCTCCGGCAAGACGGCCCTGGCGCGCGGCATGATCGCCAGCCTGGCCGCCCACAACTCGCCCGCCGACCTGGGGCTGCTGCTTATCGACCCCAAGGGACGGGGTTACGCGCCCTTCGCCTCCCTGCCGCACCTGCTCGCCCCGGTGGCCCAGTCGCCCCAGGACGCCCTGGCGCTCCTGGACTGGCTGGTGAGCGAGATGGAACGACGGGACCATGAGGGCATCACCCTGCCGCGCATCATCACCTTCATTGATGAACTGGCTGACCTGGCCCTTGTCGGTGGTGCAGCAGTGACGGCGGCGCTGACGCGCCTGTCGCAGCGGGGGCGCGAGGCGGGCCTGCATCTGGTGTGCTGCACGCAGAAGCCTAGCGCCGCCATCATCGGCTCATTGGTAAAGGCCAACTTCCCGGCCCGGCTGGTTGGCAGCGTCGCCAGCGCCGAGGACGCGAAGGTCGCCGCTGGCATTGCCCGCAGCGGCGCTGAGCGACTGGCAGGGCGCGGCGACTTCCTGCTGGTCGTGCAGGGCACGACGCACCGCTTCCAGGCGGCCTATTGCACTGAGGCCGAACTGGCCCATCACCTGGGCGAAGGCGAGACCCCCTTGCCATTGACAGCCGCCCTTCGCCCGGCTGCTGCCTACGTAACCACCGCCGCTGCCCCCCACAGGCGGGCGGTCGGCGCACCGGATGCCCCTGCCGAGGGTTTATCCGGCGCGTCGAACCCCCTCGCCTCGCGGGTGGCGCGGCGTGGCGCATTGCGCGTGGTTAAATAGGGGCGCTCTCCGCCAGCGTCCCGACGCGAGTCGGTGGGGCGTGGGGTGTTTACCGAGCTTCCGGAAACTCACCACTAGTCTAGCGACACCTGCAATCCTGGACCCCTGCCCGCGCCCCATCCGGCCCGCACCCCGTCCGCCAGTCCCCTGAGACGGCAATGAGGTCTGCTATGCGCGCTCTGTTTCGGCTGTGTCTGATTGCGTTCTGCGCGGGCCTGGGGGCCGTGGTGGCTCTCAAGCTCGGCACCGAGGCGATGGCGGTCGTGGTGGGCGCGCTGATGGGTGTGCTCAGCAGCCTGCCGGTCGCCCTGCTGGTGCTGTACGCGACGCGGCGCAGGCCGATTGGCAGCGGCGACGAGGGCGATGCGCCTGGGCCACGCCTACCGCAGATCGTGACGCCCGCCGTGCCCCATCAGCCGCCTGTGCCCCAGATCGTCGTCGTGCCCGCGCCGAGCCTGCCGGGCTATCGCCCGATGCCCTCGTATTGGGAGATGCCTGCCGGCCCGCCGCCCGCCCCCCGCGAGTTCCACGTCGTCGGCGACGACGAGTCAACGCCAGGAGGTTTGCCGTGAACATCGGTATTCTGTGGTACGACAAAGACCCCAAGACCTCCCTGGCTCAGAAAGTGTACGAGGCCGCCGAGCGCTACCGAGAGAAATTCGGCGTCGCCGCCAACACCTGTTACGTCAACCCGGACATGGTGGCGGGCGAGACTCGTGTGCCCGGCTTCGAGTTACGCACACGCGCGAGCATCCGCCCCCACCATTATTGGGTCGGCACGGCCGCAGACGCTCAGCCCGCGCCCGCCGCGGAGGCGGAAACGGCGGCCAATGGCGTCGACACCGCGCCGCGACGGAGGCGGCGCGCCGCCTGACCGCGCCCTCATCGCTTCCTCCCCCTCCTCCGCGACGCGCCGGCTGCCCCCGGCGCGTCGCCCATTGTCTGGCAAACGCGGACCGCCGCCACGAATGAGATGCAGAATTGACTCTCGTGTCGCTCCCGGTTATACTTTCGCGGTTGTGGAAGGGGGTGATTCGTAGTGACAGTAGACCTTCGCCAGGGTGAGAGCTTCGAGAGTCTGCTCAAGCGCTTCCGTAAGGAGGTGACCAAGAGCGGCGTCCTCAGCGCGTACCGCCGCCGCCAGTGGTTTGTCTCCAAGAGCGAGCAGCGCCGCCGCGAGCGCCAGAAGTCGGCGCGCAAGCTCCAGCGCAAGATGTGGAAGCAGGCCCAGTCGAGCCGCGAGTAAGTCGCAGCTGACAGCAGACCTTTCATCGACGCCGGTCGCAGGACCGGCGTCGGTTTGACCCTGGCCCCGTCTCGACGTATACTCTGCGGCGACCCGACGAGAGACCAACCTCTTGCGTGGACACCGCCGCCTATGACCAGGAACGACGAGCCTCCGCCGAGTCGACGCTCGACCGTCGCTCCCGAACGACCGTATAGCGTGTTCTGTCCTAGCCGACGTGACGGGCGCTGGCCCGCTCGCGACGGCTATTTTTGCGGCGTGGCGCGCGTCATGCTGGGCCGGCCGGGTTGGAAAGCCGCCCGTCCCTGGACCTATTGGGGGGAGCTATGATACGATCCAGGCTACCATTTCTCATACTCGCTGTCGTGCTGGCGCTGGGGCTGACCGGCGTCGCCTCGGCCAGTCGCCCCGACAACGAGACGCGCCGCATGCACGTGACGGGCTACCGCATCTGCGACGCATCCATCGCCGCCGTCAAGGCGTGCAATGGCCGCACGGCCTCCGGTAAGCCCGCCCAGTGGGGCCTGGCCGCCTGCGGGCGCGAGTTTGACTTCGGTACCGTGTTTGAAGTACCCGATCTCGGTTTCTTCGCCTGCTATGACCGGGGCGGGGGAGTGCATAACAATCTACTGGACATCTTCATGCCGGAAGGGATGGGCATTGGCGGCTCGCGCTGGCGGGATGTCGTCATCCGCTATGATCTGGACGGCGAGCAAGTGTTGCAGGATGCTCTGGCTGCCATCGGCGAAACGCCCGTTGCGTCGCCGCGTGGCGCGGGCGTGTCCGCCGCCACGCAGAACGAGAACCTGTTGGGCAATGGGTTGGCCGAGGCCTTGCGTCAGCACTACAACGCCGACATCGGCCTCATTCACAACGGCGTGATCCACGGCGGCCTGACGCCCGAGCAATTGACGTCCACCAATGTTGAGGCAGCCCTGCCCAAGTCGCAGCGCGGTGTCACGCTCCACCTGCGAGGGGATGTCATCAAGCAGATCATCGAGACGAGCCTCGCCCAGGATGTGCGCACCGACCTGACCCTGAGCCTCGCTGGCCTGAATGTGGTGTACAATCCCACGGCTCCCATCGGCAAGCGCATCGTCCACCTCACCCGCGCCGACACGCGCGAGCCGATCTGGGAGAACGCCAACTACTTCGTCGCCCTCACCGACGGCCTGTATCTGGCCGACCCCTACCACAGCCTCTTCGAGACCGGTCGGGGCTTCCTGACGTTTGAGCCAGCGGCGGACACCATTAGCAAGTGGATTGCGCGGGGCGGCGCGCTCGTATCGCAACCGGGCCGCATCGCCCCCCTCAAGTAGAGGCGGCAGCCAGTCAACTTGCATTCCGAAGTCAGGTGCGCCAAACTAGAGCCGCACGCCCACGCTCCCGCAGGGGAGCCTGGCGCGTGCGGCAACTCTTCGAGTGGAGGCGGAGTCACGGTATGGGCAGCGCGACGCGGGTGCTGAGTCGCGGCCTGCGGATGGTATGGGAGGAGTTGTTCACCCTCATTATCGTCGCGGCCCTATGGACGCTGGTGGCGCTGGGGCCGCCTCTAGTCGCGGGTGGGCTTGGCGGCTGGCTCGCCGCACTGGTCGTCCTGCTGGTGAGTCTGCCGCCGGCCACGGCCGGCGCCTACTACGTCACCAATCGCCTCGCCCACGATCGCGTCGGCAGCGCGGGTCACTTCATCGAGGGTATGCGCCGCTACGCCGTGCCGTCGTGGATTCTGGCCGTCCTCGATGTGGTGGTCCTGGTCATCGTCATTCTCAACCTGCGTTTCTACGGCGCCATGGACGCGATGTGGGTTCCCCTGGCCATTGCCCTGTGGCTGGCCGTGCTGTTTGTGTGGTTCATCGTCCAGCTCTTCGTCTTCCCCATCCTGATGGAGCAGCAGGAAGCCAAGATTCCCCTCGCACTGCGTAATAGCCTCCTCATCTCCTTCGGTAGCCCCTTCCACACCCTGCCGGTCGTCGTCCTCATCGCCCTGGTCGTGGGTTTGCTACTCGTCCTGGCCCCCAACCTGCCGGGCGTCATTCCCTTGTTCCTGCTCGTCCCGCCCCTGGTGGCGCTGCTGACCAACGTGGCGGTCGTCGAGCGGCTGAAGCAGCTACGCGGCGAGCCGGACCTCGACGCCGAAGAGTAAAGTTCGCCCTCCGCGAAAGGCTACGCGGCCATGCTTGAGCCTCTCTCTTTCGACGTCGATGCGCTGGCGTCGGGAGCGCGTCTCGCCAACCTCAGCATTCTGGCCCACGCTGACGCCCTCTCCAACCTCGCCAGCCTGTACACGCCTGATGACAATCGCCAGCCGGTGCGCCATCTCAGCTACCGCTTCAGCCTGCTAGGGCCTGGCAGCCTCGAAGAGCTGACACCACTGGTGAGTCAGTTCTACCCCGCCTATCAGGAGACTATCTGGGGCACGGAGGGCCTGATCCTCACTCAGCGCGTCTTCGTGCCCTATGCCACAGCCTACGAGCGCGGGGTTTGCTGGCTCATCGAAGTACAGGCCGAGGGTCCGCGCGTGCTCCAGGTCGAGGTGCAGGTCGATGTCGGCCCTGACGCCGCCGACGTAACGGTGCGGGATGGGCTACTGGTGGCGACCATGAGCGAGGCCGCGTCGGGGCCAGTCGTCGTCTTTGGCTCGACCGGCCCGCCCACCCATTGGGAGGCCCTGGCGGCAGGGCGCGTCCGCCTGTTCTACCATGTGCTCATCGAGGGCGAGGTGGAGCAGCCCTTTGTATTGTCCACCGCCGCCGCGAGCGTCTCGCTGGCGTGGAACGGCTTCTTGATGCTCACCGATACGGAACAGGTATTCCGCGAGACGGTCGCCGCCCTGGACCACCAACTGGCAGTCGCTCACGTCTACACCCCCGATGCCCTGGCCAACCGTGGCCTTGCCTGGGCCAGGGTCAATGCGCTGCGCGCCCAACAACGCTATCGCTGGGGTCACGCGGTCGCGGCGGAGGTGGCTAGCGATCGCGTAGTGGTGGCCGACGCCTGCCGCTATGCGCTGGGGGCCAGCTGGCTCACGCCTGACTTCGCCGGCCGCCTGCTGGACTTCCTGGGACGTCACGCCGTCAACCGCGACGGCGGCCTGGCCGCCGAGGTCCATGCCGCCGCCCCCACCCCGCGCGCGGAGTCGTCGGTTCCCGCCACGGCCACCTACCTGGCGGCGTTGTGGCGGAGCCTGCTCAGCGGCGTCGCAGGTCGCGATATTGCGCCGCCCCTGGCGGCCGACCACGCGCCCCTCGTCGCGACTACCGCCACCGCCGCCGAGTATGTGCAGCGTCACGCCGGGCAGGGTCTGGGTGCAGCCGCCGCTCACGCCGCCGCCGGAATCGCCCACCTGCTGAACCCAGACGCCGCGCCGCCCGACGACCAGCCGGATATCATCGCGCTGGTCGAGGCAGGGCTGCCGCCCACAGCGGGTAATGATGAGCGCGCTGACGCATCTAAGGAGGAAGCAGGAATCGCCGCGCGGGCGTGGCGCACGTGGGCCGATCGGGACGGCCCCTCGGCGCAAATCATGGCCTGCCTGCGAGCGGCCGGCGCACGGGCCGAACAACCGCCCGCCACCAGCGCTGTGGCGCCCGGCGAGCTACCCGGCGGCACAGCGCCCGACCCAGGCGCTGGCGTAGCCCTGCTCGCGCTGACAGTGGAAGGCCTGTTGGGCCTCCATCCATCCTTGAAGCGTCTAGAGATGACACCACGCCTGCCGGCCGACTGGCCGTGGCTGGCCGTATCACGCCTCCCATACCAGGGCCGCGCCATCAGCGTCGCCGTGCTGGATGGGACAATACATTCGACTACAATCGTCGCATCGCCGGGGCGGGTAGAGGTCTACGACAAGGCCGATATCATCCCCGGCGACGTGTTTGCCGTCCTGTTTCAGCGACCCGGCGCGCGCCGCCTCTTCGTCGCCGCTGACGTGGCCACGACCGCCTTTGTCCGGGTCGAGGGCCGCGCGGTTCCCGTTCAATTGCAGGCCGGCGAGGCGCGCTTGATTGTCGTCGAGTAGGAGAGTAGTATGAGCTCGATTCACGAGGCAGCGGATTCCGACCGCCGTTTCAACGATGCCCGGCGGCGGGCTATGTTCAGCGACATGATGAGCCTTCTCACCCGCCATACCACGACATTGGTGCCCTTTGAGGAAGTCCGTACCCGCCTGCGTTCCACGTCGGAGATTCAGCGCGGAACCCAGATGATTCCCCTGGATGCCATCGTCGGCAGCGTCGGTCGCTACCGCGACTTCACCCGCGAGTTCTTGCCCCGCTCCGCGAATGTCTCAGAGCGGTGGCGTCGCCTCGACGAGGCCTACAACCGCATGGATAACATCCCGGCCATCGATGTCTACAAGCTCGGCGACGTCTACTTCGTACGCGACGGCAACCACCGCGTCTCGGTGGCCCGCACCAATGGCTCCACCTCCATCGAAGCCAACGTGACTGAGATTTCTCTCAAGACCCCAGTGACGCCGGACATGGATGTCGATGACATCATCCTGGCCGTCGAGGAGGCTGACTTTCTAGAGCGGACCAACCTCAATCTGCGCCGCCCCGGCGCCAGCATCAAGTTCACCGCGCCGGGCCGCTATGCCCAGGTCCTGCATCACATCGACGTCCACCGCTGGTATCTGGGGCTGGAACAGGACGCCGAGGTTCCCTACGCCGACGCCGTGGCGAGCTGGTACGACAACGTGTATATGCCCGCCGTGGCAGCGGTGCGCGCCTCAGGCCTGATCGCTGACTTCCCCGGTCGCACGGACGCCGACCTGTACCTGTGGACCATGCTCCATCTGGCCGACCTGCGAGACCAGTATAGCGACGCGGTCGACCCGACCATGGCGGCGTCCGACCTGGCCCGCCAGCAGGCAGGCGGGGCGGTGGACCGCGTCGTGCGGGCCGTCAAGGGCTTCGTGGCAGGGGACGGCGACGTGCCGCCCATCGTCGAGGACTTGTTGGGAAAGTACGAGGCCCGCGAACAGGACGCGGGTGAGGGCTAACCTATCCAAAAGGAGATTCCATGATTACGCGCACTGAGATCGAGCAGTTGGCAAGCTACGCCAACCCGTCGGCGCCAGTCGTCTCCTTCTACATGAACATCGACAAAGGCCGCCCCGACGAGGCGTCCTGGAATGTCCGCCTGAAGAATCTCCTGACCCGGCTGGGCGAGAAGCGCGTCGAATGGACGGACGCCGACTGGGCCTCCGTTGCCGCCGACGTGGAACGCATCCGCGCCTACGTCCGCGACCAGCGGGTGGCCGGGGCGCGCGGGGTAGCCGTGTTTGCCTCATCGGCCGGGGAGTTGTGGCAGAGCTATGCCTTCCCCAACCGCGTGGGCAATGACATCCGCCTGGGCCACTCGGCCTACGTGCGCCCGCTGTTTCGCATGCTCGACCGCTACCAGCCCCAATGCGTGGCTCTGGTGAGCAAGGACCAGGCCCGTATCTTTCTCCTGGTCGGCGACACAGGCCATACGATCGAGGAGCGCGGCGATATTCTGTCCGACGTACCCGGCCGCCACGACCAGGGCGGCCCGTCGCAGGCGCGCCTGCAACGCCACCACGACGACGCCGTGCGCCACCATCTGAAGAAAACCGCCGACATGGTGTTCACCATCTATCGTCAGACGCGCTTCGAGCGGTTGCTCATCGGGGCGACCGATAGCCTCGCCGCTGAGTTTCAGGATGCCCTGCATCCCTACCTTCGCGAGCGGCTACTGGGAACGGTGAACATTCCCATGTCGGCATCGCCCAAGACGGTACAGGACCGGGTCCGCCCCATCCTGCGCGCCATGGATGCCCAGAGTCAGCAGGACGTGGTCGAGCGCCTTGCCGCGGAGGTGGCGGAGCGCGACCTGGGAGCGGCCGGCCTGGCCCATACCCTGGACGCCTTGCGCCAGGGTCAGGTTCAGACGCTGCTCGTGACCGAGGATTACAGCGCGCCCGGCGGGCGGTGCGACACCTGCGGCGCGGTCTTCGCCACGAGCGAGACCGTGTGCCCCGTGTGTGGCGGCATGGTGCTGGCCGTCGAGGATGTGGTGTCCGTTGCCGTCGAGCAGGCGCTTGAGCAGGATGCGCGCGTGCTGACCATCACCGCCCCCGGCGCGGCGGCGCGCCTGGAACCGCTGGGGCGCATCGGGGCGCTGCTGCGTTTCGCCGTCCCGCGCGAGGCGGCCGCATCGTGAGGCGTGAAACGTGATTCGTGTCGCCCACAGCGATGCGCCAGATATCCCAGGCTCGCGTTCTCGATTGAGAACGCGAGCCTTGACTTATCGCACGGGTGTGCTATAATATGACCAGAACAACCGTTCGGGACAGCAGACACCTTGAGGAGGCGCCGATATGAACCGAGAAGACTTGCTGGAGCTGGCCCGTCGCACGCCCGATGTAGGCAGGGCCAGGCACGCGGATTTCGTTGACTATCTGGTTCCCGTAGAGACGACTCGCCATCAGCGCGGGGAGTGGGCAACGGTCGAGAACGCCTACATGACCGTCATCGGCAAGCTGGCCATGGCGAACCAGGACCACCGCGCCCAGGAGAAGAAGCTCAACTTCGAGGATCCGGTCATCATGGTTGACAACGAAGAGCAATTGACCCTGATGGTCGTCATCGACAGCGAGTTGTACGGCCGTCGCCACGGCATCGCCACCTCGCGCCGCATCGACGGCAGCGCGGTCGAGCGCGAGTACCCCTGGGAAGTAGCCGAGACTTCGGCGTTGGGCCGCGCCCTGACGGCGATGGGCTACGGTGCGTTGCCCGGCGCGGGGCTGGCCTCGGCCGAGGACATGCAGCGCGCCACCGACAGCCGCCCGGCCACGGCAGGCAGCCACGACGGCGACCGGCGCGCGGCGGAGGAGGTGGCGACGACGCCCCTCCCCGCTCAGCCCCGCCTGTCTATGGCCGAGGGCGGCGCCGCCTACAAGACGGCAACCAACGCGACCCCGGCCCGCAAGGCATCGCGCGTCTCGCGCTATCAGCGCGACAAGCTTATGGAGCTGTATCGCGAGGTCTACGGAGCCGACGCAGACGCCGCCGAGGCGGGCGTCGATGCCATGTTCCAGCAGCAGTTCGGCCATGGGCTGGACGACGCCAGCTATAACGAGGGTGCGCACATCACGGCCAAGTTGCTCAGCTTGCAGCGGCAGGCGCGGGGGGCCGTCGCCGCCGCCAGCTAGGTGGCATACCTGGCGGCTTGGCGGCTGCGCGTTGCTCGCCACAACAGGAATACCAGCGCGACACGAGGGCGTTCGCGGGGAACGCCCTCGTGTCGCGCTGTATCGTTATGGTATCTCCATCGCCATGGGTTGTGGCGGGGGGTCTTCGACTGCGTCGGGGAAGGGGTCGCGACCCTGAATCTTCGCCATGACGTAGCGGAGAATGGCGCGTAAGGTAGCAATCGTCGGCGCGGCCAGGAAGACGCCCAGGATGCCCGCGAGACTCGCACCGATGAACACGCCCACCAGCGCCACCGCCGGATGCAGGTTGACGCTGCCGCCGATGATGCGCGGCACGAAGACGTGATTCTCTACCTGTTGAATCACCACGTACAGGCCGATGACCAGCGCCGCAAACCAGAGATTGTTGATGTCAAGACGCGTAGATCCCTGGAACAAGGCCAGCAGCACCGCGGGCACGGCGGCCAGAATCGGCCCGATGTTAGGCACGATTTCCAGCACGCCCGCCAGGATACCCAGCCCCACCGGATACGGGACGCCCACCAGCCACAGGCACATCGCCACAACCACGCCGATGCTCAGCGATAATACCAACTGGCCGCGAAAGAAACCCGCCCAAACGGCGTGAATCTCCCCCGCCAGGCCGTCAGCGTCGCGCTCGTAGCCCGGCGGCACCAGGCTGCGCAGATAGGCCATGATGCGCGGCGTGTCGGCCACGATGTAGAGCGACAGCACCAGCACGAAGATGCCCTCGATGACCAACGACGCGACACTGGCTGTGGCGCGGCCGAGGTAGCCCAGGCTCAGGCTGCCTAGCGAGCCGGCCACCTCGCCGAGGCGGTCCAAGTTGTCGCGCAGGGCGGCAGCGACGGGCAGCGGCACGCCCATATCTTCCAGGTGCGTCAGCCGATCCGACCACGTCGTAATGAGTTCCTGGATACGCGACGGTTCCGGAATCAAGCTGAGCGTGCTCACGACCAGATTGGGAACCAGGAACAGGGGCAGGATGAACAGGGCCAGTAAGCTGATGTAGACGATCAGGGTCGCGACGATGCGTGGCGCGTGCAGGCGACGTTGCACGAAGGTCGCCACGGGGCTGAGCAGGAAGGCCAGGATAAGGGCCAGGGCGAGGGGAAACAGCGTGTCGCGGACAAAATAGAGGAAGATAGCGCCCAGCACGGCGATGGCCGTGACAGCCCAGCGTTTGGCGGCCTCACTCCACGAGGGACTCACGCAACTCTCCTATGCGGCACGGGTCGGCGCGTCGCTGCCCTGCCTAGATTATAGTCGCCACGCCACGGCGGGCCAATCAATGGCGGGGCGCGCTGGCGTCGGGGCTGCCTCTAGCTCAGGGGCGCGCGTCGCCGCAGCTCGTCCAGGTGGCCGTGGTCGTTGACGCACACCACCATTGGCCCATCGTCGCCGAACTCCACGATGGAGATGCCGGTGTTGCTGACGTTGAAGCGAGTGATGTAGTCGTCGGGCAGGCCCAGGACGTGGGCGATGAGGGCGCGCACCACCACGTCGTGGGTCACCACGGCCACCGCCTGACATGGGTGGGCAGCGGCGATGCGCTCGACGGCGGCGATGCTGCGCGCCTTCACGTCCTGGAAGTGCTCACCGCCGGGCATCTGCACCGTCGCCGGGCGCGTCCGCCACTGCTGGAGCAACTCGCCAAACTGGCGCTCCACGTCCGCCTCGGTCAACCCCTCCCACGCGCCGTGGTGAATCTCCACCAGGTCGTCGTCGATGCGGATGGGCAGGTGGTGCGAGCCGGCCAGGGCTGCCGCCGTCTGCCGCGCCCGGAGCAGGCGGCTGCTATAGATGGCGTCCAGGCGCGCATCGCGCAGGCGGTTCGCCATCGCCTCGGCCTGTTGCAGGCCGAGCAGGCTCAGCTCGATATCGCGCTGGCCCTGGATGATGCCCGCCCGGTTCCACACGCTCTGCCCGTGGCGGATGATGAGCAGGCGAGTGACGGGTGGTACGTCGGTAGCGAAGCCAAGCACGCTACACCTGCACCCGCCGCACGTCGTACACCAGGCCCGTCTCCGACAATCGTTCGGCGACCTCCGGGGCCAACGGATCATCCAGGCCCAGGATCATGATGGCCCGTCCGCGCGGGTGATCGCGGCCAACCTGCATGAAGGCGATGTTGACATTCTCCTGGCCCAGCATCGTGCCCACCGCGCCGATGATGCCCGGCTGGTCGGTGTTGTGGCATACCAGCAGATAGCCCTCCAGCGCGATGTTGACCCAGTAGTCGTCGATACGCACCAGCTGCGGCTCGCCGCGCGCCACCGTCCCGCTCACCAGCATACGACCCTTGTCAGTGGTCGCTTCCAGCGTCACCAGGGACGTAAACTGGCGCACGGTGCTGCTCTTCTCCTCGACGATCTCCAGCCCCCGCCGCCGGGCGATGACCCCCGCATTGATGAGGTTGATACGCTCCTCCGACAGGCCCGACAGCAGGCCGCGAATCGCCGCCGCCTTCAGGGGTGTTGTGTCGTAGTCGGCCAACTCACCAGCGTATACCAGACGCACCCGCTCCAGCCGCCCCGGCGCGACCTGGCGGTAGAAGCGGGCCAGCCGCTCTGCCAGGTCCAGGTACGGCACGAGGAACTCCAGCGTCTCTGGCGATACCAGAGGGGCGTTGACGGCGTGCTCGGCGGGTCGCCCCGCCAGCACCGCCACGATCTGCTCGGCCACATCGCGGGCCACGCCCTGCTGCGCCTCGAGGGTTGACGCCCCCAGGTGAGGCGTAACGATGACCTTCGGGTGGCGGCGCAAGGGGTGGTCAGCGGCCAGCGGTTCCTTCTCGAACACGTCCAGCGCCGCCCCCGCCAATCGGCCGGCGTCCAACGCCGCAATGAGGGCGGCCTCGTTGACCAGCGACCCACGGGCAACGTTGATGAGTCGCGCCGTAGGCTTCATCAACTTGATGGACTCGGCGCCGATGAGGCCCCGAGTGTGGGCATTGAGGACGGTGTGCAGCGTCACGAAGTCCGACTGGCGCAACAGGTCGTCGAGGCTAACAAGCTCCACGCCCAGGCGCTCGGCCACGTCGGCGGCGACGAAGGGGTCGTAGGCCACGACGCGCATGGCGAGGCCGTCGCCCCGGCGCGCCACCTCCTGGCCAATACGGCCCAGGCCGACGATGCCCAGGGTCTTGCCGCGCACCTCGGTACCCATGAACTTGCTGCGGTCCCAACCGCCTCCCCGCAGTGTCGCATCGGCCTGGGGAATGTGGCGGGCCAGGGCGAGCATCATGGCGATGCTGTGCTCGGCGGCGGCAATGGTGTTGGATGTCGGCGCGTTGACCACGACGACACCCCGGCGGGTGGCCGCCTCCACGTCGATGTTGTCGATGCCGACGCCCGCCCGACCCACGACGCGCAGTCGCTCGGCCGCCTCGATGACCCTGGCAGTAACCTGCGTCTCGCTGCGGACGACCAGGGCATCGTAGCCGGGTATGAGAGCGATAAGCTCGGCCTCGCTCAACTTGAGGCGCACATCGACCTCAGCATGCTCGCGCAACAGGGCGACGCCCTCGGTGTCGATGGGGTCGGCCACCAGTACGCGGTGCAGGGTCGTGAGAGCCGATTCGGAAAGAGAGATTATGTTGGTGAGCATGCTTCCATACCCCCCTCTCCCGCTGGGAGAGAGTCTACCTCGCGCCTCACACAGGCTCGATTGTCACCACTTCATGTACTCGGTATAACGTTTGACGGTCACTCCGAGGTACGAGGAGTCTCTGCTGGCGATAATCGCGGCGACTCCTCGCACCCACTCGGAGTGACAGCCGATAGTCGCCTACCGCCCCGCCGTCACCGGCAGCTCTGCGCGAATGGCGGCCAGGGTCAGCGCGATGTCCTTGTCGCTCACATAGCCCAGGTGGCCGATGCGGAACACCTTGCCGGCCAGGTCGCCCTGCGCACCCGCCAGGATGACGTTGTGCTGCTGCTTGATCTGGCGGCGCAAGTCGTCGGCATTCATGCCTTCGGGTGGCAGCACCGACGTAACCGTGTTCGAGGCGTAGCGCGGGTCGGCGAACAGCTTCAGGCCCATGTCCTGCACGCCCTTGCGGGTCTTCTCGGCGATGCGCTGGTGGCGGGCCAGCACCCGCTCCAGTCCCTCCTCCTGGAGGATGCGCAGCCCTTCCTGGAGGGCGTAGTAGACCGAGACCGCCGGCGTCCAGGGCGTAGAGCCTTCGGTCTGCGCCTTCTTGGCCTTCCGCAGGTCGAAGTAGAAGCGCGGCATGCGCGCCGTGTCGCTCGCCTGCCAGGCGGCCGGACTCATGGCAATGAAGGCCAGGCCAGGCGGGGCCAGCCAACCCTTCTGCGAGCCGGTGACCAGGACATCCACGCCCCAGGCGTCGGTCTCTAGCGGAATGCAGCCCGCCGAGCTGATGGCATCTACCAGGAGCAGCTTGCCTTCAGCCTTGACTACCTCGGCCAGCTCCCGCAGCGGGTTGGTCACGCCGGTCGACGTCTCATTGTGGGTGATTAGGGCCGCCTTGACTTCAGGGTGGGCGCGCAGCGCAGCGGCAACCTGGCTCACATCAGCCGCCTGGCCCTGGGGGAAGTCCAGGGGAACGATGTTCGCGCCGTAGGTGGCGGCAATGGTGCGGAAACGCACGCCGAAATAGCCGATCGATACCGACAGCACCGAGTCGCCGGGGGACAGGGTGTTGGCGACGGCCGCTTCCAGCCCGCCCGTGCCCGATGAGGTCAGGATAAGCACATCATTCTGGGTCAGCAAGAACGACTTGAGACCATCCACAATTTCGGCCTGCATGGTGGCGAACTCAGGGCCGCGATGGTTGATCATGTCGCGGGCCTGGGCGTTCTGGACACGCTTGGGCAAGGGGGTGGGGCCGGGAATACGCAGATTAGGTTCGCTCATAGAAGAAGTCCTCCTCTTGGTTGGGCTGCGGGCATCAAAGCGGGGCGACACCTGTGGCGCCGCCCCGTTGCGTCTACCGAAAATCAGAGATGCTGCTATTCACGCGGCGTTCCGCCGCCGCGACTGCCGCCGGGCGAGCCGCCGCGATAGCCGCCGCCGCCGCCAGGTCGCCCGCCGCCAGACCGCCCGCCGCCCTCGCCGCCGGGCCGGGGGCCGCTGCGCTGCTGGCGATTGCGCTGGTCGCGCTCGCGCGCCTCTTCCGCCGTCAACCCTTCGAGAACCGCCGTCCGCGACAGTCGGACCTTGCCCTCAGGGTCTACATCGATGACCATGACCATAATCTCGTCGCCAAGCTTGACCACGTCCTCGACCTTGTTGACGCGGGTCGGGGCCAGCTGCGAGATATGGACCATGCCATCCTTCTTGGGCAGAATCTCGACGAACGCGCCGAAGTCGGTGATACGGACGACCTTGCCGGTGTAAATCTTGCCGACCTCCGGGTCTTCCACCTGGGCGCGGATGCGCTCGATGGCCTTGCGCGCCGACTCACCGTCGGCCGAAGCGACGAAGACCGTGCCGTCGTCCTCAACGTCGATCTGCGCGCCGGTGTCCTCGATGATGCTGCGGATGTTCTTGCCCGACGGGCCGATGAGCATGCCGATCTTCTCGGGGTTGATGTGCAGCGTGGTGATGCGCGGCGCGAAGGGCGACAGGTCCTCGCGCGGCTCGCTGATGGTCTCGCGCATCTTGCCCAGGATGTGCAGGCGGCCTTGCAACGCCTGGGCCAGGCCCTGCTCCAAAATCTCGTAGGTCAGGCCCTTGATCTTGATATCGAGCTGGAGGGCGGTGATGCCCTTGTCCGACCCGGCGACCTTGAAGTCCATGTCGCCCAGGTGGTCCTCCATGCCCATGATGTCGGTGAGAATCTGGTAGCGGCCCGTCTCCGGGTCCATCACCAGGCCCATCGCCACCCCCGCCACCATCGCCTTGATGGGCACGCCCGCGTCGAGCAGGCCCAGGGTGCTGCCGCACACGCTCGCCATCGAGGTCGAGCCGTTGGAGGACAGTACCTCGGACACCACGCGGATGGTGTACGGGAAGTCGGCCTCCGGCGGGATGACCGCGCGCAGCGCGCCCTCGGCCAGCGCGCCGTGGCCGATCTCGCGGCGCTTGGGGCCGCGCATGGGCCACGTCTCGCCCGTGCTGAAGGGCGGGAAGTTGTAGTGGTGCATGTAGCGCTTGGTCTCATCCGCGCCGAGGCCGTCGAGGGTCTGCTCCTCGCGCGGCGTGCCCAGTGTCACCAGCGACAGGACCTGGGTCTCGCCGCGCGTGAACAAGCCGGAGCCGTGGGCGCGCGGGCTGAGACCGACCTCGGACCAGATGGGGCGAACGTCCTTCGGGCCGCGGCCGTCGGGGCGGACACCGGCCAGGATGCGCTCGCGAATCTGGCGCTTGAGGGCCTCGTCGAAGACGGCCAGGGTCTCCTTGCGCTCGCCCGAGTCGTCCAGGTCGACCACCAGCTCATCGCGGATGAGGTCGATGGCCTCGTTGCGCTCTTCCTTCGTCTCCGCGCCGGTGAAGACCTGCTCCAGGCGGTTGTCGAGACGCTCGGCGACGCGCTGGCGGGTCGCGGCGCTGACCTCGAAGACCTTGTACTCCCGCTTGGGCTTGCCGAGATCGGCGGCCATGCGCTTCTGAATCTGAATCACCGGCTGCATGGCCTGATGGCCCGCCTTGATGGCCGCCAGCATCATCGCCTCGTCCATCTCGCCCGCGTTGGCCTCGATCATCAGGATGGCGTCTTCCGTGCCCGCCAGGCGCAGGTCCAGACTGCTTTGCTCCTGCTGGGCTGTGGTGGGGTTGAAGACCCACTCGTCGTCAATGCGGCCAACGCGAACGCCGGCGACGGGGCCAAGGAAGGGGATATCCGACAGCATCAGCGCCGTACTCGCGCCGATGATGGCCGGGATGTCCAGCGGGTTCTCTCGGTCGGCCGATAGGGAGGTGATGATTACCTGGACGTCGTTGCGGTAGCCCTTGGGGAACAGCGGGCGCAGCGGGCGGTCGACCAGGCGACTGGTGAGGATAGCCCCCTCAGTCGGGCGACCCTCGCGGCGGAAGAAGCTACCGGGGATCTTGCCCGCCGCGTACAGTCGCTCCTCATAGTCGACGGTCAGAGGGAAGAAGTCGATACCCTCGCGCGGCTCGCGCGAGCCGGTGGCGGTGACGAGGATCAGGGTATCGCCGATACGTACGGTGACGGCCCCGCCCGCCTGCCCGGCCAGCTTGCCGCTGCTGATGTGGATGGTCTTGTCGCCAACATCGGTCGAGTAGGTCCACTGACCATGCTCGCCTTCGGTGACGCTGATGTCATACAGTTGTGTGGTCTCGGTCATACGACTAGCTATCCTTTCCTCCGCTACGGCGTCTCCGCCGCCGAGGGGTGAGGGTCTCACCCCGTCAGGCGTGGGAGGTCAGGAGCTGGAGACTGAGTCGAACCCGCGGTGCGGCCCACTCTCCAATTCCTGGGCTTCCACGCCAGGCTGTTACAACGCAAAACGAGCAGGCCGGCAGTAACGCGCGGCTCTACTCGTCTATGCTACATCATGAGAGCGACATGCCTACTTGCGGAGGCCCAGGCGCTGCACAACCTCACGATAGCGCGCGTTGTCCTTCTTGCTAAGATAGGCAAGGTGGCGGCGACGCTGGCCGACGAGCTTGAGCAGGCCGCGACGCGAGGCGTGATCGTGCTTGTGGGTCTTGAGGTGCTCGACAAGCTGGTTGATGCGAGTGGTCAACAGCGCGACCTGGACTTCGGGCGAGCCGGTGTCGTTATCGTGAATATGGTATTCCTGGATGATCACATCCTTTTCGGTCTTACTAAGCGACACCCATGCCTCCTTCACAGAAACGAATAGGGGAGTCAGGCGCGTTGTCACCTGATTTCACTGGCTCGCTATTATAGCACGTCTGGGCGGCGGGTGCAAACTTGGGCGTCTACTGACGATCTCCCTCGGTAACGAACAGGTAGATCGCGCCTGGCGGCAGGTCGAAGTCGATGTCCTGCGTCGCGCGCCCCCAACGGCGTTCCTGAATGTCGATGGTCAGTTGCTCAATGTTGGTGGCGCGCGGGTCGCCCGCCAGACGGTATAGCATGACTGAGGCAGGACGCACCGGCAGATGCAGTGTCACGGGCGTGACCCGGTGCAGATCTCGCGACAGGACGAAGGTGGCATGGCGGCCACCGTCGCGGAAAGCGTAGGCGGCGACGAGGGGCACGGCGGGGCGCGCGGGCACGTTCCAGGCGGCGGTCTCGACGGCGGGCAGGTCGATTGTCGCCGCGCCCGTCACCGTCGTTGCCACCATCACGCCCGTGGCGAGCCGGTTGCGCATCTGCAAGGCGAGCCAGGACAGGTGGGGGCGGAAGCCCCTGCCCCAGCCTACGTGACTGGCCCAGCGCGGCCCGACGCCGAAGAAGCTGAAGGCCTGCGGGCCGAGGCCCTGGGCGGAGTTGTAGAGAAAGGTATCAAGGGTGCTGACGGCAGTGGCGAGGGACTTGCGCAGATGCTCGTGCTCGTCAGTGGTGGGCCGGTCGGGTGCGGGCAGGCCGAAATCGGGGCCACCCTCGAAGACGGCCAGCCGATGCGGGTAGCCCATCTTGGCCAGCAACCGCTGCGTCGCCAGGTGCTGCTCGAAGTAGTGGCGCAGCCAGGGGCCGGACAGCAGCGCGACCTGGAAGCGCTCCTCCTGGGTACGGGCGTGGACGCGCTCGAAGCCCAGGCCAATGGTGTAGCTTTGGATGCCGACGGTGGGCGTGAAGGACACGGCGCGGCGGGCTTTGGCGCCAAAACCCGCCAGGCCGAACACACGGCGGCGGCCGTTCAGGACGAAGTCGAGCTTGTCGGCGACGGCCGCGTAGTGGGGGCTGGCGCTCAGGACGCCGAAGAAGCGTTCGGCAAACGCGCCGTACTCCGCACCGCTCGGGTAGACCCACGGCCCGAACAGCCCGTTCCACATTTCGTTGCCGTACTCGATGTGGAGTCGGTCGAACTCGTCGGTCCACGGGCGGGTCTGGCCGTGGGCGGTGCGGCGCGCGCCATAGGGCGAGTCGGGCGGCCCGGCCAGGTACTCCAGCAGCCCCGCCCACTCCGCCTCGTCCAGCGAGCCGCCGACAATGAGCCAGGGCGTCGCGCCCACCTCCCGCGCGACGGCCAGGGCGGTGGGCAGGTTGAACTGGGGGCCGGGCATGACGCCGGTGTTGGGACTCCACTGGCGCAGCCCCATGCCCTCCGGCGCAAGCCAGTTATCCAGCGTCGTGCCCCAGGCCAGATTGGTCTGGCTGCTCCAGATGCGCAGCACGCCCGGTCGGTAGTCCTGGAGGGCCTGAATCGCCTCCGGGCGTACCGCGCCGGGGGGACGGTCGGCGTCGTAGAGCCGCACGTTGTCGACCCACAGGCAGCCTGGCCCGGCAAAGGTGATGCACAGGGCGGCCGGCTGTCGCTGCACGGCGCGCGGGGCCTTGAAGCGCCAGACGTACGGTTGCCACGTGCCCGTGACGGTCACCCGCTGCTCGATCCGACGGCCCCACACATGCAGCGACAGCCGCGCCCGGCCGCGCCTGATGCCCTCCTGACGCAGCCAGACGCTCACCGCGTAGGTTTGACCGGGGGTGAGGGTGTTGCGGTTGGGACCGGGCGGCGCAAGGGACACCCACTGGTGGATACCCCCCTCGCCCGCGTCGTCGAGGGTGATGCGCAGGCTGGCGCGGCTGCCGTCGGCCGGCGCGGGGTGGTCCAGGTCGCGGCGTAACTGGACGCGGCCCTCGGCCGCCACAGGGTAGATGCGCCACGGGTCGGCGGCGGCGTGGACGGCGCGACGGTCGGGGGCGACTGTCGCCAGGGGCGCATCGGCGACGGTTAGCGACAGGAAGTAGACGTCGCCCGCCTGGACCGGTGGCCCAGGCGCGTCGAGAACGATGCGGTAGCCCGTCTCCGCACTCGCCAGGTAGCGGGCGACGCACCCGGTGCGGAGGAGGCGCGCCTGCCCACCCTCGACGCGGTAGACACGGGCATAGGCGCCATCGAAGAAGCCGTCGCCAATCTTGCCACCCACCGAGGTAGTGGGGCCGTCGGCGTTCTCGAAGTCGCCGCGCTCGTCGTAGGGGACCAGGGGCGCGCCATCGTTCTCGATGCTGTCGGCGTCGCCACCAGTGGCCGTGCCCTTGTAGCGCAGGATGATCGGCTCCATGCCACCGTCGGCGAGCCAGGTATTGAGCAGGCGGGTATTGGGCTGTGAGGGCTGGTAGCCGCCGATGGCGATGTTCATGCCGAACCGCTCCGGGGCGGCGGCGATGACCTCCGCGCCAACGGTCACGTGAGTGTGGGGAGCCGTCGCTGTGGAGCGCGGGGGGCGGGGCGTGGCGCGCGACGTGATGCGGCTGAGCCAGTGTCGCAGGAGAGTCATCCTTACCGGGGACGTGAGCCGGGCATCTGGACGGCGGTGAGTTGCGTCTTCAAATTATACCACGGTCGGCCACGACCGACGTGGACCCAACGGGAGGCAGCTGAGCATGACAGGACAAGACAGACGCAACATCGCGGTCGTACGACGCATGTACAGCGGCGACGAGGCGGAGCGGCGCAACATCGCTCCCGACATCGTGTGGCACGTGCCGGGCCACAACCCGGTATCGGGCGACTACCACGGCTTCGACGAGTACACCACCCTGATGCCCTCCCGCATGGCGCCCCTGACCCGCTGGGACTTTACCCTGGACAGCGTGATGGTCAACGGGCCCTATGTCGTTGCCACGTTCAGGGTGCAGGGCGAGCGCAAGGGCAAGACTCTCGACCTGCGCGGCGCACACATCATGCGCGTCAATGACCAGGGCCAGGTCGTGGAAGGCTGGGGCTTCACCGATGACCAGGATACCCTGGATGACTTCTTCGCTACATGACGTGAGGTGATGCTCCGTTAGCGCGGGGCTGCCAGGCGCATTGACCGGCGGGGCGGCATCGTGTATAGTGTTAGTAGTGAATCACGATGCGCCAGCTCGGCAAGGTGGAGCCGATGCGTCTGGGCGGTCCTGTGCCAGGATACACCGCGCCCGACGAGTGGATTCGCCACGCTACAGGTGACAGGTCATTGCACGGCCTGGACTTCGCCGCCTGCCTCGCCTGCACCGAGGCCCTCCGCCCCCATCTACCCATCCTGCCCGGAACATCTGCTCCACGCCGAGTACGCCCCCCGCCGCCGACGACGCTCGCGCGACGGCGGGCGCGCTGGGCGCGCTGGGCGCGCTCGCGACCGGCGTCACCCTGGCCTGGCTGGTACAGCGGCCGCGAGAGGCGGACGACGGCGGCGTGGTATAACGATGTCCCCCCAAGTCCACCTGCGCCTGGTGGCAACACCGAGAACCTGACCCACTCAAACAAGCAAGGTGAGGGAGATACCGAAATGAAGAAAGCGTGGTGGAAAGAGGCCGTCGTTTACCAGATTTACCCGCGCAGCTTCTACGATAGCAATGGCGACGGGACCGGCGACCTGCGCGGCATCATCCAAAAGCTCGACTATCTCAAGGACCTGGGTGTCGACGTCGTCTGGCTGTCGCCAGTCTACCAGTCGCCCAACGACGACAATGGCTACGACATCAGCGACTACCGCAATATCATGGCCGAGTTCGGCACGCTGGCGGATTGGGAGGAGCTACTGGCCGAGATGCACGCGCGCGGCATCCGGCTGGTGATGGACCTGGTGGTCAATCACACCTCCGACGAGCATCCGTGGTTCGTGGCCTCCCGCCAGTCAAAGGATAGTCCCTACCGCGACTACTACGTCTGGCGACCGGGCAGGGACGGCCGCGAGCCGAACAACTGGAAGTCGTTCTTCAGCGGCTCGGCCTGGCAGTACGACGAGGCTAGCGGCGAGTACTACCTGCATCTGTTCTCGAAGAAGCAGGCGGACCTCAACTGGGAGAACCCCAGGGTACGCGGCGAAGTGTACGACCTGATGCGCTGGTGGCTGGACAAGGGCATCGACGGCTTCCGCATGGACGTCATCAACATGATTTCCAAGACACCGGGGCTGCCAGACGCGCCGGTCACGAGCAAGGACCGCTACCAGTGGGGCGGTGAGTACTTCATCAACGGGCCGCGTATGCTGGAGTTTCTGGGCGAGATGAGGCGCGAGGTCCTGTCCAGGTACGATCTTCTCACCGTGGGCGAGACGCCGGCCGTGACACCCCAGGATGCCGTGGCTCTCACCAACGAGGACGACGGGGCATTGAGCATGGTGTTTCAGTTCGAGCACATGGACCTGGACGCCGACCAGGGCGGCGATGGCTCACGGCGTAGCGTGCGGCGCTGGCAGCTTGTGGAACTGAAAGAGGTGATGACGCGCTGGCAGAAGGAGTTGGAGGGGCGCGGCTGGAATAGCGTCTATCTGACCAATCACGACCAACCGCGCGCGGTATCGCGCTTCGGCGACGACGGCGCGTATCGTGTCGAGGCGGCCAAGCTGCTCGCGACCTTCACCCACCTGCTGCAAGGCACGCCCTACATCTACCAGGGCGAAGAAATCGGCATGACCAACGTGGCCTTCACGTCCATCGACGACTATCGGGACATTGAGACGGTCAACATGTACCACGAGTTGGTCGTCGAGCAGGGCATGGACCCGCTGGCTCTGCTGCCGGTGATTCACGCCAAGAGCCGCGACAATGCCCGAACCCCGTTCCAGTGGGACGACAGCGCGCAGGCAGGCTTCACCACGGGCACGCCGTGGATCAAGGTCAACCCCAACTATCCGGCCATCAATGCCCGCCAGGCGCTCGCCGACCCGAACTCCATCTTCTACTACTACCAGAAGCTGATTCGGCTGCGCCGCGAGAATCCGGTCATGGTCTACGGCAGCTACGACCTGATCCTCGACGACCACCCGGAGATCTACGCCTTCACCCGCACCCTCGACAGTGACCGCCTGCTGGTCATGCTCAACTTTGGCCTGGGCACGCCGGAATTCGCGCTGCCGACCGACATCAGATCCAGTGATGCGGCGCTGCTCATCAGCAACTACGCGGTGGACCCCACCGAGGACATCCGCCACCTCACGCTGCGCCCCTACGAGGCGCGCGTCTATCGGTTAGGCTAGCCCGTCTACGAACAGGAGTGCTGCCATGACTACACCGTTGGACTTTCAGGTAAAGCGCGTCTACGAGCCGGCCGACGCCGGAGACGGCTTCCGCGTGCTGATAGACCGGCTGTGGCCGCGCGGGGTATCGAAGGCCAGAGCGCATCTCGACCTGTGGCTGAAGGACATTGCGCCGAGTACTGAGCTACGCCACTGGTTCGGCCATGACCCCGCGAAGTGGGACGAGTTTCGCGCACGCTACTTCCAGGAGTTGGGTCAGCATCAAGCGGATATCGACATGCTGCTGGAGAAGGCGCGCCAGGGGCGCGTGACCCTGCTCTACGGCGCGCGGGAGACCGAGCACAACGATGCCGTAGCGCTCCATGAGTACCTGATGGCTGGACCCGCGACGCATTGACGACCCATAACTCCGACACGAGCAGGCGCGCGGCCCCAGTCGCTGGACGGGCCGCGCGTCGGCCTGTCGGCCCAGCCGCCGACCGAGCCGGGCTACAAGGTTGTGTTCGGGGAGATACGCCAATGTAGGTTGTTCTCTGCCTCCCCAAGCGCGGGTGGCTGCGCAACCGCAGCGCCACCCATTGACAATGTGTATCGTATGGCGTATAATGGTCGCACGACCTGGCTAGTGGACGTGGCCCTTCGGGTGATGAGTAGTTGGCGCACTGGAAGGAGGCATGTCATGAGCGACTTATTCACAGAAGGCACGTGGCGCGCGCCCACGTTTAGGGACCCAGGGGCGGGCAATCTCCCGCCTCCGGATACGGGGGATGGCACGGTCTGGCAGCGGGAGGTGTTCTGCAAACCCTCGGCGCCGCGGCCTGACGAGAACCCACGCCGTCGGGTGAAGGAGGGCGCCAAGAAGTACCTCCCGCCTGATCTGGCCTGCCCGAATTGTGACCCGCGCTGCCAGAAACCAGTCACCTGCAACTCTCAGACGGTGACGGTGGAGAAACAGTGGACGGTGGAGCTGAGCGGCCAGGTGGCGGAGGCGTTCGGCGTGGCTGTGAGTTGGGCCGAGGCGATTGGCAAGCAGCTCCAATGTCAGCCGCCAACTTTCGAGGTCCCCTGCGGCAAGGTCGGCAAGCAGAAGACGTACCTGCGCGCCGACATCACCGTGGAGGAACGCGAGCTGAGTTGCTACGGGTACTGGGCGGGCATTCGCGACAACAAGAAGTACGTTCGCACCTGGGACGGCTCGCAGTGGGTCATGTGGGAGACGACACGGGTGACGGCCGGTGATCCATACCTGGACTGCGAGGTGGTGCTGGAGGATTGCCCGGCGCAAGGGCGGTGACGGATGGATAGCGCGCTGGGTGGCTGGGGGTGAGAGATGCCACGGCAGCGCTGCGGGATCAGGAATCAGGGCGTCCCACGCGGGACGCCCTGGTTGTTGCTACGGCTGATAACGCTGCTAGCGCAGGCGAGCGGCGATGGTGGCGGCGTAGGCCTGCATGCCCGCCGCGCTGAGGTGGACGCCGTCGGGGGCGAAGAAGTCGGGACGGTGGACGGCGACGCTGTACCAGTCGACCAGGCTGGCGTTGGGGTACTGGCGGACCTTCGTGGCGAGGAGGCCGTTGTTCGGCCCCTCCCAGGCGCGAGGGACGCGGATGTTGACGAAGACGACGCGCCGCTGACCGACCAGGCCCATCATGGTATCGAACTGCTGGCCGCTGACGTAGCCGTTGGTGCCAATGTGGATGAGCACTATCCCACCGAGCTGGCCCTGGTTCAACTGATAGCGTAGGGCGTCGATGGCCCCGTCGGCCTGGCGACCGACCACGGCGTTGACACCCATCGCGCCGATGGCGTTGCGCAGATAGCCCGCCGAGCCGAGCATGATGGAGTCGCCAATACCGGTGATGCCACTGCTCTGCGTGGGAATGGCGGACTGGGGCGGGGCAGCGGGGACCGACGAGGCGGGGGCGGCGGCCGCCTGAGTTTGCGGCGCGGGCGGCCCGGCTTGCGGCTGGACAGCGGCGACAGGCTGGGCCGCCAGCGCGGCGGTGGGCTTGCCCTGGGCGAAGGCGGCCTGCACCGACGCGACGGTGGGCGCGGTGGCCTGGTAGCTGTAGGTGACGTACTGGCTGGCGACCCAACCGTCCAGACCCTCGACGGTGCGGACGCGCACCCATCCCTGCCGCGATTGGTCGACGACCACCAGCGGCTCGCCGGAGACGACGACGCGGCGGCGGGCGGTGGCCGTGGAGGGACCGACACGCAGGTTCACGTTGAGGGTCGGCACAGCGATGAGGACCGGCGCCTGCTCCTCGATGGGAGCGGGCGCGGCTTGAGGCGCGATGAGGGTGTCTCGCTCCAGGGCGCTGGGCGCAGCCGGGCGCGGCAAGACCAGTGCGGCCAGCACGGCAATAACGAGGGCGGTGAGCAAGACAGTGAGGGGGCGCGCGGCGCGGCGTGACCCGACCGGGCGGGGCGTAGCAAACGGGCGCAACATTCCATCCTCCCAGGGGCGGCCGGCGTTGCTCGGTGTTCCCCATGATACCATAAAGAGCAACACATTGCAAGAGCGAGCAACAGATGATGTATGATGCATGATGCGTGACCAGGAGAAGAACGCCTCTTCTCACGCATCACGTTTCACGTTTCACTGCTTGACCTGTATAGACATCTGGCTTATCATCGGGGCTACGCCCGGTTGGCCCAACTGTGATACTCCAAGGAGGAGCGCCCTATGCAACGTCGCACCTTAATTCTCGTCGCCGCGCTGGTGGCCGCGCTGGTGCTGGCCCTCGCCGGCTGTCAGCAAGCCGCCGCGCCTGCCCCGGCTCCCGCCGCCACGGCGGCCGCCATCGTCCAGACGGTGGTGGTCGAGAAGCCGGTAGAGAAGGTGGTCGAAAAGGTGGTCCAGCAGGTGGTGACGGCTACTCCCGCCCCCACCGCCGCGCCCAAGAAGGGCGGCACGCTGGTCATTGCCCGCGCGGCCGACTCCAAGGGCCTCGACCCCCACAAGCAGACCGCCTTCTCGTCCTTCCGCTTCTTCGACCTCGTCTACAACACCCTGGTCGGCCTGGACAAGGACCTCAAGGTCGTGCCGTCCCTGGCCGAGTCGTGGACGGTATCGCCCGACGGGATGACCGTCACCTTCAAGCTGCGCCCCAACGTCAAGTTCCACAACGGCGAGACGCTGACGTCCGACGACGTGAAGTTCACCTTCGAGCGTATCCTCAACCCCGACACGGGGGCGGCGGCGCGCTCCAACTTCACCGATATCGACACGATCACGACGCCCGACCCCAACACGGTCGTCTTCAAGCTCAAGAAGCCCAACGCCTCCATCCTCGCCAGCATGACGACGATGAACGCTTCCATCCTCAACCGCAAGGCGGCCACGGCGGCCGACCCCAACAAGGAGCCTGTCGTCGGTACCGGGCCGTTCAAGCTAGAGAAGTGGACGCCCGACAACTCGATGACGCTGGCGGCGAACAAGGACTTCTTCATCCCCGGCCAGCCCGCGCTCGACAAGATTGAGATTCGCATCATCCCCGATGAGGCGACCATCCTGGCGGGCCTGCGCGCCAAGAACATCGACTGGGCGCTCATCAACGACCCCAAGGTGGGCCTGCTGGCGGCGAGCAGCAAGGACCTCAACACAGTCCGCACGCCGTCCATCGCCTATCACGTCTTCGGCCTCAACGCCTCACGCCCGCCCTTCGACAACGTCAAGGTGCGCCAGGCCATCGTGTGCGCCATCAACCGCCAGGAACTCATCGACGTGGCGTCGCTGGGTGAAGGCGTGACCACCGGCCCGCTGACCCAGCCCTACTACGCGCTCCCACCCGGCGAGGGCACGTGCGGCAAGCAGGATGTGGAGAAGGCCAAGGCGCTCCTGGCCGAGGCGGGCGCGAAGGATATCAACTTCAAGATCATGATCGCCCAGGATGAGCCGCCCACCGCCGCCGCCGAGGCGCAGGCCATCCAGGCACAGCTCAAGAAGATCGGCATCAACGCCGAGATTGAGAGCCTGGAACTGGCGAACTATGTCAAGCGCTGGCTCGACGGTGACATGGACGCCTGGGTGGGTCTCAACGGCGGTAACCCGGACCCCGACGTGATGCTGTATCGCTACTGGCACAGCACCGGTAACCTGCAGAAGGTCCACGGCGGCGTCAAGGACCCTGAGTTGGACAAGCTACTGGACCAGGGCCGCGCCACCTTCGAGCCGGAGAAGCGCAAGGAGATCTACACCCAGGTCCAGAAGAAGATTATGGACCTGGCCCCGTGGGCGTGGACGTACGTCGGCTACGAATACCGGCCGATGCAGCAGTACGTCAAGGGCTTCACGCCAATGCCCAACGGCTCCATCCAGTATCTGCGCGAGACGTGGCTGGATAAGTAAGGCGTAGAGCGTAGGGTGTGGAGCGAATGACTCGGTCGCTCCACACTCCACGCTCAACGGTTCCCCCGCATGACTCGCTATCTCGTCGAACGGCTTCTGGCGTTGATACCGACCCTGCTGGGGGTCAGTGTGGTGGTCTTCCTGGTTATCCACCTGATCCCCGGCGATGTCATCAACGCGCAGATAGGCACCCAATTTCAGTTGACCGAGGAACAGGCGGCCGCCCTGCGCCGCTACTTCGGCGTGGACAAGCCCCTCTACGAGCAGTACTTCATCTGGCTGACATCCATCCTGCGCGGCGATTTCGGCTACTCCGTGCGCTCCGGCCAGCCAGTGCTGAAGGAGATTCTCACCCGCTTCCCGCTCACGCTGCAACTAACGCTCATGGCGGGCTTCTTTGCCCTGCTGGTCGGCGTGCCGGTCGGCATTCTATCGGCGACGCGGCCAGACTCGGCGGTGGACCTGGCCGGACGAACCTTCGCCCTGGTCGGCCTCGCCATGCCGAACTTCTGGGTAGCGACGCTGGTCATCCTCGTACTGTCGCTTGGTTTCGGCTGGCTGCCCAACTCCGGCGCATACGTCGATATCTGGGTCAACCCGGTCGAGAACCTCAAGCAACTCATCTTCCCGGCCCTGGTGCTGGGGCTGGCGATGGCGGCGTCGGTGATGCGCACGACGCGCTCGTCGATGCTGGAGGTGCTGGGGCAGGACTACATCCGCACGGCGCGCGGCAAGGGGCTGCGGGAGGGAAGCGTCATCAACGGGCACGGCCTGAAGAACGCCCTCATCCCTGTCATCACCATTGTGGGCGTGCAGTTGGGCTACTTGCTCGGCGGCGCGTTCATCGTCGAGGAGGTGTTTGCTCTGCCGGGCATTGGGCGACTGGTGTTGACGGGCATCTCCAACCGCGACTACGCCGTGGTGCAGGGAACGATTCTATTCATCGCGGTGAACTTTGTGCTCATCAACCTGGCGGCCGACCTGCTCTACCGGCGCGTCGATCCGCGGATTCGCTACCAATGACCGCCCCCGACACACGCCTCGCCCCGGCCAGCGCCAGTCTGCCGGCGGTAGTAGCCTCGCCTCTTGACACTCTCCCAAAGCAACCCAGCTTCTGGAGCCGCCTCGTCCGCAACCAGGCGGGTCTCATCGGCCTGCTGCTGGTCGGCCTGTTCCTGGTGACAGCCCTGGTATCGATGGTCTGGACCCCGTACCCGTATTTGGAGACCCACCCGCGTGACCGCCTGCAAGGACCGAGCGCACAGTACTGGATGGGGACGGACGACCAGGGCCGCGACATCCTGAGCCGCGTCATGCGCGGGGCGAACACGTCGCTGCGGGTGGCGCTGCTGGCCGTGGCGCTGGCGGCCGTCGTCGGCGTCGTCCTGGGTCTCATCTCCGGTTACTGGGGCGGCTGGGCCGACCATCTCACCATGCGCGGCATGGATATCATCTTCGCTTTCCCGTCGATTCTGCTGGCGTTGGGCATCGTGGCCGCGCTGGGCACGGGCTGGGCGAAGACGAGCATCGCCATCGCTATCGTCTATATCCCTATCTTCGCCCGTGTGACGCGCGGGCCGGTCCTGTCGGTGAAGGAAACAGAGTACGTGACGGCGGCGCACGCGGTGGGCGTGGGGACGCCGCGCCTGCTAGGCGGCCACATCCTGCCCAACATCACCGCGCCGGTCATCGTGCAGGTAACGCTGGCCCTGTCGTGGGCGATTCTGACCGAGGCGGCGCTGAGCTTCGTGGGCTTGGGGACGCAGTTGCCGGAGCCATCGTGGGGCAACATGCTCAACGAGAGCCGCCGCCTGCTGGAGTTCAACCCGTGGATGGCGGTGTTCCCCGGCCTGGCGATTATGCTCGCCGTGCTGGGCTTCAACCTGCTGGGCGACGCCCTGCGCGACCTGTTCGACCCACGCC